>NZ_AHCB03000005.1:1200000-1931316 GCF_000238335.3 Pseudoalteromonas marina | reverse complement strand
ACATTACCAGGCTTCAAATTGTAGAAAGCCGCTTCAGAAATGAAGCGGCTTTTTTACGTCTGCAGGAAAGTAATCTTCAATATTCCCTTCTCTAAAGCGTAGCGTCTCCTAAGCAAAGCGCCTCTTTGTGAACAGTGTTTTGGTTATTCAATACACTGGCCTATGATAGGCAACATTTCACTGTGACTCTCCACCGCTGTGGGCACCACGACATTAACAGGCTTCAAATTGTACAAAGCCCGACTAGCAATAGTCGGGCTTTTTTACGTCTGTAGAAAAGTGATTTAGCAAAAAGCCAAGACCCCATGCCGAACTCAGTAGCGGTCGCTCTTGCACATCCTGTGCTCTCGGCATTTGTATTCCTATACATCATAAAAAACTGTGCGAAAGCGAGCCTTTCAGAGGCTGACGCGACAAAACAGTTTTCTGTTTCCCTCAGCAGTAGCTAATAAAAGCTAGTATATTTTTAGAACTTAATACATTTGTGTTGGCTTTACTTTGAAGAGAATATGTCTTTTTAGAAGGTTTGGCTTTTGCTGCTCTTTTTTTGGCTGAGTGAATTTGTTTATAAATTTAGAGTTTCAATTAAATCAACAGTGTATGAGAGGCTTAATCTATAAGTATCAATATGTCACAGTAACAAATATAATTTTGCTTTGTTACTTGCTTTGATTTAGGATCAAATCAGTTTAAAACCAAGAACTAACATACAGTGTATAGATTATTAATAAGCATAATATCCATTTTAATTTGTTTTTCTGTTTCAGCAGTTGAAGTCACTGATCTATATCAAGATATTTTAAAAGTTGATGATAAATCAAGAGATAGTCGATTAGCGGCAAGCCGTAAAGCTTTACTTAATGTTTTGGTAAAAGTAAGTGGTGATGAAACGGCGGATCAAAATCCATTAGCTCAACAGCGCACTAAAGATATCTCTGATTACATGCTTAAATTTGAATACGATGAGCGTACTGAAGGTCAATTAAAATTAATTGTTAAATTTGAAGCACGAAAAATTAATGCGCTTATAAAAGAATTAAGTCTACCTCTATGGGGTTCACAACGTCCGTTAGTCGCTATTTGGCTAGGTATTGAAGATAATTGGCGAAGAGAGCTAGTAACACAAGAGAGCTATCCACAGCTTGAACAATTAATTTACGATAATGCCCGAAGACGTGGCTTACCTGTTGTTGTGCCATTACTGGATTTACAAGACAGACGTTTAGTAGGAATACCCGAGGTGTGGGGTAATTTCTCAGGGCCTATAGAAGAGGCGTCTCAGCGGTATAGTGCTGAAAGAAGTATTACGGCCAAAATGTACAAAGACAATAACAGTAATAACTGGGTTTTAGATTGGCGATTCACAAATGATGATTTGTTTGATGAAAATCGTTTAGTTGGTGATAAACAACAAATTGTTAGTCAAATGATAGATACACTAGCTAGAGGGCTAGCAAGTGAATATGCAATTGATCCCAATGCATACTACGAGCAAGCTTCAGCTATTTTAACTTTAAAAGGGGCCGAAAATTTTGTAGATGTTGAACTAGCTAAGAGACGTTTACAGAGTTTAAGTGTTGTTACACAGGTTACGATTGCTCGAAAAACGACTGAGTTTGTTGAATACAAACTGAGTCATACAGGCGATGTTACAGATTTAAAAAAAGCGCTAGGTCTTGATTCTGCTTTTAAAGATTACGTTGATCCACGCGCTTTTTATCACGTTGTTGACAAAAACAGCCTTGAATATCAATGGATAAAACCATAGTGCTAAGTCATGAACCAATGCAAATGGCGTTGCCTGTTACTTTGCCAGATGACGAGACGTTTGCATCGTACTTTGGTGGTGAGGACTCATTAGAAGTTAATCATCTAAAAGCGAGCTTTTCTGAGTTGGCAAATTCATTTCAGTATACTTACTTGTGTGGATTGGGTGATTCGGGTAAGTCTCACTTGTTATACGCTACGTGCATAAAAGCGCAAGAACGTGGCCTTTCTAACATGTTACTTTCTATGCGAGAGGTTATCAATTTTGGGCCTATGGTCCTCGATGGACTGGAAGCGCTTGATGTATTGTGTATAGACGATGTCCACTTAGTTGCAGGCAACGATGCCTGGGAAAAGGCACTATTTAACTTTTTTAATCGCTTTAACGAACCCGGTAAAATGCTAGTTGTAACAGCAGACCTGTTACCAAATATGTTAAATATCTCACTTCCTGATTTAGAATCTCGTTTAACTTGGGGAACCACCTTTCAAATACGTTCAATGAGTGATGATGATAAAGCGCAGGCGCTTGTTAAGCGGGCACACATGCGTGGGCTTGAGTTAAGCGATGAATGTGCACGCTTTTTACTAACGCGTCTAAGTCGAGATATGCGTGCTTTACTCGATGTATTAGACAAATTAGATCATGCATCTATGGCCGCACAGCGAAAATTAACAATTCCCTTTATAAAATCAACCTTAAAGCTCTAGTAGGTCTAGAATCTAGACCCCGCTTTCAGTTATCATTAGTCAATTAAATTGTAATCACCTTCTGTGAAAGATCAGGTATCGAATGAACTTAGAAAATATATTAGCGCAAGCACTTGAGGCGGTAGCCAGTGCCAGTGAAATCGCGCAACTAGAAGAGATCAGGGTTAACTACCTTGGTAAAAAAGGCGAAATCACTAGCTTACTTAAAACACTGGGTAAAATTGCTCCTGAAGAACGCAAAGAAGCAGGCCAGGTAATTAATCAGGCTAAGCAAGATGTGCAAGCTGCAATTAACGACAAGCGTGAGCTTTTAGCAAGCAAGGCACTAGAAGAAAAGCTAGCCGCTGAAACAATTGACGTTACTTTACCTGGGCGTGTGATGCCTACAGGTGGATTACACCCAGTAACACGTACAATTGAGCGTATTGAAAGCTTTTTTGGTGAATTAGGTTTCGAGGTGAAATCAGGTCCTGAGATTGAAGATGATTTTCATAACTTTGATGCTTTAAATATCCCTGAACACCACCCTGCGCGTGCTGATCATGATACCTTTTATTTCAATCCTAAATTAGTATTGCGTACACAAACAAGTGGCGTGCAAATTCGTACCATGGAAACGGAACAGCCACCGCTACGAATCATCTCACCTGGGCGTGTGTATCGTAACGATTACGATCAGACACATACACCTATGTTCCATCAGGTAGAAGGGTTAATGGTTGATACCGATGTAAGTTTTACTGAGCTTAAAGGTATATTACATGACTTTTTGCGTAACTTTTTTGAAGAAGATATGGAAATTCGTTTCCGTCCATCATTTTTCCCATTTACAGAACCTTCAGCTGAAGTAGATGTGATGGGCAAAGACGGCAAATGGTTAGAGGTACTAGGCTGTGGCATGGTACATCCAAACGTTCTTAAGTCTGTAGGTATTGATCCAGAAAAATACACCGGTTTTGCATTCGGCATGGGCGTAGAGCGCCTAACTATGCTGCGCTACGGCGTAAACGACTTACGTGCATTTTTTGAAAATGACTTAAAATTCCTAAACCAGTTCCGTTAAGAGTGAAGCAATAAAATGAAATTTAGTGAAAAGTGGTTAAGAGAGTGGGTTAATCCTGCTATTGATACGCAAGCTCTGTCGGAACAGCTTTCTATGGCTGGCCTTGAAGTTGACGGCGTTGAGCCAGCTGCAGCCAAATTTAATGGTGTGTTAGTAGGCGAAGTTGTTGAATGTGGTCAACATCCTGATGCGGATAAACTTCGCGTTACTAAAATTAACGTAGGTGGCGATGAGCTGCTTGATATCGTGTGTGGTGCGCCAAACTGTCGTGAAGGAATTAAAGTCGCGGTTGCAACCGTTGGTGCAGTATTACCTGGCGATTTCAAAATTAAAAAAGCAAAACTTCGCGGTCAGCCTTCACACGGTATGTTATGTGCATTTGACGAGCTAGGCATTAGCGAAGAAGGTGACGGCATCATGGAGTTACCGAGTGATGCACCCATTGGCGCGGATTTACGTGACTATTTAAGCCTTGACGACAACATTATTGATGTTGATTTGACACCAAACCGTGGTGACTGCCTTGGTATTAAAGGTCTTGCCCGTGAAGTAGGCGTTTTAAACAGCATTGATGTAAACGTATTAGAAATCCCCGCTGTTGCTCCAACGATTGACGACAAAGTATCAATTGAGCTAGTGAACGAAGATGCATGTCCTCGATACATAGGTCGTGTAATAAAAGGTATAAATCTTGATGCAGAAACACCGTTATGGATGGTTGAAAAATTACGCCGTAGTGGTGTACGTTCAATCGATCCGGTTGTTGATGTAACTAACTATGTATTACTCGAACTTGGTCACCCTATGCATGCATTTGATTTAAGTGCAATTGAAGGTGGCATTAAAGTACGTAGTGCAAATGCAGATGAAGAACTAGTACTGCTTGATGGTAATACAGCTAAATTAAACGAGTCTACACTCGTTATAGCAGATAATGATAAAGCACTTGCCATTGCTGGTATTTTTGGTGGTGAGCAATCAGGTGTTACTGAAAAAACAACAGACATACTGCTTGAAAGTGCATTCTTTAATCCGGTAGCAATTGCTGGGCAAGCACGTAGTTACGGCCTACATACTGATGCATCACATCGTTATGAACGTGGAGTAGATTTTGCTCTACAACACGATGCAATGCAGCGTGCTACAGCGCTACTGCTTGAAATTGTGGGTGGTCAAGCAGGCCCTGTAGTAGAAGCCGTGGCGGCTGATAAGTTACCTAAGGTGACTGAAGTTCGTTTGCGTCGTTCGCGTTTAGACCGCGTAATAGGTCATCACATTGATGATGCTAAAGTAACTGATATTCTGACTCGCTTAGGTCTTGATGTTAAAGTTGAAAATGAGAGCTGGAGTGCAGACATACCTAGTTACCGTTTTGATATTCGCATTGAAGAAGATTTGATAGAAGAAGTTGCACGCGTTTACGGTTACAACAGTATTCCAAATGTGGCACCAACTGCAAAACTTAAGATGACCACTCATAACGAAGCGAGCATTGCACTAAGCAAATTCCGCAATACGTTAGTAACACGTGGTTACCAAGAAGCGATTACATACAGCTTTGTTGACCCTAAGGCACAAGCTATTTTGCATCCTCAAAGTGATGTACTTGTTCTACCGCATCCTATTTCAATTGAAATGTCAGCAATGCGTGTTAGCTTAATGCCGGGTCTATTGGCGTCTGTTGCATACAACCAAAATCGTCAACAACCACGTATTCGTTTATTTGAGCATGGTCTTAAATTTATAAGCGATGAAAATGCAGAAAATGGTGTATACCAAGTGCCTGTTATTGGTGGCGTTATTACTGGTTTGGTTCATGGCGAACATTGGGTTGAAGAAAAGCGCAATGTCGACTTTTATGACCTAAAAGGCGATGTTGAGGCATTACTTGCGATCACTAACGATGTAAGTCGCTTTGAAATTAAAGCAGAGCAGTCAGATGGACTTCATCCGGGCCAGTCAGCTGTTATTTATGTTGATGGTAAAAAGGTTGGTTTTTTTGGTGCATTACATCCTCAAGCGCAAAAGTCGTTAGATATCAATAACGCAACTTTTGTATTTGAAATTGAAATGTCAGCAATTGAAAAAAGAAATTTACCACAAGCAGAAAGCGTGTCTAAATTTCCTTCAAACCGTCGCGACATCGCGATTTTAGTGGCCGACAGCGTTAAATCTGGTGATATTTTAAACGCTATAGAAAAAGTTGGCGGAAATCAATTGGTTGACCTAAACTTATTCGATGTGTATAAGGGCAAAGGTATTGAGCCAAATTATAAGAGTTTGGCGATTGCTCTAACACTGCAAGCGGTTGATAGAACACTCGAAGAGAAAGATATCAATCTAGTAGTTGATAACGTGGTGGCCGAATTGGCCGAAAAGTTTAATGCATCGTTGAGGGACTAGATATGGCGCTTACTAAAGCCGACATAGCTGAACACCTATTTGAAAAGCTCGGGATCAATAAAAAAGATGCCAAAGATTTAGTTGAAGCGTTTTTTGAAGAAATCCGCTCAGCGCTAGAAAAAGGAGAGCAGGTTAAGCTTTCTGGATTTGGTAACTTTGATCTTCGAGACAAAAAAGAAAGACCAGGGCGTAATCCGAAAACAGGCGAAGACATTCCTATTTCGGCGCGTCGTGTTGTCACCTTTAGACCGGGTCAAAAATTAAAGACTCGTGTTGAAGTGGGCACCAGCAAAGCAAAATAAAAAAAGGCAGCGAAAGCTGCCTTTTTATTTATTCCTCGCTTAACTTTGCTTAAGCGGGGTTTATAATTATCTAAAATTCTCTAGGTGATACAAATTCACCTTCTAATACTTGTTGATAGGTTTGCTCGGCAAGTGAATCAAGTCCAGATAAGTTTTTACCAGTACTTAAGAGTTCCTGCTCTATTTCAAATAAATCTATATTTTCGATTCCCGACATTTGCGCTACTTTTGAAAATATATAAGCATGTTTAAATTTATCATGTTTATAAAACAGGCTGATAAGTGATGTGTAGACCTCAGGATTGGGTATGCGCCCTTTTTGATTTAACTCTAGCGTTTTATAGAGCAAATCAATCGTTTTTTCGTCATCAAACTTAATGTAATACGACGCTAAAAAAAACTGCATTTCAGCACTTTGTGTAACACTAGGATCGTCTTCTATAGCCAATAGCTTATTTAATGCACCTTGATTATTGTTTCTGGACCAATGGTAATAAAGTAAACCGGGGTGATTTGTATCAATAGTGTCTTGATAAAGGCGCGTCATTTCTTTAATGCTAGTGAGTTGTCCATCTATGCGAGACGTCTTCTTAGCTTTGAGCTTTATGTGCTCAATTTTAGCCGCCAGTGTTATACATTGGTTGTATGTTTCAAATTCTTTTAATAATTGATATTTATTTTCATCCGTTGGCTCTTTGTATTCACTGTAACGCTTTAAGATAACTTCAGCACGCTCGTCTTTACAATGGCTGTCTTTGTTTAAATCAGAACAAAAGCCGGGTGTTTCCTTACAAACTTTTGCTAGCGTCACAGGTTCTTCACAACCCGCTAATGTTAGTAATCCAAGTAGTAAACTTGCTCTTTTTAGCATTCCTAAACCCCAAATAAATATCTACGCAGCCATTCTAGCGCAATCATTTAACGCCTAACAGTAGAGAATAACTTCAGATTAAATTAGAATAGCCGTGCCTGAAGTGCATTACTCTCAAAATATAGTGCACTTTTAAAGGCTATCCGTTCAAAATGATAAACTTAGGTAAATAAAATGACCTCATCTCACGAGTTAGAATACACAAATAGTTGGCAAGAGCGCCAAGATTACGCTGAAAGCATGCAACCTATCATTGGTAAACTTTACCGTAATCGTGGTATTGAAATCGCTGTATATGGCCGTCCTCTCGTAAATGCCAGCACTATTGAAATTATTAAATCTCACAAAACTGTTGCACAATTTGAAGGCACAAAATTACGTTTACGTGAAAGCTTCCCGTTTTTAGAAGCAATCAGCAAAATGGAATTAAACTCTGCTCGTATTGATATTGGTAAGCTTGCATACAGCTATTTATACAGCGACGTTGCTAATGGCCGTTCAGTTGAAGAGTTCGTTAAAGATGAATTAGCAGAAATAGCCGATTCAACAGTGAAAGAACCTCGCGATGTAGTTCTTTATGGTTTTGGTCGTATTGGTCGTTTGCTTGCTCGCTTATTAATTGAAAAATCGGGTCCTTACGCCGATTTACGTCTACGTGCAATCGTTGTGCGTGGTGGTAAAGAAGGTGACCTTGAAAAGCGCGCTAGTTTATTACGTCGCGATTCAATTCATGGTCCATTTAATGGTTCAATCACCATTGATAAAGAGCGCAACGCGATTAAAGCGAACGGCAGTTACATTCAGGTTATTTATGCAAATTCGCCTAGTGAAATTGATTACACCCAATACGGTATCGATAATGCGTTAATTGTTGATAACACAGGTATTTGGAAAGATGAAGCAGGCCTTGGTCAGCATTTAGAGTGTAAAGGTGCGGCTAAAGTATTATTAACAGCACCGGCTAAAGGCAATATTAAAAACATCGTATATGGTGTAAATAACCAAGATATTTTATCTGAAGATAAAATTGTCTGTGCAGCAAGTTGTACAACAAATGCAATCACACCAACATTAAAAGCGTTAAACGATAAGTTTGGTATTAATAATGGTCACGTTGAAACCGTTCACTCATACACAAACGATCAAAACCTAATCGACAACTATCACAAAGCCGAACGTCGTGGTCGTGCCGCAGCGCTTAACATGGTAATAACTGAAACAGGCGCAGCTAAAGCTGTATCTAAAGCATTGCCAGAGCTTGAAGGTAAGTTAACAGGTAACGCTATTCGTGTTCCTACGCCAAATGTATCGCTTGCTATTTTAAACTTAAACTTAGCAACTAATACATCAGTTGAAGAACTAAATGCATTTTTACGCGATACAGCGCTGCACTCAGATTTACGTGACCAAATTGATTACACTGCATCAACAGAAATAGTGTCTACCGATTTAGTAGGTAGCCGTTATGCAGGTGTTGTTGACTCACAAGCGACAATTGTTGACGATAATCGTATTGTATTATACGTATGGTACGATAATGAATTTGGCTATAGCTGCCAAGTAGTACGTTGTATGCGAGATATGGCTGAAGTGTCATTCCCAAGCTTACCACGCTAATGTATATGTAGTATTTAAAAGCCAGCGTTTAGCTGGCTTTTTTAATGTGCAATCATTTTTAAAGTGTATGCCTTGTGCTACGCTTTGCTTATTCCAATACAGTGCGTGTTACAGTTATAAAATACACTGTATTTACTGCGAGTAGTATTATTCGTGGTGTTAGTTCTGCGAGTTAAAATGCAGATGGGCTTATTCAAATTAAAGGTTTTTTCATGAAAATCAGTAGTAATTTCGACAGTGGTAATATCAAGGTAATTGATGTAACCGATCCGCTTAATATTCAATTAGAGATTAATAACGACCACAACTCTGAATTTTATCAGTGGTTTCACTTTCGATTAGAAACAACGCCTTACCAATTACATAAGCTTAATATTAATCAGCTTGAAAAATCAGCATACCCAGATGGGTGGGAAGGCTATCAAGCAGTCGCATCTTACGATCGCCAAACATGGTTTCGTGTTCCATCAAACTATGAAAATGGCACGCTAAGTTTTGAAATAGAGCCAGAGTGCGGCAGTGTTTATTTTGCTTACTTCGCACCATATAGCTATGACCGCCATTTAGATTTATTGTCGTGGGCGCAAACGCAAGGTGCTTGCCAACTTCAAACATTGGGTGAAACACTTGATGGGCGCGATATGAGCGTATTAAAAATTGGCGAGCCAAGCGAAGATAAAAAAGTAATTTGGGTAACAGCACGCCAGCATCCAGGTGAAACTATGGCAGAGTGGTTTGTAGAGGGATTACTCCATAAGTTACTTGATGATGAAGACCCACATGCTGCCGCATTGTTATCAAAGGCTGTATTTTACATCGTGCCAAATATGAACCCAGACGGCAGTGTACGTGGTCATTTACGTACTAATGCTAAAGGTGTTAACTTAAATCGCGAATGGCAAACACCTAGTATGGAAAATAGCCCTGAAGTGTATTTAGTCCTAAATAAAATGCGCGAAACAGGCTTAGATATGCACCTTGATATTCACGGTGATGAAGCCATTCCTTATAACTTTGTTGCTGGTAGCGAAGGTATTCCAAGTTACGATGAGCGACTTAAAAATTTAGAAGACAGCTTTAAAGCGGCGTTATTAACAATAACACCAGAGTTTCAAGACGAACACGGTTACCCGAAAGATGAGCCAGGCCAAGCTCTATTAACCGTTGCATCGTCGGCAACGGCTGAAGAGTTTAAAGCGCTTACATATACGATTGAAATGCCATTTAAAGACAATAACGATTTACCAGATCCTGATTACGGCTGGTCAGATCGTCGCTCGTACCAGTTTGGTCAAGACACGTTAGCAGCCATTGTTAATGTGGTAGATACGCTAAGATAGAGTATTGAAAAAAGGCATCAATTATTGATGCCTTTTTTATACACAAACTTAAAATTAATTAATATATAAAATCGTTTTATAAACCCCTTCAATCAGAAGTCTATTTAAATTACTTTCTATAAACCTCTATCATATTCATACAAACCAAATACTGGTTAAATAACCCTCAAATAATACGTCGAAGCGCACGTTTTATCTGTAAATATGAAAATTAAGTGTTAACAAAGTTAGCTCACTTAAGTTAATATCAATAACAATCGAATTAAAGGTAGGCATATTTAAGCCCGATTTTTAATCGTTTTGTGTCGCGCATTCTGAGTAGCTAAAACAGAGTCTCGTAATTCATAATAAAAAATATAACTATAGAGGATATCCATGGAAGCTTTTGTAAGCGCTGTTAATGATGTTGTTTGGAGTAATGCCCTTATTTACTTATGCCTTGGCGCGGGCTTGTTTTATTCTGTATTAACTCGATTTGCCCAAGTCAGACATTTTAAAGAAATGTGTAAATTACTTTTTAGTCCTAACACATCTGAAAAAGGTATTTCTTCTTTTCAAGCACTTGCAGTGTCTCTATCGGGGCGAGTCGGTGTTGGTAACATTGCTGGTGTTGCTGCTGCTATCGGTTTTGGTGGCCCAGGGGCTATTTTCTGGATGTGGGTTGTTGCATTTTTAGGTGCAAGTACAGCCTTCGCTGAATCAACGCTTGGTCAAATTTATAAAGAAGAAGAAAACGGTCAATACCGTGGTGGTCCAGCGTATTACTTTGACCGTTGTTTAAAACAAAAATGGTTAGCTATCTTATTTGCTATTTCTGCCGTTGTTGCGTGTGGTGTTTTCCTACCCGGTGTACAAGCAAATGCGGTGGGTAACGCATTTACTCAAGTATTTGGCGACGGTACTATGGTGTCGACCAGCTTTGGCGATGTAGGTAGCTTTAAGCTAGTTGCGCTGGCTATTATTCTTATCGTTTTAGCATTTATCATTTTTGGTGGTATAAAACGTATTGCCAACTTTACTCAAATTGTTGTGCCATTTATGGCTTTGGGCTACATCGTGCTTGCCTTAATCGTAGTTTTTTTACACATCGATAGAGTGCCTGATATTTTTGCTATGATAATAAGCGACGCCTTTACAGCTCAAGCCGGATTTGGAGCTGCAATTGGCTGGGGTGTAAAACGCGGAATATATTCAAATGAAGCGGGTCAAGGTACAGGTCCTCATGCAGCGTCTGCGGCAGAAGTAGACCACCCAGCGCAACAAGGTTTAGTTCAGGCTTTTTCAGTGTACGTAGATACCATCTTCGTATGTACTGCAACCGCACTAATGATTTTGTTAACACAACAATACAACATTGTTGGCGAGCTACCAGCTGGTCAATTTATTGTACAAAATGTTGATGCAGCAACTGAAGTAGGCTCTGCAGCATTTACGCAAATGGCTTTGTTTAGTGTATTTGGCGGTTTTGGTGAGGCATTTGTAGGTATTGCGTTATTCTTCTTTGCGTTCACTACTATTTTAGCTTACTACTTCATTGCAGAAACAAACATTGCTTACTTAAATCGTTACTTTAAAGGAAGTATTCCACTGGTTATTGTGAAGTTTGTGATCATGTTTATGGTGGCGTATGGAATGGTTAATAGCTCTGGGTATATTTGGAGCATTGGTGACATAGGTGTAGGCTTAATGGCGTGGATCAACATCTTAGGCATTTTAGCTATTTTCTTTGTCGCAAAACCGGCACTGTTATGTTTAAGCGATTACGAAGAGCAAAAGAAAAAAGGCGGTAAAATTACCTTTGACCCAATTAAGTTAGGTATAAAAAACGCTACTTTCTGGGAAAAACGCCTTGAAAAACAATCTAAAGATCCTGAGTAATTTAATACACAGTGTATTTGCAAGTTTGATTGGCTAAACGGGTTTAAACCAATAAAAAGAAAGTTACATTATCTGTTATTGCTTTAAATTCAAAAAAGACAACAACAAATAAAACAAGTACAATAAAGGCGCCGCAAGGCGCTTTTTTTATGCGTAGTATGGAGAGATGTATGGCGATTATTCGTTGCCCAAAATGTGCAAAATCAATTTCAGATAAATACAAGCAATGTCCACATTGCGAAAGTAACATTTCAGAGCTAAATGACGAGCAGGTTCAACAACTTCAGCGCGAACAGCAAATTAAAAAAAAGCAGATGTTTATAAATCACTCTTTCCTAGCACTTATTTTATTTTTGGGTGGTTTTTTCTGTTTATATTTTTTACAACCGCAAAAAGAAACCCTTGAGTGGTATGCTTACACCATCGCCATTGGCGTAGGGTGCATTTGGTATCTTATTAACCGTATTATTTTAGTGACTCTTAAAAAGAAAAGATGACATGAATATCGATAAACTCGTAGAAAATATTACTCCAGAATTATTTGAACGCCTGCAATATGGTGCATCCACTGGCAAATGGCCAGATGGCACTGTGTTATCAGATGAGCAAAAGCAACAAACAGTGCAGTTGGTTATGTTGTATCAAGCAAAGGTGGCTCAATCGAACGAGCAATTTACGATTGGTGCTAATGGTGAAATGATCCAAAAGACAAAAGCGCAACTACAAAAAGAATTCAAATCAGACAACGAAATAGCTAGGTTTAGTGAACATGATCTTTAAGCACCTTTTTACGCCAAAATGGAAACACCCTAAGCAACAGGTACGTCTTGATGCAATTGAAAAGCTAGATACGCAGCGCGATGCAAGTATTTTAAATACACTTGCATTAGAAGACAGCTCTGCAGAAATACGCCGAAAAGCGCTTCAAAAGGTAAATGATTTACCACTTTGGTGGAAAGCCTATAAGCAAGACCAAGCGTTGAAGGATATAGCTGAGCAGCAAATATCTAACGCGGTTTTAAACAGTGAAAGCACACTAACACCGCAAATTAAAAGTGAATATATAGAACGCTTTGCACCTGTAAAAACATTAGAAAAACTAGCGTTTGCAGAGAAAGAACTAAAAGTTCGCGTTAAATTACTTAAGCGTTTAGCAAACCCAAAATTAGTAGAAAAAGCTTTTAAAGAAGGCAGTGAAGAACTACAAAAGCAGCTAGTGGAGTTAGTTATTAACCACCAGCTTACCAAACCACTTGCTAAACATGCTAAAGGGGAGGCGAAAAGCACCCTTGATACGCATATTGAAAATGAGCGTCTGACCAAAGTAATGCCACAAGAAGTTGAAAATTCAACGCGCGTTATTTTAGCAAAACTTAATGCGTTACGTGATAAAACAGACTTTGCGTTGGTAAACCCACAAGCTGCTGAATTAATGGCTCAATGGCAAGCATTAGAGCTTAAATGGTTATCAGCAGAGCGTATAAAATCGCTAGATGAAAAGTACATAGCTATTACCAGCAAGCTTGATACGCACATAGCGCAACTTAAAGCTGAGCACGATAAAGAACAGCAACGCTTAGCATTAAAACAGCGTCAGTTATTGGCATTAGCAACGCTTGAAGCATTAAGTGATGAAATTGAAAATGCGCTTCAATTAGGTTTAGAAACCCCAGAGCAAATTCAACAAGATTGGCTTGACGCTAAAGTAGCCCAAGCAAAACAAGCGATCGCAGAGACTGAGCTTGAAAATAACGGACAGTTTAAAGCGGTAATCACAAGGCTTGAGACTTTATTTTCACAAGTGGCTAAATTACCCGAACTAACAACGGTAATTGCGCAATATAAAGAGGCATTGACCGCCTTACAAAAAATTGAACCAGCGCAAAGCATTGAGCAATATGACGATATTCTGTCAGCGTTTAATCAAGCGTTTAAAGAAGCGCGTGGGCATATAGCTATGCTTGATAGCGCACTGCAAGGCAAGTTTAAAACTGAGTTAAACGCGCATAAAAAGCAGTTTTTAGTACCAATGAATGAGTTAGTTAAACCGCTTGAAAAAAATCAAAGCCAAGCAAAGCGAAAAGCTCGTGATGTTAAGCGCTTAATTGAAGAAGGCCGCTTTAATGTGGCATTTGGTGTATTTAAAGGTTTTGAAGAGCTATTTAATACATTAACAGCACGCTACCAGCAACAGCTTGAAAATATTAAAGCAGAGCTAGAGCAGCAGCTTGCTGACGCAAAAGATTGGCAAAAATACGCCGCTGCACCAAAGCGTGTTGCGTTACTTCAAGAAGTAGCCACGTTAACTGAGCAAGAATGTACCGACCCGCAGCAACGTGCAGAACAAGTAAAAATGTTTCGCACACGTTGGAATGAGCTTGGCCGTTTAGATACAGATGAAGAAAAACAACAAGGTGTTCAGTTTGACGAACATATTGAATTGTTGTTTGCACCTTGTCGTAGTTACTTTGCCGAGCAAGAAAAAAACCGCAATGCAGCGAAGTTGCAACGTGAAAGCATCATTACTGATATGCACGCGCTTAGCACAGAGCCTACTAGCGAAGAAGGCTTTGATTGGAAACAGTTTGAAAGCCAATACAATAAGCTAAATAAAGCATGGCGCAGTGTAGGAAAAGTTGACCCTAAAACATATCGAGTTTTAAATGATCGCTATAAAAATGAGCAACAACAGGTGCTTGGTTTATTAAATGCGTTTCATAAAGGTAATGCTGCGCTTAAAAATGATTTAGTAGAGCAAGCACAGCAATTATCACAAAGTGACGACTTAGCAAGTGCTTGCCAGACGTTAAAGCAAATGCAGCAGCAATGGCAAACAATTGGCTTTGCGGGCTTGAAAGCTGAAAATGCGTTGTGGCAAAAGTTTCGTCAATATAACGATGAAGCATTCAGTAAGCGCAGCACTGAATTTGAGCAACAAAAGCTTGAACAGAATGAGTCAGACAAGCAAGCCGCTGCAGAGCTTGCTGAATTAGAAGCGGTACTAGAGGCGGTTGAACAACGTGCGCAACTTCATGACCTAGAAACGAAGGTAAAGGGTTATGCACAATTCAGAGCGCTTGCGCCAAAAGTGGCTACTTTGCTTAAAGCCATAGATGAAAAAGTGTCATTGCTTATCACTAAATCAGAGCAGGCTAACTTAGATGCTTTACTTAACGCGCTTCAAAATAATGAAGAAATACCTGCTCAGTATCAAGCACCGCTAAAAACAACGCTTAACGAAGAGCAACTTGTAACGCGTATGGAAATTTTAGCAAATGTGAGTTCGCCAAATGCATCACTTAGAATGGCAGAGCAAGTTGCTATGCTTGATGATAAACACCGTGGCGATCATGCTGATTTAAATTATTATTTAAAACAGTTACTCGCGCTCAGTAACGGTTCAGTTGAACCTGACACACTAGCTCGATTAAAGACGACACTTGCAGCTTAATCATTAACATTACTTTAAATGTTGATTAAAACTTTAAAAGGCCGCTTAAATAGCGGCTTTTTGTATCAACCAAACAAAGGATTTACCATGAGATTTTTATTACTTATTACTACGCTTTTTTTAACTGCCTGTAATAGCACGCAAGGTGTATCGGTATATTCATTTACAAATGCTGAAGTAGAAAGCGTATTAGCTAAAGAGTTGCCAAAATTAAGCGAAAAAGTAAAGCTAATGGGATTACCTGTTCAGCTTAACGTTAATGATTTAAGTGTTGATATAGGGCCAGATAATCGTGATGTTGTTTTACTTGGCGCTGACTCTAGCGCAGAGATCAACGCTTTTGCACTTAAGTACCCAATTCGTTTAAAGCTTCAAATAGAGGGCAGCCCATTTTACGATAGCGAGAAAAAAGCAGTGTTTTTGCGTAATATTAAACTACTGGGCTCAAGCGTTGATGCTGGTGGCTTTAGAGGCAACATTGGCGCGCTTGACGATCAAGCAATGGGTGTAATCAATACCTTTTTGGCTAACAACCCTGTATATACGCTGAACATGAACGATCCTAAAATGATGCTATTGAGCAAATTACCGCTCGACATGAAAGTATCGCAAGGTGCAATTAAACTGGTTCCTAAATTATAAATAACCAGGCTAATCAGATCGGCCTGCCTTAATTAATCGTATTAAATAACCTAACTATAAGCTAATTAGGTTCATTATATTATGGCAGCACCGCGTAACGTGCCCACATCGAGACTTTCTCGTTTTGCAAAATTAGGCTCATTAGCAACAGGCGTTGCGGGTAATATGCTGGTTGATGGCGCTAAAAGTGCACTAACAGGTAAGGGGTGGGATAACAAACGCTTACTTCTGCAGCCTAAAAATATTGAAAAACTTGCTGTGCAGCTCTCCCACTTACGCGGAGCAGCAATGAAATTAGGCCAGCTTCTATCTATGGATGCTGGTGATTTGCTCAGTCCTGAGCTTGCCCAATTACTCGCCTTGTTGCGCTCTGACGCAAATCCAATGCCGCATAAGCAGCTGGTTGAAGTTCTGAAAGAACAATGGGGAGACGACTGGCTTTCTCGTTTTTCTCATATTGAACTCAGACCTTTTGCAGCGGCTTCTATCGGGCAAGTGCATTTAGCGTACCAAGAAAATGGCGATAAGCTCGCAGTTAAAGTTCAGTATCCGGGTATTGCAAAGAGTGTTGAGAGCGACGTAGATAACGTGATTACACTATTAACCCTATCTCGCCTATTGCCAAAAGACCTCGATATTAAACCCCTTGTAAATGAGGCTAAGGCACAATTACTTGCAGAAGCTGATTACCTGCGAGAAGCAGATTATTTAATACGTTACAAAAATGCACTCAACGGTAATACTCACTTTAAAGTGCCTGATGTTTACACTTCGCACAGTACGAAGCAAGTGCTTACAATGGAATATGTAAATGCTGAACCCATAGAGAGCATCACAGAGCAGCCACAAAGCCAACGAAGTTTTGTTGCTGAGCAGCTTATTAATTTATTTTTTAAAGAAATGTTTGAATTTAAACTCATTCAAACGGATCCTAACTTTGCCAATTTTCATTATCAAACAGAGACACAAAAAATCGTTTTATTTGATTTTGGTGCAACGCGAGAAATATCAACTGAGTTGAGTTCAGCGTATTTGGCACTATTTAAAGCAGGTAGCAATAATTGCCGAGAGGGCGTATTAAAAGCAGCATCGCAAATTGGTTATTTTAAAGATGACATTATGGATAATTATAAAAATAACGTAATTGACTTGTTTTTAATGGCGTGCGAACCGCTCAGGCATGATGGTGAATTTGATTTTAAACATAGTGAGTTAGCACTTAAAATTAAGAATGCTGGGCTTGCACTTAGTGCCCAATCACAGCAGTGGCACACTCCACCCGTCGATGCGTTGTTTATACACCGAAAACTAGCCGGTTTGTATTTAATAGCTGCTCGTTTGGGGGCAAAAATTGATGTGCGTGCACTTTTTAGTCATTTCGCATAAATGCTGAGCTAATATCGATACAAAGTTACTGGTGCAGTAATGTGTTAAAGTTGTCATAATGCTCGTGATATTTCGCGAGGTGTAGTTATGATAAAGCAATTTTTAAACGATCCAAAGTTATTACTTAATGCCGTGGGTGAGGGAATTTACGGATTCGACTTGTCTGGAAACGCTGTATTTGTAAACCCAGCAGCAGAGCGCATGACAGGGTGGAAGACAGAGGAGCTACTAGGAAAAAAAATACACCAATATCATCACCATACTCGTGCCGATGGCACGCCTTACCCTGCAGATGAGTGTCAAATTTACTGTACCATGTTTGATGGTAAACGCCGTGAAGTTAACAATGAAGTGTTTTGGCGCAAAGACGGTAGCTCGTTTGCTGTTGAATATACATCCACCCCAGTGTATCGAAAAAATCAACTTATTGGTGCCGTTGCTATATTTCGTGATATATCGCAGCAGCAACAAACCCAAAATGATTTACAAAACGCACTTAAAAAAATAAAGCAGCTGAGTGAGCAGTTAAAAGACGAGAATAGCTATTTAATAGCAGAGTTAAATCAGGACTGGCAAGACTCTGGGCTGGTAGGGCAAAGCCATGTGTTCCAAACCATGTTAGAGCAAATCAAATTAGTGAGTGAAACCGACACTACCGTGCTTATTCTGGGAGAAAATGGCACAGGTAAAGAGCTAGTAGCACGCAATTTATATAGGTTAAGCAAACGCAGCAAGCATGCCTTTATTAAAGTAAATTGTGCAGCTTTTACACCGAGCTTATTGGAGTCTGAGCTGTTTGGGCATGAGAAAGGCGCTTTTACTGGGGCTAACGAACGTCGTAAAGGCCGATTTGAACTGGCCGATAAAGGCACACTTTTTTTAGATGAAATAGCCGAATTACCTCTAGAATCACAAAGTAAGCTATTAAGAGTGCTACAAGAGCAAGAATTTGAGCGGGTTGGTGGTAGCCAAACCTTAAGTGTAAACATTCGAGTTATAGCGGCTACAAACCGCGATTTGTGGCAAATGGTGCAAAAGGGCAGTTTTAGAATAGATTTATATTATCGACTTAATGTATTTCCTATTAAAGTACCGGCCCTGAGAGAGCGTAAAGAGGATATTCCTTACTTATGCAGCAACCTCATACAGCAATTAAATAAACGCTTGGGGAAGCAGTTAAAAGGGTTAAGTAAAAAAGCAGTTACTAAGCTTCAAGCCTACGATTGGCCTGGCAACATAAGAGAGCTGCAAAATGTACTGGAGCGAGAAGCCATTTTGTCCAAACAATCTGTTTTACAGCTCAATCAACCACTCAATGGTGACACTACTCAAAATGTTGACGAGTCTCTTACCCTCGATGAGGCGCAAAGGCTTCATATAAGCCGTGTTTTAACACTGTGTAACGGGCAAATTTCGGGAAGTAAAGGTGCTGCACTGAAGTTAGGGTTACCTGAAAGTACACTTCGCTCAAAAATGAGAAAGCTAGGAATTAATAAATAATCGCGATATATAACGTTTTTCGTTATATGTCGCGATTGGTAAAAGCGTGTAAATTATAAAGTTATTTAATATCAATAGATTAAATAAAGTTTCAGTTTGGTCTGAAAGTTGCAAATACTTAAACAACATCCGTTCTAATTAAGTAAGTAACATGAAGTTTGATATTAAAGAGCAAGACATGATCATTAAGCCCTATAACTCAGGGCCAATTTATATTCGCGAGCAAAAAGGCTTTTTTCAACGTATACGCCGTAATTTAGGCTGGTTGCTAATGTTAACGTTTATTGCCATTCCATGGATTCAATATAACGGTCAGCAGGCTGTACTGTTAGATGTCGCAACACAAACCTTTACTATTTTTGGATTAACACTTCTTCCTCAAGACTTTATGATTTTAGCCATGCTTTTTATGGTGGGGGCCTTTGCGTTATTTTTTGTTACTAATTGGCTTGGCCGAGTTTGGTGCGGTTACACGTGCCCGCAAACAATATGGATGTTGATGTTTACATGGGTTGAGCAACGAATAGAAGGTACACGCAATCAGCGCATTAAATTAGATAAGTCAAAATGGACATTTAGCACGTGGCGTAAAAAAATAGCTAAACACAGCGCGTGGATAGTTATTTCGGTTTTAACAGCGACCTCATTTATGGCGTATTTTATTCCGGCTAAAAATTTATACTTAGACATGCTTTCGTTTGATTGGTCTGGCATTACCACATTTTGGGTGCTTTTTTTTGCTGGGTGTACGTACGGTAATGCTGGTTTTTTAAGAGAAAAAATGTGCACCATTGCATGCCCGTATTCTCGTTTTCAGTCAGTGATGTTTGATAAAGATACCTTAGTTGTTACTTATGATGCTGAACGAGGAGAAAACCGTGGACCACGTAAGCGTAAAGCTGATCCAAAGTTATTAAACCTAGGCGATTGTGTAGACTGTAATTTATGTGTGGAGGTATGCCCTGCGGGTATTGATATAAGAAATGGCTTGCAATATGAGTGCATAAACTGTGGTTTATGTATTGATGCCTGCGATGACACAATGAATAAGTTTGGCTACGACAAAGGCTTAATTAAATACGCGAGTGAAAAACAAATGGAAGGTAAAAAAACCAACCCATTTAGATTAAAGCTTGTTGGCTATGGCACGTTAACTGCCTTACTTATCCTATCGATGTTTGCATGGATGATGCAGCGTACACCCATAGAGGCCTCAGTGCTTCGTGATAGAAACGCACTCTACAGAGTAAATTATGAGGGCCTAGTTGAAAACCCATACACACTAACCATTATTAACAAAACACAGCAATCAATGCACTACACAATCGCTATTGAGGGGTTACCTGGGGCAACGCTTAAAAGTCCAAAGGCAACACTCGTACAACCTGGTTTAATGAAAAAAATACCGGTTACGGTTACCGCTGATGGTTACGATATTAAACAAAAAGTAAGTAAATTAAGATTTGTAGTTACCGCGCAGGAAGATGCGAGTATTACCATCACCAAGGACAGTCAGTTTTATAAAAACTAAGTAGTTAAACGCCAAGTTGATTAAATAATTAATCCGCTTGGCTGTTTTTAAGGTGCTTAATAACGTATTGCTTGGCACTTTCAACCTCACTAAATATACATTTAGTGCCGTCTCTGCCAACGCTATTTAAAACCCGCGACATTTGACTGATTGCAATGGCCGATGTCATTACATACGCGCTGATAAAGCAATTTGCAGCTTGCATTTTTTTGCCAATTTTAGTGAGCAATAACTCGGCTTCAGGCGTCGCTGCTAATACCTTTCGTGAGTCGCTAATATAGCCCCAGGGGTTGCCGTTAAATTGTGCAGTAGTATTAATGAGCTTTTCACCATACACACTTAGAATATCGGTATCGATGCTACCTGAAAATTCAGCAACAATTATGTTGTTATCTACATAAAAATTAACGTTGCCATAGTCATTTTTTAATGAAAAATCATAATGCTCATTTTTATCTACTTGCAAAGCTTTCTCTCTATTTATATTACAGACTTGTTACTACGTTTAATAAAACACACTTATGATAAACGTAGCAACTAGTAATTTAGCCTTCATTTCGTAAATAATTTAAAGCACTATCAATAACAGCAACTTGCGCTAATATACATTGTTCACTGTTGGCTGAAGGACTATCTGGGTAAACCTCTGTTGTTGTTACAAAAGGTGCATCAGTAAAGCCCATACATAAACCTAATTGGCGTGCTGCGTAATTTATAACGCCAAATTGTTCCTGCGGTACGCCTATTAATGCATTGTTTTCATCGCTTGGTGCAATATGCGTAACCTTTGCAACGCCCTCAATAATCACTTTTTGAAATTCTGGCTCTGGCTTTGTACTGTCAGCAACTAAGTAAAACCCATCAGGAATATTCCAGTTTGTATTAGTTGTGCCTTCACGTGCTGCAAGCGCTGGCCTGAATTCACTGTTATCGGAGTCTGTTGTCTCGTGTAAATCAATGTGTGCTAGTAGATCAATATTTAATGATTTTACATAGGCCATAACAGCGGCAGACTCGTGTGATGGGCTATTTTCGTAAAAGGAGCGGTTAGGATCTATTGCGCTTGGGTTCCAGCGGTTAATTGTTTCATACCCCCAAGGGCTAATACAGGGAGTAATAATTATATTAAAGTGTTTTGAATGATTTAAAGCAGAGGTTTTTGCAAATCTAAGCGCGCCATGTACACCACTGGTTTCGTACCCATGCACGCCACCGGTAATTAAAACCGTTGGTTTGGTATCATCAAAATTAGGTGTTTGCAGGGCATATAATGGATAACAGCCATCGTTGTAATTAAGCTCGCCATATTGCTCAACCGTTAATGTGCCTTTAAGTTCGTTTATTAGCGTTAACACTTCATCTTGGTAGCTACGCTTTATAACTTGCCCTGCTAGCCATTGTGCTTTGTCGCTGTCGTTCCATTTTTTACCTGGTGTGCCAATTGGGTATGCGCTGTCAGTCATTATAAAGCCTTGGAATATCAATATTTAATTAAATAAAGCGCTAGCTTAACGCTGACTAAAATAGCCTGCAAGTTAATGCGATGCATAACATTTCTATAAAAATTAACCATAACCGCGATTTTAACTTTGCTATGATTAAACAGGTAAAAAACGCAGTTAAATTAATTAACTGCGTTGAAAGTCACTCAAACGGCCCTTTTATAACCGCGTGGCTGTTTTGTACCATTAAAGTACCGTTTGCCCATACGTACTCAGGGGTTAAGGTCTCTTTATCGAGAAGCACAATATCTGCGTCGCTCGCTGTTTTTAAGCGGCCTTTATTAAGCCCTAAAATATCAGCGGGGTTACTGGTTATGCTCATCAAGGCGTGCTCAATAGGGACGTTATATTGCTTAACTGCTTGCTGAAACGAGGTTAATAAAGAGGACTCTTTACCTACCTCAAGTCCCAATAAATTAAAGTCTTTATCGAAAATAGGTAAACTAGCATGGCCATCTGAGCTCATAGTGAGTTGATTTGCTGCTACACCTTGGTCTAAGCAATAAGCAAGGGCATGGGCTGCTGCGAACTCACCGTGGGCTAAATCGTAATCGGTAGTGCTGGTGGTAAAGTCGATAGTACCGCCCTGATCACAAAATTGAATACCGGCATCAAGAAGTGCTTTATTGCGGTTCATATGCGTAGGATAAAACTGTTTAAGCTTAATATCACTTTGCTGAGCCACCTGATGCAAAATAGTTAAATGGCTATCAACAGGGCCCACATGAATACTTACGGTGCCTTTTTTACCACTGAGCATACCGGCTACTTTAGCCTCGGCTGCTAATTCCGCTAATTGCTGTACAGTAGGTTGGCTACTGCGATGATCAGAAATCGCCACCTCGCCTACACCTATAAACTCCTCTATATACATAATGTCGTCAGTGATTGAGTGGCTGAGTGTTTTAGCTGGCAAATGATACGAACCCGTATGGCAAAATACATTTAGCCCTTGCTCTTTAAGCCCTTTTGCTTTGGCAACCAAATTGGTCAGCGTACGTGAGCTTGAATCGGTACCCAGTGCGCCCACCACTGTGGTAGTGCCCGATAGGGTGGCATCGGTTAGGTTCATTTCAGGGGTGCGGCTGGCAAATCCAGCCTCGCCACCGCCACCGGTAATATGCACTAACGAATCAACAAACCCCGGCGCAACCAGCTTATTTTTACCGTCAATTCGTTTGACGAGTACACTGCTGTCGAGGATTATATTTTCGTCAATAGCAATGATTTTACCACCGCCAATTAAAACATCTTGTGTGCCTAGGTAGGTAGGTGCATAAACGTTTACACCTTGAATTAAAGTTAACATAACAAGTTCTTTTTATTGATAATTAATAAAGTAAGCAAGAAATATAAAGCCGCTTGCTAATACAAAAAGTGCTAGGGCAAAGCGCCAAATAAACGCAGCCCACTCTCCCCAATCTAATTTCACCACCCCTAAACAACCAATTAAACTAGCTGAAGTAGGAATTAAAATATTGGTTAAGCCATCTCCTAATTGAAAGGCTAATACCACAATTTGCCTTGATACATTGAGCAAATCGCCAAGTGGAGACATCAGCGGCATAGTGATGGCAGCTTGGCCTGAACCCGATGAAACAAAAAAGTTAAATACACTTTGGAACACCAGCATTCCCCAAGCCGCAATGTAATCTGGCACACTGGCTATGCTACTTGCACAGTAATACAGCAGTGTATTTAGGGTTGAGGGAGTAGTTAAATCGCTACCCCCTAATAGTAATACAATGCCTTTAGCTAGTGCGACCAATAACGCGGCTGGCAGTAACTCTTGTGCACCGTTTTTAAAGGCTTCAGCGCACTCATTCGCGGTTAGCTTTTTAAACACGATGGCAATTATTGCACTAATAATACCAATACAAAAAAATTGTGCCGCAAGCTCAGGAATATAATATTGGCGAGCCATCACGCCCCATACAACCCAGGCTATGCCCAATACAAACACTAATAATGTGAGTGCATCGGCTAGGCTAAGTTTAATCGTTGGCTGATCACCCGTTTTTTGGGCTTGTGTTTTTATCCGTTTTGCATAGCGCATGGTAAACACAAGGCCTACTAGGGTAAAACAAGCCCACGCTAGCATACGAAAGCCTGCACCAGAAAACACCGGGATTTCAGCTATCGATTGCGCTATAGCAATGCTAAACGGGTTCATCCATGAGGTGGCAAAGCCTATTTGCGTGGCCACATAAGTTGTAAGTACAGTGACTTTAGCGTCGTAGCCAAGTTGTTGCATAATAGGAAGCAGCACAATACAAAAGGCAATAGCCTCTTCGCCCATACCAAAAACCGCGCCGCCTAACGAAAATAGTAAAAACAGTAAGGGAATAAATAGCCATTCAACCCGCTGGGTTTTATTAATAAGTGCCATAATGCCGTTATTAATCGCACCGGTTTTCATAATAATGCCAAAGGCACCGCCAGTGATTAAAATAAACGCCATTACGCCAATAGCTGCACCATATTTATCACCCGACACTAAGCCTTCAAACAATACATTTGCTAAACCAATGTCGCCACCTTGTGCAAAAACAGGTGGTGATTGTTGGTCGTTAACGGCTTGATATTGTGAAAGCTGCACAGTATGGCTACCCGGTTCTGCATTAAATACCCCAGGGGTAATAAAAACCGTGGCCATATAGGCAATCACTGCCACGCAAAGCAAAAGAATGCTCGCATCGGGCATAGAAAATTGTTTTTGTTTCATAATTTCACTTTAATAAAAGGTCATTGTGTTGATGCGTAAATAAACGCTTAAACGTACTTTAGCACTTAATAGGCAGCGTCACTGCAGCCATAACCCGTAGCAAAAGGAAGGCCGCAAAGCGTTTGCTTTGCGGCTAAGTGGTTAAAAGCGGTAGCTAATACTTAATTTATAATTAGCACCAAGGGCATTATGATTAATTGAATCAAATCCGCGGCTTGAACCATAAAGTGTGGGTGGCTCTTTATCAAAAATATTATTGATACGCGCACGCAAAGTCAGCGATTTATTAACATAGTAACCCGCTGATAAATCCCAAACGAGCCAATCGTCAACCTGATGCTCACCTTTTGAGTCTAATACGCCAAGTGAATCTAGTTCATCAATTTCACGCCCACGCAGGCCTTCTATATCATCTTCGTAGCTGCTGGTGTAGTTTGCACCTAAGTTAAGGTAGTAACTTTGCGCCTCCCAATCTATTGACATACGAGCAATGTTTTCAGGGTAACGATAAGTTCCTACCAACTTCTCTAACGAGTCAGACCCCGGTTTATTACGTTCAAACTCAAGGTAATGAGTGCCGTCAAACGCAAAGGTTAAGTCGCCACCTGATAGCCTAAAGCGGTGATCAAACTTAAAGTCTATGCCAGCTAAAGTTTGAGTACCGGTGTTTTCAAGTGGGATAGCATGATCGCGAAACAGCGGTAAAAATAGCTCGTCATCACGTGGGTTGAATTCATCGATGTAGCTGGCTAAGATTTCAGTTAAGTTGGCTCCGTCTTGCTCTATGTTTAAACCACTGGTGTCGGTGACATCACATAATGCTTCATCGTACGATATGCCTTGCTCGCCCGGTGGTACAATGCCACAGTGACGAAGTGATGCATCGGTTATGGCGCGATCTAACACTGCGGTCATGTTAGTATCAATTACTTCTTCATGATCAAACTGCCAATAATCAAGGGTTAAATTAGTATTAGCCGATGGGCTCCATGCAAAACCAACACTAATAGCCTCAGATTCTTCTGCATTTAAATTAGGGTTACCTAACTCTAACGAATTAACACTTACTTCGGTGCCATCACCCATACAGTATAAATCGGCTACAGCTTGGTTGGCACCACAGTCAAAAGTAGATTGCGTGGTTCTTAATTTAACGCCAGCTTGAGTTAATGATGGTGCTCTAAACGAGGTTGACCATGAACCACGAACAACTAACGAATCAGTCGGGCGATAGCTCAAACCTATTTTTGGATTAAAGGTGCCACCAAAATCATCGTAATGATCGTATCGACCCGCTGCTTGTAGCTCTATTTGCTCACTCAGTGAAATACTTAATTCAGCAAACGCTGCATATTGAGTGCGATCGGCTTCTGATAAACTAGAGCCAAAGCCAAATACATCAACAAGATAGTCTTTATCTGCTTGAGCTTGTGAATTAAGCGAAGGAATGTCGCTTAGCTCTTCACGGCGTGCTTCTACCCCAAATGAGGCATAGGCAGGTAGGTCGTTAAAGGTAAATATCTCACCATTAAAATTAGCATCCCAGCCGTAAACTGTACTTTCTCCGCTGCGTGTTGGGCGAGCTTGCGCTGTTGCCAAAACGGCATCATTAGCGGCGTCGCCTTGAAGGAAAGGGTTGTAAAAAGGTAGCAGTTCTCCCGATGCACAGTTTAAGTCAGTACCGTCAAAACTTGCCAATGTACCGTCTGAACAAAGCTCTCCTGTTATCGCGCCATGAAACTGATAACGATTATAAACCCCAGCAATAGCCTCCTGCTCTGAACGTGAGCGAGAAAGAGTAACACCAGACTCCCAACCCCAATCACCAATTTCACCACTTAGGCTACTTACTAAGCGAAAGTTTTTCGTTTCTACTTCCACTGTTCTTGGGGCATTAAAGCGGGCATCAAAGCCAAAACCATACACTTCTCGGCCGCTTTGAGTATCAAATGGGTCAATGTAGAGTTGATCCATTAAATCATTACTTCCATCGGCATTATCGTAAATAAATAAGGCGTCTTCTAAAATAAACGGGCCGTCGTCGTCATTAATTTGGTTAATAGGTGAGGGCGATGAATACGCTTTTGCCTTGGTTTGGCTGTAAAAAAAGTCAGTGTGCCATTGTAGACCACCGAGCTCACTATTAAACATAAAGCCGGTTGAAAGGCTCTCAAATGGGGTATCTAGGTAGTCATCTTGATTAGGGTAGTAAGCACAAATTTGTTCACCAAATTCAGTAGTCACTAATTCGGTTTTACAGTTTGGTGATGGAAGTTCGTTACCATCTCGGCTGCTGAAATAATAAATATTCGGTGAGTTCTCCAGCTTAGGTAAATAGGAGTAACCATTCACTAAAGAGGGAGAGGCCGTGTAATTACGATCGGTTGCTCTAAAAGCGTTACGGTCGTATATATCTGCAAATACCGTTAAGTTACTCTCGCCTATTTTTGTACCATACACTAAGTTTAGCTGCTTTTTACTTTCGTCATGCTGATCAAAGCTATCGGCAAACGAAGTATTGATTTCAGCGCCTTCAAAATCATCTTTTAAAATGTAATTAATAACACCCGCTACAGCATCGGCACCATAAACGGCTGATGCACCGGTGGCTAAAATATCAATACGCTCAATGGCGGCTAGCGGAATTGAATTCACATCTACAAAGTTTTCAGTACCAGCAGCAAATGAGCTAGGTGCAACTCGGCGACCATTAATTAATGTAAGCGTTGCCGAAGGTCCCATGCCTCTTAAACTCGCTGCTGATTGGCCCGCTGGTGTAGAAGTAGACGTACCGCCACTTTCAGAGGTTGAGAACGTACCGCTCCCGCCTTTAAATACAGATAAATCTTTGAGTAATTCATGAATGGTATTAGCACCAGAGCGTTTGATTGCATCTTGGTCTAACACGGTTAGTGGAATAGTGCCTTCCAGATCAACGCCTTTTAAGCGAGATCCTGTTACTTCTACTCGTTCAATGTTGGTATCAGTTTGAGTTTCTTGTGCGTACGCACAGGTAATAGGGCTCAGTAAAGCGCTTACTGTGGCCGCAATAGTTAGTTGACGAAACATTGTAGTACCTTTTGTCTTTTTTAAGCGCGCAGAAATAGGTTTAATATTTCTTAAGGCTTTAATTATTATGTTTTTTAGACAGGGCAGTGGTGAAATGACACGCTGAGCCCCTCACAGAAATCAGTGAGGTGGTGGGCTACTCGTCAAACCACTCCGAAAGGTAGTGGGGTGAGTAGAAATATGTTGTAAGCAATGTTGCTTTTTTAAACATAATTCTCGTTCCAAAAAGGTTTTTGACAAAGCCAGCAAATGGGTGCTAGCTTACTCGCGTTTTAAAGTTCCTTTTTTTTATAGCAAGCGAGAGGCTCTCTCGCAAGTCATTTTTTATAAATTTTTACATGAGTGTAACATAATGGAACAAATATACTTACCAAGCAAGAAAGTAGCTAATTCGCGAATAATAACCGCTTTTTTATCTGTTCTTGTCGCTTTTTCGCTGCAAGTAAGCGCAAAAGAGTCTAGTCAAACTCTCGTTTTAGTGGGGGGAGCTCTCACAACATGTGCCAGTTTAAGCCCTAAAAACTGTGAAAAAAATACTCAGATCTCGGGTAAAACGCATAATGTATTTACGCTCTCTCACACTAAAATTAGCCAAATAAAGCAACAGTGGCCTAGTGAAAATAGCCAAGCTAAAAACAATACTATTAAAAATTTAGCAACAATGCAGGCTAAATCATCGCCCACGTTATCGAAAAAAGAGCTGTTATGGTTGTGGCGCGATATTGATAGCAAACAGCTCAATAGTTTATCGGATCAAGAATACAATTTTGTAATAGATATGCTTGAAGTAGCTCAAATAAAAAGCGACAACAAGCGACTAAAAGAGCAGGTAAATACTGCGCTTAATAGCGAATCGGCAGCGACAGAGATTTTGCAGTTTATATCGGGAAGTTTAAAAGTTAATGATACTAACCCGAGTATGCTAGCCATTACCGCCTCAAGCAGAGACCCTTATGAATCTGCTGATTTTTATGAAGGATTACTAAGCTTCCCTAATGTAAATTCGCAATGGCTTGCATTAACCCCTGCGCTTGCTAAAGCAATAACCACCAACAAGTGTGATGATTTAACCACGCTTAGGCACTCCGAAATGGGGCTATATCAACGCGAACATATTTACCCTGATCGCACACAAGCTGAATATCAATTGTGTAAAAAAGGCACCGACGCTTTAGTAGAGCTAATAAAAAACAGTACCGGTGTGATGTTTAATGGTGGCGATCAAAGCCTAACTCGAAAAGTATTATTTGATGAAAATAACCAGCCTTACCCTTGGACAAAAGCATTACAGTCTCGCCCTGTTATTGTTGGAACAAGTGCAGGTACCGCGGTGCAAAGTGGTGGGCAAGCACACGCCGGGAATGTGGTGATGATCACCAATGGCACTAGCTTGTCGGCATTGAAAGAAGGCGCACAAGCCATTGATGCCCCAAGTGAACGCTCAAACAGCGATAGTTTAACTTACAACCGCTTTGGGGGTTTAGGCACATTTAGTTACGGTGTACTCGATACACACTTTAGCGAGCGAAACCGTACATTAAGACTAGGCACTTTGCTCGACGACTTAAGCGCAAACCAAGATCAGCCGACATTCGGTTTTGGTGTAGACGAAACCACAGCCTTAGTGGTGATTAAATCTGAAGCTGGCAATTTAATGACCGTAATTGGTAAAAATGGTGTGGTGATGGTTAAATCAACAGAGCAAGCTCAGGCTGAAACTAAAACTAAAACCTACAGTTACTCTTACTGGCCTGTGGGCAGTGTGATTGATATTAAAAATAACGATTTTACCTTAAGTCAGCGCAGTATTAGCCAAGCATTGCCAGCAATTAAAATACCGCCTTTACCGGTTCAGCGTTTTGGGAGCATATTAACGGATGCAAAATTACGGTCTCTTACCCAAGCCATGTGCCTTGCCCAAGAGCAAAGCGCAGTTGCTCAGCAAGATGAATTTTTAATTAGCTTGAATGCTAATGCTGATACACGCTACAACCGAATAAGCACCAAACAGTTTGGCTGCGCTGTGAGTAATTTATCGCTGGTGGTCGAATCGTTTTAAGTTTAAGGCGTAAATATTTGGATTTTAAGTACCAGCTCTATAAAATAACCGTTATAACGTATAACCACTTTGCTCAAAGCAAAGAGAGATAGAAAGAGTTTTAACATGAATAACGAAAGTGATGTAATCGACAACTTAGCAGACTTAGAAGCTTTTTTACTCGAAATAGAAAGCGGTGGCTATGGATTAAAAGGGGTATCTGGCGTTGGTATGGCGACTAAAAACTCAGATGGTACCCGTTTTATTGCCGTATTTGATGATAAACAGCAACTACTATTGGCCCGCGGTATCACCGAAGATGTATTTACTAATGGGCAAGATATGGTTCGTAACGGTGTAAAGCCCAAACACTAATTACATATAAATCAATAAGCGCTGTATAGCGCTTTTTTTTGCAAAATTTAAAATGAGTTGAAACATCAAGCAAGGCTAAAAAATATAAAAATTAAGAAACCGACTTAGACGAAATAAATATAGACATTTACTGCATAACTTACATATCAACGTATTTCGTTAACTAATTTACCATTTTCATAAAGTGCCGAGTATTGGCGTTTATGCTCTTCAAATAGATAGGTTCTTAACTGCTCTTTTCCGCTATTAATACGCGTAATTTTTGCAGCCATTCCTGACTTATTTTGCCTAATGGGCTCTATATCAATTGAAATATACTCTTCGTTTGGTAGTGTAAACTGCACATTTTTCATACTACCTAAGCGACTGTTATCTTTCAGAGGTTTTAAAAATATGCCAGTGCTAGATATAGACTCAATATAAAAACCCTCGCTCTTTATATTGAGTTGGCTCCAACGCCAACTACGCTGTGTGCCTTTAGTATCAATGACTTCAGGCGCACTTAATACAGGGTTAATAACCCCAGAGGGATCTATTTTTAAATCAAGCGGAAACCATAATTGATAGTGCGCAACTTTTGCTAATAGCGTTAAGCTTGCGTTGCTCAATAGGTGCGCAATGCTTGCGGGTACACTACTTTGTAAAGTAAGCTTGTGATTTGGTTTTACTTCCTGATCTTCTGGCTTAAATAAGTCAGAGATAAAGTTTAATTCTTCAGCTGAAAAGTCCATGTTCAACACCGTAAAAATAAAACCTTATCATATGTTAATTAAATAAAATGCTCAATAAGTGTGCAGATTTATTTGTTTTCTTTACTATAATGAAAAGTTTTGTTGGGATTTTCTGTAAATTAAACGTGTATCGTTAGCCGCGCTTGTTATATTTCATCCAGATTATGCTTAAGCAAATAACAATATGCTTAAAGTATATTTAGCGCCTTCATGTGCTTTTAAAAACTAAAAAGGGTTTTGTTACTTTGTCATTTTATTAAGTTAGTAATTAGCACCTGGTGAAATGTCGACACGTAAGGATGATTTTAAGATATTGCTGCATACTAAGTAGGGACCAATTGATAGACACTGTTTTCTAGGCGTAATGAACAGCAATAGAACTACTGGTTTAAGTAATCTCTAAGTAAATTTATTTTTCGGGTTAATACTTTTTTGAAGGTTAATTATAGAAACAGGAGGGAGTTAATTGGTCGGTATGGAGAGATTCGAACTCTCGACCCCTGCCACCCCATGACAGTGCGCTACCAGGCTGCGCTACATACCGACGTTGAGTGCAATAGTACGTGTATTTTTTTAAAAATCAATAAGCGATTGTTTGTTTGGGTGTTTATTAGGCAAGTGAGCTAAAAAGCCCACTTAAGTTAGGTTATTTTTTTAGTCTTTATTCAACCAAGTTTTGATCGAGTCGTACATCTCATCACGTATCAACGGCTGTGCTTTTTTGTTAGGGTGTAACCCATCGTTTTGCATTAGCTCTGGTTTATCAGCGATATTGAGCATAAAAAAGTTTAATAAGTGCGTATTAGTTTCTTCGCTAATTTGGCTAAAGCTATCAGTAAACATTTTGCTGTAGCGAGGGCCGTAGTTAGGTGGAATGTAAATTTCCATCAGCGCGGTCATAGCATTAGCTGCTTGGCTTTTTTGTATCAGCGAGGTCAAATTAGCTTGCATTTTTTTTACCGGAAATCCGCGAAGACCGTCATTTGCACCAAGCTCTATAAGCACGTGTGTTGGTTGGTATTGGGTAAGTAATGCATCAAGACGGCGTAGTGCGCCGCCAGACGTTTCGCCACTAATGCTGGCGTTTACAAGTGCAATGTCGGCTTGCTCGTCATTGTACTTATCTTGTAACAATTTTACCCAGCCTTGCTCTTGTTGTAGGCCATAGGCTGCGCTTAAACTGTCACCAAGTATTAAAATCGTGTTGTCGGCTGCTGCACTCAGCGGTTTGATAACTAAAAATAAAATGAATACTAAACGAAGGATTGAATGAGTCATATGTCAGCGCTTTCTCAATTAAATATAATTCAAGTTAATGGTTTGTCTAAAATAGTAACTACCTTTGAAGGTGAGTTGCCCATCCTCAGCGACATCAGCTTTAATGTCAAGCACGGTGAGTCTGTTGCTATTGTTGGCACGTCGGGATCAGGTAAGTCTACTTTGTTGAGTTTATTAGCAGGCTTGGATACAGCGACTAATGGCGAAATATTTTTAGACGGTGAGCCGCTTCATGATTTAGACGAAGAAGCGCGTGCAGCACTTCGTGCCGCTAAAATTGGTTTTGTTTTTCAGTCTTTCATGTTGGTGCAAAGCTTAACCGCTCTCGAAAATGTAATGTTGCCTGCAGAACTAGCGGGAAAAAGTGATGCTAAGGAGCAGGCACTTGCTTTGCTTGAAAAAGTAGGCCTAAGCCACCGAACAGATCATTACCCATCTCAGCTTTCGGGTGGTGAGCAACAGCGTGTTGCTATTGCCCGTGCTTTTATTGGTACACCCAAAATTTTATTTGCCGATGAGCCTTCAGCTAACTTAGATAGTAAGAACGGCAAAATGATTGAGTCGCTGCTGTTCGACTTAAATTCTCAACATGGTACAACGCTTATTTTAGTGACGCACGATGAAGGACTCGCTCAAAAATGTGAGCATATTATTCAGATAGAAGCGGGCTTACTTGTAAAAAGTGAAGCAGAGGACGTTGCAAATGTGGGCTAAATTAGCGCTTAAATTATTTGCGCGAGAATTTCGCAGAGGTGAGCTAACGGTAATTAGTGCAGCTATTGCTTTAGCGGTATTAACTGTACTTACCTTGTCTATGGTGACAGATCGAATAGCACAAAGCATTGCACAAAAAAGCAGTGCGTTTATTGCTGCTGACCGAGTATTGGCAAGCAGCCATGCCATTGACACCGCTTTTATTGAGCGAGCTAAAAGTCAAAACTTACAAACCGCGCAAATGGTGTACTTCGACACCATGTTATTTGCTAATGACGAAATGCAATTTAGCTCGGTGAAAGCAGCATCAGACGCATACCCGTTAAAAGGGCAGCTAAAAGTAAAAAACACATTAATGGGTGAAACGGTTATTGCAAACGGCGGCCCAAACCCAGGTAATGTATGGCTCAGTGAGTCTGTTTTTTACTCGCTAAACATTGATATTGGCTCGCAAGTTGAGCTAGGTGCTGCGTTATTTAATGTTGAAAAAGTGATCGTTGAGGAGCCTGATGCGCCATTCAATGTATTTTCAAGTAGCCGTCGTGTATTAATAAATATTGCAGATGTACCAAAAACAGAGGTTGTTCAGCCTGGGAGCCGTGTTTTTTACCGTCAGCTCTATGCAGGTAGTGAAGACGACATAAACAGCTTTTATGACTGGCTAAAACCACAAATGAAAGAAAACCAACAATGGTACGGTGTTAAAGATCGTCAATCACCAATTTCAAACAGTTTAAATCGAGCAGAGAGTTTTTTATTGTTAGCGGGTTTACTAGGTATTATTTTGGCTGCAGTAGCGATTGCTGTATCAGCCAAACGATACTGCGAGCGCCAATATGACCCTGTTGCGATGATGAAAACATTGGGCGGCAGTCGCTCAATGATCCGTAAAATTTACATGCTTCACTTATTGCTTGTATGTGCAATGGCTGTGAGTATAGGTTTATTGATTGGTTACGGCTTGCAAGAAATAGCCACCGGATACCTTTCAAAAAGTATGGGAAGCGAATTGCCCATGGGTGGATTTAAGCCTTGGCTTGTAGCAATTAGTACGGGTGTAATTTGCGCCGTTATGTTTTCTATTAAACCGTTATTTGATTTGTTCGATATTCCGCCGCTTAGGGTACTGCGTCGTAATTTAGGTGACAAACTAGCGGTGAGCCGCGTGCACTTGGGTATGAGTGCATTGACCGTGTTTTTGTTAATGTGGTTATTTAGTAACAATATAAAAATAACGCTAATATTATTTATAACCACACTAACTTTAATTGGAGTGTTGTTTTTAATATCTAAACTTATATTTGGTGGTGGCCGAAAACTGGGTTTAAAACCAGGTAATAGTTGGTCATTGGCTATTGCGTCGATTCAAAAGCGTGCCAATGTAAATGCAGTTCAACTTATTAGTTTTTCGCTCGCCATTAAGCTGCTTTTGTTTTTAGTTGTGCTTAAAAATGACATGATAGCTGATTGGCAGTCGCAATTACCAAGCGATGCGCCCAATGCATTTTTAGTTAATATTACTCAAAACGACCTTGAACCAATCAATAACTACCTTGCTGAGAAAGATATTTTAGTGTCTGACTTCTACCCAACGATTCGAGGGCGCGTTAACGCGGTAAACGGTGAGTTGGTTGCACGGGAAGTATCTCTCCAAGACAATGAGAAAAAAGACGAAGAAGCGCGTTCGGGTATTGGCCGTGAGCTAAACTTAACGTGGCTTAAAGATGTACCGGCTCAAAACGAGATAATTCAAGGCGAGTGGTTTGGTGAAAACGCAGTGGCCGAGGCATCAGTTGAAGAGTCGATGTTAGAGCGCCTTGACGTTGAAATTGGCGATACACTTACCTTTTTAATTGGCGCGCAGTCGTTCGATGCTAAAATTACCAGCGTTCGTACAGTTAACTGGGCAACGCTTAAACCCAACTTCTTTATTATACTCAGCCCTGATGTACTTAAAGACTTTCCGGCGACTTATATTTCGTCTGTTAGGATAGAACCTGAGCAAAAGCGCGACTTTAGCCAACTGTTGCGCACCTATCCAACCATTACTGCAATCGATGTAGACAACTTTGTAAAGCAAATACAAACCACAATATCGCAAGTCTCACTCGCCATTGGTTTTGTACTTGCCATTGTTGTTTTGTGCGGTGCATTAGTACTCATTTCGCAAGTGCAAGCGAGCTTAGGTGAACGCATGCAAGAAATTGTAATTCTTAGAACATTAGGTGCTAAAAGCCGTTTAATTAAAAATGCGACCTTGTACGAATTTTTATTATTGGGTGGGTTAGCCGGTTTAGTTGCTGCATTTTTTAGCGACTTAGCGCTTTTGATTGTGCAGCAACAAATGTTTGAACTTACGGGCAAGCTTCATCCACATATATGGATTATAGGCCCGCTTGCTGGTGGTTTATTTGTAGCCGGGTTGGGTTATTTAATGATTGCCCGTACCCTTAAACAAAACACCCAAGGGTTAGTTCGCGCTTTAGGGTAAACTAACTATTATTGCGTTTAAAATGCTCGCTACTTATGCGAGCATTTTTGTTTTTGCTTGGTACTGGTATTTTATACAGTGCTCTGGCATTATTAGCCTAATTTACAATAAAAACAACGAGAATGTGATTTGGCCATTATTTTAGGGATCGACCCAGGATCGCGTTTGACTGGTTACGGTGTAGTTGCTCACCAAGGTGCTAAATTTACTTATTTAGGCAGTGGTTGTATAAAATTAGCCGATCATCCTTTTCCGGTACGCCTTAAAATGATTTATCAGGGCATCACTCAACTTGTTGAGCAGTTTTCGCCTGAAACGTTTGCTATAGAAAAAGTATTTATGGCTCATAATCCCGATTCTGCATTAAAACTTGGCCAAGCGCGTGGTGCTGCCATTGTGGGTGCTGCAATGGCTGATTTGCCAGTGTTTGAGTATTCGGCAAGGCAAATTAAACAAGCTGTAGTAGGCAACGGTGGTGCAGACAAAAGCCAAGTCCAGCATATGGTAAAAAATATTCTAAAATTACCAGGTACGCCTCAAGCCGATGCAGCAGATGCATTAGCAATAGCAATTTGCCATGCTCATTCAGAACAAAATTTAATTAAACTAGCGGGCAGCGCAAGCAAAACCGTTAGAGGACGCTTAAGGAAATAACAATGATAGGCCGCTTAAATGGTATTTTAGTTGAAAAACAACCCCCCGAAATTTTACTTGAAGTAAGCGGCGTGGGTTATGAAGTACAGATGCCAATGACCTGTTTTTACGACTTACCAAAAGTGGGTGAAAACACGATTGTTTATACTCATTTTGTAGTGCGTGAAGATGCGCAGTTACTGTTTGGTTTTAATAATAAAACAGAGCGCGCATTATTTAGAGAGCTTTTAAAAGCTAATGGGGTAGGGCCAAAACTCGGGCTCGCTATTTTATCGGGAATGTCGGCGCAACAGTTTGTTAGCTGTGTAAATAATGAAGATGCTACATCGCTGGTTAAATTACCGGGTGTGGGTAAAAAAACAGCTGAACGTTTAGTGCTTGAGATGAAAGACCGTCTAAAAGATTGGGGTAATGATTTATTTACACCATTTAGCGATAGCGCAGTGATAGAGCCTCACAGCGATGCATTAGTGGCTAATAATGCAGCGGATGATGCCGTTTCTGCACTTGTTGCATTAGGGTATAAATTGCCACAGGCACAAAAAGCAGTAAAATCGGTGAGTAAACCGGATATGTCTACTGAGGTTCTTATAAAAGAATCTTTAAAATCGATGTTGTGAGTAACCCATGATTGAAGCGGATCGCTTAATTGACGCGACTGAAAAAACAAATGAAGACTCGATTGACCGAGCAATTAGGCCAAAACTGTTGGCTGATTACCGAGGTCAACCGCATGTTAAGCAGCAAATGGAAATATTTATAGAAGCTGCACGCAGCCGCGATGAAGCGCTTGATCATTTATTAATATTTGGTCCGCCAGGTTTAGGAAAAACCACATTGGCGAATATTGTAGCAAACGAATTAAACGTAAATATTAAAACCACCTCAGGACCTGTACTTGAAAAAGCAGGCGATTTAGCGGCACTTCTTACAAATCTTGAAGAAGGTGATGTACTGTTTATTGACGAGATCCACAGGTTAAGCCCACAGGTTGAAGAAATACTTTACCCTGCAATGGAAGACTATCAGCTTGACATAATGATAGGTGAAGGCCCTGCTGCACGTTCTATCAAACTGGATTTGCCGCCATTTACGTTAATAGGCGCTACAACGCGTGCAGGCTCACTCACATCGCCACTACGTGACCGTTTTGGCATAGTGCAGCGTTTGGAGTTTTATTCAGTAGAGGATTTATCGCATATAGTGGGCCGGTCAGCTCATTATCTGGAGCTAGAAATGTGCGACGATGGCGCTAGTGAAATAGCTAAACGGTCACGGGGTACGCCGCGTATTGCTAACCGTTTATTGCGCCGTGTGCGAGATTATACTCAGGTTAAATCTGACGGAACTGTAAATGCAGACGTTGCCCAGCAAGCACTCGACATGATTGATGTAGATAAAAGCGGTTTTGATTATATGGATCGTAAATACTTACTAGCCATCATTGAAAAATTTATGGGTGGTCCCGTAGGGCTCGATAATTTAGCCGCTGCCATTGGTGAAGAGCGTGAAACAATAGAAGATGTTATTGAACCGTTTTTAATTCAACAAGGGTTTATTCAGCGCACACCGCGCGGACGTATTGTGTCTGACAATGCGTACCATCATTTTGGCTTGTTACCTAATAAAGACTAATTTTAAACACCTTTCCTAAACCCTTGCTAAAAATAACCGTTAGCAAGGGCACGTCCGTTTATAACGTATTTTATCTACTAAAAGTCATTTGCCTTACCATTAACTCGCCTGAATTCTGGTTAACCAACAATTCACAGAGCGTTAAGGCGTATGTGGCTATTGTGCCTTTCATAAAATTCAACTTAGTCAGTGCTGACTATGGCTGGCTAGGTTTAGTGCTAAATTTCTGGCTCAATAAACAATATTAAATGAATCTGTATATTTTGGTCTAGGCCAAATTTCAGGTAAAAAAAAGCCCGCAAATAATGCGGGCTAACAACAAGTTAAAGGAAGTAATCTGGGGGAACCATGTTTTACACTGTTAGGTTTTATCCAAATAGAGTAAAACAATGTAATACGACTTAAGATCATATTACTAAGAACAGGACATAATGAAACAGTTTCATTTAATGCGCTAGCTCGGTATGGGAGAATAATACGGAATATCTAAAAATTGTTCAAACTAGAAAATTTGTTTTTTCAGATTAAAAAAACTAATGTATTTAGTTTTGTTGTAGTTTGTAAGTTGTTCGTTAAATAACCATATATTTTATAAGTTAATGAAAAATAGTACTTAAGTATATTTTTGTATAATTGTTCGGTATTAGTTTTAGTATTCTGGTAGGTAACGTTAACGTGGTTTTGCGTGTTTATGCATTAATTTTGAATAAATGCCGTGTTTTATGATGTTTATTTATATAATTACGCAGCTGAACCTGAGTTTTTATTTTATTTGAATAAATATTTATACAACTAGGCATAAAAAACAAACAACATAGCCGATTTTTAACGTTTTTTGTTGGCTATTCATAGCAATATCGTTGTTAGTTTTAAATGGACTCGATACACTAGATGCAACTAATTGACCTTAGTTGCGGTCATAATTGCACAAATCATTACAATTGACGTATTTTGATACTATTTAGGAGTTTAATGTGGGATCAGGGCTTAATTTTTTGGATCTAATTTTAGAAGCCAGTTTGCTTGTACAATTAGTAATGTTAGGGCTAGTTGCCATGTCGGTTATGTCGTGGGCTATTATTTTTCAACGTAAAAAAGCAATCTCTGATGCGCTTTCGAATGCTAAAAAGTTTGAGCAAAAGTTTTGGTCAGGCATTGATTTAAGTAAGCTTTATAACGAAATTTCATCTCGCAGTGCTCAGTCTCATGGTATTGAGGCGTTATTTACGGCAGGCTTTAAAGAATTTGCGCGACATAAAAAAAATACATTTCAAGGCGCAAGCATAGTCATGGAAGGTACGCATCGCTCAATGCGTGTAGCACTGTCACGTGAAATCGAAAAAATTGAAAAAAGCCTATCGTTCTTGGCAACGGTTGGTTCTATAAGTCCTTACATCGGTTTATTTGGCACTGTGTGGGGTATTATGAATGCCTTTATTGCATTGGGTGAAGTAAAACAAGCCACATTACAAATGGTTGCTCCGGGCATAGCAGAGGCTCTAATTGCTACAGCAATGGGCTTATTTGCTGCAATTCCGGCTGTAATTGCTTATAACCGTTTTTCAAACAGTGTTGAAAAGCTTGAATCTCACTACATCAACTTTATGGAAGAGTTTGCTAATATTTTACACCGTCAAGCAGCTACACAAATAGAGGCACAAGCGAATGTATCATCGTAAAAAGCGCCGCCCAGTAGCAGAAATTAATGTAGTACCTTATATCGATGTAATGTTGGTGCTGCTTATTATTTTCATGGCGACTGCACCACTAATTACTCACGGTGTAAAAGTCGATTTACCAAAAATGGAAGAATCTGATTTAGTTGATACAAAAGATACACCACCAATAATTGCGTCTATTGATGCTGAGGGTAAATATTACGTCAGTGTAGGTACTGATCCAGAGGAGCCAATGGAAGCACTCGATGTAGCCGCCGTGATTAAATTGCAGTTAATGAAAAATCCAGATGTACCTGTAATGATTAAAGGTTCTGGTAAAGTTTCTTATCAAGAAGTGTTATTGCTAATGGATTTTTTGAAAAACGCAGGTGTGCCGTCAGTGGGATTGATGACCGAATCCTTTGAGGGGAATTAACTGGATGAGTAGTGCATTAGTAAAATCGGTGGTATTGCATTTAGGTTTGGGCGGATTGTTGTACGCGTCAGCTAACATTCATGCACCAACCCCTAAAGTAATGGAAGTGACGTTAAACACAGCTATACCTGAACCCGACAAAGCGGTTTCTGCGATATCGGTTGACCAAAAAATGGTTGAGCAAAAAATTGCTGAGCTACAAAAAAAAGAAAAAGATAAAAAGCGTGCTGAAGATAAGCGGATACGTGATTTAGAACGCAGGGCTGCAGATGCTCGCAAACAACGTGAATCTGAGGCTCGAAACATTAAAAAACTTGAGCGTGAACGCAAAGCTAAAGAGAAAGAAAAAGCGCAAGCTGAAGCTCAAGCAAAAAAGGCGCGTGAGATAGAGCAAAAAGAGCGTGCCAAAGCTAAGCAAGCAGAAAAGCAAAAACAAGAGGCTGAAAAGGCAGCAAAAGCCGCGGCAGATAAACGTAAGCTTGAAGAAGAAGCGCTAAAAAAAGCAGAAGCTGAACGTATTAAGCGTGAGCAAGAAGCTAAAGAGCGTGCAGCCGAAGCTGAACGTAAGCGTCAGCAAGCATTACAAGAACAAATATTACAAGAACAACTTGCTAAAGAGCAGGCTGCACGTAGTAAAATACGCCAGCAACAAGTTGCGAGTGAAGTTGACAAATACCGTGCTTTGATTATGGCGCGCATCCAACAAAACTTGTTAATTGATGAAAAAATGAAAAACCAACAATGTCGAGTGAATATCCGTCTTGGCTTTAATGGTTTAGTTACGCAAGTTAAGTCTTTAGGTGGTGATAAGCTAGTGTGTGAGGCCGCGCTCAGAGCGGTTCGTATGGCCGACACATTACCTGTGTCTAAAGACAGAGACGTGTTTGATCAGCTAAAAAATATTAACTTAACAATCAAGCCAGAATTTTAAAGGAATGATATGTTCAATAAACTAAGAGTAGCCTGTGTAGTATTGCTACTAGGGTTTCAAGGCATTGCAAATGCTGCACTTGAAATTGTAATTACCGAAGGTGTTGACGGCGCAAGGCCTATTGCTATTGTGCCATTTAAATACACAGGAATAGGTCCGATCCCACAAAAACTAAGTGATGTGATTGCAGCTGATTTAGTCCGAAGTGGTAAGTTTAAGCCGGTTGATGTTGCGCAAATGCCACAACAACCAAGCGAGGACCAAGCAATTGATTATGCCTCATGGGTTAATCAAGGGGTTGAGGCCGTTTTAGTTGGCCAAGTTGAACAGCAAACCGATGGCCGATACTTAGTCCGTTATGAATTAGTGGATGTAATTCGTGGTCAAATCACGGGTGGTAACACCCAAATGATGTCTAATGGGCAATTAGTAAAAAGCCAAGACCACATTTTAGAAGCCAGAGAAAGCGTTATTTCAGAAAGTGGGTTTCGCCGCTATTCACACCGTATTAGTGATGTGATTTATGAAAAACTAACAGGCGAAAAAGGTGCATTTTTAACTAAAATTGCCTATGTGATTGTGCGTGACGAAGACGATAAGCCGTATCAACTCGTTGTTGCCGATTACGATGGATTCAACGAACAAGTACTTTTGCGCTCTAAAGAGCCGTTAATGTCACCTGCGTGGTCACCAGATGGTACCAAGCTTGCTTATGTAACGTTTGAAAATCGTCAAAGCCAAATATATATCCAAGACTTATATACTGGCAAGCGAGAAGTGGTAGCCAGCTATCGTGGGATTAATGGTGCGCCGCAGTTTTCACCTGATGGTAAAGAGCTTCTATTAGTCCTTTCAAAAGATAAAACAGGCGCAACAGAAATTTATTTACTAAACCTGGCAACGCGTAAAGAAACACGCCTAACAAACCACCGTAGCATAGATACTGAACCATCTTGGTACCCAAATGGGCAAGATATAGTGTTTACCTCGGAAAGGGGTGGTAATGCTCAGATTTATAAGTTAAATTTAAAAACTGGCAGATCAAAGCGCCTAACGTTTGATGGCGATATGAATCTTGCAGGGTCAGTTACGCCTGACAGTAAAGAATTAGTGATGGTTAATCGTACGAACGGTAAGTACCATCTTGCTAAAAAAGAGCTAGCTTCTGGCGCGTTTCAAGTATTAACGCGAACTCGCTTAGATGAATCACCGAGTATAGCGCCAAATGGCTCGATGATAATATACAGCACGCTCCATAATAACAAACAGGTACTGGCGTTAGTATCGATGGACGGCCGCTTTAAAGCACGATTACCTGTGCTAGACGGACAAGTAAAGGCGCCAGCTTGGTCGCCATATTTACAGTAATGTTACTGGTTTACTCAAAATAGGAATCTACTCAATGCAACTTAATAAAATACTTAAAGGCCTGCTAATTGCTGTGCCAGTAATGACATTAGCAGCTTGTAGCTCGTCTTCAGATATCGACGAAGGTGCTGCAAACCAATCTAATCAACCTGCTGTTGAGCAAACAACTAGCAACGATACAGTTGAAGTAGCAACAATTTCGCCTGAAGAACGTGCTGAAGAACAACTTCGTCAAAAATACGAAGCACTTCGTCAAGAGCAAGTAATCTACTTTGATTTTGATAAAGCGACAATTGAAAGCAAATATGCTGATTTACTTCGCGCACATGCTGACTTTTTAGTAAAAAACCCATCGGTTAAAGTATTAATTGAAGGCCATGCAGATGAGCGTGGCACGCCAGAGTACAATATTGCACTAGGTGAAAACCGTGGTCAGTCAGTTGAAAAATACCTGCTAAGCTTAGGTGTATCAGCTAGCCAAATGTCAGTAGTGAGCTACGGTGAAGAAAAACCAATGGTTAAGTCTCGCACTGAATCAGCTTTCGCTAAAAACCGCCGTGCGGTATTAGTTTACTAAGATAAGAGATATTATGAAGCCGAAAATTATTTTGGCAGCAATGATATTGAGCGGGAGCACCCAGTTATGGGCTGCTCCCGCTCCTGTTTCAGAAGCTGCGAGTTCACAGTCAAGTATTGAGAAGCGCTTAGCGTCGTTAGAAAGTATGATGCAATCGCGCAATTTCTTGCAAGCCGAGTTACAACAGCAACTTAATTTACTTCAAGATGAAGTAAGTCAAATTCGTGGTGTGACGGAAGAGCAAAGCTATAAACTAGAAAAAGTACTTCAGCGTCAGCGTGAGCTTTATCAAGAGATTGAAAACCGTGTTAGTCAGGCGTATTCACAGCCTGCAGCAGTGCCTGCAACCGACTATGCACAACCTAATGACTCACAAGCATATAGCAGTGATTTATCTGAGAATGAGGCTTACGAGCGTGCTGTTGCACTCATAATGAAAGATAAACGCTACGACCAGGCTATTCCAGAGTTTCAAACGTTCTTAAAAACATATCCAGAATCTGTGTATGCGTCAAACGCACACTATTGGTTAGGTCAATTATTAACAATTAAAAACGATGGCGTTAAAGCGGTTGATCACTTTAGAGTGGTTGTAAACGAATATCCAAATTCAAATAAACGCCCAGACGCCATGTTAAAATTAGGCACGCTTTTAAAAGAGCAAGGACTGACAGACGAATCGTTAAAAATACTTAACGAACTTGTTACGCAGTACCCAAGTACAACGGCTGCAAAATTAGCCACAGATCGCCTGTCTAATTAATTGAATCAGCTTGATTAGACTGCTTTTTGTCATAAGCGGTCTAAAATTGGTCAACTAGGCATAAAAACTTAAAAAAAGAGACAATTTCGGTTGCACTCATTTTATAAATAAGTATTATAAGCGCCCGCAGCAAACGAATGGTTACCCCACTCAAAATGTTGCAAAAAGAGCGGGTCATTAGCTCAGTTGGTAGAGCAGTTGACTTTTAATCAATTGGTCGATGGTTCGAATCCATCATGACCCACCATTTTAAAATGGTCTTTTATCGGCGGATTTACGTAGTATTCAAGGTTGTAAAGTTAGAGCGGGTCATTAGCTCAGTTGGTAGAGCAGTTGACTTTTAATCAATTGGTCGATGGTTCGAATCCATCATGACCCACCATTTTTATAATGGTCTACAACAACTTTAATACAGCAGTTATACCAGAGCGGGTCATTAGCTCAGTTGGTAGAGCAGTTGACTTTTAATCAATTGGTCGATGGTTCGAATCCATCATGACCCACCACTTTTAAAGTGTCTGGATCGGCGGATTTACGCATTTATATTATTGAATAAGTTTATGAGCGGGTCATTAGCTCAGTTGGTAGAGCAGTTGACTTTTAATCAATTGGTCGATGGTTCGAATCCATCATGACCCACCACTTATTTTTAAGTGGTTATTTACTAAAGCATTAATTGCACTCAATAATCTAAAAATTATAGAATGGGTCATTAGCTCAGTTGGTAGAGCAGTTGACTTTTAATCAATTGGTCGATGGTTCGAATCCATCATGACCCACCATTCTATAAAACTCTAATCGGCGGATTCACGCAAGTAAGCTTTTAAGTTTATATTTGAGCGGGTCATTAGCTCAGTTGGTAGAGCAGTTGACTTTTAATCAATTGGTCGATGGTTCGAATCCATCATGACCCACCATTTTCATGGAAATATATATTTATTAGTTAACACCAAGAGCGGGTCATTAGCTCAGTTGGTAGAGCAGTTGACTTTTAATCAATTGGTCGATGGTTCGAATCCATCATGACCCACCATTTTTGCTTTGTAAGTAAAAACTGGAACATCGGCGGATCTACGCAAACACTATCTTTTTAGTACGTACAATATTAGAGCGGGTCATTAGCTCAGTTGGTAGAGCAGTTGACTTTTAATCAATTGGTCGATGGTTCGAATCCATCATGACCCACCATCTTCTACATTCTTTTTTAAAATCCCATTCTGTTTTTTTATAAACAAGCTTAAGCAGTTTGCTGTTATTTATGTTTTTATTCTCGTATAATTCGCCGTAATTTATACACTGTAAATAAGTGGTCGAGAACATGAGTTTAGCGCAAACTATTATGCCTGAAGGCTATATTTTCCCTCCAAAGCCAGCACCGTTAACAAACGACGAGCAAGGCGAATACAAAGCACGTATTAAGCAATTACTTAAAGATAAAAACGCGGTACTCGTAGCGCATTATTATACTGATCCTGAAATCCAAGCCCTTGCCGAAGAAACTGGCGGTTGCGTTGCCGACTCTTTAGAAATGGCGCGCTTTGGTGCAAGACACGACGCTGATATGATCATCGTTGCAGGCGTTCGTTTTATGGGTGAAACTGCTAAAATTTTAACGCCAAACAAAACGGTTGTTATGCCAACACTTGAAGCAACATGCTCGCTAGACATCGGTTGTCCGATTGATGAGTTCTCAGCATTTTGCGATCAGCACCCTGATCGTAAAGTGGTGGTGTATGCAAACACCTCTACAGCGGTTAAAGCCCGTGCAGATTGGATTGTAACCTCATCGTGCGCGCTTGAAATTGTTGAGCACTTAGACGAGCAAGGCGAAAAAATCATTTGGGGCCCAGACAAGCACCTAGGCAGCTACATTCAAAAAAATACCGGCGCTGATATGATCATGTGGAATGGCGCATGTATTGTTCACGACGAGTTTAAAACTAAAGCATTGAAAGAGTTTAAGGCACTGCACCCAGATGCTGGCGTTTTAGTTCACCCAGAGTCACCTGCAGAAATAGTTGCACTTGCTGACGCCGTTGGATCTACAAGCCAGCTCATTAAAGCAGCGCAAACAATGGCGAATAAAAAGTTTATTGTTGCGACTGATCGCGGTATTTTTTATAAAATGCAACAGCTATGCCCAGAGAAAGAGTTCTTTGCCGCCCCTACGGCTGGTGAAGGCGCTTCTTGTAAAAGTTGTGCACATTGCCCGTGGATGGCAATGAATGGCTTAAAAGCGATTGAGGAGGCCTTAATAGACCCTCAAGGTAAAGAAGTATTTGTAGATATGGACTTGCGTGAAGGTGCACTTAAGTCACTTAACCGCATGCTAGACTTTACGGCGAGTATGGCTAAATAGTTTTTAGCAAATGTAAAGTAACTAGACTGATATAAAAAACGGCTAAGCCTTATGGTTTAGCCGTTTTTTATTGAAAAAGTAAATAACTGCACGATTAATAGCCATTCAACAGTACATATTTAAAAAGGCCTTGCACCTGCGTAACCTATTTCATACTATAACGCGCTGTTGCTAGGCAACACCGTGGAGGAATGGCTGAGTGGCTGAAGGCGCACGCCTGGAAAGTGTGTTTAGGTTAATCCCTAACGAGGGTTCGAATCCCTCTTCCTCCACCATCATTCAATATCAGGACGCCTTTGGGCGTCCTTTTTTGTGCCTTTAACTATTTAAAATCAATAGCTTAGAGTGTCACTCTGTCCCAGGCTGTTTCATCCAAGCTCAAAGCTTTAGTATCTAAAATGGTATTCCTTGAATAAGCTGCCATAATAAAAGAATACTAAATTTGAGTGGGGTTCATTTTTTATGGCAAGATCAGCCAAGCAGCTTACCGATACAGCGTTAAAAAAAGTAAAAGCAGAGGATAAAGATATAATTTTATCCGATGGTAACGGCCTACAAGTAAAAGTTAGAAAGAGTGGCTCTAAGCTCTGGAACTTTAATTACTACCATCCAATCACAAAAAAGCGTGTCAACATGGGATTAGGCAAGTACCCAGATGTATCTATTGTAAATGCCAGAAAGTTAGCGCAACAAGCCAGAGAACTAGTTGCTTTAGGGACTGATCCAAAAGAGCATAGAGATGAAACCTTAGCTTTTAAACGGGCTCAAGAAGAGTTAACACTAAATAAAGTAGCTTTAGAGTGGTTTGATGTTAAAAAGCCTGATTTTACGCAAGCTCATGGCGAAGATATTTGGCGATCGTTAAATAACCATATACTGCCGGTTATTGGTAAATATCCTATTGGCAAAATTAACGCACCACAAGTAATAAAAATATTAAGGCCTATAGAGGCTAAAGGTACTCTAGAAACAGTTAAGCGTTTAAGCCAACGATTAAACCAAGTTATGACCTACGCAGTTAATAGTGGTTATATTCAAGCTAATCCGCTTGCTGGAATAAAAGAAACATTTAAAAAGCCGCAAAAACAAAACATGCCTTCGTTAAAACCAGAAGAGCTGCCTGAATTGATGCAAACGCTTGCAACGGCGTCAATTAAACGAGTAACCCGCTTTTTGATTGAATGGCAGTTACATACTCTTACCCGCCCAGGTGAAGCGGCCGGTACCCGTTGGGATGAAATTGATTTTGAGAATAAACTATGGATTATCCCAGCTGAACGAATGAAAAAGCGCAGAGAGCATGCCATTCCTCTATCAAATCAAGCTATAGAGTTATTAGAATCAATAAAACCAATTTCAGGGCATAGAGACTTTGTTTTTCCGTCAGACAGAAACCCGAGAACTCATATCAACAATGAGACAGCTAATATGGCTTTAAAGCGCATGGGGTTTGAGGGCCGTTTAGTAAGCCATGGCTTGCGCTCGCTTGGTAGCACCACATTAAATGAGCATGAGTTTAACCCAGATATAATAGAAGCCGCACTGGCACATGTAGATAAAAACCAGGTTCGTTCTGCTTATAATAGAGCTGAATATATAGAAAAACGTAGAGAGTTGATGAGCTGGTGGAGTGAGCATATAGCAAAGGCATCTCAAGGTTCATTGTCGGTATCAGGACATAAGCACCTTTTAAAAGTTGGTTAGAAGATAAAATAAGGATATAAAATGGCTTTAACGCAAATGCAAATCATTCAGTCGCTGGGTGAGGCAATGAGCTGGTTAGAAAGGGAGTTAAGTTGGGATGTACCTGCAACAGAGCTTAGACATTTAACAGGTAGAATTGGGGAGCTTTACGCCGCACTTATAACAAATAGACGCATGGCAACAGAGGTTAACCAGGCGGGGTACGATGTTGTATCAAGTAGTGGCGAGCGTATATCAGTCAAAACAACAGGTAGAATGCTTACAGGTGGCCATATAAGCTTTAATACTAATACGCTAAACTTGGTTGATCGTATAATTATTTTAAGAATCAATACAGATGAGATGCAAGTGAAACTTTATTAGATGCGCCCGTTGAAGAAGCTAAAAAACTAATGAGTGATGCAGTAACGGGAAAAAGCTGTATTAAAATGAGTAAGTTAATAAACGCACCAGTTAAGCCACGTATATTATTAAATGTAAAAGAAGTTATATGGAATAACTACAAATTGGTGGAGCTTGAAAACGGCACTATTGAAGTGTTTTTAAATGACGAGCTTGTAACACCCAGTTAGCCTTACTTGCGTGATATTGCTAAAGAGTTAGGGATTTCAATTTTAAATGGCAACGGGAATCCGTTTAATACACGCCAGCTAGGTTCTGTATTGATAAAAGAATTGCTTAATTAAACAACAATATCATGGCTTTACTGAATGTACTTAAAAAGGTACATTGCTATTTAAATTAATAAAATTAAGCAGGGAATATGAGCGATTTAGTAGAATGTAGCGAGTGTAAATTAAAATTTGATTTGGATGTCTTTGATAACTGTCCTGATTGCGAAGATGACTTAATTGAGTGTGAAGTGTGCGATTACAAGTTTAATTATAAGCTTGATAGTTGCCCTAATTGTGATGAAAACACGGTACCAAAAGGTACTGAATGCGAGTTTTGCGAAAAGCCTGCAGTGCGTTATCTGCAAGATAACCCTGTTTGTGAAGACCATTACCAAAATTAATTAACAGACGGATTTTAAATTTTCAACCTCAGGGTAAATTAATACATATCAACGCTCACTAACATGAATTAAGTTAGTGAGCATTTAGAAACCATTACAGAAAATCAGATAGCTCTTTGTTGTTTGATAGCAGTACATCAATAGAAAAAGTTTCAGTTCCACCTTTTGCGTGCTTTAAAATATGACCTCTGTATTCTAAATATTCCTCATATTCCCTTATAAAATTATTTTCAGCGTTGATTGCCTTACCAATTGTTGTTTCTAGAATTTGTGTATCAATAATCGTGACATTATCACGATGTAGTAAGTGATACCGTTGCTCAACATCTCGTGTAGTTATTCCTATTTTCCAAAAGAAATAGCCTTTATATTCAAGCTTTAGATAGTAGAGTAAGCAGAAATCATCAGGGTCTCTGTTAGCTAGAATATTTTTTTCTACTCCACAAGTAGGACAACCTTTACCTTCTAAATGACTTTTAGCGTCTTGTTCAAAGAAACCATGGCGGGGGCAATTTATTTCCAGCTTTATCCTTGAGGATATATACACTGTGTTTGAATAATCGTATTGGCCTTCGTGCACTAAAAGTGCCTTTTTAACAAAATCGTCTTTCGTATACTCATTACATTTAGGACAGCCTTGATTTTTAATCAATACCTGAGGAAATCCCGAAAATTCACCATGGGTAGGGCAAATTACAGTTATTTTCTCATTCCTGCCTTTATAGTGAACCTTTGAAAAATCATGTTGCTCACCTAAGCTTGTTTTGAGGCGTGCTATCAAGTTTTCATTGTCAATATCACCTCGGCCAGAACAATACATACAGCCACCATTTCCAGCAAGGTGGTTGTTGGGTTGAACTTGAAACTCTCCATGTTCTTTACATATTAAAGTTACTTTACGTTTTGCATTAACATAATGGGTTTTAGAATAATCAAATCTATCTTTAAATAACAATACTGATTTTCCTATAAACCCTTCTGTATTGATACCAGCTCTGCCTCCACAAGCACCACAACCTTGGTTTTTTGAATAGTGCGAGCTAGGGAGCATCGAGAAATCACCATGTTCTGGACAAATAATGGTTATTTTTTTCTTTGCTGTAATGTAAGCTGATTTATCGTAAATATACTTATTGCCATGTACTTTTTTTGATAGTTCAATAAATTTACCAGTATTCATTACACCAGTATTAGCAGCGCCCGAGTTTAACTTTTTACATTCACTGCAGCCTCTCTTAGGGCCACCAATATGATCACTGGCTCTAATATTAAAATCGCCATGGGTAGGGCAGGTTATAGTTACCTTTTTGTTACTTGCTTCATACCTTGTATTTTCATATTGATATATATCACCATGAATAGCTTTTGAGCGTTCTATAAAGTCACTGTTTGTAAGTTTCCTTTTACCTGAACAAGCCGTACAACCTACTTTTCTTGGACCGTAGTGTAAAGATGGGGTAACCTCGAACTCTCCATGTAAAGGGCATATAACTTTAAGCTTTTTACTGGAAGCGACATAAATACTTTTTGAGTAATCGTATTTATCACCGTGGATTAATCGAGCTCTCTCAATAAATTTATTAAGGTCATTTTTGATATAATTTGTACAGGACGGACAGCCAGAAGATGCAGAGTAGTGGCGTTTAGCGTTTACTTCAAAATCCCCATGTTCAGGGCAAATTACAATAACATTTGAGCTAGTATCAATAAGCGTTGCTTTTGAGTAGTTATATTTATTCTTATGGCACTTATTACCACGTTCTATAAACTCTTCAAGAGTTAATCTGTTTCTATTTACTTTGCCATCCATGATTTAGTCTCGCTAATTTATTAATATTTCAAGGTCATATAGCTTCATTTACTTTAAAGTATGTTTTTTTGAATGGTTTATATCAACTGAAGTAGTAGAGTTGCTTTGGTAATCCATCGAAAAATAATAGAATACATAGTGTATGTAGCTTACAAAGTTCATTCTGGCTTTGTTAGACATTGGAGTAAGCTATATTGGTTAGGAATATTTTTAATGTGATGTAGGGCTATAAGGATAAAAATGAAACAACTAAATACCTACGATAGCAGAGATGAAGCTGAAAAAGCTGTCTCGCTAATAACTGGCGAAAAGCGCTTAGCTAGTGAGCGTGATGGAACAGAAATTATCTATAATCTATTTGGAGAAGCTACCTGGGGTAACTTATATAAATTGAATATGTTCAACTTGCCTGAATTAAAAAAGCTAGTAGAACTGAAGAATAAAAGTCAAGCTTACGATCAGTTCAGGCATAAAGAAATCATTTCAATGCTCAGATATGCAGCTAAATCGTTCGACTTACAAATTCCTGAGCATTGGCTTTGAATTGATTCTAGTTCTTTACCTTACAGGACCTAGTTATCAACTATGTAACGCTGAAACTATAGATAGATTTTATTATCTATTGCCCAATTTTGGGCCTCTTTTAATGATGAAAACCTTTCTGGGTAGGGTTTACCATCTTTAATAATACCAAACTGTTTAGTATCTTCATTTTCTAATATAAGAATGTCTGTGCCTGGCCAGCGGAAACCATTCTTGCCTGGATAGCTCATTATAGATGAACAGTCTTTTCCAACTTTTATCTCACCCTCATAATTATCGTGTATCAAAACATCGAAATATTTAATGTTTTTCTGGCCTCACATCTCGCAAATGCCATCAGGAGTGTCATTTTCCATATCTCTGACATGCTCCCAACCTGTGTGTGGTACGCCAGATCGGATCCAAACTCTTTTACTCATCCATCTACTCATGCTTATATTGTGAAGTCAAATTACAAATTCTAGAACTATTATTTTATAGTCAGGTGTGCGGTGCTTCTAAACAAACACTATCACATCAGCGGCTTGGTGATGAGCTTCAAGACGATCATTTTGACTCAGATCATTCTCATCAAAATATAGCTCAAATGGGAACCAAACATTTTCATCGTTAATGGCAGTTAAGCTTCGACTTGTTACTTGTTCAGAATAAACACTTGCTTCTATTAACCAAGCTTTTATTGATGGATTATTAACTTGAATAGGCTTTCTAAGTTGATATATACCTTGCTTAGGGTTAGCTAGTAATTCCAAGTTCATCAACGTTCTTACTACAAACTGCATACTTCTTTTGATTGTTGAAGTATCACCATAATTCTCGGTAATTCGCTGTTCAAGTTGAGAATATAAAAAAGAGTCATTTAACTTGGTTAAACGACCAATTTGTTCAACTACAGATTTAAAGAAAGGGTACTTTGCAAGCATCATCCCCCAGTGAAAAACTAAGTTCAATTCACTATATTCCATCAGTAAATTAGCTGCATCTCGTTGAAAATCATTGGGGATATGTTTGGGTAATTTACTCCAAATACCGAAAAGTAAATTACGTGTTTTGTCTTTAGCCACTTGGCTTGTAAAATCAGGAGTTAGTAAAGTATCAATTTTATCCTTTAGCTCTTTACCTTCAATTCCATTTGCCACCCAAGATGCTGTTTGAGCAAGCCAGTTCGACTCTAAATGTCGATTAAAACCAATTGATACTTTCAAATTAATTCTCTTATTTTATTATTTCTTTCTAAACAACATCAGCTCATATCCTTGCTGATGCACTTCAAACCATTGCTTATCAATGTCTTCTGGCTCGATACTAATCTCAAATGGAAACCAAATTGCATCATCAATAATATCTGATAGTGTTCTGCTTATTACGTCTTCACTAAATAGTAAAGCGCATAATAACCAGTTCATTAATTTTTTAGGTACTGCCAAATTATTTTGATTTACTTGGTAACTTCTGGAGTTGCTTCGTAGCAAAACTCCAAAATCAACCATAGTCTTCAATACAGAGCGCAGCCCACGTTTTACTGTTTCAGTATCACCGTATAACTCAACCATTCGCTTTTGTACTTGAGCATATGTAAATGAGTCATTAAACTTTGAATTTCGTCCAATAAATCGAGCTACATCAGCAAAGAATTTCTTTTTCGCAATTAATAACCCCCAATGAATAACAAGAGGAATATCATGACTCTCTTTCACGTAATCAACTGCGAATGCTGAGAACTCACTACTGACATTTTCGTTCTTATCAAACCACAATGATGTTAATTGATTTCGTGTTTTCCCCAAATTAACCTTGCAGTTAATCAACGGTGAAAGCATTGAATTAATTTTGTCGTGCAATTCTTGTTTGTTTAACCCTTCGGCAACCCAAAGTGCCGTTTGATCTAACCAATGAGCCTCAATATGACGACTATAATTAACCCTTTTAGACATATCTATTACAACTTTCTTTTTATAACGGCTAACGGTACAACTACTTCGTGTAAGCTGATACCACCATGCCCAACAATTTTGTTCCCTTCTTTTACAAACGCATGAGTTCCTTTACTTACTAATGGAAATCGTCCTTCAGGTAAGCCATATTTCTTGCCGGGCCATTTTAGCACTTTCCCGTCTAAAAGGTCATTAGAACTAGTAGCTGCATTTTCTGAATCATAGATTCTAACTCGCTCACCTTTGGTTTCAGCCTTTACACCTTCCCGTAATGCACCACAGCCTATAGCCTCTTGATTACCGTGATCAGCAGTAACAATCACTTCATAACCTGCATCTAGTAAAATGTTAATTTTTTCTGCAAACCTCCAAGTTTTAATCCAATTTGACACTACAGCATTTAAACCAGACATTCCGTTTTTCATACCATGCATTTGCTCATCAACGAAATTGATGACTAAGCCAGCAGCCATAATATGGCGATCAGATATCAAGTCATTAAACGATTCATTAGTAGCTCTATCTTCAACTTTTTTTGCATACAACACTTCTTTGCTAGTTAAACCATGGTCTTCCCAATATGCTTGCCACAGCTTACCTTCTTTTGATGTTGTTAAAAGCGAATCAGCATAAAAATAAGGTTTTTTACCCGAAAACATCGACTGTCGAGAAATTGAGGTAATAGTGGGGACCCAAGCAAAACTATAATGTTCTTCCATTGTCACTCTTGAACATGAGTTCAAAGACTCTCTAAACAATGCCCACTGCTGAAAGCCCATTCCATCCATAACGAGCAAGCAAACTTTTTGTTCATCCTGTACCTTACGATTTAACCAGTCAGGGATTTTATGCAACATATTAGGGTGGCGAATCGAGGGTAACGAAATCAAACTACCAAACTTATCTAGTAACCACTGCTCAAACGTATTATCTACTTTATCGTTTAGGCGCTTTAATGATGTAAGATCTGAAGGGAGTAACTTTTCTATTTTGTGGCTTAACGCATTCAGCATACCAAGCTCAAATGCATGCTCTCCCCAAAAGTCCGCGTTTTGCTCATTAACCTCTACATTTGAAAACACTTTATTTAAACGAGAGAGCAAATGAGAAAAACGCTTTAATTCAGAGAAACCTTCATCACTAGCAACACCTATAGAGGCCCAGTGTTCTTGTGGTACTCCTTTTAAATCTATAGGTTTTAGCAAACCATCACTGAATAAATTATCAACATAAACTTGAATATCCTGATCTTCAAACGGCACAATTAGTTTACCTTGAGGCCATGAAGGCTCTTTAATTTCTTGCACAGGTACTAGTGTTTGAAGATATAGCCCCCATTGAGCTTGCAGAAACTCAAAAAACTCAGCCTTATTTGGCAATAACCTATCAAAATCCCAACCGTTGAAAGCACTATTTAGCTCTAATAAAGCAATTAACCTTTGCTCAATTACTTCTGGCATATCACCACTAAGGTAATGCTTTTGGATGAGTAATCGAACTAAATCTACTTCAGATTGTATTATCTCAGGGGCAATCTTATAGATATGCCTTAACAAAAAATCTAAACTAGCAATTCTTCCCAGCTTGCCTGGTCGATAGTTTGAAATGGCTTCCTTAATTGGCTGGAAGTAAATAGGAGAAAGGCTTCGAAGTGTTTCGTTCTCTAGCTCTGGTATTATTTCATTGATATGAAAATTTACGCTTTGTGCGTTTAACGAGATATCAAAAGGAATATAGTTTTCATCAATTTCAGCACATCTAATGATTAATGCCTTGCTGTTTTGCTCTTCAAGCCAATTCTCATATACCAACCTTAACGACACAGGGTCGCTATAATCTATAAGCTCTATTTTTGATTCTTCAAACTGTGCGTCAATAAATGGTTCAAAACAAAGGTTTTCAGGATCTGAAATAATAAAACACTGTTTTGCGGTGAAATCTAATTTACTGAGTAGTTCACTTTGCCAAGCCATAAATTATCCCTTTATCTCAAAAACAATATGAAGTGATAACTCAGGGTATACTTGCTGTTTTTCTTTTATTTGTTGTGCCCAAGTAAGTTGTTCATCTGCTAATTGACGTAAACGATAATTTTTTACTTCAGGCAATCCTATTCTTTCTATTGCTCGTTTTCGAGCAGCAAAAGAATATTCTCCTTTATCAATTTTCTCTGACAAATCAGCTTTATAATTAATTAGCATATCTTCAAAAGCTAATTTTCCTTGTTCTTCTGCAACAGCTCGCAACATTTGGTAAATATCAGAGCTTTTCACACTACTGGGGCCTGTAATCACTTCTACCGTATCGGAGCATAATGCATCCCAAATCCGATTTGAGGCGGGAGCAAAAAAGCTACCATCAGGTTTAACATAAATAGGTAAGTATTTAACTTGTCTCTCATCGCTCCCGGCAAAACGAACACTCCACAAAGACCAGTAGCCAGAAGCACCTGTTGGTAATGTTGGTACTTTTACAACAGGTATCGATTGCACATCACTCCAAATAGGTAAATGGGTACACAACCCTCTAACTTTAGGGTTCTCCAAAGTAATGTGTTTTAGCCTAAGATCTTGCTGAGCGTCTTTACCAACAAAAGTTATATCATTCCATAAAGCACCATCTGGCCAAGTAATATCTAAACCACCCGTTGAGGATTTATCAAATCTGGCCTTAATGCCTTGTTGATTTTGCCATAGGAGATATTGCTCAACCATTGCAGAAATCCAATGAGGTAAAGGGTGATTAGCCGTTTTTTGATAAGTCTCAGCGAGTAATTGCTCTCCATCAGAAAACAAATTATCTTGTGATTTTTTATCCTTTCCTGCGTTTTGTATTGTTTGTAATGCTTTAGCAAGCTCTTGGTCCATTACATCAGGGTTAGTCAATGTCTCCATGAACAATTCGTCAAATAAGTGATTCGCCTCAGCAGAATCGAGAACATCACTGGTTTTATCGACACCAAACTCTTCTAAAATAACTTGCAACTTACTTTCAAGTACATCACGCACTCTATGCTCTACAGTATCTTCTAGTACAAGGTTTAATGCTCTAACCACATGAGGCTGACCGATACGATCAACACGACCTATCCTTTGTTCCATGCGCATCGGGTTCCAAGGCATGTCATAGTTAACAATCACATGACAAAACTGAAGATTTAAACCTTCACCACCCGCATCTGTCGAAATAAGTATACGAGTATCACCCGCAAAAGATGCTTGTACTTTTTTTCGCTCACCTAGATCCATTGAACCGTTTAAGCAAACAACACTAATACCGCGATCAGTAAAAAATTTATCTAACATTGCTTGTGTCGGCACAAACTCTGTAAACACTAGCATTTTTAAATCAGGTGATTGCTCTTCTTGTTGCAGTTTATAAAGCCAATCTAACAATACTTCCGCTTTAGCATCACTTTCATTTGCCACACATTTCTCAGCTAATTTCAGTAAATGTGCTACTTCTGCTTTTTCGTTCTCTAAGGCTTGTTTACTTTCAACAATCATTTCATCTAACTGTGATTGTCCATCTAGCTCTGCCCAATCATCAGCGAAAGACAGTGGTAACTCTTCTTCAACCACCATTGTATCTAAAGCAATTAAACGTCTAGATAATGTTTTGGCTATCGCGGCACTACTAGAGCTGACTAGTCGCTGCATCAAAATCATTAAAAAGCCAATAGCATTTTGTTTTTTGGCTTTGGCTTGGTTGTAGCCTTCTTTAATGTATTCAGTTACTTCCTCGTAAAGATGACGTTGAATGGAGTGCTTCTGTTGCCAAGCAACAGGGACTAACTCTGTTTTTCTAGGTTTGAATAATGGTTTGCCTTCACCATCAATAGATATCCGCTTTTCGGTACGTACAACATATGGCTGCACTCGCTCTTTGGTCACACTAGAAATATCAGGAAACACTTCAGGGTCAAGTAAGGCCATTAAGCGATGAAAAGCATCGCTTTTTCCTTGATGAGGTGTTGCTGAAAGTAGCAATAAATAAGGTGCAGCTTCCGCTAACCCTTGCCCTAATTTATATCGAGCGACTAATTCAGTGCTGCCACCTAAACGATGGGCTTCATCGATGACAATTAAATCCCAACCTGCGGCAAGTAAGTCATCAAATCGATGTTTGTTATATTCATGAACTTGCTTTAAAGGCCAGCCTTTGCGGCTCTCTATCGGTTTAATACTATCAACAGGGCAAACAACTTGGTCATGGCGCAACCAAACATTGTCATGCTCATCAACAGGCTTTTGCTCTCCCGGTAAAAGTAAGTGAAAACTCTCATTAAAATGAGTACTCATTTCACTTACCCACTGGCTAACTAAACCTTTAGGAGCACACACTAATATGCGTTTAGCCATGCCTCTCAGTTTTAGCTCTCGCATCACTAAGCCAGCTTCTATGGTTTTACCTAAACCAACTTCATCAGCAAACAAGTATCGTACTTGCTTACGAGCCATCGCTTTATTGAGTGCTTTTAATTGATGAGGAAGAGGAATGACATTGGATTCAATTGGGGCTAGTAATACATCTTCTTGCTGTGCGTTCGCTATTTTTGCAGCCACTGCAACATATGAAATAAAGTGTTCACTTGGCTCTTGCTGATCATCAGCATGAACTAAATCATCATCAACAACTTTCACAACAGAGTCTTGTTGCTGTAACCAAACACGGTAAAAACTCTGGCCCCATAGGCCAGAATTTTCTATTACCTTAACATGCTGCTGATGGGCCTTGCTCCAAGCCCATTCTCCGACATCAAACATCCTTATTTCCTTTTAACGTTAATCCCAATCGTCATCATCGTTAGATGTTAGCGTTAATGCGTTATCATAGAACATCAGCAGTTTTTCATCCTCTTGCAATACAGCAGGTGGAATTTTGGCAGATATATCTAAAATAGTTTGATACTCTTGATTTTCAGTCAATTGATTAAATCCAGCTCTTAACGCTTCAGTACGAGGTTGTTTAATCTTTTTCTTCTCGCTTTTGTACTTATCGAATTCCCGAAGTAAAATTCTTAACCTCAACTTCTCAATATCACCAGTTTTACTTGGGTCAGGTACATACCAACGACCTTTTGCTTTTAACCTAAGACTTACAGAATCTTTAGCCAAACTTCGCATATCTTTATAATTTGTTGATAAATAGGTATGGATTTGGCTTGGTACATCTTCCTTACCGTCATATCTTAGAAAGTTCTGCTCTAATAACGTAGAAAGTTCAAGTTGCAGTTCATTCTTTTTCCATCCTGAAATAGCACTCATAAACTCTGGGTGGATATCTGACTGAACTTTGGGCTTATCCTTTAGATTTTGTTTCAACCAACTTATTGCTGACGATTCATCATCTACAAAAATAGAAAGTTGCTTAATACAAACACCTTTACTTTTAACCTTTTCATATTCTAGTAATTGGGGTTGAGTAAATATCATTCCATCCTGGAAGCTAAACTTTTGACAAAGTTCTTTCTGAAATTCACCACTACTTAAAGGTACACTCCTATTATTTACAATAAAGTAACTTACTACCCTGTCGAACAGTATACGAGGGTCCCTCTCAGGAATAAATGTAAGCTCACCATCTTCATGTTTAATGCTTGGAAGATAATTAAGGTGGTTTTCGACAAAATCCCATATTGCATTAAAATTGTCATCCCCTTTGAATTTATTAGAAAATTTCTGACTCGGTTTATAAGCTGAAATAACCAAGTCTTGTTTAACCGCTGTAGTTGAAACTATTGATTGAAAAGACCTTTGTTTCTTGTCTAAAGCTGAAACACTAGAAATAACAAAGCCTGCGCTAGTCAAACTAGTTTGCAAAAGATTCCAAATTGCTGCACTGGAGTTAGAGAATTCTACCGTAATCCATCGACCAGGCTTTAAAGCTATGAAAGCATTTTTAAAACAACTGAGCATGAGCTGTTGATATTGACCAAAATCTTTTTCTTTTACTTTATCAATTATCGCTTCGTTAGTTGAATTCGTCATAACACCATGAAATGATTCGATTAAGTAATTTAAATCAGAGTAATAAATATTCTCACCGAAAGGGGGATCTACAAATATATAATCAAGGCTATTCGGTAATATACTAGCTTTTGCAATGTCCTGGGTTGATGTCAAGGAGTGAATGTTCTTATTATTCATTTGCCCAAATACTTTTAATAGCCTATCTCTTTTTCCTCCTAAAATATAATTTGGAGATACATCTACTATATGCGATGCAATATAAAACACCCCTGATAAATATTGATTTACTTGAGAAAAATGTGTCGGAGTAAATCGTGCAAGTTTTGACATGCCCCAAATAGCCTGCTCAACAAAAAATAAACATTGTCTTCTTGTCGTATAATCTAGGATACCATTAGCTTTCTCCCACATTTTAGCTAACGTTACCAACGGCCTTTTCATAAAAAAATGGTGTAAATGATCAATGTTAGAAGGCTTCATTCTTCCAACTCTCATCATTTGCATATCGGGCATTTCTTTTATTGGAAAGTTACTAGGGAATTCCAACTTTTCAATCTCAGCTAGGACATTAATGTCATATTCGTCAGGAGATTTATAAATTCGTTCTTTTCCTACTTTATAGTAAATTAAAAAAGGAACCCTTTTAGGTTCTTGATGTACACCGTTTTTATAAGGATCATGCTTGGACTCATATTGTAACTCCATTAAGTCCTTTTTAAGTTCTGTTGAACAACCGGGACATGAAAATGATTTTGCAACTTTTCCTGAATCAATATCTAAAGCTTCTTTTGAGAATACTATTTCTTCTGAACATTCCGGACACGAAAAAACTTCACTCCAAACTACAAAATCAATTGGGTACTCACTACCATCTTCATGCTTTGTTCTGTACATCCAGCCTAATTCATTATTTATCTCATTCAGTATTCTTTGTGATTCTGAGTTATAACTTTCGACTTCAGGTTCTAAATTATAATTTGAAGAAATAAAGGTAGCGATTGGAGATAAGTCATTTAATACAACTTTCCTTGCTCCGAGTTGACTAATTAATTTTTTCTGACTAGCGTCCTCGTAAATTTTTCCTTTTGAATCTACAAAATACCCTAATGATTCGACAGTAGTCCTATCGCCACAATTTTGTGCGGCTACGCCAGTCATGCCAGTACCACAGAAACCATCAAGTAAAATATCCCCCGGATTGGTATAATGTAAGATATAGCGCATAATCGCTTTGAAAGGCACTTTCGTATGGTATGAGTGAGCCTTGTAGAGAGGATCATGTTTCCCTTCACTAACATCAGCTACAAAAGGTTCTCTTTCATATTCTTCTGTTGAATATTGTTTTTCAGACTCCCAATATTCAATAAAATCATTTAACCAAGGGTTTGGGCAAGCGGTATAATATGGCGGATCTGATAATTCAAGAATCGCTTCATCTGTGCTTATTGGAAAGCCTTCTATTTTTCTAAACTCTGGATCTTTTAATTTTTCACGCAAAAGTTTACTAAAGTGCGCTCTACGTGCTTCTTCATTTTCGAAGGTTTGGCCTAAACACTCTACAGGGTCTTTTGATGATTCAACTTTTACATCATCTAATAATGAATCTTGTTGCATATATTCTCTCTTAAAAGGAAGTTATTAATTAACGGCCTTCTAGTAAATTATTTTCTATAAGGTTTATTCAATAACAATACGAACTTTATCGATATCTTGGCCTTTACAACGTTCAGCAATGAGTTGCTCAAAACGCTTACGCACATCATCAATACTTTGTGGCGTTCCTTTACCAAGGTTAGCTACTAGCTCTTCTGACGTTATTGATACAGCAACTAGACCATCAAGTACTTTATTCACTTCTTCTACAAAGTCTTTTGTTAGTGGTTCTGGCAAACATCCTGAATTGATAAACGCTGTAACTTCAGCCTTTTGCTCTGATTTCATTAAATCTAATTGAATAAATGGGTCAGCAAGGTTCGTTTGAAGTGTAGAAGTCCATTCCGTTAGCATGGCATCTAATTGTTCATCTAATCTGTTTAAGCGATCACTGGCTGGGGCAAGGTATTTTTCCGTTCTAGGGTTGAATGAAACAGGGTTCGGATCAACTCCTAAAACTTTACTATCGATAGCCGTTGCAGGCTGCAATTTAGCCCAATCTTCACGCCAGTCTTTAACTTGGTTTCCTGGTAATAAAGCTATACCACTTAATAAGCTTAATGTAGCTAGCCTGTCATCATCCATCAATTTCGTTTTAGTTTTATTTTCTGCTAACGTTAAGTGAGCACGTTGATATAAAGCAACAAAGCGAGTGATATAAGATTGCTTTGCGTTAGCTAGTTGTTTAAGCATTTTCTGCTTAAATTCAGTTGATTGCCTTACGTCTTTATCAGCTAAGCCTTGACGTAACTCTTGTTGAGCACTTTTAACCGTCTCTTGCCAGTCGTCATTTTCAGCTAAAACCAACTGTGCTTTACTTAGATAGTTGGTAATGTCGGAAAACTCTTTTACTGTCAGCTCTAACTGCTTATAGTCATTCCAAGCAATTAAGTTTTCTTTTTGTAATGCAATATCTTCAGGCGTTGCTTTTAGGTTTTTGAGCTTACCTGGTGTATTGAAGCGTTGCATTTCTTCTAAGAAAGTTTTGGCTGATGTTAGCTTTTCTGTAAGTAACCCCGCTTCATTGTCTTCAAGTACATGCTGACCCCATAAAAGAAGCCTTTCTTTTACTGCTTGGCTATCAGTAACAAGTGACTTAACTTTCTGCTCAATTTTGTCACCCATTTCTCGAACAATGCCATCGTCACCTTGTTGAATGCTAATAGCTAAACCTTCATTCATATCAAGCAACTCTAATAATGCTTTAATAGCTGAAGTATTGAAGTCTTTTGGTGCTTGTATATGTTTGAAGTTAACTAGGTCGTTAAAATCTAGAGATTTAAGTAAATCCGCATTACTTGCCGTAATGTTATTACCTACTACGGAAAGCTCTAACTCCCCTGAATAAACCAAGCTTGCTAAGATAACCAGTAACCATTCAGGCTCTAGGCGATATGTATCGGGCTTAAAATAAAGGTTGGCATTAACTTTTTCTAGCAATTCGCCATTGTTAACTACTTGACCATGACCTTTAGCTTTTAACACATCTAAAACTGTTGCAGAAAAGCGAGACTTAGTTGCTTGTAGTTTCTCTCCATCAAGCAATTCTAGTGCATCCATAACGGCAGTAGCACGCTTAGTTCTAGCACCACTAGACAAGCTAATAAGAACATCATTTGCTGCCCCTTGCATGTTATCACCCGTGATCCACTGACTAAACTTAGGGTATTCTGGAGCAAGCGACTGGAAGTAACCTTCAAAGACATAACTAGCCACTGCTTCAAAAATATCTTTTACATTGCCATGCTCATTGGCTGATATGCCTGTGATATCACGAACTGATGTTCCTTTAAGCCAATCCATAATAGGCTTTGATTGGCCGTTGTATTTAACTTCAAAAGCATCTGCAATATGGTTTCTGATCCACTTCTGCATATCCCTTAGATAATCATCTGCTTTCAGCTTGTAGGTATTTTTTGCACTACCAGTGGCTAAGGCTCGTAACTCAACTGATGCCGCATAGTATTTAAGGTAACGATCAAACGTTTCATCTCTATTCTTTAATACAAACAGCACTTCGTCTTCACGGATATGTTCTTTTTTCTGCTTTGGCGCATCTTCAGGCTGAATAAAGTACATGTAATAATCACGTTGAGGTTTAGCCGTTTCACGCTCATTTGGCGAGCCTAAAAATAACCAGCCTTGGCGATTAACGTTTCTATCGATCCATTTCAGTTCATGTTGCCACATGGTGTGAACTTGCTGGGTATCAGTTTGTTCAAGGATCTCAAGCATGGCGGCACGATATGCACCATTGATATTATCATTAGCTAATTGTTCAGCTTTGGTTTCGATAATAGCGTCAAAGTCTTCAGTCTTTTTAAGATCGATATAAAACTGGTCGTTGGCTTTATTTTTTGAGAAAAACTGACCATTTACTGTTTTTCTTATTTTCTTTAATACCGTAACAATATGGTTTTCTAAGTTTTTACTTTTTTCACCTGGTAAAACATCAACCGTTGGAATAAATAAACAGAGAGAATCTCTAAGCTCAGCTGCTGTAGCGCCCATTTCTTTATATATATCGCCAACAGCCATTCGGTGAATAGCTAAGCCTGCAACTAATCGTTTAGCAAAGTCTTTTTCACCTGGTGTTGGGTATGCTTGTTCTATACGTTCAACTAAAGTTTCACCAGTTTCAATAACTTGTCCGACTTCAGGGTTCGTTTTCATGCTTGGCTCTGAACTTAGTTCGTGCCAATAGGTATCGTATGAGAATATGCCAGGAACATCTTCAGGAACATCGTGAGATTTTAACGTTTCCATATGGTTTGATAAGCTACGTAAAACTTGGCGTTGCTCTAACCCTGCAATACGAACACGCTCAAAGGTGTTAATGTAATCAGGATGCACTGGGAACATATGAACAAACTCATCTAAGCGTTCATTCATTTTTTCGTAGTAAGGCGTGAATTTTTGTAGATACTCTCTGATCCATTCTTTTTGTTGAGCCGTTTTCTTCAATAGTCTTTCAGCAACAACAAATTTAATATCGTCTCTTACGATTACAACTTCTACTGCTCTATCTGTAATACGTTTAACTTCTTTTGAGATAAAGCTTAATTTTGGATCAGCAAATATAGCTTCCTGAACACCTGCGATAAAGCGAAAACGTGTACCTTCAATAACTTCACCTAGAACACGCAGCATAGCCATATCTAGCGGTAATTGTTGGTTATTTCGAGAGCGGAAATAATCGAGTATTTCATCACAAATTAACAATAAGCCATGGTCAGGATATTTAGCATGAAATGCCAACATCATCTCTTCTATGTATTGCTTATGATTAGAGGTTATTTGATCCATCGGTGGAAATTCATAATTCACACCAAGATCTTCTAACCCTTTAGTTAACTGAAAAGTAATGATGTCTGTTAGGTCCATCTTACTTGCGCCAATCTCAAAACGTATTACTTTGAATTTTCCAGCTATCTGGCCTGCACATTCTTTTACTTCTTCATTTGTTACTTTGTCAATTAGGTCAGGGAATTCAGCTAAAGCTGAGATAACAGACATTAAATGTGATTTACCAGAGCCGTAATTACCAACAATCCAAAGGGCTTTTTGATCTGTAAATTCATCATATTGAAGATGCTTAATGATAGTATCGTTCAATTTAGATTTCATTTTTTCTGAAATAACATATGACGATATTAATTTTTCCGCTTTGGTATGATCAGCGGAATCTTCCAATTCGATAGTGGTTGTAACTGGTTCGAATTGGATTAATTCATTGTACTTCTTCATTATTTAACTCCCTGTTCGCAAGTAGTAATTACCTGCACATCTTGAAATTCATTTAATTTATAACTTTTGTAATCTGGTAAACCTGGTTTTGCATAGCTCAATGACATGCTATCTAAACTGCCAGGCCAAATGACAATAATCGGTTTCTTTTTAGCTGCATGTTGAAGCAGCTTTAATGGGTCTGCTTGTAAGCTTTCTTCAAACAGCAAATTTATTCTTGAAAAGTAGCAAATGTCTTCAGCTTCTTTAACTAAGTCAGAGACTAAACTATGTAGATATTGTTCTCTATCTTTTAACGATAAGACGACTAATTTTTCTGACAACAATTTAGATAGATTTTTAAACTGACTATCAACATTCTTTACAATTACTTCGTGAATTTCCGTTGGGTTCAGCACCAATAAAATGAGATTACTCGATTGAAAAGAGCCAGATTTAATCGCTTGATCAATGTCAGTTTTAATATTTTCAATTTTAGTGTTAGATATTTTCATAAATTAGTTTTCATAACCGGGTGCTATCTCAATATCTTTAAGATTAAGTTGTGATTTATTGCTTAAGTGCAGTTGATAAGTATTACAGTTTAATGTGCCTTGTTCGGTACAGTCTACGTTCCATTGTCTAAGCAAATAACCGAGTAGAGCTGCTCTTACTTCTAATTTTAATTGCCCGTTGTCCATTTCGTAATCAAGCTCTATTGCTTTTGGGTATTTTAGCTTTGGATGCGGGGTTAAAATTATATCGTAAATGGTGTGCCATTGGGTGTCTTTATCTGCGTATTCTTCAGGTTTAATGAGTGACTGCAGTATTTTTGGACATTCAATACGGGTAGCAACAAAATCTCTAAATTCTTGGTTTGATCTATCAAATGCACGTACATGCCAGCGTGTGCCATTATTTACAATAGAGTGGGGGATTAATTCTTTTGAAGTTGTGCCGGAACTTAAAGATGTATATAGGCACTCAATTGCTTTTTTAGAAGTAATAGCTCGCATTAGAGTAGCGATGATCTCGCTATTTGGATGTATTAAACGCGTTGCGTTTTGGCAGTAGTCACTTGGCTGAACGCCACTAGACAGGCCATCACCAAAACCACGGCATAAAGCGCTGAGAATACTCTCAGCGTTATGTGCGAACAAAGGTTTAAAGCTTTCTAAGCGGTGGTAGCTTTTAGTTGTATGACTTAATACTAGATTTTGAGGTGCAAGTTCTTTATATGATGAAAAATCACGAGTACACGCGGCTAAGCCAGTTTTAAAACGCTGAATTAAATCAGCTCTTGCAACTTGGCCAAAGTACTGCAGATTAAAATCTATGAACGCTAAGCGTTCCCTCTGAGCATGTGTGAGTGCATCCAATGCGGTATTAGTCATAAATATACTAAATCATTATTTTGTAGTAACTATATCAGGCAAATGAAAAGATGCAATCAAAATGAGTTAATGTGGTGTGTTTCTTAAATAGCTACAATAAACATTTGACATTAAATGTTTTTGCAATTAAATTGCGTTTCAAGGGCAGAGGCTTACCTGCGGTTTGTAATGTACTTCTTACAAAACAAAGCACTCGAATCGTTTTTTAGATAACACCTACGATATACACTTCATTCTTGGACTTAGTAGCCAGAAGTACACCGTTTAAAATATACAACGGGGCTTTAACTATTTTTGAAGGTTTTAGAATGAAAAACAATACTACAGTTCCAACTACATACATCCCTCTAGAAAAATTTCATATACTGCCTGTAACTGGTTTAACACCACAGAACTTAAAATACTCAGCTAAAAAAATTATTAAAGACAGAGAAAAAATATCTACTACCACAAGGCTTAATATACTAGCTAAAAGCCTCGGTATTAAGGGAGGGTTTGCTAACTTCGCAAATGAGTTTGAAGAAAAGCTTAAGCCATTTATGGTAAAGCATAACTTGCATAAACGAGTTAATTTACTTGAGCATAAATACCGTGGAATGCAATTAGGCTACGCACAATTTACCCACCAGCAAGTATCTGAGAGGCTGTTTTACTCAAAAGGGCAGATGCCGAGTAAGTTATTTACTGGGCACGACTTCGATTTTTCAGGTGTTTTAGCTTGGGATATGCTAGAGCTAAATACCGCACTTGAGGTTGATAGTGATTGGGAAAGTATAATTACCAACGATATTCATTTAAAGGTTTTCAGTGATGGCTATGACATAACTCAATTAAATGAGCGTCAACAGCAGCTTTTATCCCAAGGGCTATCAGCAAAAGTAGCTTTTAAGGTGGTCGATAAATCAAGCCTACCAAGTTTCATAGACCTTATCACTGATGATGAAGCTCAAGACGCTACTTCAACTGCAGTTAAACATAAAGAGTTAGTAACTACTGCTGCAGAACTAATATTAATTAAGAATCACAATACTGTATCCAGTTGTTATAACTTACTCGGGGACAATCTTTGTGATACGTATTGTTATGGCCCTGATTCAGAGGTAGAAGTTTATTTTGAAGAGGGAACGCTTAAATCTGAAATTCAATCAATAAAAAAACAAATGGAGTTTTTTTCAAATGTATTAAATGAGTGGCTTCAGGCTAGTGATTGTGGATGGGTTAATGTAATACCTTACAACGAAAATCTTATTTTTCTTTCTGACAATAGTGGCAACTATGACTTTTTAATTAAAAACCAAAGAGATAAGGTTTTTTCACATCAGATATATGGTGATTATCTAAAACGAGCTGATATACCAAGCTTTATTGAAGATTATCGATTTAAGCGTTGGGAGTACTTTAACTATAAAGGTAATCGTGAATTAGACAGCCACTTAGCAGAGCAACATTACTATGCTAATGGCGGTTTAACTAAAAACTATCCAGGGCAACATGTAATATTACAAAATTATTATGAAACCTCTGGTGATTATATTACTGAAAGCCGCAGCTCGAATAAGCGCTTACATGGCTTTAAAAAGATTAAGCTAGCCGAGAAAGAGCTAATGGTTTCAGAGCTTATAACCATAGATGAAATAAATGATTTTTTACATAAAAACCATGAATACTTTGCTACCAGAAAGGGTGACTCGTTACCCCCATTAAATAGTGAGTGTGATAAAGGTTTAGCTGCTACATGTACTTTTTATGATGTGCTGGCTTATATTAGCTGGGCAGAAAAAGAAACAAACGTTCCACTAAGATTACTAGCTTACGACGAGTACTTAGCTGTCAGAGATAATGAAGTTGGAAAAAGTGCACACTCTAATAAAGGCAGTGATATGACCTTTCATACATCTGACGGTAGGCAGTACCCTGGGCATCCACCATATATGAATGAGAGTGACTTTGATGCTTTAACATTACGGTTTCCTGAGAGTTTAACTAATTTTGAAAAAAATGGGTTGGAATTTATAGACTCGAACTTTTTTGCAGAATGGCTTTTGGAAGGAGTAAGTATTCGTTCAGCAAGTTTAACCTCTTTTTATGATGACGCTAATGTATTAAGGGCATCTGGTCCGCGAGATTGTACAGGTAAATATAAAGGCATAAAAACAGGCTTTAGACTTTGCTATGAATTGAGCAAGTAGGCTTTATTAAAGCTACCCCGCTATGGGGTAGCACTTTAAGCTGCAGTACTTGCAGTGTCTCTTTTCCCAATTTTTTCACTTATCCATTCTTCAACTTCACTTTCTACCCAGGCTACAGAGTTACCACCTAACTCAACTTTCATTGGAAATCCACCAGCGCTCATAAAGCGATAAACAGTTGAACGGCTTAGGCCTGTGATATGTAAAACTTCTTTTAATTTGATTAAACGCATGGGATTTCTCCAGTTAGGTTATTAGTACATATCCTTTCCGGAGGTAGTAATTTTTTACTGAGGCGAAACAAAAACGTTAAGCACATACATCACTATTTTGCATAAACCATTAAGAGGGCATAACAATGCAAAATAACAAGTCACTATACGAATTTGATCACCCTGTAAGTGATGAACAAATACTTGAAGCAGCTGCTTACATAATCGCTCAAAAGCAATTTAGGCATGGGGCTTTAACATGTCCCAAAGACAGTGAAGAATATTTAAGGCATAAGCTGGCGTTGATTGAGCATGAGGTGTTTGCCGTCCTGTTCTTGGATAGCCAAAACCGCATACTTGAATATAAAGAGTTATTTAGGGGGACTATTAACGCAGCAAGCGTATACCCACGAGAGGTGGTTAAAGAAGTATTAGCGCTAAATGCAGCATCTGTAATACTTGCGCACAATCATCCTTCAGGCGTAAGTACACCATCTCAAGCTGACAAGCTTATCACCACCAAATTACAGCAGGCGCTTAACCTAATTGATGTTTCGATAGTCGATCACATCATCATTGGTGAAACCAGTTATTCATTTGCTGAGCATGGCTTAATTTAAAGGGAGTAGGGTATGGCGATTAAAATAGAGCAAGTGCCAGGACTAATCGTGCCAGAGTCACTGTTTGATGTGATTGTAAATGCCATCACTAAACAAGGTGAATCGATAGGGAATGCGAGTGAGTTAACTATTAATTTTCGTGATAAAGATTATAGCGCAGCAGCTGGGGGCTTTCACCCAGTCGAGGTTAGGCTAGAAAAACGCGGTATTGGTTGGGAGCTTGTATACATTACTGATTTTTCATACCAGGGCCAATCGGACTCTGAATTAGTAAAGGAGATTGATGTTTGCTTTGTGATTAAACGCGTTTATCACATGCTGGTGGGCTGGTTAAGTGAACGAGAGGGCAAGGAGCTTTTAACTTTATTTGTGACTAACTTTGTTGAGTATTACAACACAGGCTGCTACCAGGTCACTATTTCAACAGAATAAGGAGTTGGCCATGGCTGAAGTACAGGCGATTAAGGACCTTGATACAGTAAAGTTAATTAGTTATTTGCTTGAAAAGCGGTGTTCTAAACAGATGAGCCATATTTGGAATATAGGTCTGAACTTGGCATTGCGCATATCTGATTTATTGTCTGTTAAATTTACGGATATTCAAAACGACAGGTTACTTATATTTGAAAGTAAAACAGGCAAGCTTGCAGAGATTAAGCTAAATCAAAAAGTATTAGCGTTTATCCATGAAGTACGAATCACTCACCCCAACCATGTTTACTTATTTCAATCGTATCGGAATCAACAAGCTAAAAGTTCAGTACCACGGCCTTTATCTCGAAGGGCTGTAACAAGAGCATTTGCGTTAGTGGGTGAAGAGCTTAATTTAAAACTAGGCACTCACTCAATGCGTAAAACCCGAGGTTACCACCTCTACCATAAAACCCAAGACATCGCGCGTGTAATGAAGATGCTTCGCCATAGCTCGGAAGCAACAACACTGCGTTACATTGGCATAACCCAGGAGGAAATCGATAAAGACTTTGAGGAGTTAGAGCTATAAATTTATTACATATGATAGGAGTAAGTTTGTTATGTCGTTAGAAAAAGCCGTTGCATGCGGTGTAGTAGGAAATGAAGTTTCTAAGCAAATAACCGGTAGTTCTGAGCCATCACTCAGTAGAACAGCCATTGCTGTGAGCTCTGGTGCTGTAGCTGGCGCTACAGTATCCGGTGCAGTTGTTGTTGGCCTTGGCGTGGCGTCTGCGCCAGTTACGGTGCCTTTGGCTGTTGCTAGTGGTTTGTTAGCCGGAGTCGCGAGCTTATTTGATTAGAAGTAAACAAAGAACGCATTTTTGCAGTGCGTTCTTTTTTTGCTTTTGTAGTGTAAATAGTGCTTCTCGTAATGCTATTTTGGGAACTTACCATCCCTTATATACTAAGGGTTTTAGCTTATTAAGCTAGTTGAAGGTCCCAAAAGCGCGTTAGAACAAGTTATGAGAAGTACAGGTCTTAATTAAAAAATCACCTTTGACTATAACCAAAACAACGCTGCCCTGAACCATATTGTTTAGTATTGAGCTTTGCGAGGTAACTCAGTCGATAATACAGAGCATGATAGTCATGAGTAAAATTAGAGCTCTTAGCATCAAGATAGTAATGTGCATTTTGAGGCAAGTGAACTAATTCAATTGTGTCATCTACTGGTAAGCTTAACGCACTCGCCCAGGCCTTTACTATTCGAGTAAACAGGTTATCACTCTCTACATCTATTTTACCTGTACAGTGATACCGGTCCTTATTGAAAAACAGTACACAATGATAATGCTGGTGGTGAGCAGTGTTCTGCTCCCTAGCCCAAATATACCTAATATTGCATGGGTGTGGCGTTTTACCCTCACGAGCTTTACGTTTTGTATCGGCTTTAATTTGTGACTCAAGAGAGGCAATAAACCGAGTACACACTTTGTTGCTATTTAGATTAATCGTATTTGAATGTGTAGGTAGCCTTAAATCAATTCTGACTGCAAACGTTCTTTTATGTTCAGTACATGCAGCAAGCATGACTTTTTCAATAGCATCTAAATAGGGAATAACTAAAGGCTGATTATCTCTAGCGAGCGTTTTAAATTGCTTGTAAGTAGGGTTAGTTGTTTGCGTGTATTGCGTTGGGTTATTCATTCTATTTATCCTGATAGGTATTAGTTCATATCAGGTGTGTGAGCAGTAGTTTTTTAATTTGTATTTATTGTGATAATCAATTCGTTACTAGTAGCTCTAATAAATATTACCAAACCGAGAAATGGGCTTGGAAAAAGTAAGCACGTATCAACGGGACATTTTTTTAGCGCTATACATACGGGCTTTATTCTCTATTAATTCTGCTCTGAAGTTAAAGTGTTTTTGTAAAATGCTTCAAATACTTTTAGATCAATATGAAATATATTGTAATTCCCATTGTTCAGTTGGCTTTTTGAGTCCATAAACTTCACTGTTCTATCATTACTATTAACTTTTTCAGAGAGGTCTAGATTGGTAAATAAAATTAAATTGTTAATTGATGTAACATCAGAGAACTTTACCTTCGAATGAGTGTTTTTTATGAAGGTATTGATATAGAAACCTTTGTTCTTGAATGAATGTATAGAGCTAAGGTATTTCTCTATGTCCTCACCAACTTTCGGAGTGTCTTTTAGCGAGTGAAATATAGAATATAAAATGTAATGGATATGTATATTAGCTAGATTTTTTATCAGGCACGAAGTTCCATAGCCTAAATTAGCGGCGCTTAATTCATAGTCTGCAGGGCTAAAAATATGGTTAAAAGCATCTTCTTGGCTAACAGGTTTAATTTTAGTTCCACCATTTAGTAAATATGATAGCCCCATAGAAACTAACTTAAGAAGGACTCCATCGAAGTAGCTGAAAACTTCCTTAGGCTGCTGACACAAAAAATTAAAGTCATGTTTAAGTGAATCTACTTCAAATCTTAATAATCTTAAAAAAACATTTTCACGTATTTTTTCAGAGAAGAAAAAATCTATAAGTGCCCCAGAGAAGTTATATATTTTTTTACGATTGGCATATGACTCTAAATTAGTCAACGAAGGAACTGTGAATAGGTATATGAAATTGTTTTGATTATTGCCTATTATTTTATAGCAAGACGAACGCTTTAAGTTGTTACATCCAGTTCCAACAACACTCCTTTTATTCTTGTCTTCAACTTTTTTTAAAGTACACCCTTTTATGGCTTTTTGAATGAATTTAAGGTTAATTAATTGAGAGATAGCAGTTTTAACCTCAGCATCTTTTAACCCACATGCTTTAGCAATGTTGGATAGTGTAAAATTAACAACATATCCAAACTCATCTTGGTTTAATACAAAGAAACACCATACTATTTTTACAGGCACTCTTAACTCTTCGTCCTTTATTCTGATAAGCTCTTTACTGGGTAGTGATTTAGTCATTTCTGTGTGTTCATCGTAGATAAAAATGTATGACTCAGCAGGTCGTCCTTTTTTAGAATTTTCAGTTTTGCGCGTTAAAATTGCATTAATTTCTTGTAGCTCTTCGATTACTTTTTTAAATTTATTATATGGGCATCCTAATTCTATCAGATCAGGTTTAGATAGTTCGTCTCCAATATTTTTCTTCGTAATTAAACGAATTAAAACCCATTTTGAATATGCTGATATACCTGTGGTTAAGTTGAAAAGCTCACTCATTAGATTGTTTCCATGCAGCGTATTGTTACTCTATAGTAGAGTAAGAACACTCCAATTAACACAATAACAGGGTGTTATTTTGTATTTAAATTGCAGGGTGAAACTTTATCTCAATTAGAGTTTATTTAGACTTTTATTTATCGAAAGAAATCTTATGGGGTCGTTAATTTAGTGGTTAATTGAGAGGCTAACTGAGTTTTTAATATAGTACCTAAGGGTGTTAACTGAAATTTGGATGTGAGCATTAATAAATATCTAACTTAGATTTTAGGTGGTGTTTAATTGCCCATCTAATAAGAAGGGGGTTTAGTTTCTGACTGCAAAGTAGTTGCTTATAGATTAGTGTTGGATTATTGTTTTTATAACAGTGACAAACGCTAAAGCACATGGATGAATTAATGACAGATTGGATTGATAGCAAGAATATTTTGAAGTGGGTTAAGGAAGATAACGAAGACTTGCGCAACTGGCTAGCTTATCGATTCTCAAGCTATGCTGAATATTTTAAATCTGAAAACGCTTCGTTAAATAGCTTCATTAGATATGAAGTTAAAGGGTACAGTTCTAATGAGGATACTCAAAAAGTCGAGGTGCAAAGGCTGCATAAAGCCTGGAAAAGCTATGAAAGAGGCTTGAAGAATACATCTAATAAAGTGTGTAAACTTCAGCTGGAGGTGTCTAAATCAGCGCGTGATAAATTAAAGGCGCTTAGTGACGCGGATGAAATATCCCAATCTAAATATATTGAAAAACTAATAAATTACGCTAGGAAAAATCCTAAGTTGATTTCTAAAGATACAAAAGTGCAAGAGCAATACGAACTTAAAAAGAGAACTTTTGATGATATCAGTGAGATTAAAGCTATGAAGGAAGACATATCATCTATAGATGCTAAGGTTACTAGGTTATTAGATGCTTGGGAAGGGTAGAGCAAGCTCAGCGAGGGCGTTGAGGGTGCTCAGAATTTTGTGGCAGTCATGGTTATTTTTAAAGATAAATAGCTTTTAGTATACCTATTAGTATTCCTTTATTTTATTTTTAAAGGTATTATTTATTATAAACAATGGTTTATTGGTTTTCTATGAATCCCTCTTCCCCACCATCATTCAATATCAGGACGTCTCAGGACGTCCTTTTTTGTGCTTTAAATCTGCTGGGTGGTATTGTGGTTAGTAGGCGTATTATTTTTACGAGCATATTTTGCCGCATACATTCTTTCATCAGCTAAAGTAAAACATGCTTTATAATCTGTGCACTCACTGCTGCTAGCAATGCCAAAGCTTAAACCAGATTGCGGCCACGTTTGCTTTAGTTGAATATGCGCTTTATTAAGTGCTTTAGATGTGTTGTCTGCCAATTTTTCTAGCTCGTTTAACGACGAAGCACAACACAAACATATAAACTCATCGCCTCCAGTTCTATACACATCTCCTAGGTTGGCCAGTTCTTTTTTAATTAATTCAGTGACATTGATAAGTAGTTTGTCGCCACTGGCATGCCCTAATTGATCGTTTATTGTTTTCATACCATCGCAGTCAATAAATACTATTAAGTAATAATGACCTATGGAATTTAGCTTTTCTTGTAGTAATAAACGATTGCCTACTTTTGTGAGTGGGTCAATACGTGATTGCTCAAGGGCATTAATATAATCGTTTTGCTTTATTTTCAGCCATTCGGATAATGAAAGTAATATACAAATACAATCAATAGCGAGGGCAACAAGCACCCAAAGTTCAGCTGAAGCCGTTACGAATAAATTAAGATGAGATAAAATAAAGACAACAAGTGATAGGCTGTAAACAATATTACCGGTTAAAAAGTACTTTGCTCTAAAATCGTTTAAGCTCAACATTTTAAAGCCGAGCACTAACGTTAGTACCACCCATATTGCTGCTAAAGTGTGTGCTAAATAAAATACCCAATGAAAGGGTAGTACTAGGTTTATAAAGCCACTAATAAAAGCGACATAAGAAAAATACTTTAAAAATTGGCTTATTCGTGTTTTTTCAACCGTATGAAAATTAAATAAGTAATAGGCAAAGGCGCTGGCTGAAGATATCGCAAACGAAAAAATATACATACCAAAATAATGTGAGTTTATGCTTTTAAAGCTGTAAAACACGCCAAAAACCCCAGCCGCAAACGCCCAACCAATTCCGTGTAAGCCAATATAACCTGCACAATATAACGCAACGTTTTGACCTGTTTTTAAATAAAGAATGAATGCCATGCAGGCAAGGGTGAGCATAATGGTGATGGACATTATACTGAGTGAATTTATAAAAAACTGCTGGTATATAAATGTAGGCTCATCTAAAAAGGTTACACTCACTGGTTTGGCGTAATGACGTGCATTTAAATAAAGCCACAGTACGCCTTGAGAATTTGTTTCTAGGTTTAATTGAAACGCTTGTCCATGCATTATAATTGCTGACTGCGACAAACAACCCTGAGAAAAATCAGCAATTAAACGAATTCCCTGTGTATCTTGCCAATAAGCAAAACCACCATCTAGGTAGTTTGCTTGGGGTAATACAAACCAGCGTTCTTCATTCAGAGTCGACAGTGGTATTTTAGCAACAGCGGGTCCACGCATTTCAGATAAAGAAACAAGAGGGCTTTGCTTATTTTGATATGCACTGATTATTTGTTCACCCGAAACAGGTGACTTTATATTAACTTGTTGCCAAATAGCTGGCCCAATTTTTTTAATTTGTTCATCATTAAGCGATTGAGCTAATGTACTAAAAGACAATAGGGTCAACAATATACATAAATATAAACTAAATAATCTAAGCATACTCCCCCTTTAATTTGCTTATGTGCTTATGTAAAAAATACTTTATAAGTATTTATATAACCATTTAATACCCAATATGTCAGTTTTTAAGGTATTTCGGCTTTAGCTATTTTTAATATGTAATGCGTTTATTAGTTTTTGTTTTTCAATAGGTTTTGATACGTACCCATCAAAAAACTGTTCATAAAGTTGCTTTTGTTCAGAGAGCACATTGGCTGTAAGTGCAATGACTGTTTGTGATGCATCTATCCTTTTTATGGCTTTACACGCTTCAAAGCCATCCATTTTTGGCATTTGTATGTCCATTAAAATTATATGAGGTGATAGCTTTTTGTATAAGTCTATTGCTTCATAACCATTATTAGCAATGACTAATTTAGCACCTGTAGGCTCAAGAAAAGAGCTCACAATTATTTGGTTAATTTTATTATCTTCAGCAATCAAAATAACTTTATTACTTAGATCGGGAAAATCTAAATTTTCAGTATTATCATTGCTTGGTATGTTGTCAGCTTGTTCTAACGGTAGGTATATATAAAACTGGCTACCAACACCTTCTTCGCTTGTTACTTTTATGTCACCGTCCATAAGGTTTATAAGCGACTTCGTAATTGGCAATCCAAGCCCTGTTCCACCATATTCACGCGTGGTTGAAGACTCTGCTTGTTCAAATCTCTCAAAGAGCCTGTTTACAACATTTTTTGGAATACCAATACCTGTGTCTGAAACAATAGCGCAAACTTGTTCATCGTCAGTTAGTTTAAACTCAACCGTTACACCTCCTTTGTGTGTAAACTTAATTGCGTTGTATATTATGTTTAAAAACACCTGCCTTATTCTTACAGCATCACCACGCCAGTATTTATGATGAATCGTTGATTTAAATTTTAGATAAATATTCTTTTCTTGGGCAGGTACTAATAAATCAGACTCTAAATGATGAATTAATTCGTCCAGCTCAAACACCTTCTGCTCAAGAGAAAGTTTACCGGCTTCGATTTTAGAAAAATCCAGTATATCGTTAATAATAGTGGTTAATGAGCGAGTAGAGTAGAGTGCTTTTTTTAAGTAGTCTGTTGATTTATCATTCATCGGTTGCTCTTGCAGTAACTGCAGAGTACCTAAAATACCATTCATGGGTGTACGTATTTCATGGCTCATGTTTGCTAAAAATTCAGATTTAGTCTTAGAGCTTTGCTCTGCGAGTTCCTTTGCATGAGCAAGCGCGTGCTCGTGTTTTATTTGCTGGGTTAAATCAAACGCAATGCCTAAAAAACCAACAACTTGAGCTCTGTTATTCAATAGCGACGTAACACTTAAGCTCACTTGAATATGCCTACCTTTAGAGTCTACATAGGTCCATTGATTAACATCGGGTTCTGTGGGGGTTGCTTTTACAATTAATGTTTCAAATCCAGGACTCACTATTTTATTGAGCTCAATACTCAGTTGTTTTGCTTTGCTTATCAGTTCTGTTTCTAAATGAAATATGCCACAGGTTTTTTTACCCACTACATCAAATGCCTTGTAGCCCAGTAACTTCTCTGCGGCAGGGTTAAACTCGGTGATTAAACCGTTTATGTCGGTAGCTATAATAGAGTAGCTAGCACTGTCTAAAATACTACGCTGTAACATACTAATATCAGCTATTTGCTGAGTTCGCAGTTTTACATCGGTTTCTAGTTTTAAATTGGCTTGTTCAAGAATATTTTTATGTGCTTGTTCGGCTTCACGTCTTAAATTTTCTTTTTGGGCTTTTCGAAAAAATTGTAACTGTATTGCAAGCACAATTAACATAGCAATGAGTGTTAAAAAAATACCATTCACGAGTGCTTGATACTGATAGGGCAAATGCAGGTTTTCTACAAACGCGTAAGAGCCATGCAACGTTATTTGCCACTCACGACCAATCACTTTAGTCACAGTGGATACTTTAAATTCAGTGTTATTTGCTGGATTGCCGTATGTAAAAAAGGCCACATCGGTTGCATCGTTGAGATCGCTAATGGTTAAGTAGTTTTCATCAATATCAAATAATGAGTTTAAAATATTGTCTATAAGCAAAGGGGAGTATGCCCAGCCATGCAGTGCTTCAAGGCGTTCATCGTTAGATGTAGGAGTGATCTTACTCTTATAAATAGGTAATAGAATCAAAAAACCATGGTGAGCTTTCTGATCTGCTTGGACTAACGTAATAGGTGCAGATAATTGCGCATTATCTGCAAAAACTGCGCTTAATGCTGCACGTTTACGAATAGTTTCTGAGCCAATATCTAACCCTATTGCTTGTTTATTACCACTTTCAGGAAAAATATATTGGATCACAAAATGATCATTTTTATTTTCAGTAAGTGTTTTAAAATTAAATAGGCTATCGGGGCGTTCGCTTTGTGCTTTATTTATAAACTCGGCAAGTTCGTTATGTGTTACTTTTTTTATGTACCCAACGCCGTTAGCACCAGGAAACTCTTGGGCGTAATCTCTTGCGTTTGAATAACTCTTAATTGCGGTGTAGTTTAAATTTTCTATTCCAATACCCTGTATAAACCCTTTGAGGCCAAATAACCCGTATTGATATAACTCCATTCTGTTATTTATACCTACGGATAAACTGGTTAACTTGCTATTTAGCGCAGCTGTTACTTTTGAGTCTAAGGTTTGTTGATGCTGAATTTGTTGAAAGTAAGTTAAAACAATACCTGTAGTGAGGATTACAACCTGAAGTAAAGTACTTAATCGCACCCCTTTATTAGCTCTACTTTGCAAAGCCATTTAGCAATCCTTTTGTATGGTATTTTTTGAGACTGTATTATTACCTAAGAGCTTTGAATATAGCATTTAATAGTTAAGTTACAAGCTAATAATTAACTAAATTCTTTGTTAAATAGTACGTTGCTTAATACTTTTATTTAGCGTGGGTTCTCAGTTAATACCGTATTTATAGGTATTTTTGTAATGAAAAAGGCTTTCTTTTAATCTATGCGTTAAAGCTTGCTGGTGATTTTTCGAAGTTTATGGGTAATTGTGTTACAACAATTAAATACAAAAGTTTTGGTTCATAACATGTACTCACTTTCACAATGGCAATTAAGCGGTCAATTTATAAATATAAACGGGCATCAAATTTTTACTAAAACGGCAGGGAATACACATAACCCCGCGCTTGTTTTAATTCACGGTTTTCCAAGTGCAAGCTGGGATTGGGAAGGTATGTGGGATGAACTCAGTAAACACTACTTTTTAGTGACACTTGATATGCTTGGTTTTGGGCTTTCGGATAAGCCTTCAAAAGCGGATTATAAAATTGCAGAGCAAGCTGATTTATACACACATTTTTTACAGCGTTTAAATATAAGTAATGTACATATACTTGCCCACGACTATGGCGATACCGTTGCCCAAGAGCTATTAGCGAGGCAAGTGGCTAATCAAAGTGAAGTACATATACACAGTGTGTGCTTTTTGAATGGCGGGTTGTTTCCTCAAGCACATAAACCGTTATTTATACAAAAGTTGTTACTTTCAAAGCTGGGCTGGATAGTCCCTAAGCTAATGAGTAAGCAAAAGTTTGCCAAAAATTTAACCTCCATATTTGGTGCAAACACGCCACCCGCACCTGTAGTTATAGATACGCTTTGGGCGCTTTTAAATCACAATAATGGTTTACGTGTTATGCCAAAGTTAATTAATTACATTACACAGCGAAAGCAAAACGAGCAGCGCTGGGTTACTGCAATTATTAATAGCGATATACCGGTTATATTTATTGCAGGTGAGCAAGACCCAATATCAGGGAAACACATGCTCGAACAGTATGAAAAAATAATACCTAATGCCCGCACACAAGGCTTTGCTGAGCTTGGGCACTATCCGCAAGTTGAAGATGCTAAAGCAATCACTCAGGCATATTTAAATTTTAGAAAGCAGGTATAAAAAACGCGGCTATTGTAAAGCCGCGTTTATAAACTAAATAAAGTTATGCTAGTTACTTAGTATTTTTTCTTTGGTGCTTTTAGTTGCCTTTCAAATTCATCAGGAAATAAAATAGTGCCGTCGTCTTCCTCTGTCGGGAATACGGCAATAAGTAAGTCGTCTTCTTCAAGGCCAGGTGTCCATCGGCTGAACCAATCATTAGTAGGGATTGCTTTAGGTGTGCATCCTTCCCAGTCGCCCGTTGCCCATGCTTGTGCAAATTCTCGTGTAGGCCATACAGGCACACAATCGTCATCTTCGTTAGTAAGCATTACACAGCCGTCGTCGTCATTTAAAATCCATACTTGCTTGTACTGTTGTACGGTTTCAAACATAAAAGCGAGACGCTTTTTGGCTCCAAGGCCTAAAATTACGTCGTGTTCTTCGGTTGCATTTACGCGTGTCATGATGGGCTCACTTTTGTTGCGGTCAATTTATATTTATAGCGTACAAGTATATCGAGTTATGTGACATCGTGTTGAAAACTTCACAATTAATTTTTGTTATTTAGATCTGTTTTATGGGTTAGTCAGTATATTTTGAGCAAACATTCAAAATTGATCTTGAATGTTGCCTAAATGGCCGCACTTAGTATGCATACACTTAATCAAGGATTTATAAAATGAACACAGATTTACTTACACCATATCGATTAAATGACACGATTGAGCTTAAAAATCGTGTATTAATGGCACCGCTTACACGTTGTATGGCTGATGAAAATTTAGTGCCAACGCAAGATATGGTTGAGTATTATGCTCGCCGCGCAGACACAGGTCTTATTATTAGCGAAGCGACAATTATTCGCCCAGACGGGCAAGGTTACCCAACTACGCCTGGTTTGTTTACACGCGAGCAAATTCAAGGTTGGAAAAAAGTGACCGACGCTGTGCATGCAAATGGTGGTAAAATGTTTGCTCAACTTTGGCATGTTGGCCGTGTAGCGCACCCTCATTTTTTTGATGGTGAAGTACTCGCACCTTCAGCAATTGGCGTAGAAGGTTCGGTACCCCGCATGCGTGAACTGACTTACATCACGCCAAAAGCCGCGACAATTGACGATATTAAATCGTTAATTGCAGATTTTGCCAAAGCCGCCGAAAACGCAATTGAAGCCGGTTTTGATGGTGTAGAAATTCATGGCGCAAACGGCTATTTAATTGATCAATTTTTACATTATGAAGCCAATGTACGTGAAGACGAGTACGGCCAAACACCGCAAAACATGGCTCGCTTTGCACTTGAGGTTACTGATGCAGTTATTGCTGCAGTAGGTAACGAGCGTACAGCACTGCGTGTAACACCTGGCGCCTACTTTAATATGAGTGAAGATAACCGCGACAAAGCGGTATTTGACTACTTACTACCTGAACTTGAAAAACGAAACCTTGCTTACTTGCACGGTGGTATTTTTGACGACAGCACAACATTCGAATCGCTAGAAGGCAAAACTACATCAGCGTTTTTACGTGCGGGATACAAAGGAGTACTTGTTGGTGTTGGTAGCTATAGCTTTGAGTCAGCTAAAGCAGCAATTAATGAAGGTAAGTTTGATTTAATTGCGATTGGCCGCCCGCTAATTGCAAACCCAGATTATATTAGTAAAGTATCAAACGGCGAAGAGTTAGTGCCTTACAGCGACGAGATGCTTGCTGAGCTTAAGTAATTTGTAGTAATTAAAAAAAAAGACACTTAATAGCTTTATTAAGTGTCTTTTTTTTTACATATTTTCGCCATTATTTTCTCATATTTTTTTAATCTTTATGTCAATAAAACAAAGCGTTATTGTCATATTTAAAAATCATACTGTGCCCGTTTTCATAATAAACCATTAATAAAATCAAACGGGACAACAATGTACGCTTTAAAGAGTAAATCGATTTTGAGCATGGCCATTGCCATGGCGGTATCAACATCTGCTTATGCTAACGACGAAACCACTATTGAAGAAGTAACGGTTGTGGCAAAGCCAACCAGTTACGCTAATAATGTGATTGAACCTGCCATGTTAGAGCAGCAAAGCACGGTTTCAAGTGTGTTGTCAGTCATTGATAATTTGCCAGGCATTAGCATAAATGAAGGTGATGCATTTGGCGGTGACGATTGGTCTACCACAATTACGATGCGTGGTTTTAGTATTGACGGGAATCAGCAACAGTTAGGTATGACAGTTGATGGCATTCCTAATGGTGGCTCTAACTATGGCGGCGGTGCAAAAGCAAATCGCTACTTAGACTCTGAAAACCTTGCAACCGTTGAAGTCGGTCAAGGTACGTCTGATATTAAATCGGCTTCACTTGAAGCACTTGGCGGTACATTTAACTTTGTCAGTAAAGCACCAAGCCTTGAAAAAAGCACTACTTTTGCTTACACGTCGGGCAGTCACGATGCTACACGATATTACTTAAAACACGAAACGGGTACATTGTTTGATAACACCCAAGCTTACGTTAGTTACTCACAAACTGATACTAGCCGTTGGATTGGTTCGGGTAGCAATGGTGGTAAAGATAACCAACACGCTGAAGCTAAATTTGTTACTACATTAACGGATTTAACCATTACCGGTCGTATATCATACGACGACGTAAGCGAAACAAATTACAACAGCGTGAGTCTAGCCCAATTTGAGCAAACACCAGACTGGGATCAACTAACGTGGAATTGGACGGGTGTGCCGCATTTTGACCAAATGTTTGCAGAAGGTTGGGGTACACTTCGCGAAAATACGTTAGCGTATTTAAAGTTTGAATACGCTATTTCGCCAACGTCATTACTTACTGTTAGCCCTTATTATCATAAAAATTCAGGACGTGGCGATTGGATCCCACCTTACCTAACAACCCCAGTTGATGAAAATGGTAACCCAACAACCGAAGGTGGCTCAAATGCAGGGTCTTACGGTTTTACCGACAGTGAAGGTAATCCGCTTGCACCCAACGCAGATTGTACAGCTAGCTTAAGCTGGCCATGGGAATCTGGCCCGGGGTTAAACCCTGCGTGTTACGATGCAGGAGCAACACCGGTTATGTCGTATCGTCATACTCATTACAATAAAGATCGCTTAGGCGTAACAGCCCATTATGCCGCTACATTTGGTATGCACGACATAGAAGCGGGCTTTTGGTATGAACAAAGTGACCGCGACGAATCGCGCGATTGGCACAAAGTGATAGATGCACGTATTTATCACCACTACGACAGCACGCCTTACTGGACTCAATATAAAAATACCTTTGAAGCCGATACGCTAAAATGGTACGCACAAGATTCAATGGCATTTGGCGATTTAACGCTTAACGTAGGTGTTAAAAAATACCTCGTTGATATTGAAAAGTTTGATCATTACCAAAATGCAACCACTGCAAAAGTAAACAGTGACTCAGATATACTGTTTAGTGGTGGTATTGTGTACCAGTTAAATAACTCAACAGAGCTATTTACTAGTTATAGCGAAAATTTTGCAGCTATAAAAGATGGTGTGCTTGAGCGCGACAGCTCTGATTTATCAGCCATAGAACCAGAAACAGCTGAAAATATTGACTTAGGTGTTCGTTACCAAAATGATGCTCTTAAACTCACCGCTACAGCTTATTCAATTGAGTTTGATAACCGTATTACCTTTATTGCACCTGGCAGTGATACTGGCGGCATTGACTATACCATTGGTACTAATGGCTCTTACTTAAATGTAGGCGGTATTGAATCACAAGGTCTAGAGCTTTCAGCAAGTTACATGCTTAGCCCTGAGTGGAGTTTTTACAGCTCGTATACAAATAATAACTCAGAGTACAAAGGTGATGCGCCAGGTTTTGAAGCGGGTGATAAGGTTATAGACTCAGTGGATGACTTATTTGTGCTTTCTACCGATTATTACAGTGGCGATTTTCGCTTTGGTTTGTCGGCTAAATATACCGGTGAGCGTGGCGACGTAGATAGCTACACTGTGCTTGATTTAAATGCGGGTTACGCAGCACAAGTTGATGCAGGGCCATTTAAAGCTATCGATATTGCTTTTGTTGTTTATAACGTAACAGATGAAAGCTACTTAGCTGGCGGCACAGGTAATGGTTCAACTTACTTTATAGGCTCGCCTCGCACTGCGGCAGTTACCTTTACAGCTACGTTTTAACCAATCAATTACGTAAATATAAGCCCGTCACTTTGATGGGCTTTTTATTTAACGTGAGGTGTAAAATTCATGCATAAAATATTAAAAGTATTATCGGCGAGCTTTATTTTACTTGCCAGTTCTGTGTGTGCGGATGACGCAAACGTTGTGCTTGTAACCCTTGATGGCGTGCGCTGGCAAGAAGTATTTAGTGGTGCTGATAAAAACCTTATTAGTAATAAAGACTTTGTTAAACAGCCGAGCGATTTAAGTAATGAATTTTGGGATGAAAATTCAAACAAGCGTCAGCAATTATTAATGCCTTTTTTAACGCAAGTAGTGGCTAAACAAGGCGTGATTATTGGCGACAGAACAAAGGGATCTACAATGTCGGTTAGTAATCCGTGGTATTTTTCGTATCCCGGTTATAACGAAATCTTAAGTGGCGAAGTAGATGAAAATATTAACAGTAACGATAAAGTGTATAACCCAAATAAAACTATTTTAGAGCGTTTAGACGCGCAAGCTGAATTTAAAAACAGCACCGCGTTATTTGGTAGCTGGGATGTGTTTCCATACATTGTAAACACCAAGCGCAGTAACGTATATGTAAATGCAGGGTTTATGCCTATTGCAGAGGATTTATTTGCCGATGCGCCACTTTTAAATGCACTGCAAAAAGAAATCCCCAGCCCGTGGACAAATGTTCGATTAGACAGTTTTACCTACCGTTTTGCCAAAGCCTACATGTTGGCTAAACAACCCAAGTTGCTGGTAATTAGCTTAGGTGAAACAGATGATTTTGCTCACGATGGTCATTACGATGCTTACTTAAAATCAGCCAAACAAAGCGATGCATTTTTAAAAGACTTATGGCAAACCATTCAAAGTACCCCAGGTTATAAAAACAAAACAACGCTTATTATTACTACTGACCACGGCCGAGGGAGTCATGCAAGCGATTGGCAACACCACAGCTCTAAACAGGCCTTAGCCAATTCAGTGCAAGGTAAAAGGGCATTCCCAGAGGGAATTGTTGGTTCGGAGCATATTTGGCTTGGCGCAATTGGCCCTGCCATTAAAGGAAATGGCCTAATAAAAATTAAAAATGTTAAACAAGCGCAAATTGCCGCTACAGTGCTTGCGGCACTTGGTCAGCAACCACATACAATTAACCCCAATATGGCACCCGCTATTAAAGAGATTTTAAAATGAAAATGTTATTAAACCCTATTTTATATTCAACGCTTGCGTTGGTTGTTAGTGCAAGCGCGATGGCTGCACCATCAAAAATATTGTTTGGCTCGTGCGGGCATCAAGACAAAGATATCCCAATATTCGACACCATAAACAAAGAGCAGGGCGATCTGTTTATATTTTTAGGCGACAATATTTACGGCGACACCAATGACATGTCAGTGCTTGCTGATAAATATCAAAAACTAGGTGCAAAACCCGGCTTTAAAACCCTAAAAGAAAACACACCTATTATTGCAATGTGGGACGATCACGACTTTGGTCAAAACGATGCAGGAAAAGAATACCCTCACAAAGAAGAATCGCGACAAATTATGCTCGACTTTTGGGGCGAGCCTAAAAACACAGAGCGTAGAACACGCTCAGAAGGTATTTATACCTCGTATATGTATGGTGAAGGCGAGCAAACGGTGCAAGTGATTATGCCCGATTTACGTTGGAACCGTGACACACTTAATCATGTAAGCGAGCTTGAATATTACACCAAGCGTAAATTAAACAACCAAGGCCCATATAGCCCAACAGAAGTAAAAGGCGCATCAATGCTAGGTGAAGCGCAATGGCAGTGGCTTGAGCGCGAGCTTAAAAAACCTGCTGCTATTAAGCTTATTGCATCAAGCTTGCAGTTATTGCCTGATTTTACAGGCTGGGAGTCATGGGCAAACTTTCCAGAGGATCGAAATCGTTTATTTACGTTAATTAAAAAACATAAAGTAAATGGCGTGGTGATCATTAGTGGCGATACACACTGGGGGGAAATATCTAAATACGATCAAAACCTAGATTATCCGCTTATTGAAATGACCAGCTCAGGTTTGACTGAAAAATGGAAAGACGTCAGCCCAAATAAGCATCGCGTGGGCGATTACACGCACAATGTAAACTATGGTGATTTAAGCATTGATTGGAAACAAGCCGACCCAGCTATCTCATTAAAACTCAAAGGGATTGACGGCAAGGTCATTATGCAAAGTAACTTTGGCCTTTCAAGTATTAGCCCTTATAAATAAAGCGCGATATAAATAATAAACGCACAGTGATTAAAAAGTGATTAAAGTAAGTTCTGTGCGTTTATTTTTTGTTTAACTACCTTCTAACTTGCTGTTTTATTAACGTCATTTTCCCCTTATTGCTACCCCTATAATTGAAAATATCTTACACTGGTTTTACTTCAAGTAAGGACAGTGTCGTATGCTCAATATTATTCAATCAAACCGTATGGAAGCCCTGCAAGCACAGTTTCATCAACTGTTAAAGGTAAGCCCATTGCAAAGCCCGTTCGATAAAGAAGTGGTGCTGGTGCAATCTCCGGGTATGTCGCAGTGGCTAAAAATTGGCTTGAGTGAGCATTTAGGTGTGGCTGCTCAGGTTGATTTTCCGTTGCCATCGAGTTTCATTTGGCAACTATACCAGCAGCTATTACCTAATGTGCCTAAAGAGTCGGCCTTTAACAAACCTAACCTTGCATGGAAATTATTTTCAATTTTACCCACTTGTATTGACGAACCGCTTTATTTACCCCTAAAAACCTACTTAGAGGGCGATATTGATGGCCAAAAAACCTTTGCTCTATGTGAAAAAATAGCCGATGTGTACGATCAATACCTAATGTATCGACCGCATTGGATAGCAACTTGGGATAGCGGCAATGATGAACTCGATGACGTAGATGTCACCATTGCACCATGGCAGCCTGATTTATGGCGCCGAATTGTAAAATTAAGCAAAGCGCTCGGCCAAAGCCAATTTCACCGCGCAAATATGCAGGGGCAATTACTTGCTGCGTTGGAAAATATGGACAACAGCTTATTACCCAAACGCATTAGTTTATTTGGTATATCAGCCATTGCCAATTCTCAGCTTGATGTGTTTGAAGCATTGAGCAAAAAAACAGAGGTGTTTTTATTCTTTTTTAACCCGAGTGAGCATTACTGGGGTGACATAATTGACGAAAAAACAGCGGCTAAAATAAACGCTAAATACGCCAAAATGCCGCTGGTGGAAGCGCAGCAAAAAAAACAATCTAACCCAGATGAAGACTATTACTTTATAGGTAACCCACTTTTATCGTCGTGGGGGAAGTTAGGTCGCGATTATTTTGAACAGCTAGTGCAACTTGATGCCCGTTGGATTGATGGCTTTATAGATGCTTTTGACACTACATTACTTGGGCAAGTGCAAAGCGAAATTTATCAGCTTGCGTTTAAAGGGGAGTCGCTTACCGATAACAAAGAATGGTTTATAAACGATGAAGGTAAATTACCAGTAAGTGCAAACGATATCAGTATTACCCTTAGTGACTGCCATACACCGCTTAGAGAAGTTGAGCGATTACACGACTACTTACTTAATTTGTTTAACCAAAACCCTGCGCTTACCCCAAAAGACATTATTGTAATGATGCCCGATGTAGGCACATACAGCCCCTATATAGAAGCTGTATTTGGTGGTGCGCAAGGCAGCCGCTATATTCCCTACGCGTTAGCTGATTTAGCCATAGAGCAAGAAAAACCAGTACTAAGCTCGTTTGCCAGCTTAGCTAACTTACCGTTCTCGCGGTTTGGCGTATCAGATATTTTAGATTTACTCCAAGTAACTCAAATAGCTGAAAAGTTTGGCCTTGAAGCGCACGAGTACGAACAAATACAATACTGGCTTGAACGCGTAGGTGTTAAATGGGGCATCAATGCCGAACATAAACACAGTTTTGATTTACCCGCCATTGAACTAAATACATGGCAGCATGGTTTAAACCGTTTATTACTGGGTATTGCCATGCGCGACGAGCAATGCCCATTTAATGGTATTTACAGCGCCGACGAAGTAGAAGGAATGGCGCTTGATACGCTTAATAAACTGGTAGACTTTATCGATGTGCTTCAAAACTTTAAAGCCAAGCTTACCCCCGACGACACCCTCACTAATAAGGCGCAAATTTTAAGCGAGCTACTTGGCGCTGTTTACGAGAGTGAAAGCGACGACAGTTGGGATTTATTAGTGCTGCAAAAAGTGCTTGAAGATATTCAAAAGCATCACGATAACGGCGACTACAATCAAGCGGTGTCGCAGCGCATAGTTAGCTATTTAATAAAACAGGGTATACAAGAAAAAGGCGTCGGTCAGCGGTTTTTAGTGGGGCAAGTAAATTTTTGTACGCTTATGCCCATGCGCGCCGTGCCATTTAAAGTAGTGTGCATGCTAGGTTTAAACGACGCTGACTACCCACGTAATGTGCAGCCTATTGGGTTTGATTTAGTACCACACTCTAAAAAACAAAAAGGTGACCGATCACGAAAATTAGATGACCGTTACCTATTTTTAGAGGCGCTACTTAGCGCCCGTGAAAATCTTTACATGAGCTATATTGGCCGTTCCTGTTTTGATAACCAACCTCGTATGCCATCAACCCTAGTGAGCGAGTTATTAGAATACATAGGGCGTAGTTTTACGCTGGGTGACGACTCATCTAAAGCATTACCTGCATGTTTGATTAGCCAGCAACACTTGCAACCGTTTAATAGCCACTACTACCAAGATAATAAAAATAGTACCGTGCTTAATGATCACAGTTATAACCCAATTTGGTTGCCAAATGAGCCCATATTACCAGAGCCAGTTAGCGCACTTGATGTAAAACCACCTGAACAGTTAGAGCTTGATGTATTTATACGCAGTGTTTGCAGCGCACAAGAAAGTTTTTACAATCAAACCTTGGGTTTACGCTTGCCGCAATTTAACGAAGTAGCAAAAGATGAAGAGCCATTTAGTATTGATGCGCTGCGCCGTTACTTTTATTTAGACGAAATATTAGAAGCCACAATTAACGATACGCCAATGAGTACTGAGCAAATTTTGCAACGCGGCGAGTTACCGCAAGCGAATGTGGGAAATTTAGTTTTACAAAGCATGCAACACCGCGTTGACGCGCTTGCAGGGCAGGTGAAAGAGCAAATAAAAGCGGGTAAAAGTGAGCCTATAGAGGTGTCGTTTAATATTCAAGGAACACAAATCCAGGGCTGGCTTAACCATATTTTTATGCAAAAGCAGGTGTTTTACCGCAGCGCCAGTATTAAAGCCAAAGACATGATTAGAGGCTTTATTTATCACCTTGTGGCACAAAGTTTGGGGCATAACCTCGAAACGTTATTACTTGGGCTTGATAAACAAATTAGCTTTGCGCCTATGGGCAAAGCAGACGCTGATTTAATTTTGGCAGATTGGTTTGAATTATATAAAGCACTGCGTAAAGAGCCTGTGGCGTTTTATCCGGTAAGTGGATACGAATACATAAAAACGGGTGGCGATATGGCAAAAGCGATGAATAAATTTAGTCCGCAATACATAGGCCGAGGTGAAGGTGAAAACCCCTACATTAGATTAACGGTGCAATCACTTAACGACTGCCAAGACGAGTTTATTAGCTGGAGCGAAAAGCTACTCGCGCCGTTATATGAGCATGCTAAGGAGAGCGACCATGCAAGCGCTTAATCCACTTACTATGCCACTCAAAGGGCAAAGTTTAATAGAAGCCAGTGCCGGTACGGGTAAAACGTATACTATTACCGGGTTATATTTACGCTATTTACTTGGCATGCAAATACCGGGTGAGCTTAATGCTCCTTTAAGTGTAGAACAGATTTTGGTAGTAACGTTTACCGACGCTGCTACTCAAGAAATCAAAGACCGTGTGCGTAACCGTATTATTGCAGCCAGAGATGCATTACTTGGGCAAACCCCAAACGATGAGTTAATTGAAGGCGTAATTGCCGCAGTAGATGACAAACATAGAGCCTTTGATTTACTGGACGCTGCCGCAAAATCGATGGATGAAGCCGCTATATTTACGATTCATGGCTTTTGTCAGCGAATGTTAAAGCAACATGCGTTTGAATCAGGTGTGGCATTTAATTTAGAGTTTATTTTAGACGAGCGCGACATACTGCTCGAAACAATAAAAGACTTCTGGCGTTCGTTTGTTTATCCACTGAGTGAAGACAGAACCGATGCTATTTTAGATGTATTTGCAGCACCCGAGTCTTTATTTTCACAAGTAGCCAGTATTTTAAATAAAGCCAATGCGCACATAACACCGCAAATAAACTTAGATGATGTATGGCAAGCTCGTGATGAATACCTAGCTCTCATCCCACAGTTTAAAAAAGATTGCCAAGAACACGCATTTACTGATGCTATTAAAGGCTCCGGCCTAAGTGGTGCTAAAACCCCCGCTCGCAAAGCAAGCCTTGCAGCGCTTGATGCATTTTGTGCAAGCGGTGACGTGTTTTTTGAGTTTGGTACCAATAAGTATTCGTTTGAAATATGGAGTACCGAGAACTTAAGTGACACCACTAACTATAAAAAAAATCAGCCTTTGTTTACGCATCCATTATTAAGTCAGTTTGACACCTTATCAGCGCTTAACAACACCATGAACCAAGGTTTAAAAATAGCGTTGGTACAAGAAGCTGCACGCTGGGTAAAATCAGCCATTGTTAAGCGCAAGCAAGAGCAAAGTGTGATCACCCCCGACGACTTACTCACTAATTTATACACTGCACTTAATAATGAGCAAGGTGATGTGCTTGCGCAAAAGATTGCGCAGTTATTTCCGGTTGCTATGATAGATGAGTTTCAAGACACCGATCCGATTCAGTATGGTATTTTTAGTCACATTTATGGCCAAGCCAATACTACACTTGCCATGATAGGCGATCCTAAACAAGCTATTTACGGTTTTAGAGGCGCAGATATATTTACGTATATAGGCGCAAAAAAGGCGGTAGACGAGCCTCAACAATTTACACTGGGCACAAATTTTCGCTCAAGCAGCGATATAGTAAACAGCGTAAATAGTTTATTTAGCAAACACGACAACAGTTTTATTTATAACGATGTTATCCCGTTTAACAAAGTGAGCGCTAAGGGTAAAAAAGCAGATGAATCGTTTTTAATTGATGGTAAACCGGCCAACGCCTTTGAATTTAATGTGTTTGTAGATGAAGCCGCCGATGAAAAAAATAAACCCACCAGTAAAGGATTAGGGCAAGCACACCTAGCCACTTACTTTGCGAATAAAATAGTCACTTTGTTAGAACGCGCTAAACAAGGCACAGCGTGCATAGGTAAAACGCCAATAAGTGCGGCAGACATATGTATTTTGGTGCGTGACCGCGTTGAAGCGCAAATAATGAAAAAGGCTTTGAGCGAGGCTAAAATTGCCAGTGTGTATCTATCCCGCGACAGCGTGTTTAGCCAAGAGTTAAGCCATCATTTACTTAATTTTTTAACTGCATTACATGGTCAATATGACGAGTCATTACTTCGTGGTGTGCTCGCAGGACCGTTATTTTGTTTAAGTTATAACGATGTATACGCACTTGCCGATAACGAAAACGCTTGGCAAGAGCACTTAAACTTTTTTGCTCAGCTTAGCCATATTTGGCATAAGCAAGGGGCAATGGCCATGCTTGAGCGATTACTAAGTCATAATCAGTTAAGTGCTAAATGGCAAGGTTTAGGCTACAACGTGGAGCGGTGGCTTACCGACTTTAGACACCTTGGTGAAATATTACAGCAAAAACAAATTGAGCTTGAAGGCACATTACGCCTACTGCGCTGGTTTGCGCAAAAGGTGAGTCAACAAGATGGCGAAACCGTACAGGTGCGTTTAGAAAGTGATGCAAACTTAGTTAAGATTGTGACAATGCATGCTTCAAAAGGGCTCGAATATCCATTGGTATTTATGCCGTTTGCCAGTGGTTATCGTGAAACTAAAGAAGCGCTTTATCATAAAAATGGCAAACTTATTTATGATTTAAGTAAGAATGAAGACGCACTCCAGCAGGCTGAAAAAGAGCGCTTAGCCGAAGATTTACGTTTATTGTATGTAGCGCTTACGCGCGCAGTGCATTTTTGTGCGCTGGGTGTTTATAACATAGGGCAAGGGCAAAGTAGTCGGTTAGCAATTCAAAGTAGTGCGCTTGGGCATGTGCTGTTCTCAGAGCTCGAAATTTCAAGCAGCCAAATATGGCGAACACATTTAAGTGAGTTTTGCGACAAGCACACATTTATGTGTTATCAACAATTTACCTCTGAAGAATTACGCCAACAGGGAACCTTACAGTTTGCTAATACCGAGGCTGCTCAGCAAATTCTGAGTGTAAAAAATAGTAAGGCGCACATAGAACGAGATTGGCGTGCAACCAGCTTTAGTGCATTGAGTTTTAAAAAGCACAGCGATGAATTAGCCCCAGGGCGAAGCGATGAAGATCACGAGAAAGACGAGTTTGCCGTTCAACAAGACGAACTCCCTTCACCTTTTAGTTTTCCTAAAGGGGCAAAACCAGGAAGCTGTTTACACGAAATTTTTGAACAAATTGATTTTACAAGTCCAGTTGTTCACCCTACAAACAGCGAGCAAAATTTGTCACAGGTAATTAAACGGGCCTTTGAAAAATATCACATTAGCGACACATGGCAGCCAATTGCCCAGCAGTGGGTGCTCGATGTACTTAATTGCCCATTGAATGCTCAAACTGATTTAAGTTTAAGTAAGCTAGCGCCCAGTGACTGCTTAGTCGAAATGGAGTTTAATTTACCGCTGACCAGTTTAAGTGCCCCCAAGCTTAACGAAATGCTAATTAAACATTTTGGCTTTGTACAAAGTAAGCTGGATTTTTCTCATGTTAAAGGGCTTTTAAAAGGCTTTGTGGATTTAATATTTTGCTACCAAGGGAAATATTATATTTTAGATTATAAATCTAATTACTTAGGTAATACGCCTAAAGATTATGAACCCGAGCAGCTAGAGCAAGCCATGAGCAGCCATCAATACCATTTACAGTATTTAATATATACCGTAGCGCTGCATAGGCTATTAAAGCAACGCATTAGTGACTACTCAATTGAGCGTCACTTAGGGGGCGTGTATTACACCTTTTTACGTGGCATGCCAGCAGGGCAAGGTGTTTTCTTTAATCAATTAACACTAGAGCAAGTAACTATCTTAGATGGCTTATTTAGCCAAGGAGCCATGCTATGAGTGAGTTAAATCAACAGCCGGGTTTATTTGACGCGCTAGAAGACGACGTTGAACAGGCGCCTTTAGCGCATGAGCAACAGGCAATATCTAATAGTGTGGTTACCGAAGTGCCGTTACTGGATTATTTACTGGGCGAAAATAGAATACGCGTCGTTGATGTAAAACTTGCGCAGTTACTCTCAAATACGGATGAAAGAACACATAATGAGCTGTTTTATATTGTATTATTGTTATGTATAGCCCAACAAAGCCAGCACAGTTGCTTAACATTAAACACCATAGATTGGTCCAATCCATTTAATTTACGCCAGAGCGACTTTAATAAAGTTGAAGGAAATATTCCCACTACGTATAGCCCATTTTTGCAAGGGTTTAACCAACAAACCGCGTTAACCTACTTACAAAATCATCAAAGCGTTGGGGATGCCAAACCACTTCAGTTATTTGACCAACGCCTTTATTTTTCGCGTTTGGCAGCTTACGAGCACATACTTGCAGAGCGGCTATTAGCCATGAGTGAGCGAGCGCTTAATATTGATAGTCAAACTCTTACTGCTTTATTGCAACATTATTTCCCAGAGCCACCCGTGGCCGACGTTGACTGGCAAAAAGTGGCGTGCGCCATTGCAGCAACTAAAGGGTTTAGTGTAATAACCGGTGGGCCAGGAACAGGTAAAACAACCACAGTAACTAAGTTGCTGGCTATATTGCAATCGCTTTACAAAGCAGCGACATTAAGCATAAAGCTGGTGGCACCGACGGGTAAAGCTGCGGCAAGGCTAAGTGAGTCTATTTTAGGGGCTAAAAATCAGCTAAGTAGTATACCCGACGATATAAAAGCGCTAATCCCTGACACCGCGCAAACTATTCATCGCTTATTGGGGGTAAAACCTTTTACTAATAAATTTAGACACACTCAAAGCAATCCTCTGCACTTAGATGTGTTAATTATTGATGAAGCAAGCATGGTGGATTTATCGCTAATGGCGAAATTAATAGAAGCTTTGCCTGCTCATGCTCGATTAATATTGCTTGGTGATAAAGACCAGCTTGCCTCGGTTGATACAGGCAGCGTTATGAGCGATTTGTGCCAAGGGCTTGCACTTGGGCGCACACCAAACTACTCAAAGCAGCGGTGTGATGAACTAAATGCGCTTTGTTTTGATGATCAGCCTACATTAATATCGCAGGGAAATAGCCTATTTAAACTAGCCGATTGCATTGCCTTTTTACAACGCAGTTACCGCTTTGACGCTAAAAGTGGCATAGGGCAACTAGCATTGGCAGTTAATACAAATAATAGTGGCTTATTAAATTATGTAGAGCAGGAAAGTGTTGAAGGGCGTTTTAGTGATGTTATTTTGGATTACGACTTTATAGGTAAACCAATAGAAAACCTAGTAAATCGAGCAGCCAAACATTATGCACACTATTTAAATTTAATTGCCCAAGGTGAGAGTGTAGCCAAAGTGCATGCTGCGTTTGCAGGTTATCAATTACTGGCCGCAGTAAAAGAGGGCGACTACGGCGTTAATAATTTGAATCAACGCATCGAACGCACCCTGCAGCAACAGGGTTTAATAAACGTAACCCCAAACCAGCGCCACTATAGTGGTATGCCCATAATGGTGAGCCAAAACGATTACCAATTAAAGCTCTTTAATGGCGATATTGGTATTTTAATGAATGATGAAGCTGGGCAGCTTAAGGCTATATTTATCGACGAGCAGGGCAGCAAACGTGCATTTTCACCGGCTCGTTTACCCGCACACGACAAAGTGTTTGCAATGACAATACATAAGTCTCAAGGGTCAGAATTTAGCTATACCGCAATGGTTTTACCGCCATTACAGCAGGCAAGTGTTGGGGTTAATCGCCAGCTTGTTTATACCGGAATTACCCGTGCTAAACATACTTTTGAGTTAGTTGCCGATAAAAAGGTACTGCAGTTAGCAATGAATAAAACTGTATCGCGCTCATCTGGTTTATATGAGCGGTTACAAGTGAAATAACCTTATGAAAACCTCATTTACAATAAATCGCATTACTACAAGTTCTGGCATATTTAGAGTAAAAGGGCTGTGGTGCACCCAATACGAAAACATCGATAGCGTAGAAATAACCTCGCTACAAATAATGGGAACAGACGGTTGGGTACGTGTAAGTCACCAATATGAAGAAAACGCCCAGTGCATAGAAACGTTATTACCTGCACTATTACTGCATTTAAAAGCGTAAATGGGGCTTAAACAGTGATTTTAGTAAAATAGCCCGTTGTAAAGTTTGACTTATATGGAGGCTATATTAAAGTAATAAATGGTCCCAAATGTGTGTTAAGTATTTACTTTACCATGTAAAAGTCTTGGTTTTGGTTGAACTTTAAGCAAATTATTTAACGCTAGGGCAAATTTCATTTATCACGTAGATAAATTAGCCTCTGCATTTATAAATTTCATACCTTGAGTATTAGTAAGGATATTAATGTTTTTTTCTAATAGTAAACAAAACGAAATAGCATCTTTAAAAGCAGAGCTTTACCCACTACAACAAGTATGGGAAGGCCTTAATCGTGAAATGCTAGTAATTAATATTCTTTATGACGGACGAATTTCCCACGCAAACGAGCAGCTCCTTAATATGCTGGGCTATCGAGAAAATCATATTATTAATACTCCGCTTGTAGATATTATTTCTGAACATTCCCAGCACTCTGACGAGTACAAAAGCTTACAAAAAGCGATTAAAAAAGAGGGCCATTGGGGGGGCGCGTTACAATTTATTCGCCAAGATGGTCAAGTTGAGTGGTTACGTTTAATTGTTCACCCTGTAAAAGGAGAACAAGATCAGCTTTTATATTTTTCTATTTTTTGTACTGTATTAACCAAAACAATTTCAGCATCGCGTGAGCAAAGTGACACAATCAAGGCGATTTACCGATCAATGGCGGTTATTGAATTTGATTTAGAAGGACATGCATTAAAGGCTAATCAGCAATTTTTAGATGCAATGGGCTACAAAGAAAAAGAAATATTAGGCCAACATCACCGTATTTTTTGTGAGCGCGAAGAGTCAGAATCACAAGAGTATCAGGCCTTTTGGTCAAAACTCAGGCAAGGACAGTTTATAGCGTCTCGATTTAAACGTGTTGATAAACATGGGAACATTGTCTGGTTAGAGGCCTCTTACAATCCTATTTCTAATGATGCCGGAAAGCTTTATAAAGTAATGAAGTTTGCGACTGTCATTACGGAGCAAGTAAACCGAGAAATTGCGATTTCTCAAGCCGCCGAAATTGCCTACAGCACCTCAACACAAACAGATAAAAAAGCAGAACAAGGCGCTGAAGTAATTAAAGACACAGTGGCTGTTATGACAGAGCTTGCTATAAATATGGAGCAAGCGGCCAGCGAAATCTCTGCATTGGATCAACAATCTCAACAAATAGCGAGCATTGTGCAAAGCATTAGCAGTATTGCTGAGCAAACTAATTTACTTGCACTCAATGCAGCTATTGAGGCCGCCCGTGCTGGTGAGCAAGGTCGGGGGTTTGCCGTTGTAGCAGACGAGGTTCGTTTACTCGCATCACGTACATCTAAAGCAACAGAGGAAATTGTTGAAGTTGTACAGCGTAACCAATCGCAAACCCAAAACACGGTTGATGTAATCGAAAAAGGGAAAGAAAAAGCAGAGCAAGGCTTAGCTTTATCTAAAGAGTCGGGCAATGTTATGAGTGAAATACAAAATGGTGCTCAAGAAGTTGTAAATGCTATAGGGCAATTTACAAGCGAACTTAAAGGTCAATAAAGTCAGTTAAAAATTTTTGCCAAGCCTAAACCACGTTTAGGCTTGGCAAAATAGATTGCACTCCTCAGCTATATTTTTCACAAACCCACCATATAATTCCAAAAAAGACAATTTTTAAGTTGTTGATTAAAAATAAATTTTGTTTTGATCCTATATAAATGATAATAAATTGTTGCATTTTTGTTCTTTGTTCCTAATACTGGTCATTGTCTGGACTGATCAGTCAGACTAATTTGCTTAACTAAGTACATTACTAAAGGCAGGTAAAATAGAGTTATAACTCGCTGATACTAGAGTCAGGTTATTCCCTGTAATGCTTAATTAATATTGAAGATCAGTAATAAAAGACATTAATAATGAATACCTTAACTAATAATATTTAACACACACATTAAGGAATTTTATGAACAACACACACACACACAAGTGGATAAAACCTCAGCATATAGTGGGCGCATGCCTTGCTATGCTAATGAGTTTTTCAGCTGCAAGTAAAGATCACAAAATAATATTAATTCATGGTTTGCAGGTATCTCAAATAACCAATAAATCAGGTAGCGACGTTGTAAATGATGGCGAAACATATTGGCAGTCGTATTGGAATAACAGAGCAGATGAACGAATTGATTGGCCTGCCTACGAGCGTGTTGAAGGTAAAATAGCAACAGATTGGGTTTGGCCTAAATTAAAGCAGTTATCTCGCTCAAACTTATGTGCTGATGGCTGTGTATTAGTGACACACTCTACAGGGGATTTAATTGCTCGCCATATTATTGATAACCAAGCAAACTGGTTAGAAAACGCAGGGCTTTCTCCACTCAATATTGTTGCTACATTTGATTTAGCCGGTGCTGGTGGCGGTAGTGAACTTGCTGATGTTGCTGTAAGCGCACTTACAGGTGCATCGTGGAATTTTGCTATAGATGCTGCACTTAGATGGTGGCTAGGAAGCGATGTTACCGAAGCGGTTGGCGTTTTACACGATTTAAAAGTAAATAATGCGCGTAAAATATCTCCATTCCCAGATGCGCGTACACCTCGTTTACGTTTTGTTGCCGACGGTAATGAATACTTAGGGATCACTGGCGCATTTTTAAAAGGTAATGATGATTCGGTTGTTGCGTCGCACTCATCATGTGGTGCAAGCTCTGCACGGTCATTTGGTAGCTGTAGCAGCAGTATTGATACTGATGGTCGATTAAAATCACAAAGTGATGCGGTAAATAGTTTTATGCCTAACCATTACCCTATGATGATGAGTGACAGCTACAGCCATAATGAAATTCATAATGCTCAGCGTAAAGGTAATGTAACCATTGCTATGAATAACATTAATGTCGACGGACAAAATGTTGGCTTTAATACATTTGATCAAACAACAGGGTCGTGGTTTTGGAAAAAGAACTACCGTTATATTAAAAACTCAAACACAACGAGTGCTTCTGCATTAATTTATAATGTGATCCCATAAACGTTAAATGTGCAGCTTAATTAAGCTGCACTTTTTATAAGGATTGAGCTATTAATGATAAAACAAATCCTAGTAGTCGTTTCGGTAATGGCTTTACTGGCTTTACTGGCTTTATTAGTTTGGCCCTCTCAAGAAGAGGCTAAAGTTGAAGTCGCTGTTGTTAAGATAAAACAGCCTTTGCCCGCTGAGAGTAAATTAAACATACACGCAACCACTGCAAACTTACCCGCTAAATCACCACCAAAACAAAAAGTAACAACAGATTATAATAGCAACTTAGCAAAAGCAGCAGAGCAGGTAGCTACTCAATACGAGCGTGCGCTTAAATATCCGCCATATTCACAACCATTGTCTGAATTTGATGAAGACCGTTTAAAACCTAATCAATTTTACCCTGTTGAAAGTCCAATAGACGACAAAGGAAATGCGGTTACAGTCAGCCTTAGTAAATATAGGTTTGTGTATCCAGAAGAAATAACATTAAAAGTCAGCGCAGGTGGCCTTAAAAATGTGAATGTAGAGCTTGCCAATACAGATACAAAAGAGACTGTAACAACCTATAAAAGTAATGCACAAGATGGCGAAGCCAATGTTATTTTTAAAGCTGAGGAAGACTATCCGCGAAATTTACAAATATTTGTTGAAGCAAATGTTGATGGAAAACAAATCCCTGTAGTGGCGCAAATTCAATATATGCCACCGAGTGCGACACTTATTGGTTTTGAGTCGGCATACCCACAAAGCGAAAACATGCTTATACCCGCCAATTTAAAAGTAGTAAAAAAGGGCTTGTACCGTATTCGGGCGAACCTTTTTACTGGCGACACACCACTTGCGCACTTGGTGAGTAAACAACGTTTAAGTGAAGGAAGCCAAACTATTGATTTAAAAGCGCACTGGTCAATTTTGCCGCAAGGCATGGCTGATATGCGTTTGAGTGGATTTGTAATTGAAAGGATGTCGCCAAGTCCTGGCGAGCGAAACAGTTTTGGTAATAGTGAAATTAGCCACTTTGATATAAATGACTTTCCTTTTGACAGTTTACAACAGCTGCCATACCAACCTAATGAGCAAGAAAAATTAAGCTTGGAGTTTTTAAGAGGATTAGCCGACGGTTAAACTAGTTTTGGGTTTGCTTTAATGCAAACCCAAAAATATAACTTAGTTAGCTTAAGTTAATTGTAACAACGCCAGCGTTTTCTTCGTCTGTATCGCTGTTGACAGGTACTTTAGGAATATCTGGCTTGTCGAGTGCAATATCGCCGCCATCAATCACTTCACCCGTTTTTAGGTTTTCAAAATCAAATAATTCAGCATCGGCTAAATGAGAAGGCACAACATTTTGCATGGCTGTAAAAATACTCTCAATGCGACCCGGATGATCTTTATTCCATTGCGCTAACATGTTTTTTGTATGTTTACGCTGCAAGTTTTCTTGAGAACCACACAAGTTACACGGAATGATAGGATAGCCTTGAGTAAACGCGTATTTGCTAATGTCTGCTTCTTTACAGTAGGCAAGCGGGCGGATAACCATATGCTCGCCGTTGTCGCTCATTAATTTAGCAGGCATACTTTTTAGTTTTCCACCATAAAACATGTTTAAAAACAGTGTTTCAATCATGTCGTCACGGTGATGACCAAGAGCAATTTTAGTTGCACCAAGCTCTTTAGCTGTGCGGTATAAAATACCACGGCGTAAGCGAGAACACAGCGAGCAGGTGGTTTTACCTTCAGGAATTATGTCGGTTACAATACTGTAGGTATCTTCTTCTACAATTTTGTACTCTACATCGAGTTTATCTAGGTACTCTGGCAATACATGTTCAGGGAAGCCGGGCTGCTTTTGGTCTAAATTAACAACTACAAGATCAAATTTAATGGGGGCAACACGTTTAAGGTGCTGCAGCATTTCAAGCATTGTATAGCTATCTTTACCACCAGAGAGGCAAACCATTATACGGTCACCTTCTTCAATCATGTTAAAGTCCATAACGGCTTGGCCAGTTAAACGGCGTAAACGCTTTTGTAACTTATTAAAGTTATATTGAGCTTTGGCTTGAGCTGAGTTAGACACTACGCCCCCTTAGTAAACAATGCAGCAAATTACTTGCTAGAAATAAAGGGGCGTATTATATGTTATTAGCATATCGGGAGCTACAGCAAAATTTACTAATCTTTTGCCAGTGGGCTAACGTAGCCGTCTGGTTTTAGTGCTAATACATCGCAGTCTAGGCTATCTATTACATGCTCTGCAGTATTGCCAACTAGCGCAGCACTTAACCCAGTACGGCCAACAGTTCCAATAACCACTAATTCACTATTCAAACGATTTGCAATATCAGGAATTACATCTTCTGGTAAGCCTTCTTCAATAAAGCATTGCTCAGTAGTTAATGTAAATTCAGTAGCCAGTGCATTAGTTGATTCTATATGGTGTTTTTTAACTGATTCGTTGTAAAGACTTGGATTAAACTCTGGTATTTCAATAGCTATATTAATAGGGGTGGCAGGATATGCATTGACTAAGTTAAGTTTTGCATTAGCAAGCTCACATAAAAATTGCGCGTCTTTAATTATTCGTTTGTTTAACGCTATATGCTGATCATTTTCGCTCACTGCGTTAACAGCAGCTAAAATATTGCCATTTTCAGGCCATGCCATTTCTTTTACAAATAATACTGGAGTAGGGCATTTACGCACCAAATGCCAATCTGTAGGGGTAAATATTACCGATTTTAGTGCGCCATGTTGATGAGTACTTTTAATGACTAAATCGTAATTTTGATCGATAACTGTATCAATAATGGCTTCGTAAGGGCGGTTATGCCAAACAACTAATGTTTCAATATTTAAGTTATTGTAAGGTGAAACTAAATCGTTGAGCCAGAGCTCGCGGTCTTTTAAAACGGCTTCGCGCATCGCTTCACGCTCATCGCCTGAAAGCATCGTTGTCATTTCATAAGAGAAGTCATAGACCGTCATGAATGCTGTAATTGTTGCGCCAGATTTTTTTGCCAGTTCGACTGAGCGCGCTAAACCATGTTGATCGTCTTTGGTAGGGTCAATAACCGCGAGAATGCGTTTAATTGTGTTCATGTGCTACTCCATTTATCTAACTGGTGTACTTTTAGTGTAACTCAAATACAAAACAGTTAAAGGCTTAGCACATAAATTGTTGTTCTATATCAATGTATACCTATTTAACAATGGCTGCTGCCTTAGCGAGTGCATCATTATCTAAAATAGTAATAAACTTGCCTTCTACTTTAATTAAATCGGCTTTTTGAAAGCGACTCAATAAACGGCTAATGGTTTCTACTGTAAGGCCTAAGTAATTACCTATTTCACCACGGGTCATAGTAAACCTAAACTCTTTACGCGAAAAACCACGCTCACCAAATCGCTCAGACAAGTTATAAATAAAACTAGCTAGGCGTTCTTCTGCCGATTTTTTGTTAAGCAGTAAAAGCATTTCTTGATCGTAGGTAATTTCACTGCTCATTAAACGCATTATCTGCTGGCGTAGTTTAGGTAATTTACCTGCAAGCTCGTCAAGAGTGTCGAAGGGAATTTCGCAAATCATTGAGGTTTCTAGGGCTTGAGAAAAGCTCTGATGTGCCATTTTACTAATGGCATCAAAACCAACTAAGTCACCTGCTAAATGAAAGCCTGTAATTTGCTCATCACCTTGCTCAGACAAGGTGTATGATTTAAATGAGCCAGAGCGTACAGCATAAATCGCTTTTAATGGTGCACCCGATTCAAATAAATAGTCACCTTTGTGTAATGGTTTTTTTCGCTCAATAATTTCGTCAAGCTTATCCATTTCTTGGCCATTTAACGAAAACGGTAAACACAACTGGCTTATGCTGCAGTTATTACAGCTAATAGCACAATTACCTTTAGCGCGACTTTGAGTGAAATCCATAATTTTATCCGTTTTAGTTTTTATATATAGGGGCAAATAAACCTGAAAAGGTTAATACATATTAACATTAATGTACTAACTTGTCGGTTGCAATAATCAATAAGTAGATACCATACCAAATTATAACACTGCCTAATGCTATTCGGGTCCAAGGATGATTTATTATACTATTGAGTTTTTGCGCAGTGATCCCTACTGTGATCATGGCAGGAAATGTACCTAGTGCAAAACATAGCATAACCATTGCGCCATCAAATGCTGTTGGGCTCGTCATTGCCCAGGTTAGCGCTGAATAAACCAAACCGCACGGAAGCCAGCCCCATAAAGCCCCATAGCCTATGGCTTTTACTGTTGAGTCAACCGGCATTAAATATTTGTTAAGCTTAATAATATGCTGCCAAATAAGTGTTTTACCCACTTTTTCAAGCCATTGAAGTGTAGGTCCTAAGCGCATTATGTAAACGCCTACTAACAGCATAAAAATTGCTGCAATAAATGAAAGCGTTACAGAGAATGATGTGTTTTGTTTAGCAAATTGGCTGCTTATACCCGCAACGAGTGAGCCTGCAAGCATGTAACTTATTGCTCGCCCTGTATTATAAGCAAATGAATAGGTAAGTGTTTTACGTTTGTCGCTGGCTAATTGTAACGAGCTGGCAATCCCTCCACACATTGCTATGCAGTGGCCGCTGCCAATCAAACCCATTAAAAATGCGCTAATGTATAAAGGGTCAATCATTACTTTTATTATGCTGCTCTTTGTCATCTTCAAACAAAATACTGTGGCCTTGTTTGTTCAAATCAGAAAACTGCTCGCTTCTTACAGCCCAAAAAAATACACCAATGGCAATAAGCACAAACAATATGGCAATGGGGATCAAAATATAAATTATGCTCATAACTTTAATAGCCTTAGTGAATTACAAATCACAATAATTGAGCTGGCAGACATGCCAATGACAGCCATCCATGGAGCGACTAACCCGAGCGCTGCAAGCGGTAATATTGAACCATTATATAATAAAGACAATGTTAGGTTTTGTTTAATAATACGCCGGGTCTGTTTAGCTATATTGAGTAAGTGATCAATAGACGCTAAATCGCTATTTAGCAGTACAACATCGGCGCTGTTTTTTGATATATCAGCGCCAGTTTCCATTGCAATAGACAAATGGGCGCTTGCAAATACTGGGCTATCGTTTATGCCATCACCCACCATAGCGACCACTTCATTTTGAGATGAAAATGCCTCTACGGCTGTTTGTTTATCCTGTGGTGAGCAACCAGATTGCACGCTGTCTAAGTTCAATTGCTTAGCTACTTTTTTGCCCGCATCTGACGCATCGCCAGTAAGCATGTGGCAAGTTAATTGCTGCGCATGTAACGATTTAATTAAACTTTGAGCATCGTGCTTTACTTTATCTACAAAATAAAAACGTGCCACAACGTGTTTGTTTATATACAAACTGGCTTGCGCGTTTGTTTTTTTACTGTCAAACCAACCACTTTTACCTATAGCGTAGTGGGTGGTTTCATCTTGTGCGCTAATCCCTAAACCTGCGTGCACTTCAATGTTATGAAGGCTATGTTTTGCTGGAGTGTAGCCGTCAAATGCACTTGCAATCGGGTGCTCAGAAAAGCGCTCCAAAATTGCTGCAATAGCCATTACATCATCTTTTGAGTAGCTGTTATCGATAATATCTACTTCATCAAGGCTAAATTTACCTTGTGTGAGTGTGCCTGTTTTATCAAATGCAAATAAAGTTAGTTTCGAGAGGGTTTCAAGTACATGGGCTTGTTTAATTAAAATCCCCTTTTTGGTTAGGCTGGCAATTGCACAGGTTAGGGCTGTCGGTATTGCTAGGCTTAAAGCGCAAGGGCAGGTTGCGACTAATACTGAAATAGTAATCCAAAAAGCGTGTTCCGGATCAATTTGATACCAACCAATGGCGGTCAACGAGGCAAATACCAATAAGCAAGCTACAAACCCTTGTGCTACTTTATCGGTTATTTCGACCAGCTTAGGCCGCTTTGTGAGCGCATTGTGTTGCAGACGAATAATTTGATTTAAAAGGGTGTTTTGGCCTATTTTATTTATTTTAATTTCAATAACACCATCGTGGTTTACACAGCCGGCATACACATTATGGCCTATGAACTTGTTAACCGGTTGGTGCTCGCCAGTCATCATTGATTCATCAACCGTCGTTTTACCTTTAATGAGTTCGCCGTCGGCGGGAATGGTTTCACCTGCTTTAATAAGCACAACATCATTAAGTTTAAGCTTTTTAGCCGCAATAATTAGCTCTTCACCACTATCTGTAAGTGTGCGAGCCGTTAATGGTAGTAACTTTTGAAGGTTTGCTGTGTATTCACTCGCTTTTAAACGCGCTCTAAATTCTAAATATTTACCTAATAATAATAAAAAGGTAAACATGCAAATAGATTCAAAATATACCTCACCAACTTGCATAACTGTTGCATAACAACTGGCTCCGTAGGCGCCAAAAATTGCTAAAGAAACAGGTAAATCCATATTAAGCTGTTTAGCTTTTAAGCCGTTAATTGCGTTGGTTAAGAAGGGCAGCGCACTATACAAAATAACAGGAGAAGCTAATACAAGGCTTATCCATCTAAAGTACTGTTCAAAATTACTATCCATACCTGAAAACATGCCAAAATACATGGCAAATGCAAACATCATTACTTGCATTGTCATTAGGCCTGCCACACCCAAGCGGCGAATATACGCTTTAGCAGTTTGTTGTTTTTGTTGTGCTTCGGTATCGGCCTGAAATGGATATGCTTTGTAGCCTATTTTAGCTAAGGCGGTAATAACATCACTCAGTGGGGTCGCTGTTTTGTCCCACTGGATCATTGCACGGTTAGTTGAGGTATTTACATCTACCCGTTTTACAGTGTTTAAACTCAATAATTGCTTTTCTATAAGCCACGCACATGCGGCGCACGTAATGCCTTCAACACTCAGTAATACCTCTGAAATATTGTTGCTTGTGGCTATAAATTCATCTTGAATATCTTCGTTGTCGTAACTTTTAATAAACGCCAATTGCTCAGGAACAAGTTGCTCTACTTTACCCGCACTGACTGTGCGGTATTTGTAGTAATCAGTCATTCCTTGCTCAACAATATTTTGCGCTACGGCCTGGCAGCCAATGCAACACATTGGCTGAGGGGTATCGTCTATTGTTACTGTGGCGCTAAATCCCTTTGGCACACTTTCAAGGCAATGAAAGCAAGAATTAGACATAATAATAACTACTTATAGTTTGGCGTAACTAAAACGGTTTCAACCGTAGGTAGGGTAATGTTTTCTTTTAGTTTCCATGTTTTATCGATAGGTTCAACAAAAATGGAATAGGCACCTTCAGTGTAATTTTCAAGAAGTGCGGTGAATTCTTTGTTTGCATTCGCTGTAAGTGTCGCTTCAAAGTCGTGCGCTTTGATTGTACGGTGGTAAAACGACACTTTTAAAGCAGATACATTACTGCTATCGCCTTTGGTAAATTTAAAACTCACTCGGTCGTTAGTTACGGCTAATTCACCATGTAAGTAAAGTGCTTTTGCTTTCTCGAACTTACTGAGCTCTAAATTAATTGCTTTACCTTTTTTATAGTAATCATCAACGACCATATCTGGGCCATTGCCAATTGCCGTTATTAGTAAAGTAATACAGCCAACAATAGCTGCTAGCGGGAAAAAAATTAAAAACCAAGGCCAAAAGTTTTTATACCACGGAGTAGGTTGCATAGTGACTCTAATATTAGTTTCGAAGAGGTTATTTTATAGTAATTGTACGTAAAAGACTAAAAAAAAGCCTCCAAGTGGAGGCTTTTTTGATCTGGATTAATCTATTGAATTTAATAAATTAATTTATAAACATTCTATTAACAGCGTGCTTATTTATCTTGCGATAAGTTGTAAACGTACGCAGTTAAAAGGTGGATTTTATCTTCACCTAAAATGTCTTTCCACGCTGGCATTACACCGGCACGACCGTTAAGCAGTGTTTCTTCAACGGCACGTTGAGAACCACCGTATAACCATATGTTGTCGGTTAAGTTTGGTGCGCCAAACGGTAGGTTATGAGCAACTGACCCTTTGCCGTCTGCACCGTGACACGCTGCACACATAGCAAACTTAGCTGCACCAGCGGCTGCATCTTTTTGGTTTACTGTACGACCAGAAAGGCTCAACACGTGTGCTGTCATTTCTTTTATACCTTGCTCACCTAATGCTGCACCCCAAGGAGGCATAGCTGCAACACGACCAATTAGGAGTGTTTCTCTAATTTTGTCTGGTGTGCCACCATATAACCAGTCTTTATCAGTTAGGTTAGGGAAGCCAATACCACCACGCGCGTCAGAGCCGTGACATTGTGCACAGTTTTGAGAGAATAAACGCTGGCCAATTTCTAGCGCTAATTGACCATCTGTTTGCTCATGCTCTGTGCCATTTTCAAGAGCTAGCTGCTGCGCTGCATCACCATCAATTTTAGATTGAACTAAATCTAAAACAGGTACTTTTGCAAGTCGGTTAAAAATAGGACCAAAACGCTCTTCTGCTGCTTCATACTCTTTATCAAGTTTTACAAAACGGCCTTCTTCAGCTGCTAACTTAACGGCTTCTTTCGATTCCGCTAAAGAGGTAATACCCTGATTAGAGCTTGTCCATTTACCTAACCCTTCCCAGTTACCTAAACCTGGGTATGCTGCTAGGTAATAAACAGACCAAATAAACGTTGCGAAGAACATGTAAGTCCACCACTTAGGTAGCGGATTGTTCAGTTCGGTAATACCGTCATACTCATGCCCACAATCTTCACCTTCTTCAACACCAGCGTAGTTTTTTAAGTTCCACACTAATAGGCCAAAGATAATAATTAAGCATGCTAGGGTTAAAACAATAACCCAAATACTCCAAAAGCTAGTCATTTTTCAGACTCCTTTTCCTCGTTAGAGAGTGTGTTGTTATGTTTTTTTTCATCTTCAAAAATGGCATTAGCGGCGTCGTCAAAACGATTTTTGGTACGCTTGCTGTATGCCCATACAACAATCACAATAAACAATACTAAAATTACCAGAGTTAAAATGCCTCTGTATGTTCCGTAATCCATAATAATTACTTCAAGTGCGTGCCAAGCTGTTGCAAATAAGCGATAAGGGCTTGCATTTCTGTTGCACCTTTACCGTCATTCATTGCATCAACTTTGGCAACGTCAGCTATTAGTTCTTCATTGCTACCGTAACCTAACCCCGGATGTTTTGGGTTTTCTGGGTTAATAGCGAATGTATCACGGAAAATTTGTAGTTTTTTCAGAGTTAAGCTGGTATCAACTGTGTTCTCTGCTAACCAAGGGAAACCTGGCATATTAGACTCAGGAACCACATCACGCGGGTTCACTAAGTGAGCATAATGCCAATCGTCCGAGTAACGTTTACCAACACGAGCAAGGTCAGGTCCAGTACGTTTAGAACCCCATTGGAAAGGGTGATCCCATACTGACTCGCCTGCTACAGAGTAGTGGCCGTAACGTTCAACTTCGTCACGAAAAGGACGGATCATTTGTGAATGACAGTTATAACAACCTTCACGCACGTAAATATCGCGGCCTTCCATTTCTAATGCATTTAGAGGACGTAAGCCATCTACTGGTTTTGTTGTGTCGTCTTGGAACATAAGTGGAGTAATTTCAACTAATGCACCAAAGCTAATAGCAAAAACAGTCAGTATGGCCATAAGGCCAACGTTTTTTTCTACTATTTCATGTTTGTTTTGTGAATTTTTATTGCTCATCATCTCACTCCGTTATGCTAATTGTGCTTGCGCGTCTAACTTCAGTGATTCTTTTTCAGCTGAAATTGTACGGAAAACGTTATAAGCCATAACTAACATACCTGTTACGATGAATACACCGCCAACAAAACGCATTATGTAGAAAGGATGTGATGCTTCTAAAGACTGAACAAAGCTATACATTAATGTACCGTCAGCATTTACTGCACGCCACATAAGACCTTGCATTACACCTGAAATCCACATTGCAACAATGTATAAAACAACACCAACAGTGTGTAACCAGAAGTGTGTGTTAACAAGCTTAATGCTGTACATACGACCTTGTGCAAATAGTGCAGGGATAAGGTGATAAATAGCACCAATAGAAATCATAGCTACCCAACCAAGTGCACCTGAGTGAACGTGGCCTACAGTCCAATCTGTGTAATGAGATAACGCGTTCACAGATTTAATTGCCATCATTGGGCCTTCAAACGTAGACATACCGTAGAAAGAGAGTGATACAACTAAGAAACGAAGTACTGGGTCAGTTCGCAGTTTATGCCACGCACCCGATAAGGTCATTATACCGTTAATCATACCGCCCCAAGATGGAACGAATAAGATAATTGACATAACCATACCTAAACTTTGCGTCCAATCTGGAAGTGCAGTGTAGTGAAGGTGATGAGGACCAGCCCAAATGTATAGAGATACAAGCGCCCAAAAGTGAACGACCGATAAACGGTAAGAGTATACAGGGCGACCTGCTTGTTTAGGTACAAAGTAGTACATCATACCTAAGAAACCAGCTGTTAATAAGAAACCTACAGCGTTATGACCGTACCACCATTGAACCATCGCATCTACTGCACCTGCGTAGATAGAGTATGATTTAGTTAACGATACAGGCACTGCCATGCTGTTCACAATGTGCAGTACTGCAACAGTGATGATAAAGCCAGCATAGAACCAGTTAGCAACATAGATATGCGATACTTTACGTTTAATTAAAGTACCAAAAAATACAACTGCATAAATAATCCAAACAACAGCGATTAAAATATCGATTGGCCATTCTAGTTCAGCGTATTCTTTAGAGCTTGTAATACCTAATGGTAAGGTAATTACTGCTAATACAATAACTAGCTGCCAGCCCCAAAATGAAATTGCGGCAAGTTTGTCTGAGAAAAGGCGCGTTTGACAAGTACGTTGCACGACGTAATAAGACGTCGCAAAAAGTGCACTTGTACCAAATGCGAAAATTACTGCGTTCGTGTGTAACGGACGTAGTCGAGAGTAAGTTAACCATGGTGTATCAAAGTTAAGTGCTGGCCAAGCTAATTGGGCAGCAATCAGAACCCCAATACTCATGCCAACGATGCCCCAAATCACTGTCATAATAGCGAATTGGCGTACAACTTTATAGTTATACTCAGTTTGTGATGCTACTGTTTGGCTCATTTTCTGGCTTCCGCTGCAATAAATGCGTTTAGAAATGAATTACCCACTTAAAAAGTGGGGCCTACTATTACTTCACAAGCATGTTACCTAAAACGTTCAAAGCATGAATGCTTCAGAAAACAAACTCGAGAAACCCTAATTTTTGCGAGGGAAATAATAAAATTTTTGGCCTAAAAAAGATAGGTCAATTACGTAATATTATGACATCAATCAAACTTTGTGGCTTTGTTGTCTATTTTTTGATTAGCTGAGTGCCTAAATTTGATTATTTAGTGGGCCATGCTTGTCATTTATAAGCTTGATTATTAGTATCTGCTTTTATTCGGAGCGAATTTTTATGAAAGCAACCCAATTATGTTATGTGTTTTTGCTACTTTTATTGTTGACCGCCTGTGATTTTGATAATCAAAAAGACGCAAGCATACATAAAAATTCAAACTGCGAACCTAACCAAGAATGTACCTTCCCAAATAAAGTGAAAGTGTGGCTCAGTGATCAATCTCTTTCACCTGAAACACCTTTTACAATTTTCAGCAAATTACCCAACAATACAAAAATCAGCCAAGCAAAATTGAAAGGCATAACTATGTACATGGGATTTATCCCGCAGCAGTTTGTACAGCGAGGGGATTTGTGGCAAAGCGAAACAATGGTTGGCATTTGCTCAGAAAACAATATGCTTTGGACCCTTGAATTAACTGTTATAAATACAATCACTTCAACCGAAGATACCCTTAACTATTACTTTTATGTTACCTACTAACGAGCTTTAATAATATTACGAATTAACCAGTTAACCGATCACGTTTTATCCCAAATTTGTTGTTTACCTAAGCTTATAAACTTTTCTTTTTGATAGGTTCAAACTTGAACCTGTAATGCCAATGCCCAGCAAAACGTAATTAATTAAATGCACTAACCCTTTAGTCATTAGTGCTAAAATTTCAAAAAATACATCTAAAACTAATTTTGTAATTAGTCCTGTCAAAAGTGCGTAGTCACAAAGTTAAGCGTTCTTAAATGCCGTATTTATTCCAGCCAGCTAATTTGATTTATAACCATAGTTAATATCAAAATCTCACGTTATTCATATAGTGTAGACCAAATTATGAGCAGTTATGCCCACGCAAAATAAGCGAACTTATTATTCACTATGAAGCAAAAGCTTTTCTTATGAGTTAGCAACTTTCAGGTGCTTTTACCTTTTTAATAATGGGGTGTGATTAAGTTGTTAATACCTGAATTATTGCTAAACAACGGGTGTAATTACATTTGATTACAAAGTAGAGGTGTTTGATTTCATCTGTACTTTAATTGTATAAAAATTATTTTAACTTATTAATTTTAAATTGTATTTTTATATTAACAATGAAACAAGTAGTAACCTTTGTACCTTTTCTAGGTTGGTCTTTTTTGTCTTTGTCAAAAACCACTCAAGCGTTAAGTTTTCGTTCAGTTAAGTGCGCTTAAGTTGCCTGCCGACTCATTCTTCTTATAACAAATGAGCATTACCAATCTTGGTAAATTCCAACAAGTAGGATTCTTTCATGACTAAATCGACTCTTGGTCTAGCTGTAATAGCAGCCATCCCAATGTTTTCAAGTGTACATGTACTAGCAGCAGACGAAGCTGCAAATTCAATCGAAAAAATTCAGGTCACGGGTTCACGTATCAACCGTACTGATATAGAAACAGCCAGCCCAATTACCGTTATTGGCGATGACTTTATTGCAAAAAGTGGTTTCACTTCTGTTGCCGATATTCTCTCAACTCAGCCATCTGCTGCGGGTATAAGCCTTGGTGCTTCAAGTAATAATGGTTCAGGTGGTTCTGCAACTGTTAACTTACGTGGCATGGGATCACAACGTACCCTAGTGTTATTAAATGGTCGTCGTATGGTTTCTTCTGGAACCGGTGCAGACTCTTCAGTTGATTTAAATACCATTCCTGTTGCAATGATCAAATCAATTGAAATCTTAAAAGATGGTGCATCAGCGGTGTATGGGTCTGATGCAATTGCTGGTGTTGTTAACATTATCACCAAAAAAGATTTTGAAGGTACTGAGCTTAATGTTGAAGGAAGTCGCACAACTAAGGGTGATGGTAACAACTACGGTACTAGCTTATTACACGGCATGCAGGTTGCCGATGGTAACTTAGTTGTTGGTGCACAGTTTTCAAGCCGTGGCGAGGTGATTCAATCAGATCGTAGCTTTGTGCCTGCAGGGCAGTCTTCGTTTATTCCACAAGGTACGCTAGGCGGTAAAACATACGAAGGTAATGGTGAGTTTGCAGATAGAACAACGTCGTACGACTTTACTACATCGAGTTATGCACAAACACCAAACGATCTGTACAGTTTATTTACAAGCTTTGATAAAGAGCTAGACGCTGATACCACATTCAATGTTGACCTTATGTATACACGCCGTGATTCATCACAGCAATTGGCACCTCAACCAGCCAGTGTAGATTTACTTACAGCAAACCTTGATAACGAATACACCAATGCGTTTATTGTCGACGGTGAGCTTGCCGATTCGCTAGAGTATCGCAGAAGAATGGTTGATGCTGGGCCGCGAATATACGAGCAAACAACAGACACATACCGTGCATCAGTGGCATTACAAGGCGTCTTAGATAACGATGCAAGCTGGGATGTAAGTGCTACATACGGCAGAAACGACTCTAAAGATAAAGTACAAAACTCAATCAATGCAAGCCAAGTAGAGCAAAGTATTTACGCAAACCAAGCGGTTTGGTTTAGTGGTGATGCACTTAGCCGTGACTTTTTAACTGCTAACGATTCTATTTACACTGAAAGTAATGAAGGTGGAAATGAGCAGTTTATCTTATCTGCAGGTTACAGCGCACTAACCGATAACGATATTGGTTACGCAATAGGTATAGAGAACCGTTTTGAAAGTGGTTTTTATACACCCGATTTAATTACACAATTGGGCCAAAGTACAGCAGCACAGCAAGACCCTACTGAAGGTGACTATTCGGTACAGTCTATCTACTTTGAAACATCGATGCCGGTATTAGAAGTCGTGACACTTGAAGGGGCTGCACGTTACGATAATTACTCTACCTTTGGTGGTGAAACAACGTGGAAACTGGGTGCTACATGGGATGTAACAGATTCATTTATGGTTCGTTCTGTACTAGCTACCGGCTTTAGAGCGCCAAATGTTGCTGAACTATTTGGTGGCAACTCGGGCTCTTACGATTACCTAGCCGATCCATGGGGCAACGAGCAAGACGCACAAATTTTGGTAAATTACACCAGTGATGCAGACTTACAAGCAGAAGAAAGCCGTTCGTTTACATTTGGTATGGTATGGGAAGTAGTTGATGGTTTATCTACAACACTTGACTACTGGAAGTTTGACATTACAAACGCCATCACGCGTTTAGATGTACAAAACGAAATGAACAACTGTTTTGCGGGCGACACGCAATCGTGTGATTCGGTAAATATTACCCCAGCGGGTGATTTATCAAATTTAAGCTCAGCATTAACCAATGTTGGCTCTCAAAAAACGTCAGGTATTGATTGGAACATTGGTTACACCGCCGATAACTACCGTATTAACTTAGATACAACCTACTTGGTTGAATTTGAGCAAGATGATATTGATTATACGGGGACTATTGACGGTAACATTGGTGGTTACTCTAAAATCAAATCTAACTTATCTGTAAACTACGATTTGTCTGATGCGTTTAGTGTGCTTTATAACGCACGCTTTATTCGTGGCATGAGTGGCGACTACTACGGCGAGTCGTTCAGCACAGATAATGTTATTTATCACGATATTTCAATGACGTATAACCTAAATGAGTCACTGAAAGTGACAGGTGGTATGAATAATATTTTTGATAAAGAGCCAGAAGAAGTACTTGGCGGAAATGACATGGGCACCGTACCTGAGATTTACGACGTAATTGGTTCACGAGTATTCGCAAGTATTAACTATAAGTTTTAACTGCAAACAAATACTTTAACCAGTGTTTAAGTTAAATATTTAAACGAGTAAGGCTCCGTGTTTACGGGGCCTTTTTTATTGAACAAATTACTGGAGGCAAGTAAACTAAAACGAATAGAAAAAGGAGAGTTGATTGTTAAAACAAGACGAAAATTTATCTTTTGTCATTGAGCCCGAGTTAAATGCGCGTTCAGAGCAGCGTATTGATCTGTACTTTTCTATTCCTAACGAAATGGGAATAAACCCTAAAACACTGAGCGAAGAATCTTACTTCAACAATCAGTTTAAATCTCACTTAGCTTACAACGCTAACAATATTCACTTGCCATTAGTACGAAGCCGTTTTGTAAGTAAAAACAAAGGCGAACAGCAAGACTACAGGCAAAATCTAAACTTATTTTGTTACCAAGTGCGTTTAGCGCTCGATGCTGATATTAAGGATGCGCTTAAGTTAAGCGAGGCAGAAGAGTTTTATAATCGTGCAAATGAATTATTTGAGCAAAGTGAAGGCCTATTAAAAAAGCTACGCCGTTATACGCCCGATGATGAAAAGTTACTGCCGTTTTATACAAACGCAGATAACTATCTGAGTTGGCACGTTGAACAATCATTTTTAAAATTACTAGATGAAGGCCCGCGCAGTAGCGATTTTGCTAAAGAGCGGAACGACCTTTTGCAATTTTGTAAAAGCGAAAACGTGTACAGAGCAGATAAAAACTATAACTCTGAAACCACCCTTCAAGACGCCAATCGAATCACAAATAAAATGCGTTTATTGCAACGCTTAATTGAGCATGGAGTAATACTTCAGCGCAATACTCGCTTTTTAAATAGTTACCTAAAGCGCTTGGTAAAGGGGACGGTAACGGCGGTTATTATGGCGTTTGTGATGCTGGTAATTCTTAATGCACGTTCCAGTTTTACAGAGGTAACAGCGACTCTCATTTTGATACTGGGTGTAATTTATGGTTTGCGTGAAATTTTTAAAGAAGATATCACCCGTGTAATTTGGCGCGCAATAGTTCAAGGGCGGCCAAAATGGCGATTTACCTTTAAAAATAGTATTACCAAAGACAAAATAGCCAGCCAGTTCATTTGGCTTGAGTACACGCGTTTTAAAAAAATACCGAAAGAAGTTCAAACCATTTTTTCAAAACGTCGCCAGCAAAACAAACAGGCTGCGCAATGGCTGCACTTTGCGAGTGAAACGCGCGTGTCGGCCAAAGAGTTTTTACCTGGATACGATACGTTGCAGCAAACACTGCAATTTAACCTAGCGCCATTTGCCCGTTATTTAAAACGTGGTGAAGGTAAGCTTTACCATTTAGATAGCAATAAAATATCAAAACAAGCCGTTGAGCGACGTTATCAATTAAACATGGTATTGGTGCACACAGAAGGTGATAAAACACTTTATCAGCGTTATAAAATTACCTTAAATCGCAGTAAAATAGTCAACATTGAGCTCATTTATTCTAAAAAATAAAAAAGGGGGGATAGACCACAGTCTATCCCCCCTTTTTTATACACGACTTTATTGAGTTAAGCCGTGCTTACTGTATAAAGTCACTTTGTCTGAAACGAGTGTAATCTCTATATTTTTAGACTCGTCGCCCCAAACACAGTTAGTATGAAGTGTTTTTTCTACGCAGTTGTCAGCGCTACCTAATACAGCCTCTACTTCAGCTTTATCCATACCAATCTTAATTTTTTCGTAGTTTTCTACCGTTACTTTAGAGCATGCAGCCAGGCTTAGTGTAGCTGCAATAATTAGGAGTTTTTTCATTGTTGTATCCTATTAAGTATTAATGTTTAAATTTTCTAATTTGGACAATCATGCCCATGCGAGGGTGGTCAAAGTAATGAATTTCACCACTTATTACACGTTTAAATTGTGAAAACCGTGATGACTCTACATCACCACTTTGTAGTTTTTGGCTAATATCAAAATCTGCAGTGATAAATAAATAGTGACGCAAGTGAATTTTAAATAACCCTTCTAATTCCCATTTATTAGTTGATTCATCGGGGTCGTTAAATAAGCTAGGCTGCGGCTCTAATAAACTAACAAAGTCTGGATATGAATAGCGCGGCACATCAAAAACGCGTGTTTTGATAAGCTCACCGGCAAATAAGTGCATGCTTGGCGCACGTGATTTACTTTTTGCTTCAAAACGCCAACCAGTATGTAAAATAGGCGTTAAGCCTTTACGGTCTAGTTGCTCAAACTGCGTTTTAAATTGTAACTGCTCTGGGGCAAGTAAGTAGGGTCGCTCCATGGTATCAAGTGTCGGCGCCACAGGTGTAACAGGTAATTCATCGTAACTTTGAACATAGTCGGTGCTTGCATCGCAAACACCCGAGCGTGGATTGTCGTTAACGAGCGAATCTGTAAATGAACGCTTTTGAAAACGTGTATCGCCATCAATACAGGCTTGCATGGCTTGCTCGGTATAAAGTGGCGTTAATAAATCCAGCGTGTTTTTATCTTCAATAGCCTCGTGTTTTAAACTAAAGTCTTCTTGTAAATAGGGGGCTGGGCGCTGTTTAAATATCAGCACCTCAGCTTCAAACCAACGCTCTGCAACTGCAGTGCTGCTAAATAAGCAACATAAAACTACCAGCGATTTTTTTAGCAACATTAATGGCTAACCTTTTTTTCGAAATCTGCAATCATAGCAGTGACCATTTTTAAGCGTTCGCGGGCATTTGCCTCACTAATCGCGAAGCGCAATTTATTTGCGCCTTCCATTTTATAAATATGCGGTGCACTTTGTATCAGCCCAATAATGAAGCTAGGATTAACCTTGGTATTTTGGCTAAATTCAAAGTAGCCGCCTTTAGGGTTTGCCTCTATTTTTGTTATCCCTAAATTACTGGCTTGCATTTTAAGTTGTTGCAAACTAAATAAGTTTTTAGCTGCATCAGGTAATAAACCAAATCGGTCTATTAGTTCTACCTGTAACTCATCAATGTCGCCTAGGTTAGCACAACTAGCTACACGCTTGTACATACCTAATCGTGCATTTACGTCATGTATATAATCATCAGGCAGTAATGCAGGAAGTTTTAAGTCAACTTCGGTTTGTTTTTGTAAGAGGTTTTCAAGAGTAGGTTCTTTACCTTCACGCAGTGCATTTACTGCTTGCTCAAGCATTTCCATATACAAGCTAAAGCCAATAGTTTGCATTTGCCCAGATTGATCGTCACCCAATAACTCACCTGCACCACGAATTTCTAAATCGTGTGTAGCAAGTGCAAAACCAGCGCCTAAATCTTCTAATGATTCAATTGCTTGTAGACGTTTGCTGGCATCTTTTGATAATGCTTTAGGGTCGCCTGTAAGTAAATAGGCATATGCCTGATGGTGGCTTCGGCCTACACGCCCACGCAATTGGTGTAATTGTGCTAAGCCTAGTTTGTCGGCTCTATCCATAATAATGGTATTTGCCGTGGGTACGTCAATACCGGTTTCGATAATGGTTGTACACACAATTACATTGTATTTTTGGTGATAAAATTGGGTCATTATTTGCTCAAGCTCTTGCTCGCGCATTTGCCCATGAGCGGTAATTACATTTGCTTCAGGTACCCATTCACTTAATTCTTGCGCCACGCGTTCAATTGTTTCAACGTTATTGTGCAAAAAGTACACTTGGCCACCACGTTTAATTTCACGCAAAATGGCTTCGCGAATAAGCTCCACATCACGTTGGCGAACAAATGTTTTAACCGCCAAGCGTTTGGCCGGTGGGGTCGCAATAATAGATAAGTCGCGCATGCCGCTCATTGCCATATTGAGCGTTCGAGGAATAGGCGTTGCGGTAAGCGTTAAAATATCGACATCTGCACGTAGCGCTTTAATTTTTTCTTTTTGGCGTACCCCAAATCGATGCTCTTCATCTACGATGAGTAGCCCTAAATCGTTAAATTTAATGTCTTGCTGAATAAGTTTGTGGGTACCAATAACAATGTCTAGCTTGCCATTCGCCATATTTTCTAGCGTGTCTTTTTGCTCTTTGGTTGAGTTAAAACGAGAAAGCACACCCACTTCGATAGGAAAGTCAGCAAAACGGTCTTTAAAATTCTCATAGTGTTGCTGCGCAAGCAGGGTAGTGGGCACTAAAATGGCAACTTGTTTACCATCGTTAACAGCAACAAAAGCTGCACGCATAGCGACCTCGGTTTTACCAAAGCCTACATCACCACACACTAAACGATCCATCGCTTGTTTTGATTGCATGTCGCCTAATACTGCTTCAATTGCATTACGCTGGTCGTCGGTTTCTTCAAACGGAAAGCTTTCACTAAACTGGCGATAGGCTTGTCCGTCTAGGGTAAATTTATTGCCTGGTTTAGCTTGGCGCTGTGCGTATATATCAAGTAACTCTGCGGCTACATCACGAACTTTTTCTGCAGCACGTTTTTTTGCCTTTTCCCACGCATCAGAGCCGAGCTTATGCAGTGGTGCACTGCTTTCTTCGCCGCCTGAGTAACGGCTAAGCATATGTAGTGCCGACACAGGCACATACAATTTAGATTCACCGGCGTATATTATGGTCACAAATTCTGTAATTACACCTGCTGCATCAATAGTTTGTAAACCTTGATAGCGGCCAACACCGTGGTCAAGATGCACAACAGGCTGACCTTCTTTAAGCTCGGCTAAGTTACGAATTAGGGCGTCTTGGCTTGCTTCGTACTTATGTTTACGGCGTCTGCGCTGCGAGACTTTAATACCTAGCAGCTCTTGTTCGGTAATAATTGATAATGAAGGTTTAGAGCCAAGCACAACGCTTTGTTCAAGCGGACTTACAATTAAGCCTACATCACTATCGCTTTGGGTAAATTGTTCAAAGGTATCAAACTCTTTAAACTTTAAACCGCTGGGTTTCAAAATATTGAGTAAAGATTCACGTCGACCATCCGACTCAACGCTCAGTAATATGCGACTTTTTTTCTTCTTTTGTGCTGTAACGTAGTCTATGAACGCCGCATAGGGCTCGTGTTGTTTATGATCTATTCTTATTGCAGGTAATTCACATACGGATAAATTTTTATTACCCGCTTTTGTGCCCAGCTTGGCAAGCGATAAACGAATACGCGCAAATTGCCCTAAGTTAGAAAACAGCTCTTCAATTGGCTGATATAAGGCATTTGGTTCAAGTAGTGGGCGCAGAGGGTCCACTTTACGGTTTTCGTAGCGAACATTAACATCGTGCCAAAAATTATCCGCAGCGTGTTCTAAATCGCCTAACTGCATAACGGTTGTATTATCAGGCAGGTAGTCAAAAATAGTGGCTAGGCTTTCAAAAAATAACGGCATGTAGTATTCAATACCAGCTGGCCAGTTTCCTTTACTTACTTGCATGTAAACAGAGTCTTGCTCCGAACTTGCACCAAATTTTTCACGGTAACCAATCCTGAAACGCTCAATATCTGACTCATTTGTTGGAAATTCATGCGCTGGCAGCAGTTCAATTTTATCTACTTTTTCATCAGAGCGCTGCGTTTCCACATCAAATAGACGAATGGTGTCTAATTCGTCATCAAAAAAGTCGAGCCTAAATGGATGCGGACTACCCATAGGGTATAAATCGACGATTGAGCCACGAATTGCGTACTCACCATGTTCCATAACTTGCTGCACGTTTAGGTAACCGGCTTGCTCTAAGTTTTGCCTAAAATTATGTGTGTCGAGTTTATCGCCTACTTTAAAGTTTATTGTCGAACCATAAATAAACGAGGCCGGAGCGGTTCGCAGCATAAGCGTAGACACAGGCACAATTAATACGCTTTGCTGTTCTTTTTTTAGGGTATTTAATGTAGCTAAACGCGCAGAAATAATATCTTGATGAGGAGAAAAATGATCGTAAGGCAAGGTTTCCCAATCAGGAAATACCATTACCGGATTATTAGGTAATAAATATTCTAGTTCTGTTTCAAGGCGCAGCGCGCTGGGGGTGTCGGGTGTAACAATTAATACTAAGTTCTCTTGCTGTTTAACACCTTCGGCAATGGCAATACTTAAACCACTTCCGCTTAGCTGCCCCCACTGAATTTTATCTTTTTGAGATTTTACCCAAGGCAAGGCTGCCCATTGCTCAAACGCCATTTATTACTCCATTTGATTGGCCCTTAACAAGTAAGAGCCATTCTTTTAGTTAGTCGCGGTATATTTTTGTAAGGTCGCTGTAGTGATCAATTCGGCGATCACGCAAAAACGGCCAGATACGTCTTACGTTTTCTGAGCGTTTTTGATCAACTTCTACCACTAATATTTGTTCATCGATGTTGTTGGCTTGCGCTAAAATCTCACCCTGAGGACCCGCAATAAAAGAGTTACCCCAAAACTGAATGCCGCTGCTATGTCCGCTTGGGTCGCTCTCGTGGCCAACACGATTACAGCTAATCACCGGTACTCCATTTGCGACCGCATGGGCACGTTGACTAATAACCCATGCATCTTTTTGGCGTGTTTGTTCATTTTGGTCGTCATTGGGATCCCAGCCAATAGCGGTTGGGTAAATTAATAGCTCAGCACCAGCCATAGCCATCAAACGCGCGGCTTCTGGAAACCACTGATCCCAGCATACCAACACGCCTAATTTACCTACCGATGTTTGAATAGGCTCAAAGCCTAAGTCGCCTGGGGTAAAGTAAAACTTTTCGTAAAAACCAGGGTCATCAGGTATGTGCATTTTGCGATATTTACCTGCAATACTACCGTCTTTTTCAAGCACCACTGCAGTATTATGGTACAAGCCTGTTGCGCGCTTCTCAAACAGTGACGCCACAACCACAATATTGAGCTCTTTTGCGAGTTCACCTAAGGTGTTACTGCTTGGCCCAGGTATGGTTTCTGCCAGGTCAAAGACATCAACGTCTTCGGTTTGGCAAAAATAAAGGCTACGATGAAGCTCTTGTAAAACAACAAGCTGAGCCCCTTTTTGAGCAGCTTCACGAATAGCTTTTATTGATTTAGCCATGTTTTCATCGGCGTTATCGTTGTTGCTTTGTTGCACTAAAGCAACGGTTAATTTTGCAGGGCTTGTCATTGTGCTGCTCCAGCTAAAAATCCACGCGGTAATTGCATTGTAATACAGTGAAGGCTACCAAATTGCTCAATTATAGGCTGGCAATTCACGCCAATAATAGTGTGCTGCGGATACGCTATTTGAACCTGTGCTAATGCACGGTCGTCGTTTACATCGTTGTATGTAGGCACAAGCACTGCATTGTTAATAATTAAGTAATTGGCATAGGTTGCAGGTAAGCGTGAATTTTCATCGTCATACGCTGCCTTAGGCCACGGTAGTTCAACTAAAGTATATGGGGTGTTACCTGCTGTTTTAAAGCTTTTTAATTGGTTTTCCATTGCTTTTAGTGCGGTGAAATGCTCGTCATTTTCATCATCACATTGTACGTATACAAGCGTATTGTTTGGTGCAAATCGTACTAGGGTATCAATGTGGCTGTCGGTATCGTCGCCGGCTAAATAACCGTGATCGACCCATAAAAAATCGGTGGCACCTAAATACGTTTTTAATAAGGTTTCTATGTCTTGGCTCGATAAGTCAGGGTTACGGTTTTTGTTAAGCAAACATTCGCTTGTTGTTAGCAATACGCCGTGCTCGTTTATTTCAATACCGCCACCTTCAAGCACCATATCTAGGGCTTGGTAATCATTGTTTGCATGGCTTAGCTTTTCAACAACCGCTTTATTAATTTGGTTGTCGAGTGCGCTTTCAAATTTGTTGCCCCAACCATTAAATGTAAAATCATAGACCTTTAATTTGGTCTCATCATTAATATTTGCACATGTTAGTGGGCCATGATCGCGCGCCCAGGTGTCATTAGTGGGTGTTACAACAAAATGAACACGCTCTAAATTAATATTGGCTTGGTTAAGTAGTGCAGTGATATGTGCTTTTAAGGCTTCGTCGTGAGCAACAACAACTAAAAATTGGTAGTGTGTTATATGCTTTGCAAGCTCAACATAGACAGGCTCAACACGGGCTAGATTATCGGCCCAATCGGTATGTTTATGTGGCCAAGTTAGCATTACAGCGTCTTGCTCAGCCCATTCAGGTAAAAGTCTAAAGTTCATGGCATTTTTATACAAATAGAGATATTGCTAGTTTAGCAGTTGTGCTACTTCCAAGTCACTTGAAAAATAGGTTTGCTTTGCCATATAAACTGTATTGTAAAACCAATTATTCAGAGCTTGAATCGTCTAATGGTTGCTCTAGTTCTTGGCGTTTTTTTAGTTGGCGCGTTTGCGCATGTAAACTTGCTCTTACTATTAATTCTTGATCAGTGTTTCTTATAGATGTAAAAAGCACAGTGTATTGGTAGTGGTCGTTATCTTGTTTTTCTATGGCAACCACTTCAGTGTAGCAGTAAACAGCCGATGCCTCATGATGCAAAAAAAGTTTTGTCCTAAACGATTGGCCAATAGAATACACATTAGACGACGTAAACTTAATACCTCCGCCGCCATAGCTATCGCAGTGTATAGCATTTTCTTGTGTTTGTTCTGAGGCCAAAATATGGCTCATGATTAAATCTATTTTTCGCGATTGTGCCTGCAAAAATGCAGCAAGTTCTTGGGCTACATCGCCTAAGTTTCGAAGTGGACGTAACGAGCTTTGTTCAAGCTCACTCACTTCATTAGCTAATCTAAAAAGAGGCGGGATATCATCGTCAAGTGCTAGCTGAGATTTAGGTACTTGCTCATTAGATACAGCAAACAAATTAACCCTAATGCTCTCGTTTATTTGAAAATACTCTTCAAACTCGCTTAATCTTTGACTATTCATAATTATCTCCACGACGTGTTATTTTAAATAGTAGCGTTGTGAGGGGTAAATTGCTAGCAGTTAAAAGGGCTAAATACATTATTTACACGCGGTTTTTAGCAATAAAAAAGCGGTCAAACTCTTCCTGAGAATGGCCGCTTGGGTATTGATTTTATAATTTTCGCTCGTTATTTAAGTAGAGCGGCTAATTCATGTAAATCTTTCACAACGTGATCAGGTTTTTTCGCAAGCGGATATAACGCTTTCCCTGGGCGTGCAATAAAAGTTGTTTGTAAGCCCGCTTGTTTAGCGCCCGCTACATCCCAACCATGTGCAGCAATCATCATAGCCTCGTTCGGCGCGACGTTTAACTTTTTAAGTACCCATTCGTAGGCACGTAAATCAGGTTTATATATTTTTATATCTTCAATGCTGTAACGCGCGTCAAAATATGACAATAAACCTGCGTTTTCAAATTGAGTTTTAACGCCTTTATTTGACGAATTAGTTAAGCTTACTAACTTATAGCCCTGCGCTTTTAGTTTTGCCAGTCCGTCTTTCACATCTCTATGTGGAGGTAATGATAAAAGCGGTGTAACAATAGCCGTTTTAGCTTGCTCGTTGGTAATTTTAATATTGTTATTATTTGCCACCATAGCAAGCGAGGCCACACCAATTTGGCCAAAATCGTGATAATCACCGGTCACTGTATCTACTAACGAGTTATGTAACATGGTTGAAAACCAAAGAGGCAGTAAATCTTCTCTGCCACCCAGCGCTTTACCAATCGAGGCGCGCATACTTGTTAGGTCAAGCAGGGTCTCGTTTACATCAAAAATAAGTACTTTTGGTTTTTCTTTACTTTCTTCAGCGTTCACTGAGCTACTCAATAAGCTTGCGCCAAGGGCAAGTGTAAGACTTATTAGCTTTAATGATTTTAATAAAGGCATTATTTATTTTCTCCATCGAGTGCGGTCATTACATCACTTGGCTCAGCGCGAAGTGTGTAGTCTTCGTTTAAAAATGCATAAGTGATTACACCTTCTTGGTTAATCACGTAAGTGGCAGGTAGGGGAAGTTGGTATGTTTTATCGCCGTAAGTGTGTTCAAAATCAATACCAAACCCGGTGTATAATTCTTGAATACGTTTATCGAGTGTAAATAATAAGCCAAATTGCTGTGCAACCTTATTACCAACATCTGAGAGCACATCAAACTCTAGCTCATTTTTTTGGGCAGTCGTTAAGGTTTGATCCGGTAGCTGAGGAGAAATTGCCACCAATTGAGCGCTCTTAGTTTTAAACTGAGGTAAAAAATCGTTCAGTGCTTTTAATTCTAAATTACAATAAGGGCACCATGCGCCACGGTAAAAACTAACAACGACAGGGCCTTTATTTAATAAATCGGCCAATTCTATATTTTTGCCTAGGTGGTTTGCCAAAATAAAGTTTTCTATTTTATCGCCAACCTGTAAGGCGTTATTTCGGATGTGCTGAGCAATTAATTCTTCGTTTGTTGTATTCATTAATGCTAAAACGTCTGCGGGTAAATTAGCTTCTTTTTGAACATTAAATGCATCTATTTGTGCCTTTAAACTCATGGCTTAGTCTCATCAATTATTAAACTTGGTCAAAAGTATATGGTTTTAAATATTTAAATAAACATTGCAAAACTGAAAGCTTCATTCGAAAATATTAAACATTGAAAAGACATTGTGGGTTTTTATGTACAGTTTAAGTGACCTAGAAACGTTTATTGCCGTGGTTGAAAATAAAGGGGTGCTGGCAGCCGCTCGTGAACAGCGTTTATCACCTGCAACAGTCAGTCATCGCTTAAGTAAATTAGAGCGAGAGCTCGCTACAGTGCTTGTGTTTAGAGATAGCAGAAGAGTGCGTTTATCACCCGCGGGAGAAGTATTTTACACCCGCATAGGTGCCATAATTGAAGCATTACGTGATGCAGAGCACAGTATTGGCGCACGTAGTTCATCGGTAAGTGGGTTGTTAAGAGTAACTATGCCACCTTGGGTTTTCTCTAAATATGTAATGCCTAGGCTTAATGAATTTGAGCATGCTTTTCCAGATCTAAAACTAGACTTTTTAATAACCGATCAGTTTGTAAACGTAGTTGATGATGCGCAAGATGTCGCTATTCGTGTAGGGCAATTAAATGATTCAGGATTGCTTTCTCGTAAAATAGTCAATAACAGTCGTGTATTATGTGCAGCGCCTAGTTATATAAAAAAGCATTCAATGCCAACAACCATCACTGAGTTAGAAAAACATTTTTGGGTCTGTCTGCCATGGCAACGCCAATTAAAGCTTTATGATGCCCAACAAAAAATTCACACGTTTAATGCACAAACGCGCTTTACCATTTCAAATTCAGACAACATGACGCAAGCTGCCATTGCGGGCCACGGCATTGCTATAAAGTCTAGGCTTGCAATAAACGATGAGCTAAAAAATGGCACATTGGTAGAGGTGATGCCTAACGTACTTGCACAAAGCGATGCCCCTGTATGGTTTTTACGGCCACAAAATAGCTTAACAACCCGAAAAACAGATGTGTTTTTTGACTTTATGAAATCGTTATTCGCACGCACTGATTAATCGCAGATAAACGCGTTTAATTAAAACCATAAACAAAAAGCCTGTAAGCTCTGCAATAAACGCAATGATTATTGCGGTGATAATTGCTGCGGTAATTGAGTCTGTTTTTAAAATTATTTGCCCTTCAAAACGTTGCCATACTTGCTGTTTTATAGTGTGAAGCTCGCTACGCAGTGTAAACAGATAAGGCGAGTTTGAAAATTCATCAACAGCCCTCGCCAAAGTTTGCTGACGCTGGCTGAGAGTTTGAATATGATTGGCACCTTCTCCCACAATTTCATCGCCTAAATTTTCATAGTGCTTTATTAACTTAGCAAGGTCGTTATTAAAGTATTTTTTAGCGTCTTTTTGAAAAGGCGCTATTGCATTATTTGCCTCCACTAATTGTGCGTTTAGTGCTTGGCCAAAATCACTCACAAACGCGGGTATTTGTACGCCTAAAAGTAGCCCGCAAGCAAAAAAACTCAGTCGGATATAGTCTAAAATTTTACCCATTAATTCTCCTAATAAAAAAATATGACATTTATACAACTAAAAATTTACATTTAACTAGTTTTTTATATTCAAAACTCGTAATCTTACGCTAAGAATAATAACAACAGGTGTTTACTAAGGATGACCAAAAAGAATAAATTTGCGTCAACATTTGTTGATATTTCAAGCCAACTTAAACGCTTTGTTTCAAGAATAGTACAGCCCGATGATGTAGACGACATTGTGCAAGAAACATTTATAAAAAGCTACGAGGCTGATTTAAAACAAGATATTCAATATACCCGTAGTTACATGTTAAAAACCGCTAAACATTTAGCATTAAACCATGTTGCTAAGTGGGACAACAAATTTAACGATTCGCTAGACGACGACAGTGAATTACCTGTGTTGCTAAAGTCAATGCAGCTCGAAGATGAATACACGTCAAAAGAACGTTTTTTACTGTTTTGTAAAGCAACAGAGCAGTTAAGCCCATCAACCCGTAAATGTTTTATACTAAAGAAAGTATATGGCATGAGCCAAAAAGAGATCGCAAGCGAGATGCAGCTTAGTCAGAGTACTGTTGAAAAACACATTGCTAAAGGGTTATTAAAAACCATGCTTTACATGCGCGAACACGATCAAAGCCAAGTGGCAAAAACTAAGCACGACAATTCTCTTCATCCGTTAACAGTAAAGAGGGTTGCAAAATGAGCAATGTTCATCAATTTACTTCAAAAGATTTAATATTAGAAACAGCTTGTAACTGGATCAGCGCCATTGACCGCGGCTTATCAAAAGATGAAAAAGAGCAGTTTACATTGTGGATGATGCAGAGCAACGCCCACCAAGATGCGCTTTACGAGCTAGCCCACTTATGGGATGAAATATCTGTTTTAAACGAGCTCAGTAATTTATTCCCTCATCGTAATAGTAAACAACCCAAAAAAAGATGGCTGGTTTCAACGTCTATTGCAGCCAGTTTATTTGCAGCACTTATGGTATGTAGTTATCTATTAATCAACTTAGAAAATGGTTACAGCCAACAATTAGCAAAAGTTAATTACACTAAAATTTATAAAACTAAAGTGGGTGAGCAAGCAACTTACGCATTACCCGACGGCACTATTGTGCAGTTAAATACAAATAGTTTATTAGAAGTTGCCTACAGCAAAGGCCGTAGACAGCTATTGCTCAACAGAGGAGAAGGGCGTTTTAACGTTGCTAAAGATGCATCTCGTCCATTTAGTGTAATGGCTGGCAATAAGAGTTTTACAGCATTGGGTACAGTGTTTAATGTTCAGCGTAATACATCTTCAGATTTAGAACTGGTGGTAACCGAAGGCAAAGTAATGATCACCGATCCGAGTGTGGCGGTGGATGCCAGTGACTTTAAAGCTTACCAGTCAGCTGACAAAAACGCAGATAAAATTCGCCAAATTAATGCCAATATAGTTACATCTGGCGAAAAAGCCGTTATAGAAAAAAGCATCACCAAACCAATTACCCAGCTCTCTATTGATGATGTTGAACGTGACTTAGCATGGCAAAATGGCATGCTTGTTTTTAATGGTGAGCCGCTTAGCGATGCCTTAAACGAAGTGAGCCGTTATACTTCTACACGTTTTAAATTATCGTCTGAAGAACTTGCGTCTATTAAAGTTGCGGGTGTTTTCAAAGCAGGTGATGTGGCTGGGTTGCTAGAAAGTTTACACACTAACTTTTCTATTAATCATGAACGCCAAGGTAAACACACAGTTACGCTTACGCAAAATACAAAATCATAAGAAGCAGCTATGCAAATCAGACATATGTTAGATAAAGTTGCATCTTTAAATCCTGCACGTAAAAAAAAGATTAAAAAAAAGAAACAAAACCATAGAGGATTTTTGTTTGCCAGCTGTTTATATACGGTGCGCAGTAACCAATTGCATTTATTGAGTGGTTTATGTGTGTTTGCACCAGCTATGTTTAGCCTAAATGTGCAAGCCGCAAGTCAAACTACCGGGCAAATGGTGCAATTTGATATAAAAGCGCAGCGAGCAGACAAAGCCTTAATTGAATTTGCTAAACAAACCAAGCAAACCGTGGTGTTTTCATACGAGTTAGCTAAAGAGTATGAAGCAAATTCTGTCTATGGATTCTATACCCAACTAGATGCGCTGGAGGCATTATTGGTGGGGACTGAGCTCGATGCGGTTGTTGATCAAAATGGATTACTGAGTATAAAACTCAAACAAATCAACAGGAATGATAACAACATGATGAAGCTTTCAGCAGTCAGTGCAGCAGTATTACCGGCATTACTGGCGGTAAATTCTCAAGGTGTAAATGCAGCAGAAGACGTTGCTCAAGACAAAATCGAAAAAATTGCAATTGTCGGTAGCCGTGTAGCAGGGCGTTCGGTTGAAGATTTACCCGTTCCGGTCGATATTTTAAGTGCTGAAGCACTTGAAAATACAGGGCAAACTGAAGTGGGCCGTATGCTACAAGCAATTGCGCCTTCATTTAACTTTTCAAGTTCATCTATTAGTGACGGTACCGATGCATTAAGACCTGCAACGTTACGTGGTTTAGGTCCCGATCAAACATTGGTGTTGATCAACGGTAAACGTCGCCATCAAGCTAGTATTATCCATATTAATACCTCGGTTGGTCGTGGTACTGCCGGTACCGATATGAATGCTATACCGGCATCTGCTATTAAGCGTATTGAAGTACTTCGCGACGGTGCGGCTGCTCAATATGGGTCTGATGCAATTGCTGGTGTTATCAACATTGTATTAAAAGATGGTAGTGAAGGTGGCAAAGCAGCTATTAATTATGGTGAATACTCTGAAGGTGACGGCGAAACAGTTAACGTTGACTTCAACAAAGGGTTTGCACTAGGTGACAATGGTTACTTAAACACAACGATTAACTACCGTGACCGTGCGCCAACTAATCGTGCAGGCTTGCATGGTTCATGTCAGTTTTACGGCTGTGAAGAACTAAGCGATGGTACGATGTTGGCCGGCGATCCGCGTGAATTAACAGCTGATCGTAACACATTTAGAATCGGTGACGCTGATTCACAACAGTTTGGCTTAACGGTAAATACTGGCTACGAGTTAGGCGATGGCGAATTATATGGTTTTATTACGTATTCAACACGTGATAACGAATCAGCCGCATTTTTCCGTCATAATGCTAATGCGGGTGGTAACCCAGTATTGCAAGATGGCGACGCAACAATCCCACTTGGTTTCTTACCAAAAATCAACACCACCATTGATGATATTTCTTATAACTTTGGTTACAAAACAGAGTTTGATAACGATTCAAGCCTTGATTTATCGTACACCTACGGTGAAAACAGCATCGACTACACAACAAGCGATACAATTAATGCGTCATACGCTAACTTTTTGCGTTACGAACAAGGTTTAAGCGCTGCTGATATTCGTACTACTATCCCGCGCGAAGCATACGCATACGGTATGGAACTATCGCTACAAACAATTAATTTAGATTTCACTAAAAACTTTGATGACTACTCACTTGCGATGGGTGCAGAGATGCGTACTGATGAGTATCGTATTTTAGCCGGTAATGAGTATGCATATCGTGACTACGATACAAATAATGGCGTAAGTATTTACAGCGGTTTAAGCGGCGGTGTTGGCAGCGAAAATGCTTCTGGTGGCACGCAAGGCTTTGGTGGTTCGTCACCTGCATCTTCAGTAGATGAGTCACGCGATGTAATTTCGTTTTACTTAGACGCTGAAGCATATGTTATTGAAGACGTTATTTTATCTGGCGCACTTCGTTACGATAACTACAAAGGCTTTGGTGATACGGTTAACTTTAAGTTAGCAGGTAACTGGGCAATTACAGACGATATTTCATTACGTGGCGCATTAAGCTCAGGTTTTAGAGCGCCATCTATGCAACAACTTTACTTTAACAACATTAGTACACAGTTTGTTGTAGGTCCAAATGGCACATTAGTAGCCGAAGAAGTGGGCACGTTTAGAAACGATTCAACACTGGCGCAAAGTTTAGGTATTCCAAAACTTAAAGAAGAAAAGTCTCAAAACCGTAGCTTAGGTATTGTGTATAACGTAACAGACAGCATTAACGTAACGGTAGATTACTACTCAATCGACATTGATGACCGAATTGTTATTAGTAACCGTTTAGGTAAAGGGCTGTCTACTAGTTTAGACGCAGCGCTTGTTAGCTCTGGTGCAGGTGCTGGTCAGTTTTTCTTAAACGGCGCAGACACTGAAACCAGCGGTATAGATTTTGTTGCAACATATAACACTGAAGGGTTTGGCGGCACACTTGATTTTACCCTTGCTGCAAACTTTACAGAAACTGAAGTTGTTTCGTTATTCACACCTTCTGGCTCAGGTCTTGAAACTGTGCCGGTAGAAAGTGTGTTTTCAGATCAAGAAATTTCGATTATTGAAGAGTGGCAACCAGAAGATCGTATTAACCTAAGTGCGCTTTACCAAAACGAAGATTGGACCGTTAATCTGTCGCTTAATCGCTTTGGTGAATACACAGTTGAAGACGGTGGCCGTCAAACTTACGGTGCCGAAATATTAACAGACGTAAAAGTTAATTACTTCATTAACGAAAACCTATCTGTGAATGTAGGCGCTAATAATTTGTTTGATGTATACCCAGATAAAAATGAAATTGGCAACTCTCGTACAGGCACAATTGTAGATGCTAACGGCAATACCGTTGTAAGTAGTAACGGTGTGTTTGAATACTCTCGTCGTTCAGCACCTTTTGGCTTTAACGGCGCGTACTACTATGTAGGCGCAGAGTACCGTTTTTAATAAATAACTCTCCCTTTCGTTATTTAACTCAAAGGGCCGCAAGGCCCTTTTTTTGGGTTTATATTTAAGGCTAATTAGCTAACAGGTTTTAGTCAGAAACCAAGCTAATAGCGTAGTTGTCGTACTCTTTAATGCTGTTCATCACAGTCATCAGTGTGTTGTGCTTGCTGTTTTCATCTGCTTTTATAAGCACAGAGCTTATTTTATATTTAGCTGCAAACATGGCTAAGTTGTTCGACACTTGCTCCAAGTCAATTAACCTCCCTGAAAAGTAAACGCCGTTATTTGCATCAATACTGAAAACCGCATTTTTACTTTGTTTTTCAATACTTGGTTTGTCTAATGGGCGATTTAATTCAATGGCGACGGGTTTAACAAATGAGGTAGTAACAATAAAAAATATGAGCAGTATGAACACAATATCAAGCATTGGGGTCATGTCTACGTCGGCGTTATTTTGCAGTTTAGCTGTTTTATTTTTCATATTGGACCTTACTATTTTAATTAAAGCTGCGGCGCCACAGCGAGGTTTTTAGGATCCTATTAACAAAACTAGCACAGCTGAAAAATAATACAGTTAAATAAATATTCTAATAACATTAAATATTTGTATAAACTATGTTCTGACATGTTACTCAAACAGGTTGAATGATTTTAAAGCAATAAAAAACCCAGCCTATCGCTGGGTTTGTATGGGGAATAATTTACTGAATAGCTAAAATACAATTCAGGTTATTTAGCTTTTTTGCATACGGCTCATTTCAGCATGACAGCTTTGCATTGTAAGAAGTGTTGCAGCAAGCGCGGCTTCACAATCTGCGGGTTGTGGCTTATCCATCGCTTCTTTAATTTCTGCTAGTGTTTTGTCTTCAACTTCTTCCAGCTCACTTACATAGGTGCTGTCGTTGTTTGAGCCAAATGTAGTAAGAAGTGCGGTGTATGCTCTGCGCGCTTCTACAGCAAATGAAGAGCCTTCTTCTCGCTCACCTTGCTCGTTAATAGCATAGGGTTGCAGGCGTTCAACGCTGACTCTGCGTGCGTCAATCATGCGCTGGAATAATGCTCCGATAGCAGGGTCTTTAATATTTTCTTGTGCTTTTTGGTAAAAATCGATACCGCTGTTCATTACTTGAATGATGTCTGAAATATGATTAGCGTCTGTTCCTTGAAGGGTGTTCATAATGACCTCTTTAATGTTATGAATGAAACTTATCATAACTAAAGCAAGGGCCATTCCATTTTAAAAAGGTAATTTAAGTTGCTGATATTTATATGTATATTTTGCTTATTAAAAATGGCTAGGCGAAAATACAATATTACGCCTAGCAAATCTTACAAATAACCGTGTAATAAGTTTATTTTAGCTCATCAGCCACTTCAGCGACTTTTTGGCGAAGCCAAATATGGCTTGCATCCCTGTGTAGCAGTGGGCTCCAGATCATGTCTAACTCAAAAGGAGGAATAGGAAATGGTGGCTCTAAAATTTTAAGGCCGGCATCGTCTAAATAAATATTAGCGGCTTTTGATGGCAAAGTGGCCACTAAATTTTGCTCTTTTGCTAAGTGAATGGCTACATGGTAATTACGTGTAAATGTGGCAATATTTCGGTGTTTCCCAAAGTGGGCAAGAGCTTCATCAACCCAACCTAGCTTTTGCACATCTTTAGGGTCCATACCAACGCCCACACCAAACCCCGTTTTACTCACCCATATATGGCGTGCTTTAAGATAGCTATCAAGGCTGAAGTTTTCAATAATTGGGTTGTCTGCTTTTACAAGGCAGCAAAAGCTGTCTTTCCAAATACGTTTGTGGTGAAACGATTGTGGAAGATTTTCAAAGCGGTTGATTGCCATATCTACTTTACCATTTTCAACATCATGAAAGGTCACGTCACTTGGCGTAAGTATATCTAAAGTTGTATCTGGGGCTTCTTCGTGCAGTTTGCTCAGTAGTTTTGGTGCAAGTGTGCTTGCTGCATAGTCACTGGCCATTATCCTAAATACACGTTTACTTTGGCTGGCTTCAAACTCTCTATTTGGTGCAAGTGTTTCTTCAAGTGTCATAAGTATGCCACGAATAACTGGCTGTAACTCTATGGCACGCTCTGTTGGTACCATACCATCGCTGGTACGAACTAAAATAGGGTCATTAAAAAGGTTTCGAAGGCGCTTTAGGCCGTTACTCATGGCCGGTTGAGTAATGCTAAGTTGATTTGCTGCGCGTGTAACGTTGCACTCTCGAAGAAGTGTATCGAGGTATACAAGTAAATTTAAATCTATTTTGCTTATATTCATGTGTGTGTCCTTGCGCTTACCAGTGATGGATAAAACGCTGTGCTGTCGGGTACGGGTAAATATGATTTATTAGGCCATTTTTTATATTTTGTTGGGCCTGCTTCCAAAAGTTAACATCAATCAGTTCAGGGTGTGTGCTTATTAAAAACTGTTTGTATGTTGGATTGGGTGTTACAAATGTGCAAAGTTGCTCCGGAAAAACGTCTTGAGGGGCAACAGAGTAAGTTTGTTCATCCATTAAGTAATCATCGTAACTTTTCGCTTTAGGTAAAGCTCTAAAGTTCATGTCTGTTAAATATTGTACTTCGTCGTAATCATAAAAAATAATGCGCTTATGTTTACTTACGCCAAAGTTTTTCAATAGCATATCACCAGGAAAAATATTAACCGCTATCATTTCTTTTAAGGCTTGGCCGTATTCCTCTATTGCATCTGCAGCGCTTTCGTCGTCAGCATTTTCCAAAAATAAGTTAAGTGGCGTCATACGGCGTTCAATATACAAATGTTTTATGATCAGCCAATCACCTTCAATGACCATCGACGAGCCAATTGTTTTGTGCAGCTGCTCAAGTAAATTACTATCAAAGCGCGCCAAAGGAAATACGACGTTTGAATATTCTATTGTATCGGCCATTCTGCCAACTCGGTCATGGCTTTTTACGAGTTGATACCTTTTCAAAACTGTATCGCGGCCAAATGGTTTACTCTCACCAAATTTGTCTTTAATGACTTTAAATACATAACCAAAAGAAGGCAGGGTAAACACCATCATCACCATACCTGGAGTACCTGGTGCAATGGTAAATTCGTCATTCGAATGTGCTAAATGATTTAAAAATTCTCGATAAAACTCGGTTTTTCCCTGCTTATGAAAGCCTATGGCGTTATAGAGTTCTGCCATAGTTTTATTGGGCATAAGTTCATTTAAAAAGCGTACCAGCGCAGAAGGTGCATGGGTTTCAACCATAAAGTAAGCGCGGGCAAAGCCAAAAATAACACGCATCTGTGATGACTTAGTGAGTAGGGCATCTAAATATAAGCCTTTATCTTCGTGATGAAGAACAGCAATTATAAACGGCTGAACACCACTTTCAGACACAACCCGTCCCACTATGTAAGCCGCTTTATTGCGATAAAACGCGGTATGTAAAATATCAAAGCGCATTTTCCAGGGTTGATGATGAGTGTCGGGGGCTTGCTTATAAAATGCTTTTACTAGCAGACGAATATCGCGTTCTAAATCAACAAAAGGTGCTTTAAAGTCAAAGTGGTTAATAATGCGTTTAATTGTGGGTTTAAGACCATCAACAACCGGAAAGTAACTTCGGTATTCTGACTCAACAGGAACCGATGGCGCATCTTTTAGGGTGGCTTGTACAAATATAAAATCGTTATGAAAATAGCGTCTATGGTAAAGCCTACAAAACACCGAATTATAAAATGTTTCAGCAAGTTCAGCCTGAGGGTGAAAGCACAAGAACCCTTGATATAACTTTTTAACTTCAAGCCAAAGGGTTTCGTCAAGTTCGTACGAAGGATGGTCTTGCTTTAAGGTATGTATTGTTTCGTTAACGCGCTCATCGTAATAACTAATACGTAAACGGCTAATATCATTAATTGCTTGCCAGTCTTGTTTGGCAAAGGCAAGGGGCGCTTGAGCGGTTATTTTTTGAAAAAGCTGATAGTGCTTTTTAAAGCCAGTTAAAATTAATTCAGCAATACTACGTGGCTGCATTAGCACTCCTTAATTGACACTAGAGTTTATACTCTATTTTGTTAAGGGTATGTTATTTTAAGTTTAAAACCAAGCTAAATTAATTAGGGCTAAATTAATCGATAAACTAAAAGTGCAAATTGTAAGTTAAGTAATATGTTTCTAATTACTTTTTTTGTAACGTTCGATTTTTTTCTCAAGCTTTTTAATGCGTTTGGTGACTGTAGATACTTCTTTTTTATATTCTTTATTTATTAGCTTCAGTTTTTTGGTAATGTCTTTTGCAATTCGCTTTTTATCGTCGTCAGCCAGAATATGATTTAGGCGTTCCTTTTGCTTGTATTCATTACGTTGTTTGTTTCTGTCGAGAATAGCAAGCTTATGGTTGTTACTGCGTAGCTCTGCCTCTAAGCCTTTTAAAAGCTGTTCTCGTTCAAGTGCATTTAATTGTTTTGAATAATCAACATCAGGCCCTGACTCTGTGACATTAGCGGTAGTCACTTTATAAGCTGTCGCTTGGTTATCGCAAGGGAACTGAGAAAAGGTTGTGCCTTTTTCGGTCACGCATTTGTAGTAGGTAGTTGCGTTGCTGTGTGTACTCAATAAAAGAGTACCAAGCACAATAAAAAGGTAAGTAGGTTTAGTCATAATAGCCATCCATGAACGTATTTTTTTGCTAAGCAATTAACGTGTTATAAAACTATAACCTAGCTTGGCATTATCGCAAGCTAGGTTAACATCATGACTATTCAGAGAAGGTTTTTAGCTTTTTAATACTTTGTACTAAAAATGGGATATCTAAGCGTTGTTCAATAGAAAACCCCTCAGCGGCAGAAATATTTTTAAAGTTACCATCTGAGTCTATTAAAGTGATTCGATCTTTTTTATATGCAATTACAACACCTTGGCTGTAGTTAACACCCATGTCGTCTTTCTTCTTGTATAAGTTTACACCGAGCATTGTTTGCTTAGCAATGGCGCTACAATTTAAGTATTTGCCAACGCTTGTTGTAATTAAATCGCTAGGTTGGATAAGCCCATTTACTTCTGCAATATTCTTATCAGAGGTATATAAGGTAGATGTAGTGACTACTTCAGCGTTCTCGCTTGCTAAACTAAAGGCAAAAACATGCGAGTTGTTACGTGGCGCTTGCGCGGCAGCACCATTAATAACTCTAATGGTATTATTGGTATGAGCTTGATCATTAATAAAGCTAAGGCTATCAATACCCATAACTTCAATACTACGGCGCTGGCTTTGCCATGCAGGCAGTATTTGTTCTTGTAAAATAGCGGCTTTGTAAAATGAAGGTAAACCATACACTAAACCAAACAGCGTATCGTCATGGTTAGTAGGCTGTAAAAACAGTTCTGTTTTATGAAGCTCTTTGTGGTTATTTGCAAACTCAACTAGTTGTGCATCAGTTTCAAATACAAATATGTCTACATTAGCCTGAGTAAAGTCATCACACTTTACCAGTGGAGCCGGTGGCTGATAATTAATATTTTGGTTATTAATTTTTACGCTATGAGCTTGGTTATAAGTTTCTATATCTAGTAAATCGTTTTTAGCCAATAAGCTTTTCGCAGTGGTTGGGTATGAAAGCGGCAACACATTGTCTTGCTTGGTAATATCAAATTTTAAGTTAGCGTCTGCCCAAATATGAATACTGTGGCTAAAAGCAAAACAGACCACTAAAAACGAAATTGCATAGCGAGCAAATTTAAACTGTTTTAAGCGTGCCAAATGGTGCCAAGTATAATTGCTTACCACTAATTGAAAACCTAAAATCAATAGTACAATACCGCCCGCAAGAAACGTAGTAAGCGCTGGAGAAGTGGTTAAGCGGTTCCAAAGTAAGGAAATAATTTCAGGCAGGGCTGAAGGGTTTAAATGATAACCCAAGTTAACATATACATAGGCGTCTAACGTTAATAAAGACGCGCCACAGGTTGCAATAACAGCGGCCATGCCACGAATATGGCGTGGGTAAGGAAACACTAAACTTAAAGGAAATACCGTCAGCACAAACGCCAAAAAGGCAATAAAGCTAGTATGGCTAAGCCATGTTACTAGCATGTATGTAATGCCCATGAAGCTTGTTGGTGGCGAGTCAGCAAATAAATAGCTTAAGCTAATTAGTAGCGCTAAACCTATGTTGGCGAAGGTAAACCAATGCCCCCAACTTAGCAACTGACTTGCTTTTGATGAAAACTGATTGTGCTGCGATAAATTCATGCGTTTATTTAACCGACTGTGAAAGTGCTTTTGCAAAGTTCTCAGTTACAGCTTGTCTTTTCCCTGTTGGTACATGCTCTTTTAGGATATGCGTGATAGAATTTCCTAAACACATAAGACTTAAATCAACCGGTGCTTTGTGTTGAGTTAGCACATCAATAAGCTGGTCGACGATTTGTTCTACTTCTTCATTAGAGTATTTTGATAAGATTGGCATCAGTTGGTTCAATAAAATAGTTATATTCCCGTATTTTAACACTTGAGGCGTGAAAAACAAAGATGACAACAGACGTTAAAAAATTAGTCGTTCATTATGTAGACAAAAAAGATGACGATACGCAAATTCACCTTCGCAACGACGAAATGATCATTAATGATAAAGTCGCTGTTTTTATCGAACAATTACACCATGCATTCACGGGCAAGCCAGGTAAAGGTTACTGTGCCTTTAGTGGCGAGAAAAACAGTATTGTTGCGTCGTCTATGCAAAGTTACCGCAATAACGAGCTGGGCTTTTGGCATTTAACTGAGCAAGTATCTACCGTATTAAAAGAAGAGCTAGATAAATACGCATTTAACGAAACAGGCTACTTGGTATTTTGTCATTATCAGTACGTGGCTACGGACTACATGTTAATTGCTATGATTAATATCAAAGAGCATTACTCAATGACCTCTGAACTTGATTTAGCAGCATCGCGTCATCTTGATATTTCTCGTATGCAATTAGCAGCACGTATAGATTTAACGGCTTGGGATACACAACCTGAGGATAATCGTTATATTTCGTTTATTAAAGGCAGAGCAGGGCGAAAAGTTGCTGACTTTTTCTTAGACTTTTTAGGCTGTGAAGAAGGTGTTGATCCTAAACAACAAAGCCAAGTTATGCTAAATGCAGTAGAAGATTACCTATCTGAGCAGCAGTTTGATAAATCAGAAAAAGACGATTTACGTAAGCAGGTTTTTGATTACTGTAACGATTGTGTAACGACAGGTGAAGAAGCAAGCGTAACCGAACTATCAGCGGCTATTTCAAAAGGCGATGACAGTCCGTTTGACAGCTTTTGCAAGGACCAAAGTTACGATTTAGAAGAAACGTTCCCAGTCGATAAAAAAACCGTGACCAGTATGGTTAAATTTTCAGGCTTAGGCGGCGGTGTGAGTGTAAGCTTTGAGCGCAAGCATTTAGGTGAGCGTGTAACCTACAACGAAGCAACAGATACGTTAGTAATTAAAGGTATTCCACCAAACCTTAAAGATCAACTGCAACGCTTTATGGAAAGTGAAGGCGAATAAGCCAAGCGTTCCCACAATAAAGAGATTTAAAGCGTGATATTTATATCGCGCTTTTTTATTGCCTGTCACGCCAATAGTTAATTTAAAGCTAGCTGCTAATTTCGTATCTACAAATAGATTAAAGATCTTAATTGTCAAAGAGTAGTGAATGAGGGGCAAATGAGCAGACAAGTAAAATTCAGCCTTTTTTCATTTTTCTTAAGTGCAGTTTCTTATAAATATAATATTACCACCAAGAACACTGAGCCGCTGCGCGCTTCACAGAGAAGACAATAACCCTTAAATCACTACTCCTTGGCTTCTCCTTCACTTCTCGGTGGTGACAATATCACTTTTTTTAAAAAATTTTGCGTGAGCAAGCTTCACGCCTACAGGGTAAAGTGTAAGTTGATTTTTTAGACGTTGAACTTGATCACGTTAGAAGCGCAGCTTCAAATTTTAAAGATCTTAATTGCACAAAGAGAAGTGAATGAGGAGAAAATGAGCAGACAAAAAAATTTAAGCCGCATTTTCACTTCTCTAAAAGCGCAGCGTCTCTTAATCTCTTTGTGCATATTTGTTTTTAAGGATATAAATCTAGCATTTAAAGCCAGCAAGCAGCCGCCTAGGGGGAAAGTTTGATATTTATTTGTAGACTAAGAGCTTTCTCAAGTTATAAGCGAAGTTTCTTATTTTTTATAAATAAAATAGGACCACCGAGAGCACCGAGGCGCTTCGCGCTTCACAGAGAAGACGTTAGTAATTTGATAGTCACTTCTTCTTAGCTTCTCCTTCACTTAAAACAAAAAAGCCCCGCTATTTAAAATAGCGGGGCTTTTAAATTAAGCGTTATTTACTAATCAGCGCTTAATGTTTTTGTCATCGCAGAACTTGCACGACCAGCAGGTTTAATTGAACCCGGGCGTAAACCACTATCAGGGATAAGTTCACGTTTATCGTGAGCCATAGCCACTGGTACATGTTTTACTTCACTATCTGCTGCTGGAGCAGGTTGTGCCATTGGCGCACTTGCGTGTCCTTTAGTGATCACTGTTTTAGAATTTAAAGTTGCCTCAGCCGCTTTTTCAACTACTGGTGCTTCTTTAGCTTCTACAGGCGTCTCTGTAGTCTCAACCGGTACCACTTCAGCTTCTAAAGCTGGTTCGTCAGCTTTAACTGATTCTTCAGCTTTCACTGGTTCTTCAGCTTTAACTGGCTCTTCAGCTTGCACTGGTTCTTCAGCTTGCACTGGTTCTTCAGTTTGCACTGGCTCTTCAGCTTGCACTAGTTCTTCAGCTTGCACTGGTTCTTCAGCTTTTACTGGTTCTTCAGTTTGCACTGGCTCTTCAGTTTGCACTGGCTCTTCAGTTTGCACTGGCTCTTCAGTTTGCACTGGCTCTTCAGCTTTAACTGGTTCTTCAGTTTTAACTGGTTCTTCAGCTTTTACTTGCTCTTGAGCAACTTCAACTTTAGCTAAATCTTCAACAGCAACTGCTTGTTCAACCTGTTCAGAAGCGTCAACAGCCTTTTCTTCCGATTTTGCTTTAAGTTCTGCTTCGTACTCTGCAGCAGCTTGGTCAGCAACCGGTACAAAAGCAGGGGCTTCATCAGATTTAGTTTCAGCACTTTCACCTTCAGGGCGGCGACGACGCTGACCTGATGCACGAAGATGGCGAGGAGAACGACGCGAACGTGTACGCGTTTGCTCTTCTTCAGTTGCTACAGTTTCATCTTTCGACTCAACAGTCTCAACTTTTTCTTCTTTTACAGGTGTAGGCTTTTCAGCGGCTACTGGCTTTTCTTGAGCTTCAGGCTTTGCTTGAACCTGCGGCTTTTCTTCTACTGCAGCTGTTTCAACAGGAGTTTGTTCAGTTGCTTGTAGTTGCTCAGCATTTTCGTCTTGAATACGTACTTTCTTACGAACGTTACGACGTTGACGACGAACCTTAGGCTTGTGCTCTTTAGGTGCTTCTGCAGCATTCGTATCAGCATTTGCTTTTGCAGGCGCATCTGCCACTTTAACTTGATCTTTATCTGCTTTGTGCTCAGGGCGCTTACGAGAGTTAGAATTACGACGACGCTTGTTGCGGTTTTCGTTCTTCTCTTGGTTCTCGTTTGCTACCGGTGAATTAGTTTTTGTTTCTACTTCATCAGTATTGCGGTCTGTGCGTTGTTTAGAGCGTGGGTTATTGCGACGACGTTGATTGTTATTACGACGGCGATTATCGTTTCCACGGCGCTTATTATTACGTGCTTCTTCTTGCTGCTTTTCAACGGCTTCTTTTTTCTGCTCAGGTGTTTCGCTAGCAAAAATAGATTTAAACCAGTTAGCAAGTGCAGTAAATAAACCCGCTTCTTCTTTAGCGGCTACCGCTGCAGGCTTGGCTGCTGGAGCTGGCGCTGCTTGTGGAGCAGGGCTTGAAGGCATAACAACACCTTTTAGCATAGGCTCTTCACGAACAGGTGCTGCAGGCGATTTTGACATTTCAAACGCTTCTGGTTCAGGCGCAACAACTTGCTCGTAACTTACCGTTTCAAGTGTTTCGTCTTTACGTAAGCGCATTACTTCGTAGTGTGGTGTTTCCATGTGTTGATTAGGAATAATCACTACGTCACACTTGTGATGCTTTTCAATACGGTGAACACTACGACGTTGTTCGTTTAACAAGTAGGCGGCAACAGCAACAGGTACTTGTGCATTTACTTGAGAAGTGTTGTCTTTAATTGCTTCTTCTTCAATTAAACGAAGAATAGATAGAGCAATAGACTCGTTAGAACGAACCGTACCTTGGCCACTACAACGAGGACACACACCTTGGCTTGCTTCACCTAATGAAGGGCGTAGGCGCTGACGCGACATTTCAAGTAAACCAAAGCGAGAAATTTTACCAATTTGTACACGAGCACGATCTGGGCGCGCAGCGTCTTTTAAGCGGTTTTCTACTTCACGCTGGTGACGTGGCGGTGTCATATCGATGAAATCTATAACAATCAAACCACCTAAGTCGCGTAAACGTAATTGGCGTGCAATTTCGTCAGCTGCTTCAAGGTTAGTATTAAGTGCTGTTTCTTCAATATCGCCGCCTTTTGTAGCTTTAGACGAGTTGATATCGATAGACGTAAGTGCTTCAGTAGGGTCAATAACAATTGAACCGCCTGATGGTAAACGCACTTCACGTTGGAACGCAGACTCAATTTGGCTTTCAATTTGGTAATGCGTAAATAACGGTGTGTCGCCTTGGTAAAGCTTAACGCGGCTCATAAAGTCAGGACGAAAACGCTCAATGTGAGCTTTAGCTTCTTCAAAAACACGTGGCTTATCAATTAAAATTTCGCCAATATCACGACGTAAATAATCACGAATCGCACGGAAAATTACGTTGCTTTCTTGGTGAATTAAAAACGGCGCTTTAGCACTGTCGGCAGCTTGTCTAATAGCTTCCCAGTGAACTAATAACGCTTTTAAATCGTAATTTAATTCTTCAAACGATTTACCAACACCCGCAGTACGCACAATTAAGCCCATACCTTTAGGTAGTTCTAAACGGCTGAGTGCTTCTTTAAGTTCGGTACGCTCATCACCTTCAATACGGCGAGAAATACCGCCAGCACGAGGGTTGTTAGGCATAAGTACCAAGTAACTACCAGCAACACTAATAAAAGTTGTTAACGCTGCGCCTTTTTGGCCACGTTCTTCTTTATCAACCTGAATGATTACTTCTTGGCCTTCTTTGATCACGTCACGAATATTCGGACGACCATTAAAGGTGTAACCAGCAGGGAAGTAAGTGCGGGCAATTTCTTTTAAAGGAAGGAAACCATGACGATCAGCACCGTAATCAACAAATGCTGCTTCTAAAGATGGTTCAATGCGTGTGATTTTGCCTTTATATATATTGGCTTTTTTCTGTTCGTGACCTGGGCTTTCTATATCTAAATCATATAGGCGCTGGCCATCAACCAGTGCTACGCGCATTTCTTCTTGCTGCGTTGCATTGATTAGCATACGTTTCATATTGTTACTCTATTAAATTATGTCGCTGACATGACGATGTTTTCTCGCCTGTTCAGTTGTTCCTATTTTTAGAATGTGCAGCCTCACGACTGGGTCTTTAACGGAACGGCTCTGTATTTTCGTAAGCAGTATTTTTTAAATGCTGGCAAACAATAGCGTACTAAACGCTATTAAATTCTTAATGGTGTTAAAACTGTCGGCTTTTCAGCTACGTCTACAAGTTTTACCCAGAAGTCGGCCTGTCATATCAATCTTATTAAATGTCATTCATATTAGGCGCGTAGGGCTCATTAAGTGGGTGAGCAATACAGTGTGATGTATCGCTAAATCCTGGTTTAAGAGCAAAATTCGCTGCCGATGTTAATGAATACTTATTTATTAGATTTTTTTAGTTCTAAATAAGCTGCTTTGCGGTACTACAATAATTGAGCAGTTGCTGAACGGCGCTTTTTACGCCGTCACTATCAGACAAATTATCTGTTCATTGCTTTTTCAATCGCATTAAAAACCACTTCATGTTCAAACTTAACCTGCAATATATTACGCGCATTGCTGTTAGTTGACCGCACGTGTTTACTAGGTATGTATAAAAGCTTTGGAAAACTTAACTCGGATCTGTATGATCGGCTACCCAGAATGTGCATCACGAATGTTTTAATGTGTTAAGTTAAAAAGCACCGTTGTTATTTGCAAATACTAAATATTTGCGCTGCTGATTATCCCACTATTATAACAGTGTTAGCAACTAAATTATTTTACTTAAATCAGTGATTAGGCAATGTCAGAAAAAACCGGCTTACAAGTATCTTTTGTCACAATCAACGAAGACCATTTAGGTCAGCGAATTGATAACTTTCTTATTACCCATTTAAAAGGGGTGCCTAAAAGCGCAATCTACAAAATTCTTCGTAAAGGCGAGGTGCGTGTAAATAAAAAACGTATTAAGCCAGTATATAAATTACAGTTAGACGACATCATTCGTATCCCACCTATAAAAGTGGCAGAGCGCGAAGAGTTTGTGCCTTCAAAACTAGATAAAGTAACGCGCCTTGAAGACGATATTTTATTTGAAGACAAATACCTCATTGTTATAAATAAACCATCAGGCATGGCTGTTCATGGTGGCAGTGGTTTAAGTTATGGCTTAATAGAAGCGCTGCGCGTACTTCGCCCAGAAGAGCGCAACCTTGAGCTAGTGCACAGGCTAGACCGCGATACATCGGGGTGTTTACTCATTTCAAAACGCCGCTCAGTTTTAACATCGTTACACGAGCAACTTCGTGAAAAAACCATGGAAAAAAACTATTGGGCGTTAGTTGACGGCCAGTGGGATGGTAAAACTAAAAACGTAACCGAAGGCCTGCGCAAAAACACGCTTAAATCAGGCGAGCGCGTTGTACGTGTAGATAATGTTGAAGGCAAACCGTCGCATACTCGTTTTAAAGTACTAGAGCGTTTCAACGAATGTTCACTTGTACAAGCGTCGCCAGTAACAGGGCGAACACACCAAATTCGTGTACACACCCAATGCAAAGGGCATCCAATTGCATGCGACGATAAATACGGTGACCAAGCGTTTGACGCAGGAATGCGCAAAGTAGGTTTAAATCGCTTATTTTTACATGCGCACGATTTAAGTTTTTATCACCCTAAAAACGAAACCACTATGCGTGTAGAAGCACCCCTTGATAAAGCCCTTAGCAATTGCTTATTAAAGTTACGCGCAGCTAAAGAGTCTTAATGTATGGCCAGTAATCAATACAAATTAGTTATTTTTGATTGGGACGGCACCATCATGGACTCAATTGGCAAAATAGTTAACTGTATTAAATGCAGTGCACAATCTTTAAATATTGCACCGCCAAGCGACACCGCAATAAAAAATATTATTGGGCTGTCGCTTGAAAAGGCAATGGAGGTGCTATTCCCCAGTTACCCAACAAAGCAAACCGCACTAATTAATGCATACAAGGCACATTATAAAGTTGACCCAACACCTACACCTGTATTTGATGATGTAGCAAACGTCCTCAATGCCCTTAAACAAAACGGGGCAGTACTTGCTATTGCAACAGGTAAAGGAAGAGACGGCTTAGAACGCTTATTAGATCAAAGCCAGCTGAGGCATTTTTTTAGTGCCACCCGCACAAGTGACGACGCACAGTCTAAACCCTCACCCGATATGCTTTATCAATTATTAGTGGAGCTTGGCGTAAGTGCCAACGAAGCTGTAATGATAGGTGATACACAAATTGATATGGCAATGGGTAGGGCAGCAAACATGGACCGAATAGGCGTTACTATGGGTGTACACAATGCACAGCAATTAAGTGAGTATGACCCAATTGCAACAGTCGATAGCTACCAACAGTTGCAACAGGTTTTAATAGGCTAACACTTAAAGCAAGCGTTATTTGGTTTGAAGGCTCAACACATCAACATTAAACTCAGCTAATAATTGGCTGAGTTTAATGAGTGGCAATCCAATTAAACTATTGGGATCGTCACCGCTTAGTTTTTCAAATAAACAAATGCCGAGTCCTTCACTTTTAAAGCTGCCAGCACAATTATAAGGCTGTTCTGCATCGCAGTAAGCGCTAATTTGTGCTGTAGTGAGTGTTTTAAAAGTCACATTAAATGGTTCAACAAGGCTTCTCCTTTGCCCACTTTGAATATCAAAAACACATAATCCGGTTAAAAAAGTAACTGTTTGGCCACTAAACAGGCTCAATTGCTTTACGGCGTTTTCTTTAGTGTGCGGCTTACCTAAAATTTGGTCATTAAACACAGCCACTTGATCAGAGCCAATAACTAAACCTTCGTTAAAATGTTTAGTAGCTTCAGTAGCTTTAAGTTCACTTAAACGCTTAACTAACTCATTGGGTGTTTCGTTTTCAAGGGCTGATTCGTCAACATCGGGTGAAAAGGCTTTAAACGGTAAATTAAATTTTTGTAATAAAGACTGCCTAAAAGGCGAGCTTGAGGCTAAAATAAGCGAGTGCTTCATGAATGGTTTTCCTAAGATAAATCAGATTGAGTTAGGATAAATCAGATCCGTGAGTAAAACACGTGAAAAACCTAGTAAAAATGGTTTTTTACTTTGACTAACAAACTAACTATCTATATGATGCAGCCCCTATGCAAAAGGTAAAAATTCCCTTCACTCTTCATCCTGGGAAAGCAGCGCAACACCGTTTATCATACGATGGTATTGTACCGCTTGAAAAACTGACTCGTTTACGAGGTGTTGTACAGGAAGAAGTAGGTGAAATAGCGGTAAAAATTCAGTGCAAAAACGATGAGCAAGGTTTAGTTGTGATTAGCGGCAATTTGTCCACACACGTTACTGTAACTTGTCAACGTTGTAATGATGATTTAGGGTTGGATTTGGATCAAGACTTTATGTATTCGCCTGTTGGTTTGGATGCTGAGTCGGATGATCTTCCAGAAGACTACGATGAAGTAGCGCTTGATGAAAACGGTGAAATTAACGTGTTTGAGTTAATCGAAGACGAATTAATTTTAGCGGTGCCATTGGTGCCTACACACAACGAAGCTTCGTGCAATTACTCGTCAAAGCCTGCCAGCTTTGGTGTGTTAAAAGCGGAAGATGATAAACCAAATCCATTTGATATTTTGAAACAACTTAAGAAAGATTCTTAGGAGAAGACTAATGGCTGTACAAAAAAGCAAAAAGTCTCGTGCAAGACGCGGCATGCGCCGTTCACACGATGCGATCAACGGTCCAACTTTAACAGTTGACCAAACTTCAGGTGAGACTCATCGTCGTCACCATGTAACTGCTGACGGTTACTACAAAGGCGTTCAAGTAATTTCTAACTAAGAGATTGCTTTGATGCTGAATAATCTAACCATAGCGTTAGATATGATGGGGGGCGATTACGGCCCCCGTTCATCTATTCCTGCTGCTGTTAGTGCAGTAAACGCTCACGCCAACCTTACACTTATACTGTGTGGTAACGAGCAAGTTATATCTAAAGAACTCGAATCCCTCGATTCTTTATCTCACCCAAGACTCATAATTCGTCATTGCAGTGAAATAGTCACTAATGCCTGCGAACCTGCTGTTGCTGTTCGTTCAAAAAAAGATTCTTCAATGCGCGTTGCCCTTGATTTAGTAAAATCAGGCGAGGCTCAAGCATGCGTAAGTTCAGGTAATACTGGCGCGTTATTTTTTATGGCGCATTACGTATTAAAAATGTTGCCTGGTGTAAAACGTCCCGCACTTATTTCATCTGTACCAACAGAGCGTAAAAATCCAGTGTACTTACTCGACTTAGGCGCAAACGTACATTGTGATAGCGAAATACTCTATCAATTTGGCCTAATGGGCTCCGTGGTTGCAGGCCAAGCACTTGGGTGTGATAACCCGCGCGTAAGTTTGTTAAACATTGGTGCCGAAGACATAAAAGGCCACGACGACATAAAACACGCTGCGCAATTAATGCAGCAAAGCCCACATATAAATTATATTGGTTACAGTGAAGGCAGCGATATTTTTACAGGTAAGGCCGATGTTATCGTATGTGAAGGGTTTGTTGGCAACGTTGCCCTTAAAACCTGTGAAGGCATAGCCAAACTTATCATGAATAAGTTCTCAAAAGCCCTCGAAAAACACCTTATATATAAATGTATGGCGTTTATCCTTAGTCCAATCATAAAAAAACTCTATAAAAGGGTGAACCCCGACCAGTATAACGGTGCTTCTCTGGTAGGATTGCGCGGTATTGTCGTTAAAAGCCATGGAAACGCCTCAGCTAAGGCATTTCAAGCAGCAATCGATGAAGCGGTAAAAGAAGTTGAACGCCAACTTCCCACTAAAATAGCCGCTATTTTCGAAAAAACACATTCTAAAGACACGGTGGCCAATCAGTAAATTGATGTGCCGTGTATTTCATTATTTATTTGTTTAATTAAAAAGAGCAAAGTATGGCACAAAAAATTGCACTTCTATTCCCAGGTCAAGGTTCGCAAAGCGTAGGTATGTTACAAGCGCTTTTAGAAACCTCCGACATTGTAAAATCAACGTTTGCAGAAGCATCAACCGCATTGGGATACGACTTAGCAGCGTTAGTTCTTAACGGTCCAGAAGAAAAACTAAACGAAACCCACCGAACTCAACCTGCATTATTAACCGCAAGCGTTGCGATTTATCGCGACTGGTTAGCTAAAAATCCAGATGCCGATGTTGTCATGGCAGGGCACAGCTTAGGTGAATATTCAGCACTGGTATGCAGTAACGTGATTAGTTTAAGCGAAGCTGTAAAATTAGTTGAAAACCGTGGCTTGTACATGCAAGAAGCCGTACCAGCAGGTGTGGGCTCAATGGCCGCTATTATTGGTTTAGGCGACGACGAAATTAAAGCGGCGTGTGCAGCATCAGCACAAGGCGAAGTTGTATCGCCAGTTAACTACAATTCACCAGGTCAAGTTGTAATAGCCGGGCATAAAGCGGCAGTAGATAGAGCCTCAGTAGCCTGTAAAGAAGCGGGCGCAAAACGCGCATTACCGCTATCGGTTAGTGTGCCTTCGCATTGCGAATTGATGAAGCCGGCAGCAGAAAAACTGGCGAATGATTTAGCCGCTTTAACATTTAATACACCTAAGTGTGATGTAATTAATAATGTAGATGTAAAAGCAGAAAGTTCAGCTGACGCGATTAAAGATGCACTTGTGCGTCAATTATACAGCCCAGTACGCTGGACAGAAACCGTGCAAGCTTTAGTGGCGCAAGGTGTAACGCAGAGCTACGAATTTGGTCCGGGTAAAGTATTAACAGGCCTGGCAAAACGAATTGATAAAGCAATGGTATGTGGCTCAGTAAACGACGCCGCTTCAATTGATACAGCTAAATAAGAGTAAAAAAATGTCTAACTTATTTTCTTTAGAGGGCAAAGTTGTCCTAATTACAGGCGCAAGCCGTGGTATTGGTAAAGCAATTGCAACTATGCTGGTTGCACAAGGCGCAAAAGTCGCTGGTACAGCAACAAGCGAGTCGGGTGCGGCTAACATTAGTGACTATTTAGGTGATAACGGTAAAGGTTATGCATTAAACGTCACCGATCCTGCTTCAATTGAGGCTACTTTGGCTGCAATAAAAGCCGACTTAGGCGATATTGACGTACTAGTAAATAACGCAGGTATCACGCGCGACAATTTACTTATGCGAATGAAAGAAGCCGAGTGGGACGATATTATCGACACCAACCTAAGCTCTATTTTCCGTTTGTCTAAGGCAGTATTACGCCCAATGATGAAGAAAAAGAACGGCCGTATCATTAATATTGGTTCGGTAGTAGGCACTATGGGTAATGCAGGGCAAGCTAACTACGCTGCGGCTAAAGCGGGTGTTATTGGTTTTTCTAAATCATTAGCACGCGAAGTTGCCTCGCGCGGTATTACAGTGAACGTAATTGCACCGGGTTTTATCCAAACAGATATGACCAACGAGCTAACCGATGACCAAAAAGCAGCCACTTTAGCCAATGTGCCAGCGGGTCGTTTAGGTCAGCCTGACGAAATTGCAGCTGCAGTGTGTTATTTAGCATCTGACGCTGCTGCGTATGTATCAGGTGAAACTTTGCATGTAAATGGCGCGATGTATATGGTTTAATAACCATATAGCCATTACAAGAGTAAAATTAAGTTGGCATAATTCACTAAAAAACATTGAATTATTTGTGAACTTGCTTTAAACATACTTGAAATTGCTATTAAAATAAGCGATAACAGGGAAAACACACACTCAGAGGTTTGACCAGACAATTATTTACGGTCAAATCATTGAATCAGAGAATTATGCGGCGTAAACTACCCCGCAATCTGAAAATAACGCATTGGCGTTTTAATAAAGGAAAGAAGAATGAGCGATATCCAAGAACGCGTAAAAAAAATTATCATTGAACAACTAGGTGTTAAAGAAGAAGAAGTTAAAAACGAATCTTCTTTCGTAGATGACCTAGGTGCAGATTCTCTTGATACTGTAGAACTAGTAATGGCTCTTGAAGAAGAGTTTGACACTGAGATCCCAGACGAAGAAGCTGAAAAGATCACTACAGTTCAAAGCGCAATCGATTACGTAACAGCTCACGCTGAGTAATCAATTGTATATTAAAGGCAGCATTCGCTGCCTTTAATCTATGTATCCAAACCACCTCAAAGTTCATGATTCAAAAATCAAACCTTAACTCCCCAAATTTAACTAACATTAATTTTGTTTACGTTATGTGTTGTCAAACAAGTTTGAGACTCGCACTTTGAGGTTGCTTGGGTATGATGATCCCCTTGTGAATCTAATTGGATTAAAAAACCATTTAAAAATTAAAATGGTTAAAATTTTAATAAAATTATAAATATCCCTTATTGGAGGCAAACCGTGGCTAAACGTCGTGTCGTCGTAACTGGCTTAGGAATGTTGACGCCGCTAGGCAATGATGTTCAATCAACCTGGCAAGGCTTATTAGATGCTAAAAGTGGTATACAAACAATAACACACTTTGACACATCAAAATTTGGAACAAAGTTCGCTGGTTTAATCAACGACTTTGATGCATCGGCTTATATGCCACCAAAAGATGCAAAAAAAATGGATTTATTTATCCAATATGGTTTAGCAGCGGGTGTTCAAGCCTTTAAAGATTCAGGTTTAGAAATCACAGAAGAAAACGCAACGCGCATTGGTGTTGCTGTTGGTTCTGGCATTGGCGGCCTAACACTAATTGAAGAAAACCACGTTAAGTTACTTAACAGTGGTCCACGTAAGCTATCTCCATTTTATGTGCCTTCTACCATTATTAATATGATCTCGGGTCATTTATCAATAATGTACGGACTACGTGGCCCTAATATTTCAATTGTAACTGCGTGTACGACAGGTTTACATAACATTGGCCATGCAGCGCGTATGATTGCCTACGGCGATGCCGACGCTATGGTTGCTGGCGGTGCAGAAAAAGCGTGTACACCAATTGGTATGGGTGGCTTTAACGCAGCACGCGCATTATCAACACGTAACGACGACCCACAAGCAGCGTCGCGCCCGTGGGATAAAGACCGTGACGGTTTTGTACTTTCTGACGGTGCTGGTGTTGTAGTTGTTGAAGAATACGAACACGCAAAAGCACGTGGCGCAAACATTTATGCCGAGCTAGTTGGTTTTGGTATGAGTGGTGATGCATTCCACATGACATCTCCACCAGAAGACGGCGCAGGCGCAGCCCTTGCCATGGAAAACGCATTAAAAGATGCGCAAGTAAATGCAGATCAAGTAGGTTACATTAACGCCCACGGTACATCGACCAACGCTGGCGATAAAGCTGAAACTGCTGCAGTTAAATCTATTTTTGGTGATGCTGCAAAAGACGTAATGGTTGGCTCGTCTAAATCGATGATGGGTCACTTACTGGGTGCAGCGGGCTCAGTTGAATCAATCGTGTCGATATTGTCGCTAAAAGATCAAAAAGTGTCGCCTACTATCAACCTTGATAACCCAGATGAAGGCTGTGACCTAGATTACATTGCACATACAGCACGCGATGCAAAACTAGATTACTCACTGTGTAACTCATTTGGCTTTGGTGGTACTAATGGCTCGTTGCTATTTAAAAAGGTATAATCTTTTTTAACAACGAACCACTTTATAAGAGCTCAGTTGTTTAACTGGGCTTTTTTTATATGCAAAAAATAATAAATAATACGCAAATAATCATAAATGCCAGCCAATCAAACGCCGTTAGCATAGCCGACAGAGGCTTAAACTATGGCGATGGTTTTTTTACAACAGCAAAAATTGTAAATGGGCAAGTTGAATATTGGCACCACCACAAGGCTCGCCTAGCTGAATGTGCCGAGCGTTTAGCCTTTCCTGAACTCGACTTTAGCTCTTTAGAGCAATACATACACAATCAAGTAAAACAAAAGCAAACGGGCGTGTTAAAAATACTCGTAACACGCGGTGAAGGCGGGCGTGGTTATAACCTACCAAGCGAATGTAATTTAACAATTATAGTAAGCGTGCTTGAATACCCTGCTAACTACAATGCACTTGCAGAGCTGGGGGTTAGCCTTGAAATAAGCCCAATTAAATTAGCGGCGCAGCCTTTACTTGCGGGGCTAAAAACCCTAAATAGGTTAGAGCAAGTACTCATTAAAAAAGCCATGCAAACGCAAAATTGCGAAGACGTACTTGTGCTCGACTACAACAACCAGGTAATTGAAGCCTCAGCAGCTAATATATTTGCCATTAAACACGGTAAAGTATTTACACCAAAGCTCAATGAATGCGGTATAAAGGGCGTTTATCTGCAAGCGTTATGTGATAAATTAACGGTTGAGTTTAAACACATTACAGTAAACGATTTAACCAAGGCCGATGCTGTATTTGTATGCAACAGCTTAATGCATGCTGTACCTGTTAAACGCATAGAGCAACAGTGCTTTAATGTAGCGTACAGCAACGCATTGCTAACTAATTTATTAGCCAAGGAGGCTTAGTGTTAAAAGTTATTTTATCAGTCGCTTTTTTAGCGATTATTAGCACAGCTATTGGCTATCAGCAATTGCAGGCAACCCTACAAAGCCCGCTAAATATAGGCGAAAGCACGCAATTTGAGGTAAAAAAGGGCACCGGTTTTAATAAATTATGCCTGCAATGGCAAGCAAAAAACTGGGTTGAAAGCTGTTGGCGTTACCAAGTTATTGCAAAGCTCGACCCCACGCTAACCGATTTAAAAGCCGGGCTTTACGAGCTTTCAAATACCAGTGTTATTAATAACATAAAAAAAATAAACCAAGGTCAACAAATCAGCTTTAGCTTTACCATTATTGAAGGCCAAGCGCTGCGCGATGTAATAGCAAATATTAAAAATGCGCCTAATTTAAATAACGATCTAAAGTTAGACGAGTTAGGTAAGCAAATTATAAATGAAGATACATTGTTAGAAGGCTGGTTATTTCCAGATACTTACCACTACCAGCATAACGATACCGCAAGCAGTGTATTAAAACGCGCCGCACAAACCATGCAACAAACACTAAGCGATGCATGGCAAAAACGCGTTAACAATTTACCTTACAACACCGCGTACGAGGCACTAATAATGGCCTCAATTATTGAAAAAGAAACCGCAGTAGCCAGCGAGCGCCCGTTAATTGCTTCGGTTTTTGTCAATCGGTTAAACACCAAAATGCGCCTACAAACCGATCCAACCGTAATATATGGCCTGGGTGAAAACTTTGATGGTGATATTAAATACAAAGATTTACGCAATCATACGCCATACAATACCTACCGTATTGATGGATTACCGCCAACGCCAATAGCTATGCCATCAAAAGAAGCTATTTTAGCTGCGGTAAACCCGCCACAAAGCGACTATGTTTACTTTGTAGCAAAAGGCGATGGCAGCCACCAATTTTCTACCACGTTAAAACAACATAACGCGGCAGTTAAAACCTATATTTTAAATAAAAAGAATTAACGTGTTTATGAAACCAAAATTTATAGTAGTAGAAGGCTTAGAAGGCGCGGGTAAATCAACCGCTATTTCACTTTGCCAAGACTTTTTAAACAAAAAACAAATAGATTACATTAACGTACGCGAACCTGGCGGCACGCCATTGGCCGAATCGTTACGCACCTTGGTAAAAGCCGAACACGAAGAAGAAATAGCCTTCGAAACCGAGCTGCTTATTATGTACGCCGCACGTTCGCAGCTAATGCATAACGTAATAAACCCTGCGCTTGAGCAAGGTAAATGGATATTAGCTGACCGTCACGACTTATCGTCGCAGGCGTATCAAGGCGGCGGGCGTGGCATTAGCTCAAATACACTAGCGTCGTTATCGTCTATGGTATTAAAAGGCCTAAAGCCCGACTTAACCATTTACCTCGACATAGACCCAGTAATTGGTCTTGAACGTGCTAAAGGGCGAGGTGAACTTGATCGAATAGAGCAAGAAGCCATTGAGTTTTTTCAGCGTACACGCATGCGCTACCTAGAGCTTGCAAGCGACGACAACTCAATTAAAACCGTAGATGCCAATCAAGAAATTGATAAGGTACATCGCGATATCACAAACGTATTACGTACTTTTTTTGAAGAGCTAAAATAACATGTCTCTACCTTGGCTATATGAAACACAGCAACACTTAGCACAAAGCTTTCGTGGTCAGCGTTTTCATCATGCCCAATTGTTTTGCGGGCCTGTGGGTGTAGGTAAGTTTGCCTTAAGTGACGAACTAGCCAATGCCTTGTTATGCCAAAATATCACCCAGCAAACAGCCGCACCAAACAGTATTTTAGCGCCATGTGAGCAATGTAAAAGTTGCTCGCTTAACCTTGCGGGTACACACCCCGACAAGCGCATAACCCAGGTAGACGGCCAAAGCATTGGCGTAGACGACATACGCGCCATTAGCGATTTTATGAACCACTCAGCGGCGCAAAATGGCAACAAAGTAGTGGTAATAGAAAACTGCGAAAAAATGACCATGGCAGCGGCTAACGCCTTGTTAAAAACGCTTGAAGAACCAAGCAATAGCCGGTTTTTAATATTAACCACAAGCCAACCTGCACAATTGCCAGCCACTATTTTAAGCCGATGCGCTAAAACCGACGTAAAAGTAACAAGTACACAACTAGCGCAGCAATGGCTTGAGTCGTTACAAATACAAAATTACCCTTGGCTACCGCTTTTTTATAGCCAGCCATTACAAGTAAAACAGTGGCAAGAGCAAAACCAGTTACAAAATATAGATACCCTTTATAAGTTTGCAACTGAGTTTAAACAAAGCCATAATTTCAAAGCGTTAGTCGATATAATAAATAAACAACCGGAGCTGGTTCGTATATTTACCTTATTTTTAAGCGAGCAATTAAAACAGCAATTATTACAAGGTATGAGCTTTGAAGCGTATCAACAAGCGCAGCAAGCACTTAGCGAATTTTTGCAAAATAACACAAAAATTCTCGGCCTTAATTTACCGCTCGCCGTATCGCGATTAGCGTACATTTTACGTAATAAATAAAAGGATTAACCATGCAAGAGCTATTAGTAGATATAGACGACCTAGACGAATTATATCGCTGTTACATGCCTTACTTAAAAAAAGGCGGCTTATTTGTGCGTACTAACATGCGTTACGAAGTAGGGCACTCGCTGGCGTTACGTGTAACCCTTCCCGACGCACTAGAAGACGACATAGTCACTGGCAAGGTTGCGTGGATCACCCCACAAGGCGCACAAAGCTCAAACCCGCCAGGGATTGGTATTAGCTTTTTAGACGACAAAACAAACCTAAACGCCAAGATCGAAAAACTACTGGGGACTATGTTAAACTCCGGTAATCCAACTTACACCATGTAGTAAAAAAACAGGCCCAATTTTGATTGTAGATTCGCATTGCCATTTAGACCGTCTTGATTTTGATAAACTCGATTTAAACCTAGACCAAGTGCTAGACCAAGCACGCGCCAAACAGGTTGAACACTTTTTATGTGTAAGCGTTACGCTTGACCAATTCCCAAGTATGCTTGATAAAATTAAGCACTACGACGATGTATCGGCCTCGTGTGGCGTGCATCCGCTCGATCAAAAAGACGCGCTTAACAAGCAGCAATTAATTGATTTAGCGTCACACAATAAAGTAGTTGCCATAGGCGAAACAGGCCTAGATTACTACTACGCAAAAGACACGCATGCCGTACAGCAAGCAAGTTTTGTAGGCCATATTGATGTGGCAAACGAACTACATAAGCCGCTAATTATCCATACACGCGACGCCCGTGCAGACACCATTAATCTAATGCGCGAGCACAACGCCGAAAACTGTGGCGGCGTACTGCATTGTTTTACAGAAGACTGGGACATGGCTAAAAAAGCCATAGATATGGGCTTTTATATTTCTATTTCTGGCATTGTAACGTTTAAAAATGCAGTAGAGCTTAAAGACGTAGTAAAGCAAATCCCACTCGACCGACTACTAATAGAAACCGATTCGCCGTATTTAGCACCCGTACCGCACCGAGGGCAAACTAATCAGCCAGCTTACGTGCAAGATGTTGCGTATTACATTAGTGAGTTAAAAGGTATTAGCTTTAACGAGCTAGCTAAAGCCACCACCGATAACTTTTACTCGCTATTTAAATTAGCAGCTAAAGGCTAATAATATGACGACTCACGCGGCGCAACTTCCTATGTTACTTATGGGGCCAATGGTGCGCCGCGCTGAGCAAACAGGCGTATGCATAGTATTTGCAACGTCAATCCCCGCACAGTGCCAAATTAATATACTCAATACGCAAAGTGTCAGCGAGCAACAAACCATTACACTAGGCGAACGCCTTTATTTACACTTTGTAGTTGTAAAACCGGCAAGTACACTTTTTGCGCTCGACACCTTACTAGCGTATCAATTAATAATAAATGGCAATGAGGTTGACCTATCAGCTTGGGCTTACAGCAACCAAGCAACTCCAGCATTTGTTATACCTAATAAACTAAATAGCATATTGCATGGCTCGTGCCGAAACGCGCATCACCCCGCAAAAGACAGCCTAGTAACATCAAGCCAATGGCAAAACACTCAACGCAGCCAAAATACACCTGGCGCACAATTATTGCTGTTAAGCGGCGACCAGGTTTACGCCGACGATGTAGCAGGGCCTATGTTATTGGTGATTCATCAGCTTATTGAAAAGCTAGGTATTTATAAAGAACAACCCATGGCGTTGCCTCTGCCTAACAAAATTGATGAACAGCTATACAACAGGCACCATTTTTTACCCAAAACCCCGTGGCAAAAGCGCTCAAAACTGGGTGTGGGTTATTGGCTTAAAAAAGACGAGCCGCATTTTTCAAGCGTAAAAGCATTTAACCACCTTATTCACTTTGAAGAATTTATAGCGCTTTATTTACTTAATTTAAGCGCCGCTGCATGGCAATGTGTTGATTTAAAAAACGCACAATACACCGGGCAAAACCTCGAGCATCAACGTATTTTTAATGCCGAAAAATCGGCGTTGCTTGGCTATGCTAAAGGGCTGAATGAAGTAGAAAAATTATTTGCTAATGTGTCTACGTTAATGATGTTTGACGATCACGACGTAACCGACGATTGGAACCTCACCGCAGGGTGGGAGCAAGCCATAAACCAAAACCCAAGCAGTAAACGTATAATTAATAATGGGCTTATAAGTTACTGGCTGTTTCAAGGTATGGGTAACGACGCGCTAACAAAAACAAGCGCGCTAATACCGCCATTTAAACAAAGCTTAAGCGCTAATAACCAATGGCAATTTAAAGCGTTTGATAAACCCCTGAACGAATTTAACCATTGGCATTACGAGTTAACTACAACACCTAAAGTCGTGGTGCTCGACACCCGCACACACCGCTGGCGTAACGAAAGCAATTTTAACGAGCCATCAGGCCTGCTCGATTGGGAACGCCTTACAGAGCTTGAAGAAAGCCTACTCAGTCACGATAAAGTAATTATAGTATCGCCCGCGCCAGTATTTGGTGTTAAATCAATAGAAGCCATTCAAGCGGCTTTTAATATATGCGGCCAGCCACTGATGGTGGATGTAGAAAACTGGATGGCCCACGAAGGCTCGGCTAAAAAACTACTCGACACCTTTAGACGCACCGACACCCCAAACGAAACCCTTATTTTATCAGGCGATGTACATTACTCGTTTTGTTTTTCGGTGCAAAAGCGTTTTGGCGATCACCCAAACCGAATATGGCAGCTCACCGCAAGCGGGATAAAAAACGAATTCCCGCGTAAGTTAATAAACGTACTAGACAAACTAGACTCTATTTTATACGGCCCCAAAAGCCCGCTTAACTTTTTCACCAAACGCTGGCACATGGAAGTAGACAAACACCAAACCCTAGGCGAAGGCCAAAAGTATTTAGTAAGCGACTCCGCAATAAGCCTAATAACGTTAGATAACGGCGACTTATCCCGCTATCAACTCATCCACGGCGACGGCCACACCACCGAATTCGACCTAGAACACAAATAAAGCCCGGCATTGCCTTAATAGAATGAAGCCCTTCTAAAAGGGAGGGGTTGGTATTTTCTTGTAGGCGTCTTCCTTGCTGGCGCGTTATTTATAGATATGTAAAAGCGTTGCTTTTAAACGCCAGCAAGCTGCGCGTCTACTGGTAAGGTTTGGCATTTACTTGTAGACGTAGAGCTTGCTCACGTTAGAAGCGCAGCTTCTTATTGCTTATAAATATCACTACCGAGAACACCGAGCCGCTGGCGCTACACAGAGAAAACATAAGTAATGGTTAGTTACTTCTCCTTGGTTTCTCCTTTACTTCTCGGTGGTGACATAATCACTTAGCAATATACCGTGTTGGTTTAATTATTTAGAGATATGACTACTTACCTGAATAAAATATTTTTAAAAACTGAAAACTGGAAAATATCTATTTAAAACTGCGTACACGTTTAACAACTATTTTATTACTCAAAATCGCCAAACATAAAATAACCATAAACAGCATAGAGTTTGCACCAGCTTGGAGCGAATAATCTACCGATGAATGCAATAACATATCAATAATCGCAATAGCACATCCAAAAGCCACACCCTGAAACAACGCCGTTTTGCGCTTGCGCATAGTTGCAACACACAACCATAAACAATACAAAACCAACAAACCAAGCGCAGCTGTAGCAGGTATACCCAGCTCTACGGCAAATTGAATATAATCGTTATGGGCGTTATCGTAATAGCCCGAATACGGCTCCGACTGATACGCAGGGAATGCGGTATAAAACGTACCGCCGCCCGAGCCCAATAAAGGCTTATCTAAAATAAGCGGTATAGAGTCGCGTACCACCTCGTCGCGGGTTTCAGACGCAATGCTTGTTTCACTAATACGCTGCTTTACTTTTTCAACATCAAAAATAGCGCCAATAATTATTAAATCAATAATAAAAAAGCTCACTATTAATAACTTAAACGCCTTAGGTTTATTGTTATAAACAAACAGCGCCAAAAAGCTTACCACCATTAACGCAATAAAAAAGGCCGAGTTACCCATGCGGCTACGGGTTAAAATAAGCGCCACAATTATAATTATTAACGAAATACGCAACACTATTTTAGAGCTTAAAAGTATTTCGGCCCAAGCTCTAAGAGTTTGTTTTAATGTGTTTTTACCTTTACCGTTATTGCGCTTTAACTCGCTTACCAATACGCCTATACCCAAACATAAACACAGCGCTAAATAGTTAGCTAAAAAGTTAGAATACGTAAATGTACCAATGGCCCGGTCGGTATGTTTATACCCAAAAATAGGGCTAACTACATCGGGCGATAAATTTAAGTAACTAGCATACAGTGCCTGAAAAACCCCAGCACATATAACCGCATAAATTAGCTTTTTAATGCGCGCAGCACTGTTAAAGTAAATAAAAATAAGCCAGCAAAATAAAATCATAAAGCTGGTTTTTAATAACATTTGTTTGGTTTGAAAAGGATCAACGCTTACCGTAAACATTTGCACGGCGCACACCGCAATAACAACACCAAGCGCCGCAAACACAGGCCACGAATACAAAGGAGGGTACAAAGATTGGTTATTATTTATAGCACCGTAAATTAAGTGCGTTATAAACGTAGCGCTTATTAAAAGGCCCATAGCAAGTATGGCCCAAGGTCGGTAACTGCCTAAAGGTAACGGGAGTAAAAATAAAATGCCACATAACAATACAAAAATTAAACGGTTCACTAATTTCCCTATAAACGCTTGTTACTAATACTTAACCTAAAAACTTATTTCTAACTACTACTATCTGTTTTTTACTATCTTCTGAAAACTTATAGCTAACCACTAATGTTTAATACATATTTACTTCACTGATATCTGTTTTCTAAAAACTCAAAACTTGTATATTTCGCATTATTGCATATTTGTGTAGTACACATAACAAAAAACGCAGCCAATTGGCTGCGTTTTTATAATTAAAAGTTGGTTTTAGTTATCAACTTCAGAAATACCGTCGTCGCCGCCATTACCGCCAGCACCCGGAGGTGTTGGTAAGCTAACAAATGCAGGCACACGTGAACGTGCATTTGGGTTAGCGTTACTGTTTGGCGCAGCGTTATTACCAGGGTTTTGACCTGGTGCATTTGGATTACCAGCAGCCGTTGCCTCAGAGGCAGTAGTTGCATCAACACCAGCAGTTACAGCAGCTAATGTAAGCGTATCGCTATCTATACCAGCAGCACTCATTGCGCCTAGTACATCAGCAACTAACGGGCTATCTGGGCCTACAGCAGCAACTGCATCGTTAATTAACGCTTCTACGTCTTCAGCAGAACAATCACTACAAGCAGCTTCAATAGCAGCAAGTAAGTCTGCTTGAAGTTGCTCTGGCGAAGTATCTGCAGTCGCATTGTTTAATACGCTAACAAGGCCAGCGCTGTCTGCTTGTGCATATACAGGTAATGTAACCACTGCAGTGGCACCAGCAATTAAGCCAGCTAAAATTAGTTTTTTCATGTCTCGTCCCATGGTTGAGTGTCTAATTACAAAATTTTAGCGTATTAGAGCAAAAAGTAAACTCTTTATTTACGCCATTATTATTAGTTTTTACTATTTGCGAAGGCGGCATTATTAAATTGCCTTGTACTCCGTCGCAGCCCAGTTTTTCAAGTGCCTTTAAAGTCTCAGGTTTTTCAATTAAGCAGGCTAAAACTTTAATACCAAAACCGTGGCAAATATTATTTACCGTTTGAATAAAAAATTGGCTTTGGGTGTTATCTAGTAAGTCTTGTATGTAGCTGCCGTCAATTTTTACAAATTCAATATCTAGGCCTTGTAAGTACCTAAACGACGTTAAACTGGTACCAAAATGTTCTACACACACATTAATACCAATATCTTTAATGGCATCTATATGTAAACTGGCTACATGCACATTATAAAGTAAGCTTATTTCGTGTAGCTCAAACAATAAGTTAGTTTTTAAAATAGGTTTAGTAGTCGCGTAAAGCGTAAGCCACTCTATAAAATCGGTAGAGTATAACGCGGCTTTACTTAAATTAAGGGCAAACACATCTTTTGGGTATTGCTCTTTAACGTTTACAAAATTGCGTATTATTTTTTTGTCGAGTTCTTCGGTTAAATTAAGTTTTTCGGCCATAGCAAATAAATGGCCGTTATTTACTTTTTCACCTTCATGTATAAAGTGTGCAAACACCTCAAAATAGCACTGCTGGTGCTCTGAGTTAGCTTGCTTAACAGCCTGCACCGAAAAACTCACCTCGCCCGAATCAATAATCGATTGAATTAGCGCACGCCATTGTTTAACACTAAATAGAGTGTCTTTATCTACTTTATTAGTAGCTGCGGTTTCGCCAATGGTACAACCGGTATCAAGCGCCGAAAGCACACTCCCCAAGCTCGAGCCTTTTTCAACACTTACAAGCGACAAGTTAGCAAACCCGTTTACATGTAAGCTGTTTTTCTTTTGGCTAAAAGCATCGTTAATGTCTAGCTTGGTTTTATTTAAAAATGGTACGTCAAATGGGGCCAGTGCTATAAACGTACTGCCATTAAGCTTAAAAAGTTTAGTGTTAGTTAACTCGCTTAGTATAGATTGCAAAGTAGTGCTTACATCGTAAACGTGTTCGTCGCCGTCTTGGTAGCTAACGGTTTGGTTAATATTAGTAAGCGAAGGCAGGGTGATCATCATTGCGGTTATTGGCGCGTCTTCAGTTATTGTATCAACCACTGAGCTAAAATGGTTTTCAAACGACCGACGATTCCCAAGCCCAGTAAGTGGGTCTATGTATACTTCTTCGGTGAGGGTTTGGGTTTGTTTTGTTAACGAGTCAAACGTGCTTTGTAAATTAATAACCATATTGTTTATGGCTTTAGTTACTGTACGTAGCTCGCGTGCAACCGGTATTTGCTCGTTTAAGGTAAAGCGTTTACGCGTAACCAATTGTGCTTGATGTTCTACGGCTTTTAGCGGCCTAAACACCGTGCCTAAAATTAAAAACGCAACCGCAAGCGATCCCGCAAGTAATAAAAACGATCCGTAAAAGCTACGTTTAGTGTGCTCCCAAAGCGTTAAGTACGACTGCCCAGCATGGCTAGTTACTTCAAGCGTACCTGCCATAACCCAGCCATTATTAAGCTCGCTGCTCATAGTGGGCGCGTTAAGCTCTACCGCATTAATAAACCAGCCAGGTACCGACTCAACCCGTTTAGGGTTAGTAAGCTCAAACACCATATTACTTTGCATGTCGGTAAATTTAATTTGCCTATAATAGCCACTATCAAAAATAGCCGTGGCCATGGTTTGGGCAATCATTAAACTTTCGTCGTCAAGGTAGGGCGAAATAGAAAGCCCCAAACTGGTTGCGGTGTCTTGCGCGTGGCTGCCCATTTGGGTTTGCAAATAGTGGCGGGTGGTTTGTACGTCGGTAACTACACGTACAAAAAACGAAATAACCGAAATTAAAATAATTAACCCGTACACTTGGGTTTTTAAACTAAGTCCATTTTTAAAAAGTCGATACATAACTACTAGTTCCTTTAATGTTACTGTTGGTGGGCGCAAGCTCACCGTGTTCTATGCGTTGCAGCATGGTGTTCCAGGCCGATACACCACGGCTATTTTTTACTTTATTACCCAACCCTTTTGCTTTAGCTAGCCATAAACCTTGGCCGTTAAAGCTGTATATAGGTTTTAAATCAGGCCGTTTATTAGCGGGTAAAAGTTTAGTATTAAAATTACCTAACACAAGCGGTATTTGGTTAGGCTCTTCAAAATAAATTAATACCATATGCGGCTGGTTTACTGTTTTTTGCCTTACATACATTAACCGTATTTTATCTTCCGGTATGCCTAGTGCAATTAGCGTAAAGTATTTGGCTATTACGTAGTCTTCACAGTCGCCCATACCAACGCCTAAGCTTTCAAGCGGGGTGGCCCAGTAATCTTTTTTTTGCCACAGGTCGTCGTCGGTTTGGTATTGTATGTGTTTATTAAAAAAGTCGTTAACTAGGTGTATTTGTTGCCACTCGCTTTTACCTTGGCTGCTATCTATAAAACTAAGCCAATTTTTAATACGGGTGTAGCCTTCGTCGCCATAATGTTGTTGTGCACGGTTTAGTATATCGCTGTTACGCAAATGCATAAGTGCGTCTTGCGCGTACACAAAAAACGACATAACAATTAAAATGCAAACACTTAAGCGCACATACGTTCCTTTAGTTAATAATCCCTAATAAACAGCACAGCTAAGTATAGTATTATTACAACAAAAAAGGTAGATAAGTAAAAAGTGCTACACAGCACTAAAGTAGGGCGTTTGGTAGTCATTTTGGTGCAACATAAATTTAACAAAAAAACAATCTAAAAGGATGTTTTTATAGTTGAGTACATTATTGTGTTGTGTATAATAATAACTTCACACGGTATGTGAGGTACGTTAAAAGGACTTAAGCTTAACTACGCTTGTCCTTTTTTGTGTTTTTATAAATAATCAAAAAATAAAAAAGGAATTAAAGTGAAAGTTTTAAAAGCAGTACTCCCCGTTGCAGGCCTTGGTACACGTATGTTACCAGCTACAAAAGCCATACCAAAAGAAATGCTCCCCCTGGTAGACAAACCCTTAATTCAATATGTAGTTAACGAAGCCGTAGCCGCAGGCATAAAAGAAATAGTACTGGTTACTCACGCTTCTAAAAACTCTATCGAAAACCATTTTGACACCAGCTTTGAGCTAGAAGCCACGCTAGAGGCACGCGTAAAACGCAGCCTACTAGACGAGATTCGCTCAATAGTACCAAAAGACGTAACGGTAATTTCGGTTCGCCAATCGGCTCCATTAGGCCTTGGCCATGCAGTACTTGCGGCTAAACCCATAGTTGGCAACAACCCTTTTGCCGTAATGCTACCCGACGTAATAATTGACAAATACAAGTCAAACCCAAAAACCGATAACTTAAGCCAAATGATTAACCGGTTTGACCAAACAGGCCATAACCAAGTAATGGTAGAGCCTGTACCTCAAGAACAAGTTCACCAATACGGCGTGGTAGACCTAGCAGGTAAAAACATAAACGCAGGCGAAAACGCCACCATTAAAAACATGGTCGAAAAACCAAATAACGATGAAGCCCCAAGCAACCTAGCCATAACAGGCCGTTATGTTGTATCGCCCACTATTTGGGATTTGCTTGAGTACACGCCACCTGGCGCTGGCGGCGAAATACAACTTACCGATGCATTACTACAATTACGCCACCTCGAAACGCTTGAAGCTTACCACCTAACAGGTAAATCGCATGACTGTGGTTCTAAATTAGGCTATATGCTGGCTAATGTTGAATATGCAATGCAATCAAGCCATATGGGTGAAGAGTTTACAAAGCAATTAAAAAAACTGCTTTAGTAAAAGAATTTAAACTCTAAGCATAAGCAGATTAATATAGCTAGAAATTACAGCAGGTTATAATTTGTATAACGCTTGCTCAAATACGTTAAAGCATAACGAGAGATAAAATGGAAATATCACAAGCAAGAATGACTCATTTAAAGCAATTAGAAGCTGAGTCGATTCATATAATGAGAGAAGTGGCAGCAGAATTTGATAACCCAGTGATGATGTATTCGGTGGGTAAAGACTCAGCAGTAATGCTGCACTTATGCATGAAGGCTTTTTATCCAGCTAAGCCTCCTTTTCCATTAATGCATGTAGATACCACTTTTAAGTTTAAAGAAATGATTGCGTTTCGTGACCGTATGGCTAAAAAATACGACATGGACCTAATAGTTCACAAAAACGAAGAAGCCATTGCCGCAAATATAAACCCGTTTGATCATGGTAGTGCCAAATACACTGACATAATGAAAACACAAGGCTTAAAACAAGCCTTAAATAAGCATAAGTTTGACGCCGCATTTGGTGGTGCGCGCCGCGATGAAGAAAAATCACGTGCTAAAGAGCGAGTGTATTCTTTTCGCGATAAAAACCACCGTTGGGATCCAAAAAGTCAGCGCCCAGAACTTTGGAACACTTATAACGGTAAAGTTAATAAAGGTGAAAGCATTCGTGTTTTCCCATTATCAAACTGGACTGAGCTTGATATTTGGCAATACATATATCTAGAAAACATTGAAATTGTACCTTTGTACTTAGCAGATACCCGCCCTGTAGTAGAACGAGATGGCTCGTTAATAATGGTAGACGACGAACGCTTACCATTAAAAGAAGGCGAAGTTCCAATGATGAAAAAAGTACGTTTTCGTACATTAGGGTGTTATCCACTAACAGGAGCGGTAGAGTCTGAAGCCACTACTTTACCAGAAATTATTCAAGAAATGTTGCTTACTAAAACATCTGAACGCCAAGGACGAGTAATCGATCACGACTCATCAGGCTCAATGGAAAAGAAAAAAATGGAAGGCTACTTTTAAGCCAATTTTAAGCATCATTAATTTTAAAGAATATTGTTAAAGGAATACCCGTGAACGAACAAACACTACTAGAAACAGATATAGAAACCTACCTTCAAAAGCATGAAGATAAAGACATGCTTCGCTTTTTAACGTGTGGCAATGTAGACGACGGCAAATCAACATTAATAGGCCGGCTATTACACGATTCAAAATTAATTTTTGAAGATCACATGTCAGCTATTAAAAACGACTCTAAAAAGTTTAACACAACCGATGGTGAGTTTGATCTAGCGCTACTGGTCGACGGCCTTCAGTCAGAGCGTGAACAAGGTATTACTATTGATGTAGCGTATCGTTATTTTGCAACCGAAAGCCGTAAATTTATTATTGCCGACTGCCCTGGGCACGAGCAGTACACCCGTAACATGGCAACAGGCGCTTCAAATTGCGACCTAGCTATTGTAATGGTAGACGCACGTTACGGCGTGCAAACGCAAACTAAACGCCATTCATATATTGCTTCTTTACTTGGCTTAAAACACGTTATTGTTGCAGTTAATAAAATGGATTTAATTGACTTTAGCCAAGAGCAATATCGTAAAATTAAAGACGATTATAAAGCATTTGCTGCCGACCTAAACATACCAGATATCCGCTTTGTACCAATATCAGCATTGCGTGGTGATAATGTAGTTAATAAATCTGAGTCAATGAGTTGGTACCCAGGCGCAACCCTAATGGAGTTACTAAACTCAGTAACAGTTAACGAAGACAAAAACCTGCAAGACTTTCGCTTTCCTGTTCAATTTGTAACGCGCCCTAACCTAAACTTTAGAGGCTTCTGTGGCACAGTAGCCAGTGGCGTTATTAATGTTGGCGACTTAATTACCGTTATGCCCTCAGGTAAGTCATCAACAGTAAAAAGCATAGTAACTGCCGACGGCGACCTAACAAGCGCATTTGCAGGGCAAGCAGTTACATTAACAACCACTGATGAAATTGATATTTCGCGTGGGGATGTCATTGTTAAATCAAATAACTTAGCTACCACGTCAGAGCAATTTGAAGCAACACTTGTTTGGATGGACGAAACAGCATTACAACCAGGCAAAGAGTATGAGTTTAAAGTAGGCACAAAAAACACCTATGGCCGAATAGAAAAAATTAACCATAAAATTGATGTAAATACCCTAAAAAACTTAGACGTAAATGAGCTGCAACTTAACGAAATTGGTTCGTGCAATATAAGCACATCAAGCCCAGTAGTAATTGACGAATACAACACAGTGCATGGCACAGGGTCATTTATTGTAATCGATAGGCTTACTAACGTAACGGTGGGTGCGGGGATGATATCGAAGACTATACCTGAAAGTGAAAGCTTTGAGGTAACAGCTGATAGCTTAAAGCTTAAAAATAGAACTTATACTCAATCTGAAATTGAGTTAAATGCTTATATTAGGAAGTGTTTTCCTGAGTGGGCTTGTATCAAAATAAAATAAGTTTAATAACAACTTTTTCTTTTCATTGACAACAAATAAAAATAACTTAGGCAAAAAGTGATAAAAAAAACAAATAAAGGTCTTTATACACGCCTAATCAAAGGGGTTAGCGCAAATGCATATGGGCAAGCCATAACTGTATTAACTCAACTTGTGAGTGTTCCCTTGTTCATTCATTATTGGGGGATGGTTAGTTTTGGCGAATGGTTAATTTTAAGTGCACTTCCAACCTATTTAGCTATGAGTGATTTTGGTATAGGGGCTATTGCTAGTAATCGTATGGTTACGAAAAATGCTCAAAATGATAACAAGGATGTAATATCTACGTTCCACAGCCTTATCGCATTCAATTTGGTTATGTCTAGCTTAATTTTTATATTTGTATTGTTTCTATTTGGCATTATGAACATCAGTGACAATATAGGTATTAGTACGATAGATAGACTTGAAGTTACCCATATTGTTCTAGTGCTGACAATTCAAGTTTTGTTTGGTATGCAAGTCAATGTGTTATGTGCAGCGTATCGGAGTTTAGATAAATATGCTGAAGGTACATTTCTTTCTCATACAACTCGTTTAACCGAATGGTTATTTGCAATTGGTGCATTAATAATCGGTGGGGGAATATTATCCTTTGCTATTGCGGGTTTATTTGGGCGTATAGTCGGATACTTGGTTATGTATATGCGTCTAATTAATACTTCTAAAAGTTTCAGTCTTTCTATAAAAGATGCAAATTTTGGAATTATTAAAGAGATGATAAAACCAGGGCTTGCATTTATGTCTTTCCCGTTAGGATTAGCTTTAAGTATACAAGGAATGACTTTGGTAATCGGCAGTGTCTTGGGTGCCGTGGCAGTGGCACAGTTCAATGTACTTAGAACATTATCTCGAATCATCGTGCAAATGGTTACAATGGTCAATCAAGCAATTTGGCCTGAAATCACAAAAGCGTTTGCTTTACTTGATTATAAACTAATGAAAAAACTTTACATTGGTGCATCGCGTTATGCTCTATATATAGGTTTTATTTGCGTTTTTGCCTTAATATTAGTAGATGATTTTCTTTTTAGTCTTTGGTTGGGTGATGATTTTGTTTATTCAGTTCACTTATTTTATCTACTTTTAGGGGCTGCATTACTGAATATTAATAGTCAATCTAGTTGGCTAGTTTTAATGGCGACGAATAATCACAATCGTTTTTCTATTATATTTCTATTTACTTCGTTTTGTTCTGTGATTTTTGCTTGGTTGTTATTTCCAATTGCAGGGCTAGAAGCAGCTGCAATTGCAATAGTTTTAGCTGAGTCTTTTATTTTGTTTTTCTCAGTTGTTGAAGCAAATAAAGTCATTCAATCCTCATTACAAAGATATGTAATGGATGTTTTTAATTTAAGGTTGAAATACTGATATGTTGCTATATTTATTTTCGCACCGCGAACGACCGCGATTATTTTGTCGGAGATGGTTTGTTGTATGGATTAAACGCTGTATTCATTTTCCGGCAACCTCTATTATTATTTTTAGGAAAATAATCCTCAACTTGCTAGGTGCTAAAGTTGAAAGTTCTGCGTTTGTAGGAAAAATTGACATAAAAGGGAAAGGCAAACTACTAACTATAGGAGCTTTCAGCTCCATATCAACAGCTGTTCACCTAGCACTACATGATGAAATACTAATTGGCAATTGTGTAGTGATTAATAGTGGTGCGCATTTACTAACTGGTACCCATAGTTTGCGGGATCCAATGTGGCCTTTAACATCAAAACCAATTGTAGTTTGTGACTACGCATGGATTGCAACTAATTCAATTATATTACCGGGGGTGACAATAGGAGAAGGGGCAGTTGTTGGGGCTGGAGCAGTAGTATCCCGTAATGTCCCTCCTTATACTATTGTTGCTGGTAATCCTGCAGTAGAGGTTGGTAAACGTACTAAAAGTTTATTATATAAGCCCGTAAACCAATGTGCTCCTTTTGAAGCTTGGATTGGGAAGCTTTAATAAATGTTTATACTATTGATAGTAATTTTGGTGATTTTATACCTTTGCACAATATCATTATTAAAGTCTACGATGACTAAGATGTTCTTAACAGTTTTTACTGTATCTACATTATATTATGGTTTATTAGGCACATGGTATTGGATTGAATTTAAAGGAGGTTGGTTTATAGGTTCGAATTGGGCAAGTGAAATATATTTATTACCTTCTATTTATCTTACTGTGTTTTTCGTTGTTGCAGCAGTTACAATATATAAAGATCGTACACTTCAGCCAATTTCCAATTTTAATATCAAATATATCGAAAGCGATTGGACTAATAGAACTATAAATTTTCTTTTTTTTATTGGACTATTTTCTTCATTATATGTTTATTTAAAGGCAAGTGCTTTAAGTGATTCAAGTTTAATTACAATTGACCCATTTTTGCTGATTTTTTATCAATTTTCTGATGTGCTAATTGCTGTTATTTTATTTTCATTTGGGACAGAAAGAGCCCGAAAGAATATTTGGAAAATTGCACTTATAATTTTCTTATTATATTCAGTATTTACTGGCTTGAGGTACAAAATTGCATTGATTGTAGGGCCTCTTTTATTGGCGTTCTATTTTAATGAAGATTCTAGTAAAAAACAAAAAATTGGCCTTTTTTTTACATTGGTTATTGTCGGAATTTTCTTTTCAGTTATGACCGTTGTGAGGAGTAAGTTTTCAGGGTTAGATCTTGATGCAATAAAGTATATTGATCTTGAAACTCTGCTCTATGGTTTATTTGCAGATGCGAATAGTGTATTCGGATTAGCTTCAACTTTGTCGCAGTATGGTAATGATTTACCATTTGTGCATTTTAAGCCATTGATTGAAGTTTTCGAACAATTTATTCCACGATTTATTTATCCAGATAAGAACTTGTATAGTCACCTTAAAGATATAGCATACGGCATTTCAATGAGCGAAGAATCTTTAAGGTCAGGTACTACAGTACCATTCTTTGGTGAGTATTTTACTATGTTCGGTTGGTACGCTGTGTATATTGGCAGCATAATATATGTTTTTTTAACAATTTGGCTATTTAAACTAGTCAGTAAGTACTCTCTTAATGCTAGACAATTACTCATAGGGGTAGGTTTGATCTCAGTTTATATGGGATATTACTACTACTCCAGAGGCTCAATGGCTCAAATTTTTAAAGGGCTAATATTTATAGTTTATCCATATATTCTACTTTTGCGTATGCAACGCATAAATATTAAATTTAAATAAGAACAGACATAGGAAATTTGAATGTACCAAAGTTTATTTTATCAATTGGAGCGTTATTCTAGAGCAATATTTGAAGCACCAAAACAGTTTCCCTCTTCAAGTGTTTTACTGGCTTCTTTTCCTAAATCAGGAAATAGCTGGTTTCGATTTGTTGTTTCCAATGTTAACTCGTTGATTGAAGGTGGTGAAAAAATTAACTTTCGTACTATAGAGAATTACTCTCCAGTTATCAGAGGTAACAGGAGCCTTTCCGAAATCAAAATTATTGAGGCTTGTCCTGTCTTTTTAAAAACACATTTCCCATACACACCTTTTTTTAAGGGGGTTAAAAGTGTAGTAGTTGTCAGGAATCCTTTTTTTGTAATATCAAGTTATCATAACTACCTTGAAAAAGCGCGAGGCAAAAAAGTATCAAACATCGATGAATTTATGTTTGATTGGCGTTATGGTTTTAATGCTTGGGGAAACTTTATGAAAAGCTGGGAAGATAAAGGGGCTATTATTGTTAGGTACGAAGATCTACAAGCTTCTCCCTTAATCGAAATTTCAAAAGTATATAGGCAGTTAGGCTATTCTATTGATGATTCGATAATTACAAAAGCCTTGGAGCTTTCCTCACGAGATCAAATGAAGAAAACTCTTAATACTGATGGTGATAGGCATAATAATAATAAATTTAATTTTGTGCGGGGGGCCGGTGAAAATAAAGGTTTGGAGGAATACCGTGATGCTATTATTTCGTCAGCCAAAATTAGCAAAGTATTTTTAGAACAAGCTGCAAGGTATGGTTATGTCTGATTTATTAACTAAAATGAAAAACAATAAGTTTACAGTATCTTGTATGGGCTCTAGGGAACGATACAGCCTACCTTTAGCTCTAAATGTTGCGGGTAAATTAAATTACTTATATACAGATATCTACATGCCTTATTGGGCGACCAAAGCTACCCCAATGTTTAATGGGTCGCCTGCAATTAAAGCACTATTGTGCCGTAATCATAAAGACCTACCTTGGTCTAAAGTTCGGCAGCAATTTATACTCGGATTAGATTTTAGAGCAAAAACTAGAAAAGCAAAAACATTAGCCGAAAAACAGCAGTTATTGATTTATTATGGTGGGAAATATGCGAAGACTGTTGGTTCTCAAATTAAGCATGGGGAAAATTTGATTGCTTTCACGGGAGGAGCTCTAGAAAGTATGAGAGCAAGTAAAGATACTGGTGGAACTGTTATTCTTGATCAAGTTGATCCAGGATTAGCGGAGTGGGAGCTTATTCAAGAAGAGACTGCTAAATATTCAGATTGGGGGGCTAATTCAAGTTCTGGTCATTGGAATAAAGGGTTTCAGGAGCGAGTTAAAAGCGAATTAGAGATAGCTGATGAAATTATAGTTAACTCTGAATATTCAAAAAAGTCTATAGAATATTGGGGCGTTGATAAAAAAATCACTGTTCTACCCATTGCTTCCTCTATCAGCAGACAGCAGCGTATTAATATTAATACTGATAGACCTTTAAGGTTATTATGCCTTGGTAATGTATCAATAAGAAAAGGTGTGCATTATGCTGTTGCTGCTGTCGATAGGTTAGTTAAACAAGGTTTTAAAGTTGAACTAGTTTTGGCTGGTGAATTATTAGTTGAGAAGTCTAAGTTACAAGAGTTTTCCGGGCATAAGTACATTGGAACTGTAGCTTCCAATGATATCCCTACATTAATAGATTCTGTCGATGTATTACTTTTTCCTACCTTGTCAGATGGTTTTGGAATGGTTCAGGTTGAGGCCATATCACGAGGTACGCCAGTGATATCTTCAGCTGCTTGCGCTCAAATAATAGAAAATAACAAATCTGGTTTTGTTATACAAAAGATGTCAGTAGATGCAATCGAAGAATGTATAGAAAAATATTGTAATGATCGTGAACTCTTGTCTCACCATTCAAAAGAGGCTTATCTAAGGTCTGAGATATATACTCAGCAACAATACAACCAGATTATCAGATCTAAGTTTAGTACCTAGCTAGTGGCTTCATGTTTAGGGGTATGGTTTTTAGAGTTGGAACTTAATAGAGGCTATTTTAATTGCTATTTTTAATGGATTTACCAAAACCTGTGCATGGTATGTCAAACGTAAACTTAGCTGTATTAAATAAAACACTAAAGTTGGGTTTAAAACCGACAGTGATTAATACAGTGCCAAGTTATGCTGCAAGATTTTTCATGTCAAAGTACTGGGGGGTTTTTAAATTAACTCACACTTTTTTATGTTACTTTTATATGTTCTTCAAATTGTTATTTAATTTTGGTGGTGTAGTCTATCGACCAATCAATGGTGGTACAGGTCAGGTTTATGATCTGGTTTACATTGCTATTTGCCGTGTGTTTTTTCAAAAAATTTTTATCCACCATCATTCGTTCAATTACTTAAACGATCATAGTTCTTTATTTTCAGTACTTAATAAAATAGCCGGAAGTGCAACAACACATATTGTATTAGGCCCAAAAATGGGAGAAAAGCTAACTGAACATTATGGTATTAACAAAGAGAAAATTAGAGTTGTCTCTAATCTGGCGTTTTTTGAAACTGTAAATAACGTTGAGAAAAGAGACACAACAAATACTGTGGTGTTAGGGCATTTGGCTAATTTATGCCTTGAAAAAGGTATTGCCTTATTTTTAAAGGTTTGTTCTAACTTAGAATTATTACAAATAGATTTCGTGGCGAAAATTGCAGGACCTTTTGCCGATGACGATGCAAAAAAAATGGTATTAGAAGCTGTAGCTGTGAACCCTAATATTAAATATCTTGGCCCATTGTATGAGGAAGATAAATTAGAATTTTATAAAAGTTTAGACTGCTTTATCTTCCCGTCTATGTATAAAAATGAAGCTGAACCCTTAGTCCTTTACGAAGCTGCATTAAACGGTGTTTTTTTAGCTGGAACGCGCAAAGGTTGTATGAAGGATGTTATTGAAAGTTTATCTGGTTTTTCTGTATTGGAAACCCCTAGTTCAGATATAGCCAAAGAAATAGCCAAATCAATCAAATTTCAGTTTGATAATCAAGGATTTGATTTAGATAAGAAAACCAAAAGATTAGTAGATTTTGAAAATGAAAAAGTAAAAGCAAAAGAAGCTTTAATTGCATTTATAGACGATATGAGAAATTATGATATTCCAAAAGTTAAATAAATTTGTTTTACCTAAAGGGTTTAGAGGGCGGAGTGCTTTAATTGTGCAATTATGGTGGATCATTCAAGCATCATTATTCTCAATGTCACCACAATTTGCTTATAAATGGCGTAATTTTTTACTTCGTTGTTTTGGGGCAAGAATTGGCTCTAATGTAGTTATCCGCCCGAGTGTAAAAATAACATATCCTTGGAAATTAACGATTGGTGATAACTCTTGGGTTGGCGATAACGCTGAACTTTATACTCTCGGTGAAATTACTATTGGTAAAAATGCGGTTGTGTCACAAAAAAGCTATTTATGTACTGGTAGCCATGATTACCAATCTGAGGCTTTTGATATATTCGCCAAACCTATTGTTATTGAAGATGAAGCATGGGTAGCAACCGATGTTTTTATAGCACCAGGTATTACAATTGGTAAAGGTGCAGTTATAGGCTCAAGAAGTTCTGTTTACAAGGATATGCCAGTTGGCATGATATGTATTGGCAACCCAGCAAAGCCAGTTAAACCAAGGATTGGTAATGAAACTAATATTACAAAGCCTTAACTACTCCCCTGAGCTCACAGGTATTGGCAAATACAATGGTGAAATGTGCCCTGAGTTGGTTAAGCGAGATTTATATGTAACTGCTGTTGTTGCGCCACCTTATTACCCTGAATGGCAAGTACATAATGGTTTTAATGCATTTACTTTTAACAGTACTGAAGTTGAAGGCGTAAATGTAATACGTTGCCCGCTTTATGTGCCTAAAAATGTGACTACCATAAAGCGCGTTGTTCATTTAGGCACGTTTGCTGTTTCGTCATTTTTTGCCCTAATTAGCCAATTATTTAAAAAACCAGATGTAATTATGCTTGTACAACCCACCTTGTTTTGTGCACCGTTTACGCTACTTTACGCAAAATTAACAGGTGCTAAAGCAATAATGCATATTCAAGATTACGAGGTAGATGCATTATTTGGTTTAGGATTAATGGGCGAAGGTAAAGTATCGCGCTTTGTTAAGCGCATTGAAAGCTGGTTAATGAAGCGTTTTGATGCAGTGTCTACCATATCGTATTCAATGATTGAAAACGCTAAGCGTAAGGGCGTAAGCGAGAGTAAAATTATTCACTTTCCTAACTGGTCCGATACCGACTTTGTAACCCCGCAAACATGCGGTGCAGCACTTAGAAAAGAGTGGGGTTTTAAACCTACCGATAAAATAGTGTTGTACGCAGGTAATATTGGTAATAAGCAGGGCTTAGAGGTAGTGCTTGATGCTGCTAAACATTACCAAACACAACCTAATGTAAAATTTGTATTAGTGGGTGCTGGCGCTTATGTAGATACATTAAAAGCAAATGCTAACCAACTTAACCTTAACAATGTTGTATTTTTGCCATTACAACCATGGGAAAAAGTACCACAAATGTTAGCATTGGCCGACGTACATTTAGTGGTACAAAAAAAGGGTGCAGCCGATGCTGTATTGCCATCAAAGCTAACCAATATTTTATCGGCTGGGGGGCATGCATTAGTTACTGCAGAGCCACATACAGAGCTTGGCCAAATAGCCAACAAACATACAGGTATTTACGACTGTGTAGAGCCCGAAAACACAGCTGCTTTTATTAATGGCCTTGAGCTAATTTTAAACCGAGATTTAACTACACATAATAAAATAGCTCGTCAATTTGCAGAAACCTATTTAGCAAAAAACAAAATACTTGATCAGTTTGTTACAGACCTAAATAAACTGACAAACAAACATTTATAACATTTAACAGCTTAGAAAATTTAAAAGGAAATGACATGTCAAAAAAAGTTGCGTTAATAACCGGTGTTACAGGCCAAGATGGCTCTTACTTAGCTGAGTTGTTGCTTGAAAAAGGTTACGAAGTACATGGTATTAAACGCCGTGCATCTAGCTTTAATACGGAGCGAGTGGACCATATTTACCAAGATCGCCACGAAACTAACCCACAGTTTTTTTTGCATTATGGCGATTTAACCGATACGTCTAACCTTACGCGTATTTTGAAAGAAGTTCAGCCAGACGAAGTATACAATTTAGGCGCACAAAGCCATGTAGCCGTTAGCTTTGAGGCACCAGAATACACCGCCGATGTAGATGCAATAGGCACATTACGTTTATTAGAGGCAATCCGCTTTTTAGGGCTTGAGAAAAAAACCAAGTTTTACCAGGCGTCTACCTCTGAGCTATACGGTGAAGTGCAAGAAATTCCGCAAAAAGAAACAACGCCTTTTCACCCACGTTCACCTTATGCGGTTGCAAAAATGTATGCGTACTGGATTGTGGTTAACTATCGTGAGTCGTACGGTATGTATGCCTGTAATGGTATTTTGTTTAACCATGAGTCGCCGCGCCGTGGTGAAACCTTTGTTACCCGTAAAATTACCCGTGCTTTAGCCAATATTTCACAAGGGTTAGAAAAGTGCCTATACCTAGGTAACATGGACGCACTGCGTGATTGGGGCCACGCTAAAGACTACGTGCGTATGCAATGGATGATGTTACAACAAGATGTTGCCGAAGACTTTGTTATTGCTACAGGTAAACAAATTTCGGTACGCGACTTTGTGCGTTTGTCGGCTAAAGAGCTAGGTGTAACACTCGAGTTTAGTGGCGAAGGCGTAGACGAAATAGCAACGGTAGCGGCAATTGAGGGCGAAAACGCCGCAGCACTAAAAGTAGGTGACGTAATAGTAAAAGTTGACCCACGTTACTTCCGCCCAGCGGAAGTTGAAACACTACTAGGCGATCCTTCTAAAGCAAAAGCTAAACTAGGTTGGCAGCCAGAAATTACCGTAGAAGAAATGTGTGCCGAAATGGTACAAAACGATTTAGGTAAAGCAAAACAACACGCTATTTTAAAAACACATGGTTACAATATTAGCGTAAGCGTTGAATAACATTTAGGTACCAATGCTGCACCTTGTGTGCAGCTACTTTACATGGATATATTATGAAAACTGTTTTTGTAGCGGGCCATAAAGGCATGGTGGGCTCGGCTATTGTTCGCCAGTTATCGCTAAACCCCAACATAAATGTAATTACTCAAGACCGTAGCGAATTAAATTTACTTGATCAAACAGCGGTTAAACATTTTTTTGAAACCAATAAAATTGACCAAGTATATTTAGCGGCGGCTAAAGTAGGCGGTATTGTTGCTAACAATACCTACCCAGCCGAATTTATTTACCAAAATCTAACTATACAAAACAATATAATACACAGCGCACATTTAGCCGGCGTTAACGATTTATTGTTTTTAGGTTCGTCGTGCATTTACCCAAAACTTGCCACACAACCTATGACCGAACAGGCTTTACTAACAGGTACGTTAGAGCCAACTAACGAGCCTTATGCTATTGCTAAAATTGCCGGTATTAAAATGTGCGAATCGTACAACCGCCAATATGGCCGTAATTACCGCTCGGTAATGCCAACTAATTTATATGGTGAAAACGATAATTTTCACCCTGAAAATTCGCACGTAATACCTGCATTGTTACGCCGTTTTCACGAAGCAAAGCTTAACGGCGACAGCAAAGTGGTTGCTTGGGGCTCGGGTAAGCCTATGCGAGAATTTTTACATGTAGACGACATGGCCGCAGCGTCTATTTACGTTATGAACCTAAATAACGAAACCTACCAAGCCAATACACAAGAGATGCTAAGCCATATAAACGTGGGTACAGGGGTAGATTGCACTATACGTGAATTAGTTGAAACCGTAGCTCAAGTAGTTGGCTTTAACGGCACTATTGAGTTTGATGCAACCAAGCCCGATGGCGCACCACGAAAGTTAATGGACGTTTCGCGCTTAAAAGACCTAGGCTGGCAATACAGTATTGACCTTAAGCAAGGTTTAGCTAGCACCTACGATTGGTTTTTAGCAAACCAAAACAACTTTAGAAAATAAGGTTGTTACGTGTTTTTAGATCAACAAACATTTAGTACCGTTATAAAAAGTAGCCCACTTGTTTCTATTGATTTGGTGGTGATAAACCAAAATGGCCAAGCCTTATTAGGGCAACGATTAAACCGCCCCGCCAAAGGGTTTTGGTTTGTACCCGGCGGACGAATTTTAAAAAACGAAAGCTTAGCGAGTGCATTTAAACGCTTAACGCATGACGAGCTAGGCACCGAGTTTGCTATTGAACAAGCAACACTGCAAGGCCCGTACGATCACTTTTATAACGATAATGTATTTGGTGAAGAGTTTAGTACGCATTATGTGGCTATTTCGTTTGTTATAAAATTGACACAACCACTTAGTAACCTACCAATGGATGTACAGCATAACGGTTATAAATGGTTTGAAATTAACGATTTACTTAACGACACCGCAGTACACAAGCATACTAAATGGTATTTTGAATCTTTAAGTAACAATATAAGCGTTGAGCTTTAAAAATAAAGGAATGATTATGATTTTACCCGTCATTATGGCCGGTGGTTCTGGCACGCGCTTGTGGCCGCTTTCGCGCGGTAATTACCCAAAACAGTTTTTAGCACTTGGTGGCTCTAACCATACTATGCTGCAGCAAACCATTAACCGCTTAAGTGGTATTGAGCATTCGCCGGCTATGCTTATTTGTAATGAAGAGCACCGCTTTATAGCTGCAGAGCAAGTTAGGCAATTAAATGTTGAGCATTCGGGTATATTTTTAGAGCCAGTAGGGCGTAATACCGCACCTGCTATTGCGTTAGCCGCGTTTAAAGCCATTGAAAACAAGCAAGATCCATTGTTACTTGTACTTGCTGCCGACCATGTTATTGAAAATACAACTGCATTTCAGCAAAGTGTAAACCAAGCAGCCATGCTTGCAGAGCAGGGCAAATTAGTTACTTTTGGTATTGTGGGCAACAAGCCCGAAACCGGCTACGGCTATATTAAACGTGGCGAGCAATACCAAGCAGGTTTTGTGGTTGACCGTTTTGTTGAAAAGCCCGATTTAGCTACCGCAAATACTTACATTGAAAGTGGCGATTATTATTGGAATAGTGGCATGTTTTTGTTTAAAGCAAGCCGTTACTTACAAGAGTTAAAAGCATTCAGGCCCGATATTTACAGCGCGTGTGAAGCCGCAATGCAAGTACAAAACGATGACTTAGATTTTGTTCGGGTAGAAAAAGCAGCATTTGAGCAGTGCCCCGACGAGTCTATTGATTACGCGGTAATGGAGCACACAAAAGATGCCGTTGTAGTACCTATGGATGCTGGTTGGAACGACGTAGGTGGTTTTGAAGCATTATGGGAAGTATCTCAACAAGACGAAAACGGTAATGCCTTTAAAGGCGATGTAAAAGCGGTTGATACGAAAAACACCTTAGTATTTGGTGAAGACAAACTGGTTGCCACCGTAGGTGTTGAAAACCTTGTTATTGTTAACACGAAAGATGCGGTATTAGTTGCCCATAAAAACGAGTCGCAAAAAGTAAAAGCCATTGTGCAGCAGCTTAAAAATGAGCAGCGCGGTGAAGTTACATTTCATCGTGAAGTATACCGCCCATGGGGTAAATACGACTCGGTTGATTGTGGTGAGCGTTTTCAGGTTAAGCGTATTACGGTTAAACCAGGTGCTAAATTGTCGGTACAAATGCACCACCACCGTGCTGAACATTGGATTGTGGTTTCGGGTACTGCCAAAGTACATTTAGACGGGCAAGAGCAATACTTAACCGAGAACGAATCGGTTTATATTCCTATAACGGCTGTGCATGCACTCGAAAACCCAGGCAAAGTAGATCTAGAGCTAATAGAGGTTCAGTCGGGTTCTTACCTAGGTGAAGACGACATTGTTCGTTTTGAAGATCGCTATGGGCGAATAGAAGGCAAATAAAATGGCATTTTCACATAATATTATTGATGATTCAGGTGTGGCTTTTGGTACTAGCGGTGCTAGGGGACTCGTTAGTGATTTTACTATAGAGGTATGTGCAGCTTTTGCGATTGCGTTTGCCTCTGTTTTAAAAAAAGGACAGGATTTAAAGACAATTGCTGTTGCAATTGATAACCGCCCTAGCAGTTATAGGATGGCTCAAGCGATTAGTGTAGGACTAAAGCAGCTCGATATTGAAACTAAGTTTTATGGTGTTATTCCAACACCAGCACTAGCCTTTCATGCGATGCAACAAGGAATGCCATGCATTATGGTTACAGGTAGTCATATTCCATTTGATCGCAACGGCCTTAAATTTTACCGTTCCGAAGGCGAAATTACAAAAGCAGATGAAACTGCTATTTTAGAGATAAAAGCACCTGTTTTACCCATATCCTTAGAGCTTTTACCAGAGTTAAAAACTCTATTAGATGCAAAGCAAGTTTATATCACTAGGAATATAGAAGCATTTGATAAAAAAACGTTGTCTGGAAAACGCATTGGTATATATGAACACTCAAGTGCAGGTCGTGATCTTTATGGTGAAATATTTGAAAGCCTTGGCGCGGAAGTTGTTACACTAGGGCGAAGTGATAACTTTGTGCCCATTGATACTGAGGCAGTATCTGATGCAGACAAACAAAAAGCGAAGGATTGGGTTAAAGAATACAAACTAGATGCATTATTCTCAACAGATGGCGATGGTGACAGGCCTTTATTATCTGATGAAAATGGAGAATGGCTTCGCGGTGATATTTTGGGTTTATTATGTTCGAAAGTTCTAAAAATAGAAGCCTTAGCAACACCTGTGAGCTGTAACACAGCAATCGAAAAGTCAGCTCTATTTAAGCATGTTGAGCGTACAAAAATTGGTTCGCCATATGTCATTGCGGGACTTGAGGAATTATGTAAAAAGTATAGTGCCGTTGCTGGTTTTGAAGCTAATGGTGGCTATTTGCTAGCAAGTGAAGTTATATTAAATGGTAAGATAATAAAACCATTACCTACACGCGATGCAATATTGCCTGTGATCGTATTACTCAGTCAGTTAAACGTAACCAGCATTAGCCAAATGGTTGATAGTTTACCTAGTAGGTTTACTTCAAGTGACCGCATTAAAGACTATGCAATTCATAAAAGTTTAGATCTAATTAGCAATATCGTGCAGTACCCTAATCAATGGCTTGTTAGTTTAGGCTGTGAAACTGATGTAACAGATGTGGACGAGACCGATGGCTTGAGAATATCTTTTGCAGATGAGACGATTGTTCATTTACGTCCTTCAGGAAATGCACCAGAGCTAAGATGCTATGCGGAAGCATCGACAGTAGCAAAGGCTGATAATCTTGTTTCAAATACTTTAAAAAGAATTGAAGAGCACTAATTTTTTGATGTGAAAGTAACATGTTTTGAAAACACTAGAAGTTTTTTAGTAACGTTTGCCTTAGTGTGCTTTATAGTGCTAATGATGCAGGTTATATAATGTTATCACTTGCACTAATATCTTTTTTAAAACACTGATAACATTAGGTCTGCCTATTTTATTGATTAAGCTAGTGGGTACGAAGGCTGACACAGATTTGAACAAAGTAAACTTTGGATTAATAAGTCTTTTGTTTAAAACTCTTAATATATTTAGAAAAATAGCATAAAGCTCACTTTGATTGATTATTTGTAAGGATACATTTGTGTTTTTTAATAGCCCTTTATGGGTTGGCTTTGTTTTAGCTGCGTTACTCGCAGGCTTAATTATATTTAAAATTAGACCAATGCTTGTGTTTGCGCTTACTAGTGCAATGTTATTTTTAACGGGCACAGTTTCACAAGACGTTTTTTTTAATGGGTTTGTTAATAGTGCGCTGGTTACTTTATTACTTTTGATAATGTGCAGTTTCGCCATTGAAAAAACCACATATATAAAAAGCTTTGGTCAACAGTTTTTTGGCAAAAATAAATTAGTAAATTTAATTAAGTTATGTATTAGCTGCAGTTTTGCATCTGGGTTTACTAATAATACGGCAGTTGTATCTACTGTTATGGCTAGTATTAACCAAAATAAAGATTTGGTACCTAGCCATTTATTACTTCCTTTGTCGTATGCTTGTATTGCTGGTGGCACGCTTACTTTGGTAGGGACGTCTACAAACTTAATAGTGGCAGGTTTTGTTGAAAGTGCTGGGTTAAATACACTCAGTATGTTCTCTACGACACCAGTTGCAGTAATTGTGCTTGTTGCATCGTTAGCTGTAATGGTACCCGCTGCATATTTTTTATTACCTACAAACAAGCCTGATAATTTGGAGAATAACGAGTACTTTATAGAGGCCAAAGTTGGATTAAACTCTTCTTTGATTAATAAAACGGTTTTAGAAAATGGCTTTAGAAACCTAGACGCGTTGTTTTTGGCGGAAGTTATACGAAACGATAAGTTAATAAGCCCCGTTGACCCAAACTTTCAAATTCAAGCAAACGATAAGTTAATGTTTGCTGGCGATGTAAAAGACTTAACAACACTCAATAAATTCGATGGTTTAAAAGTATTAAATGATGACCTTGCAAGTATAAATAACAACCTTGTTCAGGTTGTTATTACGGCTGACGCTCGCATTAGCGGCAAAACTATTAAGCAAAGTAATTTTAGATCTTTATTTAATGCTACGGTTATTGGCGTAAGAAGGGGGGGGCAAAAAGTAACGGGTGGGCTTGGTAAAGTAAAGTTAAAACCGGGTGATGCGTTGTTATTGGCCGTAGGTAAAGACTTTAAAAATAGAAACAACTTAAAAAAGAATTTTATTGTTTTAAATGATGAATTGGGTAATGGACAATTTTCATCTAGTTTTTCCAAATTAGTGATTGCCGGATTTATATTTTCTTTAGGAATGGCTGCTGTTGGTGCAATAAGCTTACTAAAGTCTTTATTAGTTTTATTGGGGTTTTATTTAGCGGTTGGCGCACTATCAATTGCAGAAATTAGGCGTCGTTTACCCTTTGAAATTGTCATTATTGTTGGAAGCGCAATAACAGTTGCGTATGCAATGCAAAGTTCTGGTTTAGCTGATTATATTAGCCAAATAATACTGAGTGTAAGTAGTGGGTATGATGCTTTTGGTGCATTTGTTTTGCTGTTTATTACCACAGTAATATTAACAGAGCTAATTACCAATAATGCAGCTGCTGCTCTAGTATTTCCTATTGGCCTAACTTTGGCTAACCATTTTAATGCCGATCCCATGCCTTTTATTATGGCGGTTGCATTTGGAGCAAGCGCTAGCTTTTTATCGCCATTTGGTTACCAAACAAATTTAATGGTGTATTCGGCTGGGCAATACAAAATAAAAGACTATTTTAAATTTGGATTGCCTGTTTCACTCGTTTACTGCACTACTGCTATTTATGTAATACCCAGTGTGTACGGGTTTTAATAGTGTTTAATAATTTAATTATAAATAAGAGACGTTAGATGACACAAAGTCCATATAAAACGGTAGATTCTGAGACTGAAAAATCGTCAGATGTTGTTTGGCACCAAGCTACCGTTAGCCATGATGATAGAGTTAAAAGTAACAAGCATAGGCCTGCCGTACTTTGGTTTACTGGTTTAAGTGGCTCTGGTAAATCAACAATTGCTAATGCTGTTGATAAAATGTTGCATGACAGTGGTTGCAAAACCTACGTGCTTGATGGTGATAATATTCGCCATGGCTTAAATGGTGATTTAACGTTTACTGATGTTGATAGAGTAGAAAATATAAGAAGAATTGGTGAGGTAGCAAAGCTTTTTGTTGATGCAGGTTTATTGGTTTGCTCTGCTTTCATTTCTCCGTTTAAATCTGACAGAGAAATGATTGCTAAAAAGCTCAAACAGGGAGAATTTATAGAGGTTTTTATAGATACGCCACTTGATGTATGTGCGCAGCGTGATCCTAAGGGGTTATATGCAAAAGTTAAAACAGGTGAAATAAAAAACTTTACGGGCGTAGATTCTGCCTATGAAGCTCCGCAAAATGCAGATATAGTCATTAAAACGGCTGAATGCTCTGTTCATGATTGTGCGTTACAGATTGTAAATTACTTAAAGCAAAACGGATATTTTCAGCAATATTAATATAGGATTTATTGAATGATTTACGATGTATTTAATGGCGATGCCGATGGCATTATTGCTTTGGTTCAATTGCGTTTAAGTAACCCAGTAAAAAGTAAACTAATAACAGGCGTTAAGCGCGATAATAGTTTATTGAAACTCGTTGATTTAGACGATGCGACTCATGTTAACGCACTTGATATTTCAATGGAAAAAAATACTCAGGCCTTAACAAATATTTTAAATAAGAGCATTACTGTATTTTACTGCGATCACCATAGGGCAGGTGATGTACCAAAATCTGATTATTTAAAAACGTTAGTTGATACATCTTCTGAGGTATGTACTAGTTTGTTAATTAGTGAAATGCTTGGCAACACATATATAAATTGGGCTATTGCGGCTGCTTATGGTGATAACTTGATAGCTACGGCCAATAAGCTTTCAGATAAATATAACTTAAATGATCAGCAAAAATCGTTTTTAAACGAACTCGGTACATTAATTAATTATAATGGCTATGGTGCGTCACTTGATGATTTGCATATTGATCCAGCTGCTTTATTTTGTTTGTTGCGTGATATAAGCGATCCTTTTAGTTTACAGCTAAACAAAAACTCGGTTTTTTATAAGTTACAATCTGCGTACCAAGCAGATTATGCAAATATTACTGCCATTTCACCATATATTTGTAATGATATTTGTGAAGTATATATCTTACCTTGTATGCCATGGGCTAGGCGAATCAGTGGTGTTTACGGCAATGAGCTTGCTAACAAAAATCCAACCAAAGCACATGCCGTTTTAACTTTAAACGAAGATGGTAGTTATTTGGTTAGTGTACGTGCACCTCTTAATAATAGAACTGGCGCCGATGAAGTTTGTTGTAAATTTGCTACTGGCGGCGGGCGAAAAGCTGCTGCAGGGATCAATAAGTTAGCAAAAGAAGATGTTAAGCTATTTATAGATGTACTTAGTCATTTTTATGATAAATAAGAATGTTAATTTATTTTTAATGAAATAATATTATTTGCTTGGTTTTATTAGTTAATTTAACAGGTTAAAAGGGTAAGCTATTTTAATGCTAATTAACTAGGTGTTTAGGGTTATATTTATTGAATATAACTGCTTAATGATCTATATTAACGTTAGCTTAATAGTTACATAAAAATACAAAACTAGAGGGACTTTAGTGTGGTTACTTCAAGGACGTTTAAGCCTTCGGGCTCTTCTGATGCAAACTTTTATCGTTTGTTCGATTTGCTATGCTTGTTTTTAGCGTTTCAGCTTTCTTCCCTTATTTATTCATTTACATTTAATACTGCTTACTTGGTTGCGGTGCTTTTTGTTGCTGTAGCTTATATGTACTGCGCTGAATTGTTTTCGGCTTATCGCTCGTGGCGAGCAGGTAAGTTTAGAAGCATGGTGCTATGTGCGTGGGGTTCGTTAACCATTGCATTTTTATGCCTATTTGTAATTTCGTTTATGTTTAAATTTACCGAAACCTATTCGCGGATTGGTTTGGGTGTATGGTTTTTTTGTAGCATGCTGTTTTTATATACCTGGCGCTTAACCGTGTTTTTATATAAACGTAACCGCCGTAAGCTAGGTATGAACTTACGTAATGTAGCCATTGTAGGCGCCACCGAAAGCGGCGCATATTTGTTTACCGAAATAGATAACAACGACGAGCTAGGCTTTAAATTTAAAGGTTTTTATGATGACCGAAAACCAGAGCGTTTAAGCGATAAATTGGCTATTGATAGTGTTGAAGGCAGCATACAAACGGCTGTTGATGCAGCTAAAGCAGGGCAGATCGATATACTCTACATTGCACTGCCATTAAAAGCCGAAAAGCGCATTGCTGATATTTTAAAACAATTAGGCGACACCACGGTAGATGTACACATAATACCCGATTTTTTACTGTCTAACTTAATACATGCGCGTATAGAACATGTAGGCGAGGTAGACACATTAAGTGTGTTTGAGTCGCCATTTATAGGCGCGCATGAATTTATTAAACGCACCGAAGACATAATAGTAGCCAGCCTTATTTTATTACTTATTTCACCCCTTTTAGTGGTTATTGCTGCGGCTGTAAAAATAACGTCAAAAGGTCCTGTTATATTTAAGCAAGACCGCTACGGGCTTGATGGTAAAAAAATTAAGGTATGGAAATTTCGCTCTATGAGCGTGACCGAAAATAGCCATATTGTTACTCAAGCGACTAAAAACGATGCGCGTGTAACGCCTTTGGGAGGTTTTTTACGCCGCACCAGCTTAGACGAGTTACCCCAGTTTATAAATGTATTAAAAGGCGATATGTCGATTGTTGGGCCGCGCCCCCATGCGGTAGCCCACAACGAGGAATACCGTAAAAAGGTCGACTTTTATATGTTTAGGCATAAAGCAAAACCAGGTATTACAGGCTGGGCACAAATTAATGGGTGGCGGGGCGAAACCGACACCCTAAACAAAATGACCAAACGTGTAGAGTACGATTTACATTACATTAAGCACTGGTCGTTATGGTTTGACATAAAAATTATTTTTTTAACAATATTTAAGGGATTTAAAAATGCAAACGCTTACTAACCCCGTTAAAGGTTTACTATTAGTTGCAGGTATGGGAGTAGCAACTCCCACAATGGCAGAGCTAAACCCTGGCAGTGTTATGACCAAAGATGGCGCACAAATTACGCCTACGTTAACAACTGGTATTAGCAGTAACGATAACTTTTTTAGTACCCCAACCGACGAAGAGTCGCGTTTAATTTGGACTATAGCGCCAAATGTTGATGCACTAATAGAAGACGGCGTTAACTACTACAACTTTAATGTTGCAACCAGCACAAGTTTGCATAATAAAGACAGCGCCGATAATTTTACCCAAGTTAATTTAAGCGCTGCAACCCATAACGAGTTTACAAGTAAACACAGACTTGACTTTAATGCCACAGCCGATTGGTTGTTTGAACCACGTGGTAGCGGTTTAACCGAAGGCCTAGGCGATGCAGTAAATGAGCTAGTTGAATACCAACAACAAAGCTTAAATGGCCGTTACGAATTTGGAGCCGAAAGCTCAAAAGCACAAGTTGCATTAATGGGGGGCTTTTTTAATAAAAAATACCAAAACTTTAGGGCTATTTCGCAATTTCGTGATTACGACCGAACAACCCTAGGTATTGTTGGTTACTACAATACCCAAGCAGCTACGCGTACCTTTTTAGAGTTAAAGCAAGAAGATTATCGTTACGATGTAATTGACGCTAATGGTTTAAGCCGTGACTCAGACGATGTTAGAATTTTATTTGGTATGGAGTGGGATGCAACTGCACTTACATCGGGCTCTGTAAAATTAGGTTACCAAAAAAAGGATTTTGCCGCAGAGCAGCGTGAAAACTTTAGCGGGCTTAGCTGGGAGGCGGGTGTTACGTGGCAACCACTTAGCTACTCGTTTGTTGACTTTACCACTAGCCGCGCCGCAAAAGACCCGCTTGTTGAAGGCGATTACATTCGTGAAAGTGTATACCGTGCAACCTGGACACACGATTGGAACGACCAACTAAGTACCAGTGCTGGCTTGTCGTACACCGACGAAAAATACGTGGGCGAAATTGGCCGTAAAGACAAAACTAGTAATGCTAACTTTGCTGTAAGTTATACCACTAATAGCTTTGGTATGGTTTCGACCTATGTTGATTTTATAGATAAAGATTCTACGCAAGACGCGCTAAAGTTTGACCGTATGGTTGTAGGTATTAACTTTACATTTGCACTAAAGGCTAATTAATGAAATTTGGTATTTTTATTACTGGTTTATTTATAAATTTAGTAATGGGTAATCTTGCGCATGCCGCGCAAGATTACGTTTTAGGCGCGGGCGATAAGGTTGAAATAAAAGTATTTGGCCAGCCCGACCTAGAGGTTACTGCACTTTTAGGCAATAGCGGTGAAGTAAGTTACCCGTTTTTAGGTAAAATTAAATTGGCTGGTTTAAGTACTACGCAAGTAGAGCAACTTATTACCCAAGGTTTAAAGCCCGACTACCTAGTAAACCCAAACGTGTATGCACAAGTTATTGAATACCGCCCTTTTTATATACACGGCGAAGTAAAAAGCCCTGGCGCATACCCGTACCAACCCGCGATGACAGTAAACCAAGCAGTGGCACTTGCCGGTGGTTTAACCGAGCGGGCATCGCTTGATAAAATATACATATTTAAAGAGCAAACTAAGCAGCAGCAACAAAAAGGTAGCTTAAACAGCCAGATTGCAGCGGGCGATACAATAAAAATAGAACAGCGCTTGTTTTAAGCAATTGTTAGGGCAGTAATAAATGAACCAAATACACGAAAACCCACAAAGCGAAGAAGTAATTGATTTAAGCGCTTATTTAAATGTTATTAAACGTAATAAATGGCGTATTTTAAGCTTTGCATTAGTAGTTACGCTGCTAACTATTATGGTAACGTTAACGCTAATACCGCGTTATACCGCAACCGCTACATTACTTATTGAGGCCGAGCAAAGCAAAGCAGTAAGCTTTGATGAAGTTTACGGGCTCGACTCATCTAAAAAAGAATACTATCTTACCCAGTTTGAGGTTATTAAGTCGGATAGTATTGCCCGAGAGGTAATTACTAAGCTTGATTTAAAAGCCCATACCGATTTTATCCCTAAGCCCTCTTTTATTGGTGAGGCTACCGGTTTTGTAAAAGGGTTATTTCCCTTTTTAAATAAAGCCGACAAGCTAAAACTTACTGAGCAAGAGCAACAAGACTTAGAGATGCTTGGCTTGCTTGTGGCTTTTAAAAGTAGATTGACTGTTTCGCCGATTCGTAATACTCAATTAGTTAAAGTGAGTTTTGAGTCGAGCGACCCAAAGCTTGCAGCATTAGTGGCAAATTCCGTGGGTGAAGTGTACATAGAAAGCCAAATGCGCGCAAAAATGGGTATTACTCAGCAAGCGTCTAGCTGGTTAAATACGCGTTTATTTCAGTTGCGTGTGCAACTTGACGACTCGGAAGAAAAACTACAAGCCTACCGTGAAGCGCAAAAGCTGGTGGATATTGAGGGTATTGCAGGGCTTGTAACACAAGAGCTAGAGCAAACATCGCAGCAATTAGTAACCGCCCGTACCGAAAAAAATAACCTACAAAGTATTAACCGTGTAATAAGCGAATACGGTAATAACAATTTAGAACTTTTAGGTAGCATGCCTGAAATTACATCGCACAAAGTGGTGCAAGACGTAAAACGCGAAGTTATTTTAGTAGAGCGTAAAGTAAGTGAGCTTAGCGAAGTTTACGGCCCTAAACACCCTAAAATAATATCGGCAAAGGCTGAGCTGGCTACCGTTAAAAGCAACTTAAATAAGCAAATTAAAGGCCTTATTACTGGTATAGAAAAAGAGCTTAACCGTATTACCCGCACCGTTAGCGCCCTTGAAGCCGATTTAATTAAAATACGTGCCGAATACCAAGAGATCACCCGTAAAGAAACCGCCTACAATCAGCTTAAACGCGAAGTTGAAACAAACCGTAATATATTTAATACGTTTTTATCTCGCTCGCGCGAAACCGAAGTAACAAGCGACTTTAGCTCGGCAGCAGCACGTTTTACCGACCGCGCATACGCACCAAAAGATCCAAGTAAACCTAACAAAAAACTTATTGTAGTTTTGGCGTTTGTAGCAAGCTTTGGTTTTGCAGTAGTTATGAGCTTTGTGTTTGATGCACTTAACGACACGGTTAAAAATAAAAACGACGTTGAAAATAAATTAGCGCAGCGTATGTTAGGTATACTGCCATTTGTTAAAGTGCCTAAAAATAGCACATTTGGTATACATGCTTATTTTGACGAACATTACAGGCGTTTTGCTGAGTCGGTACGAACGTTTCGTACCAGTTTGTTGTTAACCCAGCTTGACCGCGAGCACAAAGTAATTGCGGTTACCTCAAGCTCGCCAGGTGAAGGTAAAACGACTACCTCTACCAATTTGGCTATGTCGCTTGCGCAAATGGGTAAAGTATTACTTATTGACGCCGATTTACGTAAACCGAGTATTGCAAAACGCTTTGATATACCGGTATTTCACCCAGGTTTAAGTAACCTAATTGTGGGTACTGAGCAATTAAGCGAATGTACGCATATTGACGAGCAGTCGGGCGTTACTATTATGCCAAGTGGGCAAATACCGGGTAACCCGTTAGAGCTGCTTTCGAGCAATCAGTTTAATGAGTTGTTGGTAAGTTTAAAACAAACCTACGACCATATCATTATTGATACACCACCTACCCAAGCGGTGAGTGATGCGCTGGTTATTGCGCAAAATACCGATTCGGTTATTTATGTTGTTAAAGCCGATTTAACACGCATTAAGCCTATTAAAGCGGGCATTGAGCGTTTGTTTGAATCTAAAGCGCATATTGCTGGGGTTGTTGTTAACCAGGTTGATATAACCAAGTCGAAAGAAGAACATAATTATGGCTACTACGATTATTACGATTACACTCAAAAATCTGAACAGTCGTAATTAACGGTTATTATGATAGATATACATTCCCACATATTACCTGGGCTTGACGATGGCGCTAAAGACTTAACTGAGTCTTTAGCGCTTTTAACCATGGCGCAGGCCGATGGTATAACTCATATGGTAGCTACCCCGCATATTCATTTAGGCCGCTTTAATAATGCGGCTTCGCATATTTATGACGACCTAGCTAAATTAAAACAAGCCGCGCATGATGCAAATATTAATATTCAGCTAGCCGTAGCCGCAGAGGTTAGGTTAGATGTAGAGCTTATGACCTTGGTAATGAGCAAAAAGCTACCGTTTATTGGCAATGTAAATGGCGCTAATTATGTGTTACTTGAGCTACCGCATTCGCATGTGCCGCAAGGGTTTGATAAGTTTATTAATTGGCTGGCTAAACAAAATATTAAAACCATTATTCCGCACCCTGAGCGCAACCGCGATATTCAAGCTAAGCCATTTTATATTGAGCGCTTAAAGCAATTGGGTTGTGAATTTCAGTTAACGGCCTCTAGCATTGAAGGCGAGTGGGGCGAACAAGCACAAACTATTAGCGTTGATATGCTCAAAAATGGCTTGGTGAATTATGTTGCAAGCGATGCTCATTCGGTTAAGCGCAGGCCGCCTATTTTAAGTAAGGCAAAAAGAATTGTTAGCGATTTAATAGGAGCCGAGCAGGCTGAAGCGTTGTTTGTAACTAACCCGCTTACTTTAACGGCGTCTTTATTTAATGAGTAGCACTAGCAAGGTGTTTAAATACGTTAATGTTTTAGTGTTGACACTTATTACACTGGCAATTTGTTATACCAGTTTACAAAGTATGCGCGCTAATGCGTGGTACTTTAATGCAAAAAATACCCTGCAGGAAATTACGGGTAATAATATTGATATACAGCAGCTTAACTTAGCCGACGACGCTATAAGTTTGGCAAGCTCGCTCGATCCAGCTCATCCTCATTATTTGCAGCTAATGGCGCATGTGAAATTGCTTAAGTTAGCGGTTAGTACAAACCAGCCAGATGATATAGCTGCAAGTTACCAACAAATAGAGCAATTATTATTAAAGTCGGTAGCTCTTCGTGAAACGTGGTCCGAAACCTGGATTGCGCTGGCAAAGGTAGTGAGTTACCAAAATGGCCCAACCGATCGGGTGTACGATTATATTCAACAAGCTAAGCTTGTTGGCCCGTATAAAATTGAAGTGCATTTAGGCGCTATAGAAATAGCGCTAATGAACTGGCAACAACTCCCTCCAAAATATAAAGCCTTGTATGTAAACGAGCTAAAACTTGCGGCTAAGCACGGGCATAAGTTTTCTCGTGCGTTCGATATTGCTAAGCAGGTAGATGCTTTACCTATTTTATGTTTGTCGCTTAAATTTGGCGCTCATTTTGAGCCTGTCAGAAACAGCTGGATGTTCAAAAAACAGTGTAAATAGGTTTTCTTCTCAGTGAAAAGATTTTAGATGTCTGTTATTAGATTTTAAACCCCACCACCGAGAGCCTTAAGTAAGATTCAATGAAGTTTGCCTGTATTTATTTGTAGACTTAAAGCTTGCTCACGTTAGAAGCGCAGCTTCTTCTTAAAAGATCATTTGTACAAAGAGAAGAGCATGAGGAGCAAATGAGAAGGCATTAAAACACGAATAATGGTTTATTTACTTTATCATTAGAGCACTTCTCTAAAGCGCAGCTTCTTGTTATTTTATAAATGAATTGCTACCACCGAGAACACCGAGGCGCTGCGCGCTACACAGAGAAGACATAAGTAATGATTAATCACTTCTCCTTGTTTTCTCCTTTACTTCTCGGTGGTGACATAATCACTGTTTTCTAATCAATTAAACGTAAAAGCGCAGTTTCTTTTTAAAAGATCATTTGCACAAAGAGAAAAGCATGAGGAGCAAATGAGAAGACATTAAAAGACTAATTATGGTTTCCTACCTTTATCATTAGAGCACTTCTCTAAAGCGCAGCTTCTTGTTATTTATAAATGAATTGCTACCACCGAGAACACCGAGGCGATTCGCGCTACAAAGAGAATACATAGGTAATGATTAATCACTTCTCCTTGTTTTCTCCTTTACTGCTCAGTGGTGATTAAATCACATTAGCAATGTACGGTGTTGATTTGTCGTAGGCGTCTTGCTAGGTTTTGTTGACGTTGAGCTTGCTCAATTAGAAGCGCAGCGTCTCTCAACCTCTTTGTGCAATATTTAATTAATTTTTAATAACTTGCGTGAGCAAGCTTCTTGTTATTTATAAATGAATTGCTACCACCGAGAACACCGAGGGGCTTCGCGCTACACAGAGAAGACATAAGTAATGATTAATCACTTCTCCTTGTTTTCTCCTTTACTTCTCGGTGGTGACATAATCACTGTTTTCTAATCAATTAAACGTAAAAGCGCAGCTTCTTATTGAAAGATCATTTGCACAAAGAGAAGAAAATGAGGAGCAAATGAGAAGACATTAAAAGACTAATTATGGTTTCCTACCTTTATCATTAGAGCGCTTCTCTAAAGCGCAGCTTCTTGTTATTTATAAATGAATTGCTACCACCGAGAACACCGAGGCGCTTCGCGCTACACAGAGAAGACATAAGTAATGATTAATCACTTCTCCTTGTTTTCTCGTTTACTTCTCGGTGGTGACATAATCACTGTTTTCTAATCAATTAAACGTAAAAGCGCAGCTTTTCACGTGAGCAAGCTCTACGTCTACCGCGATGGTGTAGATATGGGGTTTACTTGTAGACGCGAAGCTTGCTTGCGTGATGGGCGAAGCCCATAATAATTTAAATAAAAACGCGACGCTTTAGTAATTAAAGCGTCGCGTTTTTATATGCGCTGACCAATACGCTTAAAGCAATTTACATGCTCTGCGCGTAGTTATAAAGCGCCTTTAAGATGGTGAGGTTTTTTTCGCTGTCGTCGTGCTCATGTGCCAAGTTTTCAAGGGTGATCATAAAATCTTGTGCGCTAATTGAGGGTTGATCTTCCCCGTGCATTAACTTGTTTTGACAATACTGGCGCCATTGATCAAGTTCTTGCTGGTTGAGTGTTTCTGGCCAATTGCGTGCACGGTATCTAAACAGTAATGTATTAAACTTTTTATCTTCAAAATCTAAATTTAAGCCCGCTAGCTCGTCTGCTTTAGCATCGCGAATAATCGCAAATTTAGCTTTATCGGCGTGGCTTGTAAAGCCATCGTAAAGTAAGTAATCAACGTTAGTGGTCGCGCTGTAATCGCCTTGCTTGTTAAACACTTCAGTGACCTTATCGCGAAGCTCGGTATTGGCTTTTAAAATAGCTAAATTAGCCAGGCACTGCTCGCGGTCAATTCCTAAACGGGCTGCGTTTTCAGGCAATAATGTTTTTGCAGGCGCTAAAATAGGGCACTTGTTTAAATGCACTAACTTTAAACCAACAGGTAAATCGCCCTCGGCTAAATCAACGCGTTTGGTGTATAAACGTTTACGTAATTCTTCTACATTTAAATCAAGTAAAACTTGCGGGCTTTGGGTTAAATCAAAACAAATAACCGCGTTTTTATTTACTGGATGAAAGCTCATAGGCGCCACCCACGTTGTACACCCCTGCGTTGCAGGAATACGCGATGATGTATGCACCAGCGGCGTCATGTTAAATACATCAACTAAATCACCCAGCGCTTTTTTATTACGGAGCCCAAAAAAGAAGTTATAAAGCTTTGGCTGTTTTTCTTTTATTAGCTTAGCCAATGCAATAGTGGCGGTCACATCGCTTAGCGCATCGTGCGCAGCAGCGTGTTCAATACCGTTGGCTACTGTTAAATGTTCTAACTTAAAGCTTGGGCTACCGTCTTCTTTTAACGGCCATTCAATACCTTCAGGGCGAAGCGCATAGCAAGCGCGTACTAAATCAATAATATCCCAGCGGCTATTATTGTTTTTATATTCACGCTCGTACGGGTCGTAAAAGTTACGATAAAAACTATAACGGCTTACTTCGTCATCAAAGCGAATACTGTTATAACCTGCCACACAGGTGTTTGGCATACTAAATTCAGCATGAATTTTTGCTATAAACTCAGCCTCAACCAAGCCTTTTTTCATCGCCACTTGTGGCGTAATACCGGTGATTAAACATGCCTCAGGGTGGGGTAAGTAATCCGCTTGCGGCTTACAATATTCAATAAGCGGCTCGCCAATAATGTTTAAATCAAGATCGGTACGAATACCTGCAAATTGGCTCGGCTTATCTTTTTGAGGGCTCGCCCCCCAAGTTTCATAATCGTGCCAATAGACTGTTGCTTGATTTTGCTCTTGATATGCCATAGTAAACCCTGAGTAGTTAACTTAAAAGCGCCTAAATATGCGCCAAGTTACTAAAATAATGAATTATTTAGATTATGGCATATGGGCGAGGGAGTTTATAGGTACCTTAATTTAAACTTTAGAAATTTTAACTATTACCGCTGGAAGTCATATTTAATATCGCATATGGTATTTTTTAAATTAACTTAAGTAAAAATATGATGAGAATACTCTTTACCGCAATCATTTTTTATTCGCTTTTCACTCCACACGGTGTAATAGCCAGTACGGCTAAGGTTCAAGTAAATGGTTTTGACGTTGAATACGAATTAGCAGGTGATGGTAAACATACCATTTTACTTGAAGCGGGTGGCTCTGCTGGTTTAAGTGATTGGGAACCTGTTTTTGAATCACTTACCAAGCACGCGAAAGTTATACGGTATTCTCGTATTGGTAATGGCGGCTCTGCACAAATAAAGAAAAACTATAGCTCAGAAGAATACGCTGCTGAGGTTGTGCAATTGCTAAAAGTACTTAAAGTAGAAGAGCCTGTTGTATACGTTGCCCATTCTTATGGTGCTTATATTGCGCGTGTATTTGCTGCAACATACCCTAACAGTATTAAAGCGTTGATGTTAATTGAGCCTGCATCAGAGCATGATGTAGATATTATGCGTGCGATTGATTTACCACGTGCAGAAAAAGAAATTGCTGCAATAAAGCTCGATGATATGAAAAATGGTATGTCGAATCAGTATTTAGATTTTTGGGCAAAACGCCCACTACCTGATTACCCTCAAATTGCTGATATACCCGTGACTGTGATCGCCTCCGTTAAAAAGTATAAAAAGCCACCTGTATTATTTTTTACCGACCAAGCGCGTGAAATGTGGGGTGACTTACATTCAAAGTGGGCTAATGCATTTCCACAAGGTGAAATAGTAATAACAAATAAAAGCTATCACTATCCGCAAAATGATGAGCCAAAAATGGTTGTAACCCAAATAGTTAAGTTACTTGAACGCACTCAATAAGTTTAAATTTTTGGTTGTTTTGATAAATATCAATTTTCGAAATTAATGGTCGGCATTAGACTAAAGTCTATAGGTTAGGTTTCTTCACTTATTAGGTTTGTTTTTATCGTTTGTCGGTTTGATGGTAATTCTCTAAAGTTCAGTTGTCGGCAACAAGCACGACTTAACCAAAGCGCTTTTAAAGGATGCTGACGCACCACGTTTTAAAGTACGCCAGCTTACTTCATACGCACTAAGTAACCGTGGTGTTGCGCGTTTGAAATCGAATAACGAAACAGCTGCATTAGCCGATTTGTACGAAGCTAACCAAATGTCTAACAGCACTATGGTATCGCACAACTTAAATCGCGCTAAAGAAGAGCTTTCTTTATAAGCTTTTAGCAAGCATATTTTAAAAAAAGCCCCAGCTAGGTTTAACCTGCTGGGGCTTTTTTGTATCAGCATTATTGTATTTTGTACGATTACGTTCTTATTGCTAAGAGTAATCGCATTACCCATAGTTTATTAAATGTGAGTACCTAAAAAGTTGGTATATTTATAATGGCGTTAGACTAAAGTCTATAGGTTAATTTTATTCACTTATTAAGTTTGTTTTTATCGTTTGTGAGGTTTGAGCTTTTACTCTAAAGTTCAGTTGTCGGCAACAAGCACGACTCACTTAATTAGGAAAGGCAAACCATGAAACGTACACTTTTAAAAACCATCGCTCTTGGCTCATTATTAACTTGCTCTGCAGCTGTAATGGCTGATTCAAGTGACTACAAATTAATGGTTATTGAAGCGCAAACTGCGCCGCAGCCGCTTGAACAATCGTTTAACAGCTGCGCACTGAATGTTAAATCAAAAAACTACGCACAGGCTGAAGCTATTTGTACTAAAGCAATTGCACTTTTAAAAGATGCAGACGCACCACGATTTAAAGTACGCCAGCTTACCTCATTCGCGTTAAGCAACCGCGGTGTAGCGCGTTTAAAAGCGAACAACGAAACGGCTGGTCTTGCTGATTTATACGAAGCTAAATCAATGTCTAACAGTACAATGGTGTCGCACAATTTAACACGTGCTAAAGAAGAGCTTTCTTTATAATAAGTATTACCGCAGTGAAAAAGCCGATGTGAGAGTGATCTTGCATCGGCTTTTTTGTGTTTACTGTTTTTTAAAGTGCTCATTATCTATTCATCATTGCGGGTTAATAATACATTTAATTGTTTAACTCAAAGCAGAATCCTATTTTGAAGCCCATAAAAATATTACTACTTAGCTTAGTCGTTATTATATTAACCATAGTACTAGCCCTGTTCGTTTTGCCTGAAAAAATCACTAATCCCGTATTAGGGGCAACACCCAAAGACTGGAATCATGCTACTTTTTGGTATGAGCCATGGGGGAAGTCGGGTGTTCATAAAGGCATTGATATATTTGGTAAAAAAAATACGCATGTTGTTGCACCGGTTAATGGGATTGTTGTGTTTAGCGGTGAGCTTAAAAGAGGCGGTAAGGTAGTTGCTATACTCGGGCCTAAATGGCGGGTGCACTATGTAGCGCATTTAAATAGTTACAGTGTAAGTGAAGGCGACATTGTGAAGTTAAATGAAAATATAGGCTTATTGGGTAACACAGGAAATGCAGCGGGTAAGCCACCTCATGTTCATTATTCAATTGTGTCTTTATTTCCACTACCTTGGCTTGCAACAAGTGAAAGCCAAGGTTGGAAAAGAATGTTTTATATTAACCCACATACAAAACTGATTAGCCGGTAATAGTCGGTGGCTAATAAATGATACAAATTTTTAGTTATTGAATAGCTACAGCAAGCTGGTGGTAAAGTCCAATACCTACAATTACATTGAACGGAAAAGTAACACCTAGCGAGCTAAGCATTGCAAGGCCTATATCGGCTTTAGGAATAGCGGCTTTGATTGCTGCAGGTGCTGCAATGTAAGAGGCACTGGCTACTAAGCTACCGAGTATAACCACTGAACCAAGTTCTAATCCTAATAAAGTACCTACGCCCACGCCTACTGTGCCCAAACATAGTGGGGTAATAATAGCAAAAGTCGCTAATTTCCAATGTTGCCATGGGAAAGGGCGAAGTGTTTGTGCAGCTACTAATCCCATTTCTAGTAAAAATAAAGCGAGGACTACTTTAAAACTGCTTGTTAATAAGCTGGTAACCTGGCTGCCTTGCGATGTGCCGTACATCATGCCAATAATTACACCACCCACTAATAAAATTACACTTTTGTTGGTGAGGGTTTCGTGCCAAAGTGCTTTTAATGAGAGAGTACTTGTTTGGCTTGGGTCTTTATCGAGCTTACGATAAAGTAATAAGCCAACAATAATAGCGGGAAGCTCTAGCATAACTAAATAGAGCGTTACTTCAGCGCCAACGGCTAAATTTGCAGATTCGGCATACGCTAACGCAACCGCGAACGTACCTGCACTCACCGAACCATAATGCGCTGCAATACTTGCGCTGTTAGCCACTGATAATTTAATAACGTATTTTAAAATGGGGTATAGCATTAGCGGAATAAGTGCACCTAGGAGCATCACTGTGCCCATTTCTGGTAACAGTTGCCAGCTTAAATTGCCGTGAAGTACCATGCCGCCTTTTAAACCAATAGTTAGCATGAGTAATAAGCTTAGTGTTTCGTAGGTTGCTTTAGGAATGGTTAAATCAGAGCGTAATATTCCCGCTACTAATCCTAAAATAAAAAACATAACAACTATATCAGGCACAACATTTCCTTTTAAATATGAAATTAAGTAGCGCTATTGTATTTAAAACTTTGTATAGTAAATAATAAAATAAATACTAGTTAGGTATAAATAATTATCTATAGGTGGTGATTGTGGATTTACGACATATTTCATTTAGGTTGCTCGAAGTGTTTATGAACGTAGTAAAAACAGGCTCAATTAGCGAAACCGCGAGGCGTTTGCACTTAACTCAGCCTACTGTATCGCTGCAAATTAAACGCTTACAAGAAGCCGTAGCTGAGCCTTTAATGGTTATGCAGCATCAAAAAATGCACGTGACCGAAGCTGGACTTGAGCTTTATAAAACCTGTCAGCAAGTATTTGGACACTTTGAAGATTACCAAGACTTTTTAACAGAACTAAATGGTGGTGAGCGAGGTAGGTGTAAAATAGCCATGGTCAATACCGCACAATATATTTTGCCCAAATTATTAGGACCCTATAGTAATTTACACCCGCATGTTGAGCTTCCACTAGAAATTGGTAACCGTGCAGAAGTGCTAAACCGATTTGAGCGTGGTGAAGACGATATTTACGTATTCAGCCATCCTCCATCGCTTGAACATGCGCAAGCTGCACGTTTTTTACATAATCCGCTTGAGTTTATTGTGCCGGTTAATCATCCGCTTGCACAAGTAGAGTCAGTAAAGCTCAGCGACTTAATGCAATACCGGTTTTTATTACGTGAAAATGGCTCGGCAACGCGCATGTTATTTGAAAGCGAGCTACAAAGCCGTGGTTTAGTACTGAGTGATTCAGTACAAATGGCCAGCAACGAAGCAATTAGAGTTGCGGTATCTTCGGGTATGGGAATAGCCGTTTTATCTCGCCATGTACTCGCAAAAGACGATGCAAGCTTTAAGGTATTAACTGTTACCGATACTCATTTAGCTAGCCATTGGTATTTTGTTATGCGAACCGACAGGCATATATCGCATGCGGCTCGAAACTTTTTAAAATTTGCACAGCAGCATTTAGAGCAATACCTCGATTCGCAGTGGGTACGAAACGAGTTAGATAATTTGCAACTAAATTAATTTATATCCGGGGTTGAGTCTCTTAAAATTAGCTTAGGCTCAAACACCTGAGTAACCGTTATGCCGCTTTTTTTATAAATATCTTTAAGCACTAAATTTGCTGCTGCACGGCCCATTTCGGGTACTGGGTTATCTATTGTGGTAAGCGTAGGGTAAAGGTAATTGGTAAAAATAACGTTATCAAACCCAATTATTGCTAAATCTTTAGGTATATTAAAGCCATGCTCGCGAGCGTATTTCATTGCACCCGATGCCATTTCGTCATTGGCGCACACAAGAGCCGTAATTTGTGCTTTATTTTGAATAAAATGACGCAGGCCATCGCTGCCACCGGTTTCTTTAAAGTCGCCCACATAATACAAGCTTTCGTCAAAGGTGAGGTTATATTCTGCAAGCGCCTTTTTGTGGCCTTTTAAACGATCTGATGCATCTTCTTTAAATTGTGGACCGGCAATATAAGCAATACGTTTATGCCCTTTATTGATCATAGCTTTTGTTGCAAGGTAGCCACCCATAACATTATCGAGACTAATGCAGTTTTGCTCTATTTCTTTAACGTAGCGACTCATTAAATAAATAGGGGTTTTACCTTTACTGAGCTCAATTAAATACTCGTTAGATACCGCTTCTACGTGAGCAATAATGGCGTCGCAATTACGGCTAATTAAAAATTCAAAACCGTTTTTTTCTTTTTTTTCATCACTGTGGCCGGGCGTAATAATTACGTGTTTACCAGCTATACGTAATTGCTCTTCAATGGCCGACATCATTTGTCCAAAAAACGGGCCGTCTAACTCAGACACTAAAATGCCTACACTGTTAGTACGGCTTGATGCTAAAGAGCGTGCAATAGAGCTTGGCTGATAGCCGAGCTCTTTCATCGCCTCTAATACCTTTTTTTTAGTTTTTTTACTTACGTAGTCGTTGTCGTTAAGCACCCTAGAAACAGTTGATAAAGACACTCCTGCCATTTCTGATACTTGATAAATAGTCGCCATTTATATCCTAGCTTGTACGCATTTGTTTTAAATAAAATTTATAAAACATAAATTGTGATTAAATGTTAATTTACACATTACTGCGCCTAATTGCTAAATCTTCTGTTATTTTTTGGGTTATTGCAGGTGTAAGCGGATAAATAAGCATCAACGCGGCGCCTAAAAATGCAAAAGCAGCAGGGATCCAGCTCATTAACAACTGCATAGCGGGAAGGGTTTGGTTAATTGTAAGCTCATCCATACCGTTATACCCATAGCTTGCAAGTACCACTAATACAAGTGCCCCAGCAAAACCACCTCCCGTTTTTTGTACAAAGGTGCCTGCAGAATAAATAAGCCCGGTTGCGCGGCGTTTATTTTTCCACTCGGAGTAGTCGGCAGAATCTCCCAGCATGCTAAAAAACAAAGTAGGCATCATAGCGGCAAAAAACTCAGCCGCGCAGCCAAACGTAAATACAGCGACAATATTATTGCTAGGCACCCAATAAAATGCAGTGGTTAATAAGCCGCTTAGCAACAACGATGCAATAAATAAATTGCGTTTGCCCATAATTTCAGCCAGCTTGCCTGTAGCAAGTGCACCAAATATAGATACTATTAATAAGGCAATAAAATATTGCCCTGCCATCAGTTCATTGCCAACGTGGTACTTAAAGTAATAGGCAATAACACCATATTTTATGCCGTTAAACATCATGGTTAAAAAGCCAATACCCAATAAAACGAGCCACGGTTTATTTGTTAGTAAATCGACCATATCGCGCTGCGAACCGGTTAGGTTTTGTTTGTTTTTATTAAGTAGTTTTTTTATAACAACAGTCATTGCCGCCATAACTAAAGCAAAAAATAATCCGCTGTATAAATCGCGATAATAAAAAAACAGTGTTGTTGATAACAAAGGTAATATTATAAATGGTAGGTTTTTAGTTAAATCAAACAGTTCTGATTTTAAACACCCTTGCTCTGAGGCTGTGGCTATTACACGCTCTTTAGTGCTTACAAAGGTAATAACCATAAGCGCAATAAGTAAACTTGCGAACAAATACATAGTGAGCTGATAGCCCTTGGCGTTATCACCGCCTCCAAAGTAAGCGACTAAATCGGGTAAAAAACCCATCACTAATAACCCGCCGGTAAACGCGCCTGCAAATCTGAATCCTGATAGCTTTGTGCGCTCGGTGTCATCGGGGGTCATTACGCCCATAAGTGCAGAGTAGGGTACGTTACTGACTGTATAAGCAAGTGTTAAACCAATATAAGTAACGTAGGCATAGATAAGTTTATTGGTGTCGTTAAAGTTAGGTGTGGTAAAACACAGCACCATAAATAAACCTAAAAAGGGCGCGGAGTAGAGTATCCACGGCCTAAATTTTCCAAAGCGTGACTGCGTTCTATCGGCAATCATGCCCATAATTATATCGGTTACACCATCAGATAATCTAACCACTAAAAACAGCATGGCGGCCGCTGCAGCCGATATGCCAAAGGTGTCGGTATAAAATACCGCTAAATAGGCCAATGCGCCGCGCCATACTAAATTAGCACCCGCGTCACCCATGGCATAACCGACTTTTTCGTATAAAGGGAGTTTGTTCACAGTGTGTGTTCTTATTGTTATCAGCCGCTAATTTATCGGCTTGTTATGAGTTTAGTGTACGCTTTACCACTGGCTTTAACAGTTCGTTTTTGTGTGTTGTAGTCTACGTGTACTATACCAAAGCGTTTTAAATACCCTTCTGCCCATTCAAAATTATCCATGAGGCTCCACGCAAAGTAACCATCTACCTTAACACCTTGTGCTGTTGCATTATGTAGGGCATTTAAATGCTCTTGGTAATATTCAATACGATCGGTGTCTTTCACTTCACCGTCTTTAAATTCATCAGCCATGGCTGCGCCATTTTCGGTAATATAAATAGGTGGTAGGGTGTATTTTTCGTTTAACGATACAAGTAACTCTGTAAGCGCTTTAGGGTAAATTTCCCAGCCAATATCGGTCATTGGGGCTTTGTGTGGCAGCTCATGATAAAAGTCTGTTTCGCTTGCTTGATAATGCATACGGGTATAAAAATTCACACCTAAATAATCAAGTGGCTGTGCAATAATTTCCATATCGCCTGGTAAAATATCAGGGCGCTGGGCTTTAGGTAATTGGTTAATAATATCAGGGTATTGACCTTGCATTACTGGCTGCATATACCATTGATTTATGTAGTCATCAGCAAATGCAGTGGCGTTTAAATCTTCTTCGCATTGGGTAACTGAGTAGCAAGGCGTAAAGTTAAGCACAATACCGTTGAGTGAATTAGGGCTATTTTTAGCAAGCACTTGCATCGCTAATCCGTGGCCAAGTAGTAAATGATGGGCAGCTTTTCGCCCGTGTTCTCGACCTACAATACCGGGTGCATGTACGCCAATTTCGTAACCTAAATAAGAGCTACAAAATGGCTCGTTTAGTGTTGCGTAAGAATGTACTCGCTCACCAAAGGCTTGAGTAATTAAGTCTGCGTAATGTGCAAATTCGTAAGCCGTGTTTCGGTTAAGCCAACCGCCTTCGTCTTCAATATGTTGTGGTAAATCCCAGTGGTACAAAGTAACAAATGCTTTGATATTACGACGTTTTAGCTCATCTAAAATATCGGTGTAAAACTTAACCCCTTCAGGGTTTAAATGGCCAGCTTTGGTCATCACACGCGGCCAAGAAATAGAAAGCCTGTAGGCGTCTACACCTAGCGACTCAATCAAATCTATATCGTCTTGCCAACGAGTGTAGTGCTCGCAGGCTACATCGCCATTTGAATTATCAGCAATTTTACCTTCTTTACTACAAAAGGTATCCCAAATGCAGGGGAGACGATCTGCTGCGCCACCCTCAATTTGAAAAGACGCTGTGGCCACACCGTAAGTAAAGTGTTTGGCTAAAAGTGGTGAGCCACTAGGTAAAGATAATTGTTTCATTAAGCGAAAACCCCTGCTTTATTTTTAGTAAATTTGCTTTTATAAAGTTAAAGTTGGAAGCGCTTCCATAATTAATTTGATTAATCGCCGGGTATAGTATTTAATAACTTTCAGGAAGCGCTTCCATATTTAGGTTAGTGGCTATTGTTTAACAGGTCAATAGTTATATTTAAATAAGCAAATTACATTATAAAAACACACCCAGACAACACAGGGCCATAACAATGAAAAAAAGCTTAAACACAAAAGCATTAAAAATTCTTTTCCTTTTAGTGGGAGGAATATGCGTTTTAACAGCCTGTAATAAACAGCAAACGCAAGTTAGTAACAATCATACTAACGCCTCGGAGCATGAGCAGGGCGATATAACACTTTGGCCAACACTTAAAAACAAAGTACAAAAAAGTGCCGAGATTGAAAATACAATTGCTGGTTATTTAAAGTCGATGACGCTTGAGCAAAAAGTAGCGCAAATGATCCAACCAGAAATTCGCGATATAACCGTTGAAGATATGCGCAAATATGGGTTTGGATCTTATTTAAATGGTGGAGGCTCTTTTCCTGATGCTAATAAGCATGCTACTCCTGCTGACTGGATAGCGCTTGCAGAGAGTATGTATCAAGCATCGGTTGATGATACGCTTGATGGCAGTAAAATCCCTACCATGTGGGGCACCGATGCCGTACATGGACACAATAACGTCATTGGTGCGACGTTATTTCCACATAATATTGGTTTGGGTGCTGCTAATAACCCTGCGCTTATAGAGCAAATTGCAGCGGCAACAGCGGTAGAAGTAATGGCTACAGGAATTGATTGGGTATTTGCACCTACCGTAGCTGTAGTGCGCGATGATCGCTGGGGCAGAACCTACGAAGGCTATTCAGAAGACCCTGCAATTGTTCGCGAGTATTCAGCCGCTATTGTAAATGGCTTACAAGGTAGAGCCGATGGCGACTTTTTAAGTGATAAACGCGTAATTAGCACTGTTAAGCACTTTTTAGGTGATGGTGGTACAGTGGATGGCGACGATCAAGGTAATAATATTGATACCGAAAAAGATTTATACAATATACATGCGCAAGGTTATATAGGTGGCTTAACGGCAGGTAGTCAGTCTGTTATGGCGTCGTTTAATAGCTGGCATGGCAAAAAAAATCATGGCAATAAATACTTACTTACCGATGTACTCAAAACCAAAATGGGTTTTGATGGCTTTGTTGTAGGAGATTGGAACGGCCACGGGCAAGTTGCCGGCTGTACTAACGAAAGCTGCCCACAAGCAGTCAATGCGGGGCTTGATATTTTTATGGTGCCTACAAGTGCTTGGAAACCACTTTATAACAATACAATAGCGCAAGTAAAAGCAGGTACTATTCCTATGGCTAGAATAGATGATGCCGTTGCACGTATTTTACGCGTTAAATTACGTGCGGGTTTATTTGAAAAACCAAGCCCTGCCAAGCGTAAATTCTCAGGTAAATTAGCGCTAATTGGTGCGCCAGCACATCGTGATATTGCCCGCCAAGCGGTGCAAGAGTCTTTAGTACTGCTTAAAAACAATAACCATATATTACCGATTAACCCATCAAGCAATATACTTGTAGCAGGCGATGCGGCCAATAATATTGGTAAACAATCGGGCGGTTGGAGCATTACGTGGCAAGGCACCAACAATAAAAATGCAGATTTCCCTGGAGCAACGTCTATTTATGCGGGGCTAAAAACGCAAATAGACTCTGCTGGTGGTAACGCTATTTTAAGCCCAAATGGCACGTTTGATACTACACCCGACGTAGCCATTGTTGTATTTGGCGAAGAGCCATACGCAGAAGGGCATGGCGATAAAGATAACCTTGAGTTTGAGCGAGGTAATAAACGCTCACTTAAAATATTAAAAGCGTTAAAACAGCAAAATATACCGGTTGTATCTGTGTTTATATCGGGCAGACCCATGTGGGTTAATAGCGAGCTTAATGCATCTGATGCGTTTGTAGCTGCATGGCTTCCTGGCACTGAAGGCCAAGGTGTTGCTGATGTATTACTAAGCGATAAACAAGGGCAAGTACAACATGACTTTAAAGGTAAGTTATCGTTCTCTTGGCCTAAATCGCCACTACAAACGGCTGTAAACAAGGGCAATGAACATTATGCACCGCTACTACCTTATGGATTTGGGTTAACCTATAAAGATAAAAGTACCCTTACCAATAACCTAAATGAAGAGTCAGGTGTTGATGTAAGCAACCTTGCGCCGCTGTCTATATTTAATGGCAGCTTTAAAACGCCGTGGCGTTTGTTTTTAAACTCTAATAACCAGCAGCATCAAGTGGCCAGCAACAGTGTAAAGCTTGGCGGCATTACTTATCGTACTGAAGATAAGGCCATTCAAGAAGATGCGATGGCGTTTAATTTTACAGGCTCTAGCACAAGCTATATCGAAATTAACAGTAACTTTACTGAAGACAAAGTAGCTTATATTGAGGCTAATTCAGCGCTTAGTTTTAGCTATAAAATAAATACAATGCCAACAGAGCAAGTGCAACTAGGTATGAAATGCGAGCAAGGCTGTGGTGGCGAGCTTAATATTACCAATGAGCTTAAAAATTCAGCCTTAAATACATGGCAAACAATGAGTATAGATTTAACCTGTTTTGCTAAAAAGGGCGTTGATTTTGCCAGAGTAACCAGCCCGTTTATTATTAAAACGGCAGGAGAGCTTAGCGTTTCAGTTGCAGATATTAGCTTTAAACCACAAAGCGCAAATAGCGCCACGGTTAAATGTGAGTAATAGCGTGTTTATAAGTTAAGTTTATTGTGTGTTGTCTCAAAGCCCTTTTTTAAGGGCTTTTTTCAGGGCTTTTTTAAAGAGGAGATTTATGCAGGGCAATAGTGTTTTAAAAATTCATGATGCGGCGGTAATTGGCTAACGCGCTGTTCTATTTGCTGTTTAATACCGTGTAAAAAACGGGCGAGTTCTTCATCGCTCATCATGCTGGCTATTAAGTGGTGCTGTTCAGGCACAATACCTTGACCAAGCATAACTTGCACCCAGGAATCGACTCTAAAAATATCACCATCGTCTAAAAATACACGGCCAGTTTGTTTAAACAAATCAATTTTATGCTTAAGTGTTTTTGGCACTTCCATGGCGCTACAATGCAGCCAAAATTCGCTGTCATCGCGATTAGTTACTTTGTAATGCAGCACAATAAAGTCACGAATATTTTCAATTTCGCTTTTAAGTTGTTTGTTGTATTCATCAATGGCGTGATTGGTTATGCCATTAAACGGAAATAAACGCATAAAGCGAATAATACCCGACATAATTAAATGAATGCTGGTGGACTCAAGTGGTTCAACAAATCCACTAGCAAGACCTAGCGCAAGGCAGTTTTTGTTCCAGCCTTTTAAGCGCCGCCCAGTTTTAAATTTAATAACACGGGGTTCAGTAAGCGCTTCACCTTCAATGTTATTTAGCAATAACGCTTTAGCTTGTTCGTCATCCATATATTGGCTGCAATACACTAACCCATTTCCGACACGACTTTGCAGCGGTATACGCCATTGCCAACCGCTTTTATGGGCAATAGAGCGGGTAAGTGGCAATACGGTATCGCTTGTTGATTTTGTTTGTACTGCAATGGCGCTATTGCATGGTAATAAGTGCGACCAATCTTCGTAGCCCGTATGCAATGCTTGCTCTATCAATAAGCCTCTAAAGCCGGTGCAATCTATAAAAAAGTCGCCGTTTATTTGCTCGCCACTATTTAAAAGTAATGATTCTATGTGGCCTGTTTTAGCATTTTTTACTACTTTTTGTATTTTACCTTCAACACGCTTTACACCTAATGGCTCTGAAAATTCACGTAAAAACTGCGCGTAGCGGGTAGCATCCATATGGTAGGCGTAGTTAATAGGGTTTTGTTGGTTAAACGCAAATTTACCGGCTTTAGCCGCTTGCAGCTCGTAACAGTAATCGCCAAAAGGGTTGTTTATTCCTAAAGTTTTGCCTTGTAGCCAAAAGTGATGAAACTCACCCGCCCAACATTCTTTGCCTGTTGCGCCAAATGAGTGAATATAACGCGTGTTTTCATCGCCCCAGTTTTCAAAGCTAATACCTAATTTAAAGCTTGCTTGAGTGGCTTTCATAAAAGCTTGCTCGTTTATACCTAGCAATTTATGAAACGTACGAATAGGCGGAATTGTTGCCTCGCCAACGCCTACAGTGCCAATATCGTCAGATTCAACAAGGGTAACGTGTATATTTTCGCCAATTAATTTTGCAAGTGCAGCCGCAGCCATCCAGCCTGCAGTGCCGCCTCCCGCTATTACTACATTTTTAACAGCATTTGTTTTAGTCATTATGTGGCTGCCTATTATTAGATAAAAGATCATTTAAAAGCGCGCGGTTACTCGGTAAGCCTTTTAAGTATTGCGCTATTTTTTCACGGTTTTGCTGATAAAAATAATCGCCAGCTTGAGCGCTGGTAAACGCATTGTGTGCTTGAGGTGTTTGTGTATTAAAGCCCATGCCGTATAAAATATACTGATAACTACTTGATGAAAATACTTCTTCGTTTTCAATAAAGTCAAAGCGGCTAGGGGGCTGAAATTGCCAAAGTTTAAGTAAGTTTTGTAGGCGCTCTGGTGCAGTTGTTAAATCCCGAATATTTTGCCAGTAAGGGGTATCGTCTCGTTCGCTTAAAACATAATGGAGTCTTAAAAATTCGACAACACGTTGCCAGCGCGTGCTAAAACGGTCGTTAAAGCGATTTGCAAGTTGGCTCATATGCGTGCGGTTTTGTGGTAGTTGCTCGCTCAGCATACTAATTGAAAGTTCAACCATGGCAAGTGCAGAGGCTTCAAGTGGCTCTAAAAATCCAGCCGACATACCCACGGCAACACAGTTTTTAATCCAAAACTTTTGTCTGTACCCTGGGCTGAATTTTAATACACGGTAATTAAGCTGCTCAGTTTGTTGCTCGCTAGTACTTTTAGCTATGTAGCTTTTTAAAGTATCAGTTGCGCTTTCATCGCTTTGATATTGACTACTAAATACATAACCTGTGCCACGGCGTGTTGGCAGGGCTATATCCCAAATCCAGCCGTTACTTTGCGCAGTAGAGAGCGTTGCAGAGGCAATTGGCTGATTGATGTGTGCATTAGGTACTTGCGCTGCAACAGCGCTGTTATTAAATAAAATATGATCTTGCGCTATAAACTCACTATTAAAATGCTCACCAATTAAGCGAGCACGAGAGCCTGAGCAATCTATAAATAAATCACCTGTTATATCGCCATTTTTATTTGTTTTTAATGAGGCAATATAGCCATGCTCGTCGTTAATAACGTGGGTTACATCGTCAGTAATATGTGTAACATTTAAGTTTTTAACACCGTGGTTTTTTAAAAACTCGGCAAATTTACCTGCCTCTAAATGATAGCCATAGTTGGTGACTGCTGCGTATTCGGGTGTTTGTAATTGTTTTGGCGCAAGTGCTGCTTGGCATACAAAACTTTGCATATTAACAACGTCAGCAAACTTTTGGTTAGGTGCAATACGTTGCCAATTTGCGTGTAAATTGGTTTGCTCGTAGCCTTGAGGGTCCATAAAAGGGTGGTAGTAGTTTTCTCCCTTATTTAGGTTGCGCCAATTTATAAATTTAGAACCTTGCTTAAAGGTGGCATCGCACTGGGTTATAAAATCAATTTCTTTAATGCCAATACGCTGTAACGTATTACGCATTGAAGGCCACGTGCCTTCGCCTACACCTAGTATTGGTACGTTTGCTGACTCAATTAACGTGACACTCAAATGTGGATGCTCAGCAGCTAATAAACCCGCACTTAGCCAGCCGGCTGTACCACCACCTAAAATGACTATTTTTTTTATTGGTTTGGTCATGAGTTAAAACCCTAAACTTGATAACACGTAAACTATATCGTTTTAAATACAAAAAAGCCGCTAGTAATAACTAACGGCTTTGCTTGGTATTACCTTTAGAAGTTGTAACGCATACCAATATTGTAGCGTGCGCCTAGTTGTTGTAAGTTCCATAATTGCACTGATGTACGGCCATGTTCGCGGCTGTTTTGCTCAGTAATATTTATACCTTCAACAAAAAACGAAAGCTGTTCGCTGTAGTTGTAAGCAACGTTAAAGTCGATTTGATAATACTCTTCAGTAAAACCAGGTTCGTTAACGTAACGCGCAGCACTATTTAAAAACTTATCCCGCCAGTTATAGGCAACACGGGCTTGAAAGTCATCGTTTTCGTACATGGCAATAAAGTTGGCTGTATCGCTTAGCCCCACCAGTGCAAACTGCGTTGTAGAAGGGCTAGCATTTACATCAAAGTCTATATCGCCATTAACGGTAGTGTAGTTTGCTTGAACGCCAAAACCGCTTTCACCAAAAAAGTGTTGAAATGCAATTTCAAAACCATCTATGGTGGCGCTTTTATTATTGGTTGGTACTTGTGCAGTAAAATCGAGTAGTGGATCATCGCTGTTAGCAATAACATCGTACGCCGCTTCAAATTCTTCGTAAGTCATAGAATCAAAATCTACCCCATTTTCGGTAGCCGCAACCATTTGGAATAAGTTTGAATCTGTAACAGCAAGCCCACGGGCTTCAAGTTCTGCAATGGCAGCTTGCGCGCGAGGGCCCGCAGTTGCATCGCGTAAACCATAGTAATTTTGTGTCATTGGCGTTAAACCAATAAAGTTTTCGATATCTTTTGTGTAGTAACCTACCGATACATAACTTGTTTCTGCAAAATACCATTCTGCCGATACATCAATGTTATCTGACTCAAGCGGCACTAAACCAGGATTACCTGTTGACGCTGTTGCTGGTGACGAACCAGGCAATAAGGTTGGTGCTCCCGGTACACCGACAGTAGCGGCAGAACTTAAGTTATCATACGTTGGACGGGCGATCGTTGTACTGTAAGAAAAGCGCGCTTTTACGTTTTCGATTACTTCTATGTCAAAGTCTAAGCTGGGTAAAAAATGATCGTAACTAGATTTTAGTGTGAAATCTTGCTTATCTGAGCCAAAGCGTACGTTAAAATCGTTGTTGCCTTCCCAAGCAATGGCATTTGGCAGGTCAATATTAGCAGTTGAAGTAATATCAGTTGACTCGTGACGTGCGCCAACAACGATGTTGTAAGGCATGTCATTAAAATAACCAGTATAAGTGAACTGAACAAAGGCCGCAGTAATATCTTCTTCTATGGTGCGGTTTGTAGCAAAAGCGCCATCGGCTGCGAAGTTAAATCCATATTGCTCGCCTGCCCAATAACCTATTTGTGAAGCGCTGCCCGTATAGCCTTGATTAAATGAACCAGACGTATCGTAATCGTCAAACTCAGCTAAAAAGTTGGTAGGATTTAAATAACCGTCAGGTAATTCACCAGGGTTTTCAACTCCCCAATTTCCCATTGTGTTACGAGTAAGTGACTGAAGTGAATGGCTTTCCATAGAGCGAGATTCTACGCCAAAGTCAATTACACCGTTTTCCAGCTCATATTTACCATGAAGCCTAAATTCGTTCACTTCAGATTCTTGGCTTGCAAAATTAGAGTCTAATATCGAGGTACCTACATCTGCAGGGTCGAGCGTATTGTTACAGTTTAAGTTAGCGCGTCGACAGTCGTTAAAATCTATATTCATAGAAGGAAGTTCGCGGCTAAAGTCTACTTCTTGTGCATTAATAACATTTGCACCAAGGCCTGCATTAACCCAGCTGCCGTATGGTGCATCAGGTTTACTGGTGGCTTTTGAATTGTGTGCATCAAACATAAAGCTCAACTCAGAGTTAAAGTAATACTCTACATTTAAGCCGATTGAATCGTTTTTATTTACCTGATTTAACTCTTGAAATGCTAAACCTAAATCACGCGTTTGTAGATCGCGGCGCTCTTCACGGTAATAGACAGGTGTTTTAACGGTGTTGTCATCAAAGGTTAGCGCACTTTTGTAATTGTCCATCCAAAGAGACTGCTCAGCACGTGCTTCAAATAAATCCTGTTTAGAGTAGGTGTAATCAAGTGTGGCTGTTAAATCATCAATTGGGCTGTACTGAAATGTTAATTGCGCATTTGTACGCGTACGCTCTCTGTCGGCTATGGTATAACGTAAATCTGATGGCATTGAATAAAGCTGGCCAATCTCTGGTGCGTTAGTTAAAACAATATCGTCAGCTGCTTGAGGAATAGTGCCGTCAAAAGCCGATGTATTCCACTGATTTACAAATGCACCTGTTGATGAGCTATCGCGCTGTTGCATGCTTGCCGTTAACGATGCGCCAAATTTAGCGTCGCTGTCGGTCCAGCTAATAATACCCGAAAGCTCAGGTGTAATGTCATCGCCTACGCGATTAGTTGTATCGTGAAGTGCTTTAACACCAATACTTGAAATAAATCCAGGGTTGTCGAGTGGCCGGGCAGTGTTAATGTTAATAGTTGCACCAATACCACCAGAGGCAATACTTGCTTTACCTGTTTTATAAACTTCAACTGATTTAACGCTATCAGATGCCAAATTAGCAAAATCAAATGCACGAGAATTGGGAGTGCCGCCACCTGCAGGAAGAGATGCAGCAGGCATTGTGCGACCATTTAGGGTTACCATATTGTAATCGGGACCAAAACCACGAACGGTCACTTTAGACCCTTCACCGTTTGAGCGATCAATCGACACACCGGTAATACGCTGTAGCGATTCGGCTAAATTGGTATCGGGAAATTTACCAATATCTTCAGCAGAAATGGCGTCTACCACACCTGCGGCATCACGTTTTAATCGAGTTGATTCTTTAATGCTACTTTTAAAGCCGGTGACCTGAATTACTTCAACGTCTTGATTTGCTTCTTCTTGTGCAAGCAACGGTAAAGATACAGATGCGCTTAAAATCAAAGATAGGCTGGTTGCTATCTTTGTTTTTCTTACAATATGGTTAGCCATTCGGTTTCCCTCGTACTTTTATCATTATTATTAACAGCTTGTATGAGGCTGTTATTGTGTAAATGTTAACATTGTCAAATGTGTGGAAGCGCTTCCAGAAAAGGAAATTAAAAATCACCTATGTGGAAGCGCTTCCAGAAATGCTAGACCAATTTCATAGAAGGATCAACTAATGTTTTAATAAAATGAAATATATTTGTTCGAAAAATGTAATTTATACTGTGAGTGAAGAGGTTGGTTAAACTGCATTAAAATTATGCCAAATTAATATGCTTTAAAAGTGGTGCTAGTAATTGAATCTCGCAACATGTAATGATTAGACCCTTGATATATCTGAGTGGATTGTCATAAATTCGAGTTATTGTGCAAGTAAATTAACAAATAATGTTAAGTTGAAATACAGTTAAAAACGGAGCAATCAAATTTAATGAATTATTTGAAATTAGCAAATATCGTTGGGTTCCAAAAAGTGAGTACGATTGTTAAAGAGGTACCATGAAAGCGCATCAGCAAGCAGTAATAGAGCAAGGGCAATGGTTTAAAAATCGTAGCCCCAAGCTAAAAATGTTTTTATTAGCTCACGGTAAAATACTCACTTTGAAAGCCCAACAAGCGCTATTTTTACGTGGCGATGCGCATGATGGAATATACGTTGTTTTAAGTGGGGTTATGCGAATTAGTGGCGTAAATAGTAATGGTAAAGAGGCCGTTTTGAGTTTCATAGATGCATCGTTATGGTTTGGTGAAGTAACGTTATTTGATAAAGGCTTAAGAACCCATGACGTTTACGCACAAACTGACGCTCAGTTATTTTATGTACCACAACGATCATTAGAGCAACTATTAAGTAAACACCCTGAGTATTGGCAGGAGTTTGGTTTATTATTAGCACAAAAATTACGGCTTATGTTTTCTTCGATGGAAGATCATGCATTGCACAGTGCAGAGCAAAAGGTATGTAACAGATTATTAATGCTGAGTGAGCAAACTAATTTTTCAGCGCCATTGGCGTTGTCTCAGCAACAATTAGCGGATATGACCTATTTAACACGGCAAACCATAAATCAAATACTACAAAAACTGGTTAAAAAAAATGCCATTAGTTTGGGGTATCAGTGCATTACAGTGTTGGATGTAAGTAAACTGCAGGCGCTTGCTAGTTAACTCAAGCGTTGTGCAATAAACCTTCAGTTAAAATTTAAATTTTTGGCCAAATAAAAACAAACCCTAAATTGTTTAACCAGATTTTTGGTTGCCTAGCTTTAACTTAGTTTATTTTCACTATTTTTTGGAACCAAAATTGCTACAGATAATACTTTGCAGCAATGGATTTAAGCTAATGATGGTAACTTCTTACATAAATCAATATAGTAGCTATGTAAGTGACACTAATGCGGCATTAATAAATAAGAGTGCGGCAACAGATGTCCCCATCCAACAAACCACCCAACAACCGAAAGAGTTTAATGAGCCAAAGATTGCTAATAATTTTTTACAAAATGCTCAAGAGGCATTGGTATACCAACGTTTAGGTATCGATAAAGACAAAATAGCAGAGATAAAAGCATTAATAGAAGAGTTATCAGAGCAGTTACAAAAGCAAGGCGCTGACAGTGATTCAATTAACAAAAAAATGGACGAACTACAAAAAATGCTCGAACAGGAGTATCAAAATGGACGTGAACGAATGGATACCCAACCAGAACGAGAAAAGGGAAGTATTATTTCGGCGTTAGCTTAAATTTGTAAGTGTCGGGTAGATGACATTGTTGTTACGCGTTTATTTGTTATGTTTAGTGCTTAGCTAAATATTTATTGAGGAATACACAATGCAAACACTTCAACAACAACTGGGAAAATATGGTTTATATCACCGCTCTAAGCGCAATGTGCTTACTCATTTTTTTGGTATCCCACTTATTGTATTTGCCGTTTTATGTTTACTTGCTCGCATTGAAATACCCCTTGGTGGCGTTGTTATTAATGCTGCCCAAATATTTGTTTTAGCTTCGGTAATTTATTACTTCATGTTAAGTCTATCGCTGGGTTTAATTATGGCTATATTGTTTACTGCATTGCTGTTTGCTGCTGAGCCTATAGCAGCTATGACATTTTGGCCTTGGTTAAGTATTGGCGTGGGCGTATTTGTGTTTGGTTGGGTGTTGCAATTTATTGGACATTATTATGAAGGCAAAAAGCCCGCGTTTGTTGATGATTTAATTGGCTTAATTATTGGCCCATTGTATGTAACTGTAGAATTACTATTTTTAATGGGCTTTTACAAACAGCTCGAAATTGAAGTGAACAATATTGCAGGGCCAACAAAGGCGTAAATTCACTTACTTAAATCAAAAGCTTCATTGAGCAAAGAGGTGCCTATGAATTTTAATAATAAAACAGTGTGGATCACAGGTGCATCGTCAGGCATTGGCAAGGAGCTTGCGGTTCAATTTGCAAAGCAAGGCGCACGCGTCATTTTATCTGCCCGCAATGTTGAAAAGCTCACCGAAGTAAAAGCAACGCTTGAAGGTGATGGGCATTTAATTATACCGCTTGATTTGTCAGCGCCTGAGGCTGTTTTGACTCAGGTTACTGATTTACTGCACACTTTACCTTCTATCGATATTTTAATTAATAACGGCGGGGTGTCGCAGCGCAGTTTATTTTTAGAAAACGACTTTAACGTATACCGCCAGCTTATGGAGGTTAACTATTTTGGTTTAATAGCACTGACAAAAGCGATATTACCTTCAATGGTTGCAAGAAAAAGCGGTTCAATCGTGGCTATTAGCAGTGTGGCAGGAAAAGTTGGCTCAAAGTTTAGAACGGGTTATTCAGGCTCAAAATATGCGGTAGTGGGCTTTATGGATTGCCTACGAGCAGAAGTAGCAGAGCACAATATTAATTGCTTAACGATTTGCCCAGGTTCGATTAAAACAGCGATTGCACATAACTCGTTAAACGAGCAGGGCGTCGCACAAAATAAACCCGAAGAATCAATTGAAAACGGCATGGCAGTATCCTGTGCGGCTGAAAAAATGATTAAAGCGATTGCTAACAAAAAAGACGAAGTTATTGTTGGGCAAGGATTAAGTGGTTGGGCACCAACGATAAAACGATTTTTTCCTAATTTATTTAATCGATTAACAGCTAAAACTAACTACAGATAATTGCACTTTTACTATTAATTAAGCTAAATAACAGGCGGTGGTTTTATTAATATTGAAAAGGTAGACTGTATTAAAATTAAATAAATAAGGTAAGGATACTCGTGAAATTTGCATGGCTAAGCCTTTTTTTTGGTGTATTAATTTGGTCTGGCATTAACCCTAAAGATCAATTTACTTGGTTACTTGAAGTTATTCCCGCAATGATTGGTTTAGCACTAATAGCAAGCACGTACAAATACTTTAAATTAACCTCTTTATTGTACTTTTTTATTTTAGTGCATTGTATTGTGCTGATGATAGGTGGTCATTATACCTACGCAGAAGTACCTTTATTTGATAATTTATTTGGCAGCGAACGCAATAACTATGACAAAGTAGGGCACTTTTTTCAGGGATTTGTACCCGCTTTGCTAGCGCGCGAAATACTGCTACGAAAGCAAGTTGTAAATGGCCGAGGTTGGTTAACTTTATTTGTTATATCTGTCAGTTTGGCGTTTAGTGCGTTTTACGAATTAATAGAGTGGTGGGTAGCAGTACTGACCGGTGAAAACGCTGAAGCATTTTTAGGGACGCAAGGGTATGTGTGGGATACACAGTCAGATATGGCATTAGCGTTATTTGGTGCAATTTGCTCGTTACTGCTGCTTTCAAAACTACACGATACACAGTTAAAGTATGTAAAAAACTATTAAATACTACACTGGATAGTTAAAAATGACTCAACAACCTCACAACTACTCAATTAGTACAGACAAGTCTAAGCTTAACTTTAACGTTATTTATAATTTTATTGCTAATAGTTACTGGGCAAAAGGCATACCTAAAAGTGTGATGCAAAAAGCGATTGATAACTCAATGTGCTTTGGCGTGTATAGCCCTAATAACGAGCAAGTTGGTTTTGCACGGGTAGTTACCGACAACGCTACTTTTGCCTACTTGGCAGATGTATTTATTACCCCGCACCTACAAGGGTGTGGCCTAAGCAAATTACTCATTAAAACAATAGTGGAACACCCTGAGCTACAAGGCCTAAGGCGCTTTTTATTAGCCACATCGGATGCGCATGGCCTTTATGCACAATACGGGTTTAAACCGATAGATAACCCCGCACTGTTAATGCAAATAAATCCTGAGAATGTGTATGAGGGAAATACTTGAGAGGTATAGTAAAGGGGGGGAAGAGCAATGATTCTTTTAAACTCCTTACAGGCCCCAAACTCTTAAAGCTGCTGTATGAATTTCATTTAAAAGTAATAACCCTGCAATACTACCAAATAGCACCCACTTTTTAGATTTTTCAGCTTCCTTGGAGCGCCTGTAAGTAACGTAGCCAATAAAGGTTACTAGTACAATAACGGCTATTAATGATAATTGATTCTCTTGATTCAACTTAAAATTCCCCTCAATTATATGATGAGAGAAAAATGAAATAACCCAAAGCGTGAACAAAACAGTAAGGCCAATTACATAATTAATAATCTTAAATGTATTAATTGAAGTACCACAAACAGGACAAACATAATTTCGTTCCCTAGCGTTGGGTGTTTTAACCTTTGGGGCAATTGTTGAATTACATTTTTTACAAACTAACAGAGACATAAACTCGATTCTATTTAGGGCTTATAACAAGACTGTAGAGTAGCTCCAACAGCCAAATTCAATTAAAAAGGGTTCCTGTAATTAACTCTAAATGTTTTTAAAGCATTAGGTAATGCTATTTGGAACCCATAAAACAGGCTAATTTTCTTAAAAATGAGTAACTCTAGAGCTTCAACGCCCGCATAAGCAGCTATTAATAATAGGCTAAAATTATTGAGCGCAGCGACAATAGCCCATTGTTAATTGTCCGAGCGAGTTTACGAGCCTTGGTATTCTTGCTAGGGCTACTTTGCCAAATATTCTAATATTTCTTGTTTTGGGTTTTTAGATAGAGTGACAAAACTTAAGGAATTAATACTTCCATACTTTTTGGCTGCATCGTGGCTTAAATTGGTATCTTTGCTTGCCCCAAGATCCAACAATTTTTTAACTGCAATAGGATCAGAGTACAAAATTACCGCATGTAAAGCTGTAAAACCGATACTATCTCTTTGCTCAATGTCAGCCCCGCAATTAATCATTGTACTCAGAACGTAATGAAATTTTGTATTTAAAACTTCGCGGCCTGCCACAACTGCACCTAATAGTGAATTAGGCTCAGCATCATTTTCTGGAATGTCAGGACAAGACTCTAACCATAACTCACTTAATGAGCCTTTTATTGTGTCTTTCTGGCCAATGTAATGAAGGTGATATCCGAATTCTTGATTAAGGAATGAGTAAATGAGAACACCCAAAACACTTACAGGTAACAAGACAATATTGATGAGTTTTTTCACTGCACTTTCCTAGTTCAACAGCTTGTTAGGGGTGATACTGATACTCATTTTTTAAATCATTTAATTTAACAACATGTAACTTAACTTTGACATTGTATCTATCCAAGTATCTTGCAAGTTGCTCTCTTACTTTGTTGGTATCAACTGTCGAGTTATCTATAACAGCCATAAAATGAATTACTAACTCTTTTGAATAAATGCCTTTCATTTGGCTTGCCATTATTTCTGCTTCAAGCAAGACTTTATCTATCCTCGAAAGGTTAATATGTTCGTTTCTAAACAGTTTGACTTCAACCGCATGTATTTTATCTTTAACTAAAGCTAAGCCATCAAATATAATTTTTCGATTGCTTGGAGTTTCAAACCGAACATCAGTTCTGAATTCAAGCCCCAAATCTTTTGATAGTTTTATGATGGATAGTTTCTCAGCTAAAGATACATTAGCCATAAGGTCTGCGTGACGTTCCGAATTAGTTACAAATGTCGCAGTTCCTCCTAGTAAGGCAGCTTTACTTTCTGGTTCAGCTGGATCTGATTCTGCATTATTCGGAACATCGTGTTCAGCAGAAGAACTATCTTCTGGTGCTTCTCCAACTTCTTCAACTTCTTCCCTTAGCTTCTCTTCTTTTTCTTGGGTTGTTGCCTTACCAAAAGACTTAAAAAAGTTATCTTCATTTTTATAATCGGAAGGTGCGTACAATACCTTGTGATTAAAATTCAAAGTTAAGAAAAAGGTGCCGACAAGAAACACTGGAAAGAAAATCAGAAACCAAATGTAGATACCTTGATTTTCCGGCTCGATAAAAGGTAAAACACCTGTCCCACTGATTTCTGCTATAGCTGCAAACATCGCAATTACCGTCAAAGGGTTCTTTATATGTCCTATTTTTTCAATCAATTCTTAATCCTTAAATAATGCAACAGACCACAGCCCCTAACGCTTAAGCTAAGCGGCAAACGCGAACGTTTTGTCGAAGCCTGTGAGTAGTTTTCTGATTGAGTTTTTTGTTATACATTCCCACTATTCAGTTTCGAAAGTAAATCCGAAGGCGCTATATAAATCAGCGTTTTACCATCTTTCGTTGCAAGGAATAGCTTGAGTTCGGCCAGTTTTGCTAAATAGGTTCTAGCAGTATTTGCTGAAATTGTATACGAATTGGAAACCTCTTTTGCACTAAATACCCTTCCTGGCTCTTTAACTGCTTTTTTAATTAAATCCTTTTGAATGAAGTTTAGTTTATTACCCCAAGTGGTTTTCTCTAAAATCTCAGCAATTTTCTTAAATTCGCTAGTTTTATTGCCTAAATAGGTTTTTAATTCTTCAAAAGCATGAAGGATTATATCTAATTGGAAATAAATGAAATAAGTTAAATCATTAGAGTCCTTCTCTGTATACATATAAGACATACCATATTCTTTAGGCTTTTCTTTTAGTAGCTTGCTAATAGATACATATTTGAATAAGGTATATTCACTTTTGAGCATAAACCAATAAAACAGTGCTCTTGCGGTTCTCCCATTTCCATCTCTAAATGGGTGTTCATAACCAATCATAAAGTGAAGGATTATCGCCTTAATTATTGGGTGCACGAAATCACAGCCGTTCAAGCCTGTATGTTCAGCATTAGCAAATGCACAAAACTTCTGAAGCCTTTCGTTAATAAGATCAAAATGTGGAGGCTGATGAGCGATATTACCATCACCATCTTCAATATAAATATCGTTATCTTCTCTAAATTCGCCAGGAACAACATTATTCTCTGTAGTCCCAATTGTAGCTATTCTGTGAAACTCGAGAATAAGATCCAATGTTAACTTTTCTTTCTTATTTTTTTCAGCGAACCTCAATAGAAGATAATTATTTAATATCATTCTCTCATCTTCATCAATTGGCTCTCTTTCATCTTCCAGCATTTTCTTAGCTACTTCGCGAGTAGTCGAAGCGCCTTCAAGTTGTGCGCTTGTAATAGCTTCTTCCATAATTAAGGATGAGACTAAGAATTTACTTTGTAAGTTATCACTAGCCGCAGAGTCAGATACAGCTCCAACATTTCCGCCTGCGATTTTTACTAGCTGATATAATAATGCTTCCATGGAATGCGGTGTACAGTATAAGAAGGGCTTGTCATTTTCATCAATAATCGTCAGCGACTTGTACTGCGACATTCTTTTAAACTTTACAGTCTTCCAGATGTTTTCAGCATCCTCTTTAGGAACTCTCCACTTAAGCTGACTCCAATGAAGGTATCTCCCTTCATCATCAGTAACATCATATTTGTGAAGAAAGGGAGTTATAGATTGAAAGTCTTCTGGAATGCTTAGCTCAGGAGCTTTTTCCACTCTTGCTTTTGCCATAATCTACACTTTTTTATTTATGCGTTTTACATTGATATCAGTATGCCACTTAAAATTTAAAACGCAAATTTTATTATTTGAGTTTTAATGCGAAAATTGAAGGGATGTATAACAACTTTATCAGAGGACACTTTCCTCTTTTTATGAGCAATGTATGTCCTCTTATTTATTTTTAATATCAATAACAAATCCTGTAACACATTGCGAGTATTAAGCTTTAAGTCGGGCTGTTAATCAACAACAGGCAGAAAAGGGGAAAGTGTCCTCACTTTCTGACTTAGGAGGATAAACGCCATCGTTTAAGTAAATGCAGTAATTAAAAATTTAAAATGAAAACCAAAAGCTTTTTTAAACCATTTTACCACCTCTAAAAAATGGCAACGGTAATATAAGTAACTACTTTAAATACAATTGTTTGTGTAAGGCTATTAAAAAGGTAGATTTTTTACCGGTGGTAGCTGTAAAAAGGAGGTGATGAATAATTGCTAAACGCGCCTACCTGCTTTTGAAACGGGTAGACACGTTTAATACGAATTCACTTGGCTTTTTTAGCCTCAAGCGCTTCTATTTCACTCCAGATTTTTTCGGCTTCTTCGCTTAACATGGCGTAGCTTTTAATGTCGCCTTTACGCTGAGCTTGCATGCCTTGTTCTAATTTGGCGTCGTACTCTTTGCGTAACTTTTTTGTAGGGTCTGATTTGAATATCGAAAACATGGGACTCGCTTAATTTTATAAAAGTGATAGCACTACCATACGCTACAAATAGCTAAAAAGTTCTTTTTGCAGTAAGGCGCTTACCTTGTTAAATTAAAACAAGGTAAGTGAATTATTTACTATGCTGCGGTTACTAAACAGTTTTATAGCTCAGGCTCTAGGCGTTTAATACCTTGGCCATCTAGGCCTAAGTAAATGTAGCCGTCTTCACCTTGAGCTAAGCTTCTTACGCGGCCAATGCCTTCTAATATTTTTTCTTGGCTTTTTAGCGTATCGTTTTCAAGCGTAAGTGCGCTTAAAAACGAAAACTTCATAGACGATAACAGCACTTTACCTTTTAATTTAGGGTATTTGTCGCTGGTGACAAGTAGCATATCTGATGGTGCTATAGATGGTGTCCATTGTGATGTTGGCGATTGCATGCCGTCTTTTGTTTGCAGGTCTGTAAACGAAGTGCCGCTATAATTTACGCCATAGCTAACTACCGGCCATCCGTAGTTTAATCCTGATTTTATTAAATTAAGTTCGTCGCCGCCTCGGGGGCCATGCTCATGTGCCCAAAGACGATTATTTTCAGCGTCAAACCACATACCTTGCGGGTTTCGATGTCCGTAAGACCAAACAGCGTGTTTAGCGTCGGTTTGTTTAACAAAGGGATTATCTGTTGGAATACGACCATCTAAATGAAGACGATAAATTTTGCCCCCATCACGGCTAAGATCTTGCGGGTTTAGGTCGCGCGAGCCACGATCCCCGATCGAAAAATAAACATAACCTTGTTTATCAAACACAATACGACTGCCGTAGTGCTGACCTTTTGTACTGTTATGCTCACCTTTGTATAAAACGTGCGGCTCTAATAGCTGAGTATGGTCATCACTTAATTTTGCGCGCATTAATGCAGTGTTACTACCACTGCCTTTGCCTTCAGCGCTTGAGTAAGTAAGGTAAAGCCATTGACTATTTTTATTATCGGTATGCAGTGCTAAATCAAGTAAACCGCCTTGGCCGTTAGCATCTATATCGGGCAATCCTTTTACTTGAATAAGCGTTGAGGTGTTTTTACGTAATAAAAATAGTTGTCCACTTCGCTCTGTAATTAATAAATCACCGTTTGGTAGTGCTTCGATTGCCCAAGGAATACTTACACCTTCTGCAACGTCTACTGCTTTTACATTAAGCGGCAAACTCGGCAGCTTTTTAAAATCAACTGCATTTACTGACATTGTAGGCAGCGTCAATAAAGCTGCTGTTAGCACGGCACCCTTAAAAGAATGTGTATATTTTTTTGATTTTATATTGAGCATGTTATTTTCCAAAATTAATCAAATTAGGTTTACGTTAGCACGAGCTGTAAAAATTTGCTAAGCGTTGCGATAAGTGAAAATTCTTTAATTTTAGATAGTTACATATATCACTCACACAGTATTAGAAATAGTAAGCTCACTCAGTAAAGTATATTTTATTTAGTTTTGAATACGTTTATAAATTGAGTTTAGTTTGTTTTTTGTTCGTAGTTTTTAACAAAAATAATGGAATAAACACTCTATTAGGGTTGAAAACTTGAATTTTCAGCGTACACTTGTGCGCTGAAGTTTGAGCGTACACTTGTAGGCTCAAATAGTTAGGGTTCTGATTTGTGCTAACACCCAGTTCGTGCAAACCATTGAGCAATAAACCAATATAGAGATTTTATTACAATGTTTACGCAGGCATTAAACCAATTTTCAACGTGGTTTTTACACCATCAAACGTTTGCAGGTTACATAGAGCCAATAATGCAAGTGTTTAAACCTGCTTGGCGTGCAGGGCAATTTAGAGCGCAACTAATGAGTTCAGAATCATTAAATGGTGAATTTTTGAGTTTGCAGCTAAAACCAAGCAAACAATGGCCCGCACATACCGCAGGGCAGCATGTTAGTTTGACCATTGAAATGAATGGACGATTATTAACGCGCGTTTTTACAGTTGCTTCAAGCGTTAAATATTTCAACGAAACGGGATTTATACGTTTGTTAATTAAAACAAGCGAACAAGGACGATTTACTGGTTTATTAAATAACAAAGCAAAAGCGGGAACATGGTGCAACATATCTGCTGCAACGGGTGAGTTTGTATTTAAAAATACACATACTCCTGCCACATTAATAGCTGGTGGATCTGGTATAACGCCGATGCTAGCAATGCTTGACGATTATTTAGCGCAAACAACTAAAGCAATAAATTTAGTGTATTACGCAAAATCGGGCGAACATCAATGTGTTGATAAGTTGCGTGAATTAGCCACACAATTTAGTCATTTTTCATTTTTATTATTAACTCGTGAGCAGTCGAGCGACATTACTAGCAATATTAAACATTGGGAGAATCCAGATATATATTGCTGTGGGCCGCTAGGGTTTATGCAAACGGTACAAGCGTTTGCTCAAAAACATGATCTTAATTATTACCAAGAGGCATTTGGTTTAGCGTTACCCAAAGTAAACAATGAAGATCAGTTTACTGTAAAGGTGAATAGCCAAGCTCATATAGTTGAAGGAAAAGATGTACTTCTTAGCCAGTTTGAAGTTAAAAAATTACCGGTAAAGCGTGGCTGCGGAATTGGTATTTGCCATCAGTGCCAATGTATTAAAAAGTCGGGAATAGTACGTAATTTAAAAACAGGTGAAATGTCAGACAACGGTGAGCAATTAATCCAACTTTGCATAAGCCAACCTGTGAGTGACTTGGAGTTACAATTATGAAAAACATAAACTTTGATCAGCTTGCAAGCGATTTAGATACTATAAAAATGAATACGCTTGCTAAAGTAGGGCAAAAAGATGCTGACTACATTCGCTCTGTCGTTCGAAAGCAAAGACTATGTGAGTGGAGTGGGCGAATACTATTAATGCTTGGATTTATTCAGCCTTTACTTTGGGTTGCCGGTGTTTTGTTACTGGCTTTGGCTAAAATTCTCGATAATATGGAAATTGGCCACAATGTTATGCATGGTCAATACGATTGGATGAACGACAAACAGCTTAACTCTCAGCAATACGAATGGGACATAGCCTGCGATGGCCAAAGCTGGCATCGGGTTCACAATTTTGAGCACCACACTTACACTAACATTATTGGTAAAGACCGTGATTTTGGCTACGGGTTGTTACGTTTGAGTGATGATTTTAAGTGGCGTTTTAAAAATGTGTGGCAGTTTTTTACTTACATAAATTTAAGTGTCTTGTTTCAGTGGGGTGTGTCATACCATGAGCTGGCAGCAGAGCGTGTTTTTATAGGTAAAAAGAAAGAAAATCGTGAAGGGGGTGTATCGCATGCCACTTTAAAGCAGCGTTTTTTTAGTAAAGGCGCTCGCCAGTTAATTAAAGATTATGTGATCTTCCCATTACTTGCAGGGCCACTGTTTTTATGGGTGTTAGCGGGTAATTTAGTGGCAAATTTGCTTCGTAACTTATGGACATCAACAATTATATTTTGTGGTCACTTTACCGAAGAAACCGAAACATTTAAAGAACAAGACTGCGTAAACGAAACCCAAGGCCAGTGGTATTATCGTCAAGTATTGGGCTCGTCTAATATTAAAGGGGCAAACTGGTTTCATATTTTAACGGGCCATTTGAGCTGCCAGATTGAGCACCACTTATTTCCTGATATGCCGTCGTCGCGATATCAAGAGGTGGCACCTCAGGTACAGGCAGTTATGCAAAAGCACGGGATTGATTACCACACTGGCGGATTTTTTAAACAATACGGCTCGGTGTTAAAGCGAATTATTAGATACTCATTTAAATAGTGATAGGGTGCATTAAGCGCTTTAAAAGCTAAAACATAAACCGGCATGTGTAAGCGCATATGCCGGTTTTTTGCTGTTGTGCTTAATAAACATACAGTGCGTTTGGTTTTTTCTTATTGTTAATTAAAAATCCGTTACTTTAGCTATGGTTAATTGATGCGTGATTGTCATACAATGGAGAAAAATAGACCACACAAGAGAGATAAAAAATGGCCGCATTTGGTACTGTGTTTATGCCACAGATGATTCAAGCTCGTTTTTCAGATAATCAATGGAGCGAAACCTCAGTTGTTCCATGCGATAAGCTTGAGTTTCATGCTGGTGCACACGTTCTTCATTATTCAAGCACCTGTTTTGAGGGCTTAAAAGCATTTCGTCATGAAGATGGGTCTGTTTATATTTTTAGAATGGATGCAAACATAGCACGTATGCAGCAAAGCTCAGCACTTTTAAGCTTGCCAAGTTTTGATGGCGAAATGCTTAAAACGATGATTATTGATATTGTTCGCCAATATGCCGATGAAACCCCATTACCGCCTGGCTCTATGTATATTCGCCCAACACATATAGGCACAGAAGCGGCAATTGGTAAAGCGGCAGCCCCTTCAATGAGCTCATTGTTGTACACTTTACTTTCGCCAGTAGGTGATTATTTTGCTGGTGGTGCTACGGCATTACGTGTGTTACTTGAAGAAGACGGTATGCGCTGTGCACCTCATATGGGAATGGTTAAAAGCGGCGGTAACTACGCCAGTGCACTTGGCCCAATTAGCGCTGCACGTAAACAGTATCAAGCAGATCAAATATTATTTTGCCCAGGTGGTGATGTACAAGAAACGGGCGCTGCAAACTTTATTTTAATTGATGGCAACGAAATTATAACCAAAGCGCTCGACTCCACCTTTTTACACGGCGTAACGCGTAATAGTATTTTAACGATTGCTAAAGATTTAGGCATGACTGTGAGCGAACGTAATTTTACAGTGACTGAACTTTTAGAGCGTGCTGCAAAACCAGGCACAGAAGCTGCGCTTTCAGGTACTGCTGCGGTATTAACTGCAGTGGGAACGTTTATTCATAACGATAAAGAATATAAAGTAGGTACAGGAGAGCCTGGGCCAACTACTGCACGTCTGCGCCAAGCATTGAACGACATTCAATGGGGTAAAAGCGAAGACAAGCATGGATGGTTAACTAAAGTGGTATAGCGTTAAATACCCACGTTACTCGCACCAAAAAGCCACCTAATTAAGGTGGCTTTTTGGTGCGAGTAACTTTATTAATTTATTAAAATTTTATTTTTCCGGTTAGTATATCTTTAAACATAACCCAGTCTCCCCACAAACTATAAAATGGGTGTTTAAACGTAGCTGGTCGGTTTTTTTCAAAAAAGAAATGCCCAACCCACGCAAAGCCATAGCCAATAACGGGTAGTAGCCACAATAGCGCATATTTTTGACTTAATAATGCGGTAATAATGACCATAAGTACTAATAGGCTACCTATAAAATGCAAACGCCTGCAGGTTACGTTGCGATGCTCCTTTAAATAATAAGGGTAAAAAGCTTTAAAACTGTTGAAAGTGGGTTCTTGTTTTTCCATAAATCACGCTTTATTTTTATTATATGTTTTTACTATTAAAGCGTAAGTTTACAATTGTTTACAGCGATAAATGGCACTTAACGCATCTTAATAGACATAAGCTTAAAAAACTCATAAGTTATTATTACTACTTAATCAATAAAAAGAACACAAATTATGTTACTCAAACGTACTCTTGCATGTGCTGTATTATTGGCACTCAGTGGCTGTTCAGAGCCAACCAATACATCAGATCAAAAAGAAGTAAAATCATCTATGAATCAAGTTAACTCAGTCGTGTATCCCGAAACCAAAAAAGGTGATGTAGTTGATACCTATTTTGGAGAAAACGTGGCCGATCCTTATCGTTGGTTAGAAGACGATATGAGTGCAGAGACTGCTGATTGGGTAAAAGCGCAAAATACGGCTACTTTTTCATACTTAGAACAAATCCCTTACAGAAACAAGCTCAAAGAGCGCCTTGAAAAGCTGATGAATTACGAAAAAATAGGTGCGCCATTTGAAGAGGGCGGCTACACCTACTTTTACAAAAACGATGGCTTACAAAATCAATATGTTTTATACCGCAGCAAAGGCGATAAAGCGCCAGAGGTATTTTTAGATCCTAATAAATTTAGCGACGACGGTACAACGTCTATGTCGGGTTTATCTTTTTCTAAAGATGGTAGTTTATTAGCGTATCAAGTTTCTGAAGGGGGCAGTGATTGGCGTGAAATTATTGTTATTGATACACACACTAAAGAGCAAGTAGAGCAAGCTTTAGTTGATGTGAAATTTAGTGGTATTGATTGGTTAGGTAACGAAGGATTTTATTACTCAAGCTACGATAAACCAAAAGGCAGTGAACTATCGGCTAAAACAGATCAACATAAAGTGTATTATCATGCTTTGGGTACATCGCAGGATGACGATCGTGTTGTATTTGGCGACAGCGAGGCGCAAAAGCATCGTTACGTTGGCGCCGATGTAACAGATGATGGCAAGTACTTGCTAATTTCTGCCAGCGTTTCAACGTCTGGAAACAAACTGTTTATAAAAGATTTAAGTAAAGAAAATAGTGATTTTGTTACTGTTGTTGGTAACTCAGATTCAGATACTTCTGTAATTGATAACGACGGCGAAAAGCTTTACTTAGTTACAAATTTAAACGCACCCAATAAAAAAGTGGTCACGGTAAATGCAAATAACCCAGCGCCTGAAAATTGGGTCGACTTTATATCAGAAACCGATAACGTTCTTAGCCTAAGTAAAGGCGGAGATACTTTTTTTGCTAATTACATGGTTGATGCCATTTCGCATGTTAAACAATATAATAAGCAAGGTGAGTTAATACGTGAAATTAATTTACCAGGCGTAGGGAGTGCACGTGGTTTTCGTGGTAAAAAAGATCAATCAACGCTTTATTACTCGTTTACCAACTATAAAACTCCTGGGACTACTTTTTCGTTTGATGTAAGCTCAGGCGAGTCAAAGGTTTATCGTGAATCGGCAATCGATTTCAACAGTAATGATTACACCTCTGAGCAAGTTTTTTATACCTCTAAAGACGGTACAAAAGTGCCGATGATCATTACTTATAAAACGGGTATAAAATTAGACGGTTCAAACCCAACCATTTTATACGGTTACGGTGGTTTTAACGCAAGTTTAACACCAAGTTTTAGCCCTATTAATGCGCTTTGGCTTGAGCAAGGTGGGGTGTATGCCGTTGCTAATATTCGTGGTGGTGGTGAATACGGTAAAGACTGGCATAACGCTGGTACAAAAATGCAAAAACAAAACGTGTTTGACGACTTTATTGCCGCTGCAGAGTACTTAAAAGATAAAAAGTACACCTCTAAAAAGCGTTTAGCACTGCGCGGTGGTTCAAATGGTGGTTTATTAGTAGGTGCTGTGATGACGCAGCGACCTGACTTATTTCAAGTTGCATTACCAGCGGTAGGCGTACTTGATATGCTGCGTTACCATACATTTACAGCGGGCGCTGGTTGGGCATACGACTACGGTACTAGTGAGCAAAGTAAAGAAATGTTTGAATATATAAAAGCTTACTCGCCATTGCATAACGTTAAAGCGGGCGTTGAATATCCTGCCACTATGGTAACAACCGGTGATCACGATGATCGTGTGGTGCCATCTCATTCATTTAAATTTGCTGCTGAATTACAAGCTAAGCAGGCTGGAAATAACCCTACACTTATTCGTATTGAAACAAATGCGGGTCATGGTGCGGGCACACCAACCAGCAAGGTTATAGATTTATACGCAGATATGTTTGGTTTTACGCTATATAACATGGGTGTTAAAGAGCTATAAAACGCGTTAACGTTACCTTGTTTTAAAATACAAAAGCCGAGTAAATTTACTCGGCTTTTATTATCTGTATTTTGGATTCAAATACCTGCTTATTAACTACTGCGCAGGCAAAAATAACCGCTGATAAGTTTTATATGCGTATTCATCACTCATACCACTTAAATAGTCACAAATAATGCGCATGCCTTGGTTATGTTTTTGAGCCTCAATATATTGCGCTTGCGTTGTTTCGGGTAACAAACGAAGCGGATCGCTTGCAAACGCTGTAAACAATTCAATAAGTAGGTTTTGCCCTTTAAACTCAATCTGTTGCATTTCAGGGTCGCGAATTAAGCGTTGAAATACAAAGTGCTTGAGTATATGTAGTACGTTTTCATACTCTGGGTGCAACTTAGCAGTGTATTTTAAAATAGGGCATTCAAATGCTTCGTTTTGTATGTCTAAATGAATGTGAATAATGAAGGTGTTTACCAGCTCACCTATGGCGTCTTTTCGTTCAAAATCATTTTTTGAAAATAGTCGAGATGTTAACGTTTCAAGCAAGGTATTCAGCCACTCAAAATTAAGCGCTTGCAAGTGGGGAAGTGCGTGCGTTTGCCAGTCATCTAATGTTAAAACACGGGTTGCAATTGCGTCTTCTAAATCGTGCACGGCGTATGCTATATCGTCGGCATGTTCCATTATGGCGCTGTCTAGGGATTTATAAAGTGTTTTAGCACGGTGTTTATCTATTGTTGCGTGGGTATTTAATAAGGTTCTGTCATTTTGGCTTAATGGTTCAACAATCCAGTCAAATATGTGTGCGTCGTCTTGGTATAACCCTTTTGCAGGGCGCCAATCATCGGCTTTGATAAAAGCACGTGAGTTACGCGTATCGGGTATTGTGTGCCACAACTCGTTTATAAATGCTGGGTATTTAATAAACCCGAGTAATGTGCGACGTGTAAGGTTCATACCATAACCATTACTGTAGGGCTCTAGCTTAGCAACTATTCGTAAAGTTTGAGCGTTTCCTTCAAAACCACCATGGTCTCGCATCATATAGTTAAGGGCAATTTCACCTCCGTGGCCAAATGGTGGGTGGCCAATATCGTGAGCCAAACAGAGTGTTTCGAGTAAACCGGTTGATGGAAAATGGTTAAAATCACTATGTTGTGTCTTTAAGTGCCTTAAAATACCAGTGCCAATTTGTGACACCTCTAACGAATGAGTAAGGCGGGTACGATAAAAGTCGTTTAGGCCAATCCCCATAATTTGTGTTTTAGCTTGTAAGCGTCTAAATGCAGCGGCATGAATAATTCTTGAGCGGTCAACCTGCCAGGGAGATCGGTTGTCGTTAGGTCTGTGTTTATATTGCTCTATTATTCTACTTTGCCAAACTTTGTCCATACTGCTCAATCACCATTAAACCTATTTAGTGTTTAGTATACCCATGCACTTATAAATTGCGAATGAACATATTTTTGCAATTCGCGTTTATATAGTGGCTTAGGTATAATAAGGGTTCGTATGCGTGTGTAGTTACCATGCATAAATAGTTGTTTGAATGAGACGATACATGCTTAAGATTATCTTTCAGTTTTTGTTATCCATCCTTTTTATATGGGCACTTGCGTACCCGTTTATACAAAGTGATGAAACCGATAGCGCAGATCAAACCACCACTGAACAACCTAAAAAAGTGAAGAAAAAAGAAAAGCCGCTACATAATGTAACGTTGCCTAAATTTTCTGAATTTACGGATGTAAAAGAGAAAAAACGCGCATTTTTTGATTTTATCCGTCCCCATGTTGAGGCTGAAAATAAAAAAATATTACAACAACGTGCCAAGTTAGAAATAGCCCGCATGATGCTTGAAAACAACCTATCGCTTGAAGAAAAACAAAACAAAGATATTGTTAAAATTCTTAAACAATATGGTTTACCTGAAACGGTTAACACACTTGTGCTAACTCAGGCTTTACGCCGTGTTGATATTATTCCTAAAGAAATGGCGCTAATGCAAGCTGCTAATGAGTCGGCTTGGGGCACCTCGCGATTTGCTCAAATTGGCCTGAATTTTTTTGGTCAGTGGTGTTACTCAAAAGGCTGCGGCATGGTGCCAAAACGCCGTAACACTGGAGCAGCGCATGAAGTCGCTGCATTTAAATCGGTTCGTGCTGCGGTAAGCTCTTATTTTAGAAATATAAATACTCATAGCGCTTACAAAGAGTTACGGGGCATACGTGAAAACCTGCGCCGTGAAAAAAAGCCAGTATTAGCAACCAAACTAACTCATGGTTTGATGTCTTACTCTGAGCGAGGCGAGGCCTACATTGAGGAGTTAAATACGATGATTAGACAAAACAGAGCTTATTTTGATGAATAAATATATGACAGGTTACTTTTACGCGAGTTTACTTTTTTTGTTGAGCTTAAGTGCATTTAACGCCAACGCCAGAGAGTTTGTAATGTCGTACGATGGTTTTTATGATCGTTTAAAAGTAGTTAATAAAGGGGATTTTCAATATGCCCGTGTCAACTTTTACATAAGCGACATTGCTACTAATGAGGCATGCGCAATAAAAAACGGAACCATTTTAACAGAGAATAACGAGTATCCGCTTAACTTCACAGATAGCGCACAGCTGTTGTTGCCTTTTGATAAGCAACTTGATTCAGATAAAGCTGTTATTGTTATCGAGCCACAAAACCCTGAGCATGACTGCCAGTTAAAGCTACAAATAGAAGCTAACGAATTTGACGATTTAGCTTTCTCAAAACATGCGTTGTATACCATTAACGAGGAGCTAGACGAATTACTAACTGATTTGTCAGGCTTTTTTGTTAGTAAGCTAATGTGGTTTTTATTACCTGAGCAAAAAGGTGTGGCGGTTACCTTTAAAAACCCAATAAACATTAATGATGATAACGTAACCTGCGAGGAATCGATTTGTTATTTTGATGTTGACGATAATTGGGAAGAGGATAGCCAATCGTTCGGTGAAATTAGTAATGTTTTAAAAGTAACTCCCTGGATTGCAAAGTAACGGTAACGTTGCAGTGAAATACAAAAAAGCGGCATTAGCCGCTTTTTTATTTTAGTGGCGCTGAAGAGTCACGCTGCATTAGTGTGGGTTCAAAAAAACGATTTATTTTAATATTTTTTGTTTGGTATACGTCTTTAAGAACAAGTTTTGCGGCCATTTCACCCATTTTAGCTACCGGATTATCAATCGTTGTTAGTGTTGGGTAGAGGTAGTTTGCAAATATTACGTTATCAAATCCGACTATAGATAAATCGTTGGGTAGGTGATAGCCGTGCTCTCGGGCATATTTCATCGCACCTGAGGCCATCTCGTCGTTTGCGCACACAAGAGCGGTAAAATTTAGCTTACTATTAATGAGGTGCTCAAGCGCTGAACTTCCCCCGGTTTCGTTAAAATCACCTTCAAAATAAAGCGATGGGTCAAACGTTATATTGGCTTCTTCGAGGGCTTGTTTATGACCCGCTAAACGGTTTACAGCATCGGCCTTAAACTGAGGGCCTGCAATATAAGCAATTTCGGTATGGCCTTGTTCTAACACCGATTTAGTTGCTAAATAACCGCCTAGTTTATTGTCTAAGCTAATGCAGTGCTCTTTGAGTTCTTCAACGTAGCGGCTCATTAAATAAACAGGCGTTGTGCCTCTACTGAGCGATATCAGGTATTCGTCGGTCACTGCTTCAACATGCAAAATTATGGCGTCGCAGCGCCTGCTAATTAAAAAGTCGATGCCTTCTTTTTCTTTATCTTCTTCACTGTGGCCGGTTGTAATAATAACGTGTTTACCGGCAGCTCTAAGCTCAGACTCAATCCCCGCCATCATTTGGGCGAAGAAAGGACCATGTAATTCAGATACTAGAATACCTACACTGTTAGTGCAGTTTGATGCTAAAGATTGGGCTATTGAGTTAGGTTTGTAACCCAATGTTTGCATTGCATCGAGTACTTTTTTAGTTGTTTTATCACTTACTTTTGTGTTTTTGTTCATTACCCGAGAGACGGTAGCTAACGATACACCTGCAAGCTCTGATACTTGATAAATTGTTGCCATGTTACTTATTGACTCGCTTTCACCCTTAACTTAATCAGCTAAATCATACCTTAGTGTTGTTGACTGTGGTTAGCTTTGATTGAATATTTTCAACAACCTGGTTAGTTAATGTATATTTTTTCATTGTATATGCTACAAAAAGGGATCCTAGGGCGGGTAGTACAGTAAACGACAGTAAAATTCCCTGCTGAGTACTCATTGTTTGCGTCACATCAGCCTGATAACTGTAAAATGATAATAACCAACCTGCAATAGCACCTCCAACAGCAACACCCATCTTAATAAAAAATATAACACCGGAGTAAACTAAGCCCGTAATCCGTAATCCCGTTACTTCGTGACCATAATCTATGGTGTCAGCCATTTTTGCCCATAGGAGTGGGGTCGCCATATCTAAAAAGAATTTCCATAGAATAAAAGCAGCAAACGCGAGAACCAGTTGTTCACTGCCAATAAAGTAGCTAAACCCACAAATAGTTGCAGCGATAAGTTGTAAGCTAATGTAAGCTTTTATTTTGCAAAAACGCGCAGCTAGAGGCTGTGCAACGGCGCAACCTATCATACTAGCAACTACACCTAGGGTCATAAATAGAGTAATTAAATCTTCCCGACCGAGGTAGTATTTGACGTAATAAACCGCCAGAGTTAGCCTAAGCACTTGGCCAGTCAGCAAGAAAAATGCAGCAATACACAAGGTACGCCATTGATCGTTTTTTACTAGGGCTTGAATACTTTTAGCAAAAGGGATGTTTTGTTCCTTGGGTTGTTGAATACGTTCTTTAGTGCCTAAAAAGCAGAGTAAAAACAGCACAAGGCCTAAAATACTCATGGCGGTCATGGTTAGCTGGTAACCTTTAGCGTTATCGCCCTGGCCAAAGTATTCAACCATTGGCATGGTGCATCCAGCAACAATAACACCACCAAGCATCCCAAATACAAAACGGTACGATTGAATAGTAACGCGTTCTTTTGCGTCTGCGGTTAACACACCACCGAGTGCGCAATAAGGTATATTAATAGCAGTGTAAGCAACCATCAGTAAGGTATAGGTGCTAAAGGCATAGATTATTTTGTCAGTGCCTTCTAAGTCGGGTGTAGTAAACGCTAAAATACTAATAATGGCAAAAGGGAGCGCAAGCCATAGTAGGTAAGGGCGAAAATGCCCCCATCTAGTTTGTGTTTTGTCAGCTAGGTTGCCCATTAGGGGGTCGGTTACGGCGTCAAAAATGCGAACAGCTAAAAACATAGTACCAACAACAGCGGGGGATAAGCCCACCACGTCGGTATAGTAAAGCATTAGGAACATCATTACCGTTTGGAAAATAATATTGCTGGCGGTGTCGCCTAATCCGTAGGCTATTTTTTCTTTTACACTAACCATGGTTGCTTTATCTCGCTTTATGTTTTTTTAGTTGCGTTAATAAATACGTTTTTTTATCTATTTGAGATTAATGCTTTATAGGCTAGGCCACTATTTTTTATAGTACGTTGCTGTGTGCTGTAATCTACATAAACTATACCAAATCTTTTTAAGTAACCTTCTGCCCATTCAAAATTATCCATTAGGCTCCAGGCAAAATAGCCGTCAATTCTTACACCTTGTTCTGTTGCATTGTGAACGGCATTTAGGTGACTGTTGTAGTAGTCTAGTCGATCTACATCATTGATTTCACCATTATTATAGCTGTCGGGCATAGCTGCGCCATTTTCAGTAATAAAAATAGGCGGTAGGTTATAGGTATTGTTAAGTGTGACTAATAACTCTGTAAACGACTTAGGGTAAATTTCCCAGCCCATATCGGTTAGCGGGCCAGTAGGCTCTATTGGCTCATATATTTCAGTAGGGTGCGCTTTATAAAACTGACGGGTATAAAAGTTAATACCCAAATAATCAATTGATTGCGAAATAATAGCCATGTCACCATCGTGAATATCTGGCAGATGTGCTGAAGGTAATTGTTCAATAATTGCTGGGTATGTACCATCCATGATGGGTTTCATGTACCACTGGTTTAAGTAGTCATCTGCAAAAGCAGTTGCAGCAATGTCATCAGCGTCTTCAGAGATGCTATAACAGGGAGTAAAATTAAGCACGATACCGTTTAAAGTCGTCGGTGAGTTTTGCTTTAATACGGTCATGGCAAGCCCATGTGCTAATAACAAATGGTGGGCGGCTTTGCGCCCGTATTGTTTACCCACTTTACCTGGCGCATGAATGCCAATTTCGTAACCTAAAAAAGCACTGCAAAAAGGTTCATTTAAGGTAGCGTATGAATGGACTCGGTCACCGAATGCAAAGGTAATTAAATCAACATAGTGAGCAAACGCATAAGCTGTTTCTCGGTTTAACCAACCCCCTTCGTCTTCAAGGTGTTGAGGTAAATCCCAGTGGTATAACGTGACAAACGCTTTAATATTGCGCTTTTTCAGTTCATCTAAGATGTCGGTGTAAAACTTTACGCCTTCAGGGTTAAGCTCACCACTTTTTGTAATAACACGAGGCCAAGAAATAGAAAGTCTGTAAGCATCTACTCCTAATGATTCGATTAAATCTATGTCTTGTTTCCAATTATTGTAGTGATCACATGCAACATGCCCATTTGAGTTATCAGCTATTTTACCTGGAGTATCACAAAAGGTATCCCAGATACACGGCAGACGGTGAGTTGATCCACCTTCTATTTGGAAAGACGCTGTTGCTACACCATAAATAAACTCTTTTGTTAATAGAGGTGAACAAGTTGGTAAAGATATTTTAGTCATTAGTTACAAACCTTTTAAAACCTAAATTGCACTTTTAGCGCCGATATTTACTGCCTCGTAGCTTACTCTCGACTTGATAAAAAAATAAAAATTGTTGAATTATGTTACGTGTTCGTATTTAATTAGCTGTGAAAGCGCTTACATTTTTAAGATTAATGTTAATTAACCTTCAGGTCAACTCTTTAATAGCATGGCTTAGCCGCCAATTTATTAACAATACAGAGAAGGTTAACGATAATAATAAATTGCGGAGAGCACATGGCTAGTTCAGCACCAACAACGACACACACACAATCGCAAAACACAGGCGATAATAATTATGGATTTGCACTTACATCGTTAACAACGCTATTTTTTATGTGGGGTTTTATTACCTGCCTAAATGATATTCTAATCCCGCATTTAAAAGCGGTATTCGATTTAACATACGTGCAGGCTATGCTTGTGCAGTTTTGTTTTTTTGGTGCTTACTTTTTAATGTCTATACCCAGCGGGCTTATTGTGAAAAAGCTGGGTTATAAAAACGGCATTGTTGTCGGGTTATTAATTGCTGCAGTTGGGTGTGTATTATTCTATCCAGCGGCACAAATGCATAACTATCCTGTATTTTTGTTTGCGCTGTTTGTTTTAGCAAGCGGAATTACTTTATTACAGGTATCTGCAAACCCATACGTAAGCTTATTAGGTCCTGCAAAAACAGCGTCTTCTCGTTTGACATTAACACAGGCATTTAATGCGCTTGGTACCACGGTTGCACCGTCTTTTGGTGCATTATTAATACTAGGCTCAGCGTCGGATGCTTTTTTGACACCGGCGCAAAATGCCGAATCAGTTCAACTTCCTTACTTGCTGCTTGCTGCAATGTTAATTGTATTAGCTGGTGTGTTTGCATGGCTTAAGCTTCCTGACATTATGAGCGAGCAAAAAGAAGCTGCCGAGAAATCAGACACCATTGAAGGGAGTGCATGGCAGTATCGCCACCTTGTTTTGGGTGCGGTAGGCATATTTATGTATGTGGGCGCGGAAGTTGCGATTGGTAGTTTTTTAGTTAGCTTTTTAGCGCAAGAAAATATTGCTGGATTAAAAGAACATGTCGCGGCTCATTACATTACCTATTACTTTGGCGGTGCAATGGTTGGGCGTTTTATTGGCGCGGCTGTAATGCAAAAACTTCCCGCCGGTAAAGTGCTTGGTTTTAATGCAACCATGGCTATTATTTTAGTGGTTATTGCCATGAGCACATCTGGTCAGTTAGCAATGTGGTCAATATTATTAGTTGGATTATTTAACTCCATTATGTTTCCTACTATTTTTAGCCTTGCACTAAATGGCTTAGGCAAGCACACAGCGCAAGGTTCGGGCATTTTGTGTTTGGCAATTGTAGGCGGTGCAATTGTGCCGCTTTTACAAGGTGCACTTGCTGATAGTGTTGGGGTTCAACTTTCGTATGCTTTACCAATTTTATGTTATCTATTCATCGTATTTTACGGCTTAAGTGGCAGCAAACCTGTTCAAGCTAAGGAGACTTTATAATGAACACACGTTTTACGCTCAATAAAATTGCATTAGCAACATTGGTTGCTTCAGTGACCACATTAACTGCTTGTTCAAACGACAATACTAATCAAGCTGATACTACAAAAGCGCATGCTAGTGCTGAACAAATATGGCCCAAGCTCAACATTGCGGTTAAAAAAGATGCAGAGATAGAAGCGCAAATAGCGAGTTATTTAAACTCAATGACGCTTGAGCAAAAAGTAGCGCAAATGATTCAGCCTGAAATACGTGATATTACCGTTGAAGATATGCGTAAATACGGTTTTGGTTCTTACTTAAACGGGGGGGGGGCGTTTCCTAATGGGGATAAACATGCCACACCACAAGATTGGGTTGCCCTTGCTGAAAAAATGTATCAAGCGTCCATTGATGATTCAATAGACGGTAGCAAAATCCCTACTATGTGGGGAACAGATGCAGTGCATGGTCATAATAATGTGATTGGTGCTACGTTATTTCCACATAATATTGGTTTGGGTGCGGCTAATAACCCTGACCTAATTGAACAAATTGCAGCTGTTACCGCGGTAGAGGTTATGGCTACAGGTATTGATTGGGTATTTGCGCCAACCGTTGCAGTTGTACGTGACGATCGCTGGGGTAGAACCTATGAGGGATATTCTGAAGACCCTGCAATAGTGCGTGAGTATTCAGCAGCTATTGTAAATGGATTACAAGGTAAGGCCGATGAAGACTTCTTAAGTGATAAACGTGTAATTAGTACTGTTAAACACTTTTTAGGTGATGGCGGCACTGTTGATGGTGACGATCAAGGTAACAATATCGACAGTGAGCAATCGTTATTTGATATTCATGCACAAGGTTATGTAGGTGGGTTATCGGCGGGTAGTCAGTCTGTAATGGCGTCGTTTAACAGTTGGAACGGTGTTAAAAATCACGGTAATAAATATTTACTGACCGATGTATTAAAAACACGCATGGGTTTTGACGGGTTTGTTGTTGGTGACTGGAATGGACATGGACAAATAAAAGGCTGTACCAACGAAAGCTGCCCACAAGCTATTAATGCAGGGCTAGATATATTTATGGTGCCAACGGGCGCTTGGAAACCACTGTATGAAAATACCATAGCGCAAGTTAAATCTGGCGAAATTAGCATGGCGCGTATTGACGATGCTGTTGCACGTGTATTGCGTGTAAAACTACGCGCGGGTTTATTCGATAAGCCAAGTCCAGCAAACCGTTTATATTCAGGTAAAACAGAATTAATTGGCGCACAAGATCACCGTGAAGTAGCACGACAAGCAGTACGTGAGTCACTCGTACTTCTTAAAAATAAAAATGGCTTATTGCCGCTTTCGCCAAATCAACATGTACTTATTACTGGTGACGGTGCCGATAATATCGGTAAGCAGTCTGGTGGGTGGAGTATTACTTGGCAGGGCACTAACAATAAAAATGCTGACTTCCCAGGAGCCACGTCAATTTATAAAGGCTTAGAAGAGCAAGTTACTGCCGCAGGCGGTAAAGTTACACTCAGTGATGATGGCTCTTTTGAGCAAAAACCCGATGTAGCCGTTGTTGTATTTGGTGAAGAACCTTACGCGGAGGGGCATGGTGACAGAGATAACCTTGAATTTGAGCGCGGCAATAAAAAATCGTTAGCGCTGTTAAAATCATTAAAAGCGCAAGGAATAAAAGTTGTTTCTGTATTTATTTCTGGTCGTCCAATGTGGGTAAACAGTGAACTTAACGCTTCAGATGCATTTGTAGCGGCATGGTTACCTGGTACTGAAGGCGGTGGTGTTGCCGATGTGCTACTAAAAACAGCCGACGGTAGTGTTAACCACGATTTTAAAGGCAAACTTTCTTTTTCATGGCCTAAAACGGCAGTTCAAACAACGGTGAATAAAGGAGATAAAGATTACTCGCCGTTATTACCGTATGGCTTTGGTTTAACCTATGGTGATAAAAATATACTTGCGGATAATTTAGATGAAAATTCGCAATTAGATAATTCTTCACTCACGAGTATGGATATTTTAGTGGGAGCACCGGTTGCGCCATGGCGTCTATTGCTAAAATCGGGTGATGAATTGTTAGATGTGTCGAGCAGTACCCATGAGTTTGGCGCTATAAAATACCGAACTGAAGATAAGGTTGTACAAGAAGATGCTCGTCAGTTTAATTTCAACGGTAGTGAAAAAGCGAGCGCAGAAATAGTAACGAGCTTTGCTGAAGATACTATTACTTATGTTGAAGCAAATGGCGTGATTAGTTTTGACATAAAGCTTAACCAAGCGCTTGGTAATGAGCTTTCACTTGCAATGTGCTCGGGTGAATGTGGTGAAAGTATTAACCTAGCTAACGTTGTTGATAGTAGTTTACTTAGTAAATGGCAGTCAGTATCGATTGACCTTAAATGCTTTGCTGATAAAGGCGTAAATTTTGCGAGTTTAACAAGCCCATTTAGTTTGCACAGCTCAGGTAAAGCCTCTGTGTCGGTATCAGATATCAAATTTGTACCAAACAAAGCAGATGAAGCAACGCTTAAGTGTAAGTAAGAGTATGCTAAATTAAATAGATAGATTGTTGTGTGTAGTAAAGCCCTTCATTTGAAGGGCTTTTTTTATGAATCAAAATACACAGATAGTTTAATTTAGTAATTAAGTGTAGTAGCTCATATCTGATCTGACAGTATAAGCAAATAGGTTTAGACTTTATCTGACAGGCAGCTATGAGCTGTGAGTTCAACTGGTGAATGCAACGCTATCCTTATTATTAGTTAAAGGAGCGTTTACATGAAACAGAGAAAGCGTATTTATTATAATGCAGAACAAAGAAGGTTAATTTGGGATCGATATCAGCGCGGTGATAGTGCGCATGATATAGCAAGGCTATTTGATCGATACCATTCATCTATATTAGGTATTATCCATAAAACAGGTGGTGTTCGGCCGCTTGAGCCCAAACGCTCACCAACAACACTAACTCTTGCAGAGCGAGAAGACATTTCACGAGGGTTAGCAGCAAGTAAGTCACTTCGAGAAATAGCGAGATACCTTAATCGCTCACCTTCCACTATTTGCCGTGAAGTAAACCGCCACGGCGGGATTAAAAAATATCGAGCGAGTAAAGCTGACAAAGTTGCCTGGGAAAATGCCAAACGCCCTAAGCCTTGTAAGCTGTATGGCAACAAAGAATTATGTTTAATCATTGCTCAAAAGATGGAATCTGCATGGTCACCTCAGCAAATCTCTGGTTGGCTTAGGCGGAGATACCCCAATAATGAGGATTTGAATGTGTCGCACGAAACAATATATAAAACCCTATATATACAAACCCGCGGCGCCTTAAAAAAAGAGCTACAAAAACACTTAAGGACGCAGCGGGTAGTCAGGAAATCAAAACACGCCACTCTTAAAGGTAAAGGGTTAGGAAAGATAGTTGACGCTGTACCAATTAGTGAAAGGCCATCAAATGTTGAAGACAGAGCTGTTCCAGGCCACTGGGAGGGAGACTTGATCCAAGGCTCAGGAAACAGTTTTATCGCGACTCTAGTTGAGCGGCACTCTAGGTATGTAATGTTAGTGAAAGTACCTAGTAATAAAACAAAGCCAGTAATCGAAGCGTTGATTAAACAAGCTAATAAGTTGCCAGCAGAGCTTTATAAATCATTAACTTGGGACAGAGGATGTGAGCTTACAAATCATAAAGACTTTACTCTAGCTACAGATATTCAAGTATATTTCTGCGATCCACAATCACCTTGGCAACGCGGCTCCAATGAAAATACAAATAGGTTATTAAGACAATATTTTCCAAAAGGAACTAACTTAAATGAGCATTCTCAGATAAGATTAAACCAAGTTGCCAGACAACTTAATGAGAGACCGCGGAAAACACTAGAATACGAAACACCTGCGGAGCGATTTAATCAGTGTGTTGCATCGAGTGGTTGAACTCACAGCGAGAAGCAGACGTCCAGACAAACTCGTTTTTGGACAAAAATGAGTCAGTAATTTTTAAAATGAACGTTTAATTGATTACCTAAAGTATTGAGAGACCTCAATTGAGAAGTCACTCTCATCTATCCACGACTAAATGTACTAACCCACACGATATCTAATCTGACAGCAGCAGAGTTGCAATGGTAAGTCTGTCAAATTAGATCTGAGTTAGTGAGATTATTTATTCACAATCTTATATGGTTATATATTTCAAACTCTTATAATCTCTCAAGTTGCTTTTGGAGCATAATTGCTACGTATCGTGCTGAAGTTAGGCAACCAATATCGTGAAATCCGTCTGCTTTCGTGTTATCGGCCATGTCTACAACTGTCTTCGCACCGAAGTACAATGGTTTACATAATGACTGAGATGCCGCTTCATAAAGTGCATACATCTCCATTTCCAGTCCCGCCATTTTACGGTGTTGGGTTCCTATTCTCTCCATCATAGAAGCATCAGCTATGACAGCTGAACCTGATGAGATAGGAGCAACATGTATGTTCATGTTACCTAGTTCAGTAGCATAAAGGTTTTTACGTACTGCGTTGATGAGAGAGCTATCATTTTTAGACTGCTCAAGATCGACCTTAAGATTAGAGTCTATAGAGGCCTGCATGGGCTCTTGTTTGAATTCACCATCTTTCCATTTCCCTGTTTGATATTCCCAGCATATTTTTCCGACAATGATGTCTAGATAATTTGACTCTCCTGAAACTCCGGCACAAATACCACTCATTGCCACTATTTTGGGTTGAAATAACTCTATAGCTTTAGATGAAACGATAGCCATACTAACTAAACCCATTTCATTTGGCTTTATGATTAAACCGTGTTTATCACCGATTTGAATTTCTTGGCAATCCATTCCTGAAATATTTTGAGATTCGCCAAGCGTAGCGATTGTGTCTGAAAAAGCAGAGCGTTCTTTAGCCAACGCACAAAAGATCAAAAAGTCACATTTAATTTTTTGAGCGACTCTACTTAATTTTAATTCTAGGGCAGTTTTCCAGCCTTTGGACTCGTCATAACTAACTAGTGTTATACCTGCTTTGTTGAAAAGCTGTATGTTTTCTATCTCATTGACTTCAAATTGGGTTAAAGCTATTGCTTCAGATTGGTAATTCTTGCTGTGAGAAAATTCAGAAATAAGCTCAAAAGAGCAATCTCTTTCTTGACCATGTCCTTTTATGTCTGGAAGATACATATCAAAGATAACAAGGTCAAATTGCTCTGTATAAAGGTAACGTCTAGCACTAGTTAAATCTTCTGCCCAATTAATACTGTAGTGATTTGCTAGGTTTTGCAAAGAAGTATTTATAACTTCTTCAATAGATTCTTTCTTACTTGGGTTGTCTTCGATAATTAGTATTTTCATTTTACTTTAAGAATTCCATTGTTTTTTTCTTCCACGGTTCATTATTGCTGTGGTCGTAGTAACAGGCTTCAATCGCCATGAAGCCGTATTCTTCTCTAAAGGTTGCAGCAGAGTCTTGAACTGGTATTAAGTCTTGTTCTATCTCGATTTCAGGGTATTGAGTTAGAATCAAAACTGGTAAGTCCATCAAATTTTTCATTTTTAGCTCAAACAAAACCTCTATACCGCCAGTAGGAAGAGGAACCGGAGTTCCTTGCCCCGGTAGAGCTCTATGGCTGGGTAAAGACATATCCAGTATGATTTTTTCTGGAGTATAATCAATTAAAAACCTGACAGCATCCATGACGTTATCAACTAGCGTTACTTCTGTCTCGTTGCCTAATACAGAGTTAAAAACTTCCATGATCTGTGACGATTTATGTGCATCATCTTCAACTATCAATATCATCGTACTTACCTCTACTATCAAGTTCAAAATGGAATTCAAAACAGAGCATATTTCCCTCTTCATTAGGAGAAAAATTTAGCTCGCTTATACTTCCTTCGTTCTCTAGTTTTTTGAGCTTTCGAATCCCGCTTTTACTCTCATAGTCGTCAGCATCACCTTTAGCTAAAAGCTGAGCTTCTTCTATGTTATTTAGTGCTTTTGTTACTGCTTCACAACTATCGAGTTCTGTATATAACTCAATACGAATCGCATTCCTTCTTTCTTCAAGTATGGACACTTTGAAATCTATTCTACCGTTAGGTTTACCATGCTTAGCAGAATTATGGATTAAAACAAATAATGCATCATATATAACATAGTACGTGCCACCATTTATGGTGAAGATTTTATCTGCTAAGTCTATTTTAGGCTCAAATTCTGGGAAGCTATCTTTTACTTCGGATATCACTGCGTTAAATAATAAATAGATATCGGTACTTGGCGAAGCATAAGTAGGCTTGTTGAACCAAGATGCCATCAAGCCAAATTTCTGGCTAGTAAGTGAGTTAACTTCTTGAGAAAATTTGGAGTATTGTCTCTTATGTGTTAATGAACCATATTTTGGACTATAAGAAAATACACCATGTGAAGATTTTCTCTCACTGAGCAACTTCTTAGTTGTAACTAGGTCAAATTCGGCAAGCCTCCAGCAGTAATCAATAATTAAGCTTGGCAACCTAACAACACCAGTTCTCTTGGAATATATTCGAAGGATTTCGTATATCAGTTGATCAGCAACGACTTTTTTAGCTGGAGAATCAATATCTGTAGAAAAGCACCCATCAGGCTTACGTTTGCTCTTGACCTGTAAGACGTTCTTTTTCAAAGCGTCTATCATTTCTTCGTAGCGTTTCATCCATTCGCCAAACCTAGAGCTAAACTCCTTATCATCGAATAAGTGAATATATTCTTCCTTGGAAGATAGAGCTTTTAATTCTGTGCTAGCAGTCCCTTCGAAGGTGCCGTGTCTTATCCGTCTTCCAAGGTATGAAGCTATGCCAAACGAACGGTTGTCACAAAACTCTTTGTAGCATGCTAGCAATAGATTAATAACCTCATCTGTGCTGCCTACACCGGTACTTTTCCAATTAAGATTTACAGCAGGGTGCTCACTAATCATAAGGTTATCAAGAGCCATGGTTAGCTTACCAACCATTTGATCCTCAAACCATTGAGTGTATTTAAATGGGTCTACATAAATACGGGAATCATCAATAGTACCCTTTTCTTTGTTAATTTGAATATCTATTTTTAATGTTTTGGCTCTATCTAGATAACGTTCTTCACCACTGATTTTACCGTACCAGTTGAGCATATCAGCACGAAGCTGTATCGCATCCACAGGGCGATCTACTATCCTAAACAGGGTCGCTAGGAATGTTTCATCACAGGTCAATAGTAGGTGTTCTGCTACCGCTGGAGAAATACTATATAAGTACTGGACTAAGTCGTTCAAATTGCCATTGAACTGTTGTATGCAATAATCTTGGATTACTGACCGAAGCTTATGCTCTGACAGCTGAGATTTATGATTCAGGGTGATTAAACAGTTAACTACTAATTGAAGTCGCTGACATGTGGCTGAAGATGCCATTGATGCTAAATATTCTTTTGGACATATTTCGCCAATCTCACGCGTATAGGACATTAATTCCACAAACAAGTCTTGCTCGTTCTGCGATAGTTGACCTTGCTTTCGGCCCAGTACATATACTAGTGCGGTCGAGTTTTCTAACATCCCACAAGTAGAAGAATTATACTTGTCACTTCTAATTTCATACCTAGCAGGAGTTGTGTGATTCAGATGTTCTAGCTCATTGATATCTGAAAAATATTCTTCAACAATTGGTGTTGCTAGCTGATTTATGTGCTTTGAATTTAAGGCATTTAAGTAGTAATAGCCATGAACTATTTGGAACTGTAGAGCATTGGGTTGTTCAGAAAATAGGAAGCCTTCTCTCAGAAAATAGTAACCAACATCTTCGTCTACTTTTTTGTACATATTTTCCGGGTTAAATTGAATTGCAGAAATTCTTTCATATGCTTCCTCTAAGCTTCGTTCCACAGTAGTTGTAGGAATGAACGAAAGGTTAAACTTAAGCAATTTCATAAGATAGAGGTAAGAATCAAAAAGAGAAAACGAGAAGTAATCGCTTAAAACTAATTCAAACTCTAATTTGTCATTAGGGATTGGCTTAATAAAAGATTTAGCTATATGTATCCCATTGAATATTTTATTAATTTCATAGATTCTTTTCGATGTGGTAATATGAGAGGTCCTTAAGTTACTCAATTGAGTAACAGCGCTTTCAATGAAAGGACAACGTGATATACTTATTCGTTGCTTTATGTAATCAATTTTTCTGAGAATCTCGTTATCATCCAATCCTAAAAGCTGGTATCTATTTGTTATGTAAGATAACTGACGAATTAAAAATACGGACGCCCCCTTCATATCAGCTAAATCACTACAATATTCTAAAGCAGTATTAATATCTCCAACATTTAGCGATTCTAGTATCTTTACCGCACAGTCAGCCAACTCTTCTAGTTCGAAAGCATACTTGTTAATATACTCTACAACCTCATGTAGTGAATATTTCACAATTAAGTCATTCGCCTCATTAGGGCACCTATCCGAAAGCAACTGACCAATTTCAGTTCTATCAAAAATGGAACTGGATCTAACAAATAAGATAGATTTTTTGAAATCGGAATTGGTGCAACTATGCTTGATCTTCTCTAAAGCCCTACGAGTTTGCTTGAAGTTAGTAGGGTCTGTACCTCTCAAATAATTCCGCGCTTTCTTCGATGGGATATCGATTAAATGGACTGAACCTACGTTATTTATATTTAGTAAAAGGTGCTTAATATTCAAATAATTAATACTCTGTAGCATAAGGCGCTCACTGTGGCTACTTACTTTTTGTGTTCAAATATAACACTTATTGCCTTTATTATTGAGCATATTTAATTTTTAAGTTTATTGAGATTTGGTTATTTGTATTTACTTTTCCTTTTCATACTTGATAAGCCGCTTGAGTTAGGGAGCTCCTGAGCATTAGAAAAGTTTATCTTATGAAAATACTTGTGCAGTGGAGGAGTAATTACTCTAAGCAAAAAAAGGGGCAAAAACGAGTTACGCCTGAAGGTCTGCTCATGGCTGTGAGTTCAACCACTCGATGCAACACACTGATTAAATCGCTCCGCAGGTGTTTCGTATTCTAGTGTTTTCCGCGGTCTCTCATTAAGTTGTCTGGCAACTTGGTTTAATCTTATCTGAGAATGCTCATTTAAGTTAGTTCCTTTTGGAAAATATTGTCTTAATAACCTATTTGTATTTTCATTGGAGCCGCGTTGCCAAGGTGATTGTGGATCGCAGAAATATACTTGAATATCTGTAGCTAGAGTAAAGTCTTTATGATTTGTAAGCTCACATCCTCTGTCCCAAGTTAATGATTTATAAAGCTCTGCTGGCAACTTATTAGCTTGTTTAATCAACGCTTCGATTACTGGCTTTGTTTTATTACTAGGTACTTTCACTAACATTACATACCTAGAGTGCCGCTCAACTAGAGTCGCGATAAAACTGTTTCCTGAGCCTTGGATCAAGTCTCCCTCCCAGTGGCCTGGAACAGCTCTGTCTTCAACATTTGATGGCCTTTCACTAATTGGTACAGCGTCAACTATCTTTCCTAACCCTTTACCTTTAAGAGTGGCGTGTTTTGATTTCCTGACTACCCGCTGCGTCCTTAAGTGTTTTTGTAGCTCTTTTTTTAAGGCGCCGCGGGTTTGTATATATAGGGTTTTATATATTGTTTCGTGCGACACATTCAAATCCTCATTATTGGGGTATCTCCGCCTAAGCCAACCAGAGATTTGCTGAGGTGACCATGCAGATTCCATCTTTTGAGCAATGATTAAACATAATTCTTTGTTGCCATACAGCTTACAAGGCTTAGGGCGTTTGGCATTTTCCCAGGCAACTTTGTCAGCTTTACTCGCTCGATATTTTTTAATCCCGCCGTGGCGGTTTACTTCACGGCAAATAGTGGAAGGTGAGCGATTAAGGTATCTCGCTATTTCTCGAAGTGACTTACTTGCTGCTAACCCTCGTGAAATGTCTTCTCGCTCTGCAAGAGTTAGTGTTGTTGGTGAGCGTTTGGGCTCAAGCGGCCGAACACCACCTGTTTTATGGATAATACCTAATATAGATGAATGGTATCGATCAAATAGCCTTGCTATATCATGCGCACTATCACCGCGCTGATATCGATCCCAAATTAACCTTCTTTGTTCTGCATTATAATAAATACGCTTTCTCTGTTTCATGTAAACGCTCCTTTAACTAATAATAAGGATAGCGTTGCATTCACCAGTTGAACTCACAGCACAAGTCGGCTATTCACTGTCAGATTTAATCCAACTGTACAAATCGAATCTGGCAGATCAAGTTAAGACTTTTTCAAATTAAGCTTGCAAAAGTAAGCTTTTTTCATCGTAGGTTACCACTTTGTCACGGCCAGTTTCTTTAGCAAGGTAGAGTCGTTTATCGGCGTTCGCTAGTAACTCTTTTATAGTCTGCTCGCCGTTTAATGTGCTACTGACGCCTGCACTCACCGATAAATTTATATCGTGCCCCTCGTAATAAAATGGATAACTGCTTATGCTTTCTCGTAGTTCTTCGGCATTATTTCTGGCATCACTTAATGAGCAGTTGGGCAATAAAATGGCAAATTCTTCGCCGCCGATCCTGGCTGATATCTCTTCATTTAAAAATTGTGATTTTACATGCTGAGCTATCCACTTTATGGCTTGATCGCCTGCCTCGTGGCCATAGGTATCGTTAACGCGTTTGAAAAAATCAATATCGAGCAAAATAAGTGAAATATTTTTGTTTTGGTAAAGTGATAAACTTAACGCGTTTTTTCCTTTCATAAAAAAACCACGGCGGTTAAATAGTTGACTTAAAACGTCGGTATTAGCAATGCTGGCAAGCGTATGTTCTGTATTAGATGCTAATAAGTAAGGGAGTAATAATGCACTGCAAGTGGCTAAAATTAAATGACTGCTTAAAATGAGCTCTAATGGTTCTAAATAGGTTGTCTCGCTTAGGCTTAAAATAGGTAAAGCAAGCAGCACTGTTTGAACAAACATAAGCAAACTATGGATTAAAAAGCAGGTAATTAATGCCTTTTTTTGTAAGGTTGCAACAAAGCTCATAGTGCTAATGATGTAAGCAGAAAATAAGTATAACCCTGCAATAATAAAGCTCGTTACCATTTGTGCTGCGGAGTAAGGATACACAGATAATAAAATTACGGCGGTAAAAAGCAGCAAATAGTAAATAGGGCGTAAGTTTAAAGGTTTGCTGTATTTGTATTTATGTAGTCCCAGAATAATTAAAAATGGGCTGAGTATTATAAAAATATTCGCTAAATAACTCGTAATAAAAGGAAAATTAAGTATTAGTTTTAAACATGCGAGTAGTTCAGCAAATGAAAATGCAATGCACGCTAAACCAAAAATTAAAAAAGCAGATTGTTTTTTGTAATTATGAACAGATAAAAAAAACAACCCTATTAGTAGGTTAAGTATAAAAGAGAGACCAATCACAGTAGGCAGGTGTAGCATTCATTTTCGCTTTTATTAGGAAATTGTGTCTGACTAACTTAAGTATTATGTATTAATCATGAAAGGTCAACATGGGTAAATAGTACTAGTTACCCATATTGTAACTGAATAGAGTATACGCAGAAGATTATTAACGCCAGCTAAACCAAACTGTCCAAGGCCGATTTAAGGTTCTCGTAATGAAAACGATAGTTATGCTTTTGTGCTTTGGTTGGCACTACAAATTGCCCGGTAGTAAGTAAGTCAGACATTTCACCCATTAATACTTTCAATACAAATGCAGGCATGGGCATAAAAGCAGGACGCGATAATGCATTACCCAAGCGTTTACTAAACTCTGAGTTACTAACTGGGTTTGGTGCTACGGCGTTAATTGGCCCCGAAATTTCAGGGTGTTTCATAATATATAAAATAAGCTGTGTCATATCGTCTATATGTATCCACGACATACCTTGCTCTCCGTCACCAATTGGCCCGCCTAAACACAATTTAAATGCGGGAAGCATCTTGCTTAATGCACCACCTTTTTTAGCTAATACAATACCGGTTCGTAATAGGCAGACTCGTGTTTTTTCAGACTCTGCTTTTAATGCTGCGTCTTCCCAGTCTTTACACAGCTGATGACTAAATTCATTGTGGGGATCTGTAAAGTTTTCATCTATGCGCTTGTCGCTTTGGCGTCCATAGTAGCCAATAGCACTGCCTGATATAAACGTGTGTGGAGGGTTAGTACTTGCTGCAATGGCGTGGCTAATTTGATCTGTTAGATTAATGCGGCTGTCACGTATAATTTGCTTCTGTTTATCGCTCCAACGTTTATTAACGATTGGCTCACCGGCTAGATTAATAACAACGTCAACTGTATTAAAATCAACAGCGCTTATGTCAGTGACTGCTTTAATTTTATGACCCAATAATACATTTGCTTTTGTGGCATTACGGCTAAGCACGGTAACCGTGTTGTGGTGCTCTAAAAAAGGACATAAATGTTGGCCAATTAGCCCAGTAGCACCTGTAACAAATATATGCATATTGAATCCTCAAATTATAATTGTAGCAAGTGTTTTTAATTTATACTCACTAGCATGTAGTTTCTATCCTTAATACGAAATAACAAGGGTTATGATCACTTTGTAATTATTTCATTTCATTAGGTTTTGCCTTACACTGTGGCCTTATTACAAATATAAGGATTAATAAAGTGGCAGGTTTAACGGGTGTAAATAAAAGCTTAATTGTTTTTGCTGCTTTAGTAGTGGTATTGGCAGGGATCAAATCAGCAAGTGTCATTGTTATTCCTTTCATATTAGCGGCATTTATTGCCATTATTTGTAATCCACTAATTAAATTTTTTGCACGTTATAAAATTCCTAAAGGCATTGCAGTGATGCTTGTGGTGCTAATTATTGTTGGGCTTGGAGTCAGCTTAGGTGGCTTAGTTGGCCAGTCCATTAATGATTTTTCACAGCAGCTTCCTGAATATAAAGCCCAACTCAAAGAAGAGTTTATTTGGCTTGTAGACCTCGCCTCCCAGTACAATATTTTAATTAATAAAGAACAACTTATTTCGATGTTTGACCCAGGCAAAATGGTTGATGTAGCAACTAACATGCTGACAGGGCTTGGTGGCGTAATGGCAAACATGTTTTTAATAATCTTAACGGTTATTTTTATGCTGTTTGAAGGCCCACTGCTAAGCAATAAAATACATATGGCTCTTGAAGATCCTGATAGTAAAATGAAGCAAATTGACCGATTTTTAGAATCAATTAATTCTTACTTGGCTATAAAAACACTCGTGAGTTTAGCTACTGGTATTATTGTGTCTGTTTACTTATGGGTTCTAAATGTCGACTACTTTATATTATGGGGTGTTTTAGCATTTATGTTTAATTACATTCCGAATATTGGGTCAATTATTGCGGCTGTGCCTGCCGTGTTACTTGCCTTAATAACTCAAGGCCCTCTAATTGCAGGTATGGTAGCGGCGGGTTACTTAACAATAAACACGGTGATGGGCAACATTGTAGAGCCTAAATTTTTAGGTAAAGGGCTTGGCCTATCAACCCTTGTTGTATTTTTATCTTTAATATTTTGGGGGTGGCTACTTGGTACAGTAGGTATGCTCTTATCTGTTCCATTAACAATGATTGTTAAAATAGGCCTTGAAACCAGCATAGAAGGTAAATGGGTTGCTACATTATTAGGCAGTGGTGAAGATAGCGCGATGCGTTAACCTTCAGCATTTATAGCCAACATAACCCATTTGAATTGCTATATAGCACTTAATGCGTCATCAACAGCGTTAAGTGCTCCCTCTAAATAACCTGCTTCTTTTTTTGCGAATTCACTTCCTACTAAGTGAATATTTAAATCTCTTAGCTCACTTGTTAGTTCACCTAAATGGAAATCAGGGTGTTGTGAGGGTTGTGTTTTATCGTCGTTATTGGCAACAAATTCATCCTCAGCCCAATCTTTTATAAAACAATGTGTGGGGTTTCTAGCGGCTTCGCCGTAAAAATAGACTAGCTGGTTAATACAAGCTTTTATTAATTGTGCTTTGGAAACTTTACTGCGAGTGGCGTATGGCACGCCGATAAAGCCAAATAAGGCAGCATGCTTATTGTGTTCCGCACTTGCATCATGTATTTCAATCATGGGGCCGACTCGGCTAAAGCATTGCCCAGATAGATTGCGTTCTCGCCAAAAGGCGTATTCGAATGTGGCCACAAATTTAGCCTGTCCTGCCATCCAAGTGGGCGTTGTAGTCAAACGATTTATAAGCCTCTCACTTGCCCAAAAATTAGGTGTTAAATGTTGGGTGATCATTCGAGGAGGCAGGGCAGTGAGCACTGTGTTTGTTTCAAACTGCTGTACTTTACCATTGTTATTAACTGTTAACTGCCAGTTATCATTACTTTTTTTGAGTTCTGTTACGCAATGATTTAACAATATATGCTTTGCAGGTAGCTGTTTATAGAGTGCCTTGATTAAGGTACTCATGCCATGTTTTAGCCTAAACAATTGCATTTCGCCAGCGCCTGCAATTTGTTGAACTGCCTGATTAGGCGCTTGGTATAACACATCACCATGATTGTATTGCTCAAATATCGATAAGTTGAGCGATTTGACCAATGATTGAATTTTTGGTTGATGAGGAAAGATCCACGTCGGACCAAGATCAAACCCAACATTTTCATTTTTTATTGAATTTTCACAATAAACACGCCCACCTAAAAATGGTTTGGCTTCTAATAATAAAAACGCAATATTACGTTCATGCAATTTTGTTGCAGCATAAAGCCCTGCAAGTCCGCCACCAATAATTATTATAGGCTTGGCCATTATTTACCTTTTTAAGTTTAACAATCTACTAGTAGGTAGTTTGTTTTGTGTGTGCACTATTGTCAAGTGAGTATGCGAGCTAGTCGTGTTATTTACACGTGGTTTAAAAAGGTTGTTTCAAGGATTCTGTAAACTGATTTACTAACTGAATTTCACAGTGCTTGTAGCTGATAGCGGCTGCTTTTGCATTAGGAAGTTTCAATATGTAGCGCCACTGGCAGGCGCTTTCAATGTACTTCTCGTTATTTTTTATACTGCGCATAAATAACTGCAGTACTTGGGTATTACCCGTTGCTTCTTCAGATTGGACTAGTTCGTACTTACGTTTTTGTATCCAAGTCCCTTGCTCTTGTTTGGCTTTATCGAGCTGGGTGTCAAGGCATTGGATGTAACGCTTAGATTCATTCATAGTTGGCTTATCAACCAATTGGCACACAGCATTAGAATAAGCACTGCCACTTATTATAAGGAGAAAAATCGAAAACAAGTTTGCATACGTGTTATTTTTTATCATGGTAATTAAACTCTAATATAAATTGTGCGCCGCCTAGCTTGTCGGCTTCAGTGATTGTCAGTGTGCCATGGTAAGATGTAACCAAGTCCGAGACAATGGCCATGCCAACACCATGCCCACTTTGGTATGTATCTAGGCGTGTACCGCGTTTAAGTAATGATTCGCGCTTATCTTCTGGCACACCCGGGCCGTCATCACTTATACCTATACATAATGTCTTACTTTGCACCACTTGTACCGTTACTTGAGAACGACACGCTTTACAGGCGTTATCAATTAAGTTGCCTAGTAACTCCATTAAATCGGTTTGGTCACCTAAAAAGTAATCTTTATCAGAAACTATACAATCAAAAATAATATCTTTGTCGCGATAAACTTTAGCCATTGCACTTAGTATTGAGTCGATAACTGGTTTTATAGGCGTTTGTTTTTTCCACGTATCTGACGCGCCAGTAGCTGCACGCTTTAATTGGTGTTCGATCATCACATTTATACGGTCTAACTGTTCTTGTGCGTCAGCATCATTTGCAAGCGGGCTTGATTTAAGAACAGCAAGTGGGGTTTTAAGTGCGTGCGCTAAATCGCTGAGCGATGCTCTGTAGCGTTCTTTTTGTCGTTGCTGAGATTCAAGTAACAAGTTTAAGTCGGCTTTTATGGTTTGTAGTTCAATTGGATAAAGGCCTTTAATTTCTTGTATATCACCAGATTCAATGGCTTTTATTTCTTTATCTAAGCGCTGAAGTGGGCGGGCGCTCCAAATAAAACCGATAGCCATTAAAATTGTTATGGCAATACCCATAACAAACATCCACTCAACAAGTGTTTGTTTAAACCCATCCATTAAGCGAAGTAGAGCGTCGTTACGTTTTACTAAAATGAACCGAGCCTGCTCGGACTGATCAATATTATTTAATATTACGGTTAAACTAAGCTGCCAATAAACCGTATTTTTGTATTCTACGCGCCTAAAGTCAGCAGCACCGGCTTTGGTTTCTATTTGTTGAGGTACAAAGTCGACATTCACCGCTGACTCCGAATGCCAAATTGGCTCTTCATCTCGGTAAATCATTGCGTATGTGTCAGAGTTTAATCTGTTAAGCTCAGGCGCTAATATAGTGCTTGGCATAATTATGCCATGTTCAGTGAAGTCTACCTCAGATATAAGAGAATAGAGTTGAGCTTCTAGCGTTTTTTCTGTGGCATCGACCAAAGAGGCATAATAGGCTTTGCCAATTGAGTAAAACAAAATAGGCAGTGCCACCAATAAAACAAAGACAAGGATAAATCCTTGCCTTATTTTTAGTGATACTTGCGGTCCTACCACTGACTTTTTAGCCTGTAACCACGGCCACGTAACGTTTCAACTGGGTTGAGGGTGCCCTCTGGGTCTAACTTTTTACGTAGGCGTAAGACAAATACTTCAATTACATTCGAATCAAGGTCGAAATCCTGATCGTAAATATGCTCGGTAAGCTCTGACTTAGAAATAACCTTTTGTGGGTTTACCATTAAGTATTCAAGTACTTTATACTCATAAGCCGTTAGGCTTAACTCTTTGTCATCGACCCAAACTTGTTGCGAACGGGTGTGTATTTTTATAGGTCCTGCTGTCATTTCAGGGTTAGCTTTACCTGCACTGCGGCGAATAAGAGCGTTACAACGCGCTGCTAATTCTTCAACATGAAATGGCTTTGTTAAATAGTCGTCTGCACCGGCATCTAGCCCTTCAACTTTATCTTGCCAGCGATCACGGGCTGTTAAAATTAAAATTGGAATTGTCACGCCTTGGGCACGTGCTTTGTTAATTAACTCAATTCCGTCAATTTTAGGTAAACCCAAATCAACCACAGCCATATCCAAAGGGTATTCAGTAATATGGAATAAACCAGCTTCACCATCGTGACATAAATCCACGCTGTAGCGTTCTTTCTCTAATGCATTTCGTAGGTTGTCTGCTAAATGTAGATCGTCTTCAATAACTAAAATTCGCATTTTTTAATCCTTTTTCACTTCGCCGGTTTTTTTATTAATATGTAAATCAACGACGTGGCCGTCAGATTTGAGTATTCGTACGGTATAAAACTCTGGTTTTTCAGTTATCTTTAGCGTTTTACCGCCAATGCTTTGTTTTGCAAGTATTACCGCTTTCTTTTTATCCACCGGTTGATTAACCTTTTTAGTGGGCGTAGCCGAAGCTTGGCTGTTGCTAGCAAAGCTAACACAAGCAATAAAAATGAGGCTTAACAATACGCGCATAACAGAAACTCCTAGACCAGATAACCTTAGTTTAATTAACTAAGTTACTAAAATTCAAGTAAAAACGTTAAATCCGTAATTACATTAGTAATTTTAATTAAAAACGTGTGAACAAATCCTGAATTACAGGTTGGCTTGTAACAACACGCTGTTATTTATACTGGAAACACTTTTTTGAATGGTTTAACAATTGTATTTACGTATACGCCACCTGAAACGTAAGGATCATCAGTTGCCCATTCACGCGCAGCTTCTAGCGAATCAAACTCTGCAATAATAACTGAGCCAGTAAAACCGGCATCTTGAGGGTCTTCATTATCAACCGCAGGGAAAGGGCCGGCGGTAAGTAGCCTGTTTTGTGCATCAAGCTCTTTTAAGCGTTCTAAGTGCGCTGGACGTGCGGCTTTTCGTAATTCAAGACTGTTTTCAACGTCTGTTGAGTAAATCATGTACAACATAATAGATTCTCACTTAAGTTGTTAAATTTAATTATGCAAATAGTACCACAGAGCTCAAATTTGGCTAACTAAAAGCGTATACACTTAGGTTTACAGTTGGATTTTATTTTTAACGCTAATTGCTTGAAAACCGCTGTATAACACTGGTAGAGTCGCTCAGATACTCAAAATAATAAAAAGGTTTTATACATGAGCGATAATAGAGAGCGATTTAGCTCCCGTCTCGGATTTATACTGGCTGCAGCTGGTTCTGCTGTTGGTATTGGTAATTTAGTGGGTTTTCCCGTTTCTGCGACTAAAAATGGTGGCGGCGCATTTTTATTAATTTATGCTCTATTTGTCGTGTTTATTTGTTTACCCGTGATGATGGCAGAAATGGCCATGGGCCGAAATGCTCAAAAAGATCCGCTCGGTTCATACAAACTTTTAGCAAATAACGATAAAAAATGGAAATTTGCAGGATTTTTAGCCGTTTTAACTCCATTTATGATTGCCGTTTTTTATATGGTAATTACAGTGTGGATTTTTGGCTACTTGATACAGGCAGGCATGGGTAACTTAGATGCGTTAGCCGACCCAGCCCATTTTGGAACATTTATTAACAGCTACACAGTATTTGCTTATATGGCAGTGGTGGTTGTTATTGTTAACCTCATTCTACTCGGCGGTGTAAAACAGGGCATAGAAAAAGCGGCTAGAGTATTAATGCCAGCATTGTTGGTGATGCTGTTGGCTTTGGTAGCGTATGTTTTAACGCTAGATAACGCATTGGCAGGCGTTGAGTATTACGTTATTCCTGACTTTTCAAAAATGAGTGCTAGCGTACTCAATGGTGCATTGAGTCAAGCGTTCTTCTCTTTATCGCTAGGTATGGGTATTTTAATGACCTATGCGTCTTATATTTCTAAGAAAGACGACATAGTTAGTAGTGCAAAAATGGTGGCTATTACAGACTCACTAGTCGCGTTTGTTGCCGGCCTTATGGTTTTACCCGCTATATTTAGTTTTGACCCAAATACTAACCCGGAGTCGTTATCAGACTCGTCTGTATCAATGATTTTTGTTTATTTACCTAAAATCTTATTAGCATTACAAAACGATATTGGCTATGTAGGGGCTTCAGTTGTCGCCTTTTCATTCTTTTTACTTGTATTTTTTGCAGCAATAACGTCTTTGGTTTCAATTGTAGAAGTACCAACGGCAACATTGAGTGATCGTAAAGGTATTAGTCGTAAAAAAGCCTTAGGTATACTAACGCTTAGCACAGGCGTGCTTACAATTATATGTACTATGTCGTTTGGTATGGTTGACAGTTTAACGTCGTTTACCAGCTATGGCGGTGCCAGTAAGAGCTTTTTTGATATTGTAGTTGATGTATTTTACGACACTATTTTACCTCTAAATGGCTTAATGGTGTGTTTGTTTGTAATGTATCGATGGAAAAAAGCGCGTTTAACACAGGAACTAAGCCAAGGTTCACCTAGCTACGAAGGCAGCATGATGGAGAAATACGTTAACTTTTCTCTTTCAACGTTTATCCCATTTATTTTAGCCGTGATATTTATAAACACGGTTGCTACCAAGTTCTTTGGTTTAAAGTTATTTGGCTTTTAAAATGTAAAGTATAAAAAGCCGCGCTTGTCGCGGCTTTTTTTGCTAAACATTTAGGTTAAAGCACCTGAGTCTAAATAACTCCCAATACCTAGAGTAAACATCCAAATTCCCCACAAGCTATGCTCAATAACACATACAAAGGTTGAGCGGCTTTGAGCGTAAGTATACGAAAATAACAAGCCGCCTAAAAAAGCTAAACATACCGCAATCAAATTTGCATAAACTATATGAGCCAGTGCAAATACAGTGGCACTTACAATAATTCGCATACTTTTTTTAGGCATAATGTGTTTATAACGATGAAAAAAATAGGTTCTGAATATTAGCTCTTGAGGGATAACCGATAACACGGGGTATAGCAGTAACAAAAGCAGCCAATCATCAAAAGAATTACGAGGGAGGGTAAACCAGTTTTCTTGATGGATGATCCCGTAAAACATACCAGAGAAAACGGCGCCTAATAAAAAGAAACTAAACAGACGATTTTTTACAGCAGAAAACTGTCCAAGGCTGGTAAGCCTGAAGCGTTTAAAGTGTGGGTCGCTCAACAAAAGCATGCAACATACGCTCATTAATATTATAAGCGCAGGTAAAAGCCAATTTGCTAAATGGCTGCGTAAGCTAAAGCCTACTAGCGGTAAAAAAATAAATATGAGGGTAAATTCAAACCAGCGGTATTGATTAGCGTTCAAGGTCGTCTCAGGCTGTTTTTTTATAAACTAACAAGCTAAGACGACATTTTTATGACGAAAACTAGTTTACAGCTTCGTCATCATCAGGGAGGTATTTATAAAGGGCAATAATTGTGGCAAAAATGCTTACAAATGTAATAGCCATCAAGCCAAAGACTTTAAAGTTTACCCAAAAGTCGAGTGAAAAGTTATATGCTATGTATATGTTAAGTGCTGCAATACCGGCGGTAATAGCTACCCACATTAAGTTTAATTTATCCCATAATGGCTCTGGCACGGTTATTTTTTTATCTGTGTCATTTGCGTTTTCTAAAATAGCGGTTAGTGCCTTTTTTACTAAGTTTTTATTGAGTATGTAACGACTCACAAGCAGCATAATGCTGAAACCCGCGTATATAATAGTGGCTTTCCACTTTACAAATTGCTCATCATGAAACACAAGCGTTAAGGTGCCAAACACGGCGGCAATAGAAAAGAAGATCCACTGGCGGGTCGGTACTTTCCCATGTTTGTAATAGCTAAATATGACTTGAATAAGCGATGTTGCAATTAATAAAGCCGTTGCCCAGTAAATATCTACAAGCTTAAACACTGCAAAAAACAGTATAAGTGGAATGTATTCAATTAATGCGTGCATATACTACCTAAATTATACAAAAATAAATTACAGCGTTTTTACCACATAACACTTGGTAACTACAAGGTTGACTTAAAGCCCTGTAAGCCTTAGCCTGCGTGGCTTTATTTATTCATCATTATATTCCCACGCTAAACGTATTCATTGTTTACGTGTATTTAGGAGCCTTATATGAACAAAACTCAACTTATTGCCGAAATGGCAAAACACAGTGAACTTACTAAAAAAGATTCACAAGCCGCTCTTACAAGTATTCAAAAAGTGATTACTAAATCGTTATCTGAAGGTGATCAGGTGCAAATTAATGGATTTGGTACGTTTGCACTTAGCTATTATCCGGCACGCACTGGGCGCAATCCACAAACGGGTGAGACAATCGAAATAGAAGGGGCTAACAAGGCCGTTTTTAAACCAGCTAAAGCACTTAAAGATCGCCTTTAATACTTCACTTCTACTTACCTTTTTATTTGTACTATCTAGAACAACGCTCTTTTAACTTCATGTAGATTATTCATTAATTATAAATAATTTACATGGGGTTATATTATAAATTAAAATTTAATATAATTTTCAATAATTTAAATCTGGCATCCGTCCTGCTTATTGTTTAGTGCGTTAAACACTTAATTAATTTATAAGGAGAGCCAAATGAATACATTACAATCGCGTACGCCACTAAAAGGTAAAAAAATTGCCATTTTAGCCACTGACGGTTTTGAACAAAGTGAATTGTTTTCTCCTCGCGATGCATTATTAAATGCGGGTGCAGAAATAGAGATCGTCTCTATCAAAGAAGGTCAAATAACTGGGTGGAATGAAGATAAATGGGGCGAAAAAGTATCAGTAGATAAACTCGTCACCAATACAAACTCAGCTGATTACGATGCATTAATGTTACCCGGTGGGTTATTTAATCCAGACAGCCTTCGTCAAGACAAACACGCAAAAGCCTTTATAGACGGCTTTTTTGGTGCAGAAAAAAACAAACCAGTTGCTGCAATTTGCCATGCACCATGGTTACTGGCTGAAATTAACAAGTTACGTGACCGCACAATCACTTCTTTCCCAAGTATTAAAAGCGATTTAATGAATGCAGGCGCAAACTGGGTAAATGAGGAGGTGTGTGTAGACAGAGGTTTAGTAACCAGCCGCAGCCCAGAAGATTTAGATGCTTTTAATGCTAAATTTATTGAAGAAGTGCTAGAAGGGAAGCATAAAGCACACTAAATTTTAATAATGAAAAAGGGCATTTAAATGCCCTTTTTATGTGTTTAAACCTGAGTTTAATTAAAGCTCTGTAGCGGCTTTCATGTTGCTAACAAACGTTTTTAGTTGTGCTGTCATTGCATCTAAATCATCAAGATTGGCTTCAATAATCTTTACCACCGCAGAGCCTGAAATGGCCCCGGCTGCACCTGCATTTAATGCTGATTTAACATCGTCTGGCGTTGAAATACCAAAGCCTAGTAGAGCAGGGGCTGCATGATACTCTTTTAATTTATTTACAATATTACCAGCGGGCATTTGTGCTTTGGTATCAGTACCTGTTACGCCTGCACGTGAAAGTAAATAAGTATAACCTCGTCCATATGAAGCACACTGGCGAAGAGTGTCGTCATCTGCATTAGGTGTTGCAATAAATATTGGGTCAACCCCATTGTCCATTGCAGCCTTTCTAAACATTTTAGATTCATGCAAAGGAACATCCGCTACCAAAATAGAGTCTACCCCTACGGCTTTTGCATCTTTGTAAAACGCTTCTAAGCCACGTTTAAACACTAAGTTTGAATATAATAATAAACCAATTGGAATATCTGCATTGTATTCACGAATTTCTTTAATAATGTCAAAGCAATCTTGGGTGTTAATATTCACATCAAGCGCACGAATATTAGCGGCTTGGATAACAGGGCCATCGGCTATTGGATCTGAAAAGGGGATACCCAGCTCTAGTCCGTCAGCACCACCATCAATTAAGCTTTTAATGATAGCAATGCTCTGCTCTTTACCTGGATCGCCAATAGTCACAAAGGGAACAAACGCACCTTGATTTTTCTCATTAAGTGCAGTAAACATAGCGCCATAACGGTCCGTCTTAACTTGGCTCATAGCTGGCCTCCTTCAGATAATACTTTGTGTACATGTGCTAAATCTTTATCGCCACGGCCACTTAAATTAATTACGATTACACTGTCTTGCGTCTGCTCTTCTGCATATTTTAGCGCGTAGGCTAAAGCATGGCTTGACTCCAGAGCGGGAATAATACCTTCGTTTTTAGCTAATGACTGAAATGCGTCAAGTGCCTCAGTGTCACTGATACCTACATATTGTGCACGGCCAGTTTCATGTAAAAATGCATGCTGTGGGCCTACCGCTGGGTAATCTAGACCTGCTGATACAGAGTATGATTCTTCAATTTGGCCATCATCGTTTTGCATAATGTAAGTGTATGTACCGTGTAGTATACCTTTAGTACCCTTACAAATAGTGGCGCCGTGTTCGTGGGTATCTAAGCCTTTACCTGCTGGCTCAACACCAATTAGCTTTACGCTAGGCTCGTCAATAAAATCGGTAAACATACCAATAGCGTTTGACCCACCACCCACGCAAGCTATAACGGCGTCTGGTAAGCGACCTTCAGCTTCAAGCACTTGTTGCTTGGCTTCTTCACCAATTACTTTTTGGTATTCGCGAACAATTGTTGGGAATGGGTGAGGGCCCGCCGCAGTTCCTAGTAAGTAGTGTGCTTCTTGGTAGTTAGCTGACCAGTCACGTAGCGCTTCGTTTACGGCATCTTTTAATGTGCCAGAACCCGCTGTAACAGGAATAACTTCTGCGCCCATTAATTTCATTCTAAATACATTAGGTTGTTGGCGTTCAACGTCTTTCGCGCCCATGTATATACGGCATTTTAAACCTAAAAGTGCGCATGCTAAAGCAGTAGCGACACCATGCTGACCTGCGCCGGTTTCAGCAATCACTTCTTTTTTACCCATACGTTTTGTTAATAACGCTTGGCCAAGCACTTGGTTTGTTTTGTGTGCACCACCATGAAGTAGATCTTCACGCTTTAAGTAAAGTTTAACCTTTGGGTTTTTAACTAAATTACGCGTTAAAGTAAGAGGCGTAGGGCGACCCGCATACTCGTTTAATAATTTGCTAAGTTCTGCCTGAAACTCAGGATCTTTTTGCGCTTTGTTAAATTCGTTTTCTAACTGCTTAAGTGCAGGGACAAGCAACTCGGGTACAAACATACCGCCAAACTCGCCAAAATAAGCTGGATTTTGCATTTTAACCTCAATAATTTCTGATACTTGTAAAAGCATGATGTAATTTGTTTGGGCACTTTTTGCCCGGAGCGTCTTCAACCCCAGAATTTAAGTCAAGGCCTAAGGCACCTTGATAAAGCGCGTCTTTAATATTGTCTGGATTTAAGCCACCAGCTAGCATAAACGGTGTTGTTGCATCGCGAAGAAGCGACCAATCAAATACTTTTCCTGTTCCACCAGCTTGTTTATCACTGTGAGTATCGTACAAGTGGCGGTCAACGCCATTTACAGGAGTAGGTAGCGCATCTTTAATTGCTTGTGCTTTCCAAATTTCACAATTGCTAGGTAACTGTGTACGCAACGCTTTAATGTAATCGTCACTTTCTTGGCCATGTAATTGAACTGCCGCTAATTTTAACACACTTGCGGCGTGAGCAACTTTCTCTGTTGACTCATTAACAAAAACACCCACAAATTTGAGGGGAGCTGATTGCGTTATGGCTTGGGCGCAATCTAAATCAACACAACGTGGAGACTTAGGATGAAAAATTAAACCGCCATATACAGCACCCGCATTATACGCAGCTTGCGCATCTTGGCTGCGAGTAAGTCCACATACTTTATTTTCCCCAAAAATAACCCGGCGACATGCTTGTTCTAAATCAGCTTCGGCCATCAGCGAGCTACCAATTAAAAAGCCATCGCACAGCGGTGCTAAGCGTTTAACATCTTGATGGGTATAGATACCTGACTCAGAAATAACAACTTTATCTTCAGGTATTAATTTACGTAGTTTTTCAGTAGTAGCTAAATCGGTACTCAAGTCACGTAAATCACGGTTATTAATACCAATAATTTTAGCATTTAGGTTAAGTGCTCGGTGTACTTCTTCTTCGTTACTTACCTCGGTTAGCACCGCCATATTAAGTGAATCAGCGACCTTATGCAGTGCTGTGTATTCTTCATCATTAAGTACCGAAAGCATAAGTAAGATAGCATCGCCACCATAAATACGAGCCATATAAACCTGATACTCATCTATGAAAAAGTCTTTACAAATAAGTGGCTGATCAACTTGGCTACGTACAAACTCTAGGTAGTCAAAGCTACCTTGAAAGTATTTAGTATCGGTGAGTACGCTCATGCAGCTTGCATATTTTTTGTAAGCTGCAGTGATTTCAGTTAAATCAAAAGGTTCTCTTATTAACCCCTTAGAAGGGGACGCTTTTTTACATTCTAAAATAAATTGCGTACCGGGTGCCGCCAATGCTTTATAAAAATCACGACTGGTTGGCACCGCTTGATCTTTAAAACTTTTAAGCGGGCGAGCGGCTTTTCGTTCAATTAATTCTAGCTTTTTATCAGCAACAATTTTGTCTAATACATTAGCCATGACTTACCTCAATAATTGCATTTAATGTGTCCATGGCTTTGCCTGAACTTAAAAGTGAGTGTACTTGTTGTGCGCCATCTTTAAGTGAATCGGCTTTACCTGTTAGATATAAAAGAGCAGCAACATTTACCACAATAGCGGCGTTGTGCGCATCAGTGCCTTTGCCTTGTAAAATAGCAACGCTTGCATCAGCGTTATATTGTGGGCCTTCACCTGCTAGTTGTTCAAGTGAATAGTTTGCAAGGCCAAAATCGCTTGGGTTGAGCGTGTACTGGGTTATTTCACCGTTGTTTAATTCAACAACATGCGTAGGCCCATGAAGAGCAATTTCGTCAGTGCCTGAACCGTGTACGATCATTGCGCGTTGTGTGCCTAATGTTTTAAGCGTTTGCGCCATAGGCATACATAGCGACTCGTCGTAAACCCCCAATAATTGCACATCAGGTGCCGCAGGGTTAGCAAGGGGGCCTAGAATATTAAAAATAGTTCGTGTTTTAAGTGCAGTACGCACACCCATCGCATGGCGCACACCGCTGTGATAATGAGGTGCAAACAAAAATGTAAAGTGTGTTTGCTCAAGGCATTTTGCTGCTTGTTCTGGGCTTATATCTATATTAATACCAAGAGCTTTGAGTAAGTCGGCAGAGCCTGAGTTACTCGACACACTGCGGTTGCCATGTTTTACCATGTTAATACCCGCTGCAGCTGCGACAATAGCGGCAGTGGTGCTGATATTAATAGTATTTGACCCATCGCCACCGGTGCCACAACTATCTGCAAGTTGTGAGCAAGTAGTATTAAAAGCCACTGCGTTTTCACGCATAGATGCCGCAGCTCCCGCTATTTCATCACTCACTTCACCTTTCATTTTAAGACTAATAAGCAAAGCTGTTAGCTCAATATCGCTCATGTTACCTTGCATAATTTCATTAAATAGCGCTTTTGATTGGCTATAACTGAGTGATTGCTTAATCGTAAGTTGCTCAATGGCGTGTTGAACATTAAGTACGTTGGTTAAATGTGTACTCATAACGTCCTCTTAATTATTATTTGTTAGGTAAGCAACACTTTGTTGCAGCAACATAGCCCCGTTGGGCGTTAGTATTGATTCAGGGTGAAACTGATAACCCAGAGCACCGTCATCATGGTGATAAATAGCCATAGGAATATCTTGGTATTGTGCTATTACCTCTATGCTATCTGGTACTTGCGTAGCCATTAATGAGTGGTAACGTGCCACCGGCATTGTCTCGCCCATATTTTCAAACACAGGGTGTGTGCTTAGATCAATAATTGACGACTTACCATGTACGGTTTCACCCGCATGTCCGATTACTCCGCCATAACTTTGTGTTAACGCCTGTTGACCTAAACAAATACCCAGCATAGGGAAATGGCCTTTACACAGCGCAATAAGATCCATGAGGCAACCAGCATCGCTTGGTGTGCCTGGGCCTGGTGAAAGTACAAGTAATACTTGGCCTTGCTCTTGGCGCATTTTATTAAAAATAGTATCGGCGCTTATGTTATTTCTATACACAACAAGCTCACCACCGAGCATAGTTAGTTCGTCTACCAAGTTGTAACTAAACGAGTCAAAGTTATCTAAAAAGTAAATTTTGATTGGCTGTGATGCACCCATGTTATACCGCCTCGAAAGTTGATTTTATGGCGGTAATAACCGCTTGAGCTTTAGCGCGAGTTTCGTTAGCTTCAGATTGCGGGTCTGAGTCAAATACAACCCCGGCACCGGCTTGAACATAAGCCATGTTGTTTTTAACAAAGGCAGAGCGAATAACAATACAGCTGTCCATTGCACCATCACCGGTTAAATAACCTACTGCGCCACCGTAACTGCCACGTCGTTTTCCTTCTGTTTGGCGAACTAATTCTGCTGCGCGAACTTTAGGCGCGCCTACTAAGGTACCCATGTTCATGCATGCTTGGTAAGCGTGAAGTGCATCAAGTTCTGGTTTTAATGTACCAACAACACGTGAAACTAAATGCATAACTTGCGAATAACGGTCTACTTTTAATAGCTCTTTGGCATGACGTGTACCTGCAACACTAATGCGTGCTACATCGTTACGGGCTAAGTCAACAAGCATTAGGTGTTCTGCACGTTCTTTTTGATCGTTTCTAAGTTCAAGCTCAATACGGCTATCTAAATCGGGGTTTATTTGCCCATTAGCAAATTTACCACGAGGGCGCGTTCCTGCAATTGGATACACTTCTACCTGCTGGTTATTAATATCGTATTTAAGGGCTGATTCGGGTGATGCGCCAAATAAAGCAAAGTCCTCATCGCGCATGTAAAACATATAAGGGCTTGGGTTTTGTTCTTTTAATTGGCTATACGCATGTAAAGCGTTAGGGCATGGCAGCGAGAAAGTACGAGAAGGAACAACCTGAAAAATATCCCCGTCTACAATGTTCTTTTTAAGTTTTATAACTTGTTCGCAATAGGTGCTGTCGCTTATGTCTACGCTCACCTCACATTCGCCTCTGTTTAATGGGGCGCTGTATTGGGCTGCGTTATCGCAAAGGCTATTTAACTGCTCTAGCTGTTTGCCTACTTCAAAGCAGTTTGCGTGTACGTCTGGGCCGTTAAACACGTTACCGATAAGTTCGGTGGTCTGTTTTTGGTGGTCTATTACAACTAATGTTTCAGCTAAATAAAATACATAATCAGGACAGCTGTTCTCGCCATCGGGAACATCACTTAACTGTTCAAAGTTAGCAACCATGTCGTAGGCAAATACACCGCCTAAAAATAGAGAGAAAGGGTTGTCGGTGGTACTTTTGATTGAGTTAATACAGGTTCGTAGGGCACTAAATGCATTATCGGCCACTAGTTTACTGGCTTCATCAATGTCGTTACTTGTACTCAAGTAATTTAGGGTTAGGCTTGTATCGTTTAATTCTGCATTGCAGTTTTTAACATGAGCTTGTAAGTAACTTAACAGCTGGTGGCCGTTGTTTGACTGGGCTGTAATCGTGACTGTTTTGCCTTGGCAAACAATGCGCAATGCGCAATCGACTAAAATTAAACTTTTTACACTGTCTTTAGAATCAATTTCAGCCGATTCAAGTAGCAGTGAGTTAGGTTTATCAAGTGCCGCGTAGAGCGCAAGTGGACTACTGATGTAGTCGCGTGTTTGCGTAATACTCGTTACTTCACCCGGCGTAGTTGTTATATGACTAAAAATCAAACCTCATTCCCTCAAAAAATTAAACCCCGCAATGCTGTGCAATGCGGGGTTTGAATAACGATATCTAAATTACAAACAGATCATTACCGTCCCGCTATACCAGGCGCCACCACCAATGATGTGTAAGAGTAATACCGTTGTTCATGTTTTCTGCCTCAAATTTATTATGTATTTATTAAAATTTAGTTATAAAAAAACCCGCATATTTGCGGGTTTTGAAATTTTGTCAGACACGACAATTCATCACCCGATAATTACGAGTGCCACCACCAAATTGTGTTTAGGTTTGAATTGTTCATTGTTTTTAATTCTTTATGTGTCTTAAAGTGGCTACAGTAAAACGTATCTAGTGCTTTTGTGTCAAGTGTTTATTTAAAACAATTTAATGAAAAAACTTGTTATACTTGCATAAATACCTTCAAACCTTAATTTTAAGCAGTTTTCTTTTGATAAAATATGATTTACATAGCCACACAACACATTCAGACGGACATTTAACGGTTGAAGAATTATTAAACCGTGCAGTAGATAAAAATATTGATGTGTTTGCTATTACCGATCATGACACTGTGGCAGCTATTAAACCGGCTCAATCATTTATTCAGTCAGAGAATCTTCCGCTGTCATTAATTACAGGCACAGAAATATCGACAAAGTGGGAAAGCTTTGAGATCCACATTGTCGGGTTAAACATAAATATTGATAACGAAGAGCTCGATGCCTTATTAACTGCACAGCAGCAAAAGCGAGAGGATCGGGCTACACAAATCGGCTTTCGCCTTGAAAAAAATGGCTTTGAAGGCATTTACGACCAAGCTAAAGAACTTGCTTTAAATGGACAAATTACACGTGCCCATTTTGCACGTGCATTAATGCAGCGTGGAGTCGCTAAAAATTTCCCTGGAGTATTTAAAAAGTATTTAGGGCGAGGTAAAACGGGGTACGTACCAAGCTGTTGGTGTGATATGCAAACCGCTATTAAAGCAATACATGCAGCAGGAGGGGTTGCAGTGCTTGCCCATCCAAGTAGTTACAGAATGTCTAATAAGTGGTTGCGTAAACTGTTAGTTGAATTTAAAAATGCAGGGGGAGATGCAATGGAAGTAGCGCAACCTCAGCAAGCACCTAGTGAACGTCAATTTTTAGGTGAACTCAGCCGAGAGTACGAATTATTATGTTCACAAGGCTCAGATTTTCATTTTCCGACAAGCTATTTAGAGCTTGGTAAAAATTTATACTTACCTAAAGATTGCCAAGGTGTTTGGCAAGTTTGGGAAGGACAAGAAGGGGCATTAACATGAGTCAATTATTTCATATTCATCCAGATAACCCACAGGCAAGGTTAATAACTCAAGCTGTTGATATAATAAAACAAGGTGGTGTTGTTGTTTACCCTACCGACTCTGGCTATGCAATTGGCTGTAACATTGGTAATAAGCAAGCCAAAGAGCGTATAGAGCGTATTCGTGGCATTGATAAAAACGACAATTTTACACTTGTATGTCGTGATTTATCAGAGTTATCTACTTATGCACGCGTTGATAATCAATTATTCCGACTGATTAAAAATAATACGCCGGGACCTTATACCTTTATTTTTAAAGGCACAAAGGAAGTACCTAAGCGTTTATTAAACGATAAGAAAAAAACGATTGGCATACGTGTTATTGAGCACCCGATTGCATGTGCGCTTTTAGCTGAGTTGGGCGAGCCACTCATGTCGTGTTCGCTAATCTTACCCGGACAAGAATTTACAGAGTCGGACCCAGACGAGATTTTAGATAGGCTTGATAAGCACGTAGATCTAATTATTCACGGTGGATACTTACCAGAGCAGGCAACAACCGTTATTGATTTGTCCGAGGACGATGTAAAAATACTGCGTGTTGGCTGTGGTGATGTGAGCCCGTTTGAGTAATTAAACGTGGCTTCAACGACTAAACTTCCACCAGTAATTAATGAGCCAGTGCAGCAAAATCTGCCACTGGCTTTTTTGCATGGAAAGGCCGTTGTTGATAAACCTGAAGACTTATATATTCCACCCGACGCACTTGAAGTTATTTTAGAAACCTTTGAGGGGCCGCTTGATTTACTTCTTTATTTAATAAAAAAACATAAGCTTGACGTACTTGAGCTTTCAATATTTAGTATTACAGAACAATATGTTAGCTATGTTGAAATGATGAGCGAATTTCAATTAGAGCTAGCTGGTGAGTATTTAGTCATGGCGGCATTGTTAGCGCAAATAAAATCACGGCTGCTTCTTCCTGTTCACGAAGAGCTCGAAGAAGAGGAAGACCCTCGTGCTGAACTAATTAAACGCCTACAAGAATACGAGCAGTTTAAAAAAACAGCTGAAAATTTGGATGATATTCCTCGTGTTGGTCGTGATATTTTCGTTGCCCATGCGGTAATGCCCATTAATGACGATACAAGCAAAAACCTACCCGAATTAGAACTCAAAGATTTAATGCTTGCCTTAAGTGAAGTTATGGCGAGAGCTAAAACCTTTGAGCATCATCAAATAACAGCAGAAGTGTTATCAACCCGCGAGCGCATGAGCCAAATATTACAACAGCTTTCCAAAGCAAAGAGTGCAATTGTGTTTAACGAACTGTTTAAAGCATCAGAAGGGCGCAGCGGGGTTGTCGTAAGCTTTATAGCTATACTTGAGCTTATCAAGGAAGGGCTTATTACTTGCCTGCAAGTTAATGAAGAGAGCTTAATATACGTAAGCCTCACTGAATAGCCGCTTCGAGTAAAACTGAAACACTCTCTTTAACCACAAAACTCCCCTATGTAAACCATTTATGTGCATATATGCACACAAGCTGTTTGCACATGCTATTTTACTGCGCACTTCTTTTCTATATCTTGTTGTTATCAAAACACAGGATATTAATTATGTTTAAAAACACCCCACTCTCATATGGGTTAGTTGCCATTATATTGCATTGGTTGATGGCGTTTACCGTTATTTGCTTATTTGGTTTGGGTTTATACATGGTTGAACTTACCTACTATGACAGTTGGTACAAAGGTTCTCTTGATTTACATAAAAGCATTGGAATTACGCTTGCAGCTATTTTGATTTTTAGAATTTTATGGCGTGTTTTTTCTAAACAGCCAAAACCGCTAGGTACAAATACTAAAGTCAATCAACTAGCACATACTGCCCACATAGCTATGTACATTTTATTAGCTGTGATTGTGGTAGCTGGTTATTTGATCTCAACTGCAGATGGAAGGCCCATTGAAGTTTTTACCCTGTTTAATGTGTCTGCTCTCGACTTTGTTTTTGATGATCAAGCTGATATAGCAGGAAAAGTTCATTACTACGGTGCATGTATATTAATTGGTTTTGTTGTTTTACATGCATTGGGTGCACTAAAGCACCATTTTATAGATAAAGATAAAACTTTAACAAGAATGATTACCCCATTGAAGGAAGATTAAAATGAACAAACTATTACTAAATACGGCTGTATCGGCGGCTCTCGTTTTATCAGCATCGGCTGTAAATGCTGCTGAATATGTTATTGATACAAAAGGGGCGCATGCTTTTGTGAACTTTAAAATAAAACATTTGGGTTACAGCTGGCTACATGGACGTTTTAATACGTTTGACGGTGAATTCAATTATGACGCAGAAAAACCTAATGCTTCACAAATAATGGTGAATATAGATACAACCAGTCTTGACTCTAACCATGCAGAGCGAGATAAGCACTTACGTGGTAAAGATTTTTTAAATGTTGATAAATACCCAACGGCTACATTTAAAAGTACTAACATTACATTTAACAACGATGATTCAGGCAAAGTAACTGGTGACTTTACATTACATGGTGTGACAAAAAGTATCACCTTTGATATAGATAAAATAGGTGAAGGTCAAGACCCGTGGGGTGGTTACCGTGTTGGATTTGAAGGCGAAACAAGCCTTAAATTAAGTGACTATGGCATTAACTATAATTTAGGACCTGCGTCGACGCATGTTGATATTGGGTTATTTATTGAAGGTATTCGTAAATAAGCAGGGTTGTAATTATACAACTAACTTTGAAAGCGCCACATTACGTGGCGTTTTTTTTGTTAATTCATTCTTGCTTTTAGCAATGGCTTTAAATGCTCGGGCAACCACTTTGATAAGGCATTTATGTATGCATCAGTTTGTTTGATTACTTTAAGGTGTTTGTTTAGCAAAGCAATATTTTTAATCCCTTGCTCAGTTTTAGTGCAACCTATAAAACCATAGCTTAACGCAGGCGCTTCAGTTAATGGTCTTTGGGTTAAGTTATCTTGAAAGTTCATTGATTTAGCTAAATAAAAATGTTCACTTGGGTAGCCAAGTAAAATATCAATGCGTTTTAAGTTAAGCATATAGGTAAGACTTGCTAAGCTATCTCGGGTAGGGCGAATAACAATGTCAACATCGGGCGTTGAATTAATTATACTATCGATAGCTTCCCCATAAGAGCGACTCAAAGACACGCCTAATGTTAGCTTTTTCTCTTGTAGTAAATCATACAAAGACACCTCAGCGTCGTTTTTAAGCGATAGCGCATTTGCTAGCTTTTTATGTAGTGCAACAGAGGGAGATAAACCAACAGTAGAGCTTTCTTGTGTAAATACCATTTGTTGCTTTCTGTTTTCGTTTTTATAAAGAGAAAGTACGCACGCGTCATTTGTTTTATCAGAAAGGGTTTGAATTAGCTTACTTGCAGGCACCACAACACGATTGAATTTGATATGAGGTAGTTGGTCTTCGAGTAATTTTATGATTGTTTCGTCGCGGCCTTGGCCCTGATACTTACCATTTAATATATAGTAAGGTGCAAAGTCATTGGTTAACCAGTTAATTGTTTGAGCATGACAAACTGAAGTTAGAGAGCAACAAAATAAAAGAGTGAAAAGTACACGTAACATTGCAGTAACCAACGAATGTAATTGGATTATTGTTTTAACACTTAAGTATTAAAAAGTAAAATGCCAGCAACAAGGCTGGCATAATATTACGTGTTATCGCGCATGGGATTGCGATATAGCTTTGCTTAGCTAACTTTTAGCCACTTAACAAATTGACGCGCATCGCTAGCTTTTTGAAACAATGCGTTTTTTAAACCTTGTGTATCACTAAAGATAACACGATGTTTATTAACTGAAATTGATTGCACAGGATGTGCTATTTGGATCATAGATCCGTTATATTTATAAGACATAATAAAACTCACTTTATTCTTGTAATTTATTCTGCGCTATTTTTTATAGCAGATTGCAGTCAATAAATTAACGATGTTGTGTTTAGCTTCATTACAGTGTTGACGATCTTTATGACACTTTTACGATGATTGTAAAATTCATCTCGGTATTATTTAAGGGGTACTCGCCGTACAATAACTTAGCTTTCAAATATACGTTGTGCGGGGCTTACTGGATCAGGGTAAATAGGTTAACCGCAGTGGTTTCTTAAAACCAGAGATGGAATGTAACCTAAATAAATTATGCTCGCAAGTTATTTGTATAGTTTTTGTAGTGTAGACTTTATCAACTGGGTTAAATACTTTGAATTACACCAAAAGGGAATCGTATGCATTACATAATAGTAAGTGATATTTACGGAAAAACACCGGCTTTACATGACTTTTGTAAAACATTAAACACTCAGTTCACCCTTGTTGAACCTTACAGTGGGAAAGAGCAAGTTATTGAAAGTGAAGAACTTAACTATAAAAATTTTATAAAAGCATGTGGCCACAACGTGTATACGGCAATGCTGCATAAACAATTTGATAGACTCACAGAGCCAACAATTTGCATTGCCTTTAGTGCAGGGGCTAGTGCCGCATGGCGAGCCCAGTTATTAACAAGCAATCCACATCTTAAAAAAGTGGTTGGTTTTTATCCATCACAAATACGAAACTACTTAGATTTAGACGCAAGTGTACCCTGTGAGTTTATTTTTCCTTACGATGAGGTGCACTTTGATGTTACTGCTGTTATTAATGAGCTTAATAAAAAACAAAACGTAATTTGCAAACCAACAGATTATTGTCATGGATTTATGAATAAGCGTTCTTTAAATTATAATGAACAGGCCTATCAATACTTTTGTAACTATTTAACTTCAAATGATTTTTAGCATCTTGGTGATAGACGCCTAACTGTAAAATCAATACAGCTCAAAGTGTGTTTATTAATTTTTTAGTCACGTTTGGAAAGTCAGTGCGGTTTTTATACTCTGCATATAAAGAAGTAAAAATACTACTACGTGAGAGTTTATCAAGGTCTTTGATAAACGTTTTAGCACTTGAACGCGCTGTTCTACAGCATAGTTGATAGGCTTTTATTATCTCAGCAAGGGTTTGACCTTGCTGGTGAAGTGCTAAATCGGCTTCAACAAAAAATGCAGCGCCTGTGCAATACACACGTTGCTGTGCACCTTGATTCCACATATCAGCAGAAAGCTCACTTAAGGGCTGCGACTTTGTTTTGCTTTGTAGTCTACCTCTATTAAACCCAGCATTTAATCGTTGAACAAATTGCGCTTGGGTTATTACACCGCTGTCTCGCATAATTACGTTTTGCATATAACTGGCAAATCCTTCACTTAACCAAAAAGCAGAGTAGGGGAAAAGCGGCAAATATAAATGCGATAGCTCGTGATATAGGGTCCAGTCTTTAGTAAATGCATTTAAACTTGCGTATCTATCAATATGAAGTTCAATCCCATCGGGATTGCTACGCTTTACCGTTGCCCATGGTACAGGCTCAAATGCAAAATATTGCGGCTTTAAATAAATAGGCAAGGTAGTTTGCTTTAAAGGCCCAAGCGTATTTTCAGTTTTTTTTACACTCTGATCAATCCAGGTAGAGACAACTTGCTGGCCATTTTTAGACAGCGAGTCTAGCTCGTGTATGTCAACCTCAAGAGCGTAGATGTTTAAAGAGTATAAAAATAGCAACGTCCACAATAATTTCATTAAAACCCCTCTATATTTAAAAACTAATACGAACCGTACACGCTATAAGACCATCCTTTTAACTACATAAGCACATCTTATTTGTTATTTTTTAAACTGATACCAACTATAAAAAGGCAATTAAAGACACGCCTTAATTAACATGGTTTAATCGACCATATACATTGATTTATAGGCTTTAATGATGCAATACCAACATATAAAAATGCCAGAGCAAGGGCAACATATAACGGTAGATGAGCAAGGGCAGTGGGTTATTCCTTCAGAGCCTGTTATTGCCTATATTAATGGAGATGGAGTTGGGCAAGATGTTATGCCCGTTATGAGAAATATTGTAGATTGCGCTATTAAACACTGTTACAAAAACAAGCGAAAAATACATTGGATGCAAGTGTTTAATGGTGAGCAAGCAGCTAAGCTTTACGATGGTGATTGGTTTCCACAAGAAACAATACAAGCAGTAAGAGCCTGTAAAATAGCAATAAAAGGGCCATTAACTACGCCTTTGGGTGGAGGGTTCCGCTCTTTAAATGTAGCTTTACGCCAAGAAATGGATTTATTTGTAAATATGCGCACTATCAAAGGGTTTAGTGCTTTGCCTTCTCCTTTAAAAAACCCTTTTTTAACCAACATTACGGTTCTTCGTGATAGCAGCGAAGATGTATATTCGGGTATTGAGTGGCAAGCAGGGAGCATTGAAAGTGAAAAAATGCTCGACTTTTTATGTGAAGAAATGGGGGTAACACGCCTTAGGTTTTCACAAGATTGCGGCATAGGTATAAAAAATATATCCAAAGAAGGCTCTGAGCGATTAACACGTTTCGCTCTTAATTTTGCCCTTAATAACAATCGAGATTCTGTCACTTTTGTTCATAAAGGCAATGTGCTTAAGTTTACTGATGGTGCATTTAAACGTTGGGGCTTTGCACTCGCCAAAAAGGAATTTAATGCTATTGAGCACGAAAATGGTCGTTGGCTGAAAATCGAGCGCGTTGGGCATGCGCCTCTAATAATTAAAGAAGTCATTGCCGATAACATGCTACAACAATGTTTAATGAACCCTGAGCAGTTTGATGTAGTGGCAACTACGAATCAAAATGGGGACTTTTTAGCCGATATGCTCAGCGCTCAAGTGGGTGGTGTGGGCATTATGCCTGCTGCAAACTTGAATAATGATGTGGCTTTTTTTGAACCTACTCATGGTACATTTGAGCGAATTGCAGGGCAAAACAAAGCGAATCCAAGTAGTAGTATTTTGAGCGCAGTACTTATGCTTAAATTTATGAAATGGGATGAGGCGGCATTAACTATTGAAAATGCTCTAGAAAATACATTAGCAAGTGGGTATGTTACTTTTGATTTAACCCAGCAAGGCATTGATACTTCAAAAACTCATAACTCGACAACCTTAAGCTGCACAGACTTTGCAGATAAAGTTATCGAGCACTTTTAAACACATTCATTATTAAGCTGCTGAGGCAGTTTTAACTGTATGTACGCATGGGCGATTAGTTAACTGTGCGGCACGATGGTAGATGTCGTGTGCATTTGGTTCATCGCATTGTGTACCACTAAGCGTATCCATTAAAGCAACAACAATGATTGCAGGAACCTGGCAGCAATATTCATCAAGTACCGCTTCAGTTGTTTGCGCATCCACATGACAGTGCGGATGGTTTTGCAGTTGGTAAGCGTTCAATAGTGTTTGTACTTCAAGTACATCGTTTGGTTGGTGTTTAGTTTTACGACAAGTACACCCAAACTCATCAACTAATGTCGCCAGTGTTTGGTAAACATCTGTTGTTTGTAATGTTGCTTTAGAACATAACTGCTCTTCAATGAACTGATGTAAGTTAGCGTCGATGAATAACCCGTCTTGGCGTGTGAAAGAAGCTGTTGTCATAATAAATACTCTTAGTTTGTTGGCTTAACTTCACTCTAGCGCTAACTGTATTATTAATGAAATTGTTGTTTTCAATAACTGATATTGATTAGATCAATATTAAGTTTTATTCATTTAATTTACGCTAAATTTATTGGCTTCTTTTTTATTTAATTTGGTGCAAAAAATAAATAAATGCACAAAAGTGGTACAAGTTTCAGCAGAGGGGATATGGGGTTATTGGTTAAGGTGTTGAATTAATTTAAAATAAAAAACATGGTATCGGCTTTGCAAATTACTAATGAGTAAGGTTACTCCCCTTGCTAAGACTTATACGACTCCAAAGCAAAACATCGAGACACTCACTTTATTAAAGTGAGTGTCTCAATGTTTTATTTATTGAAAAACTAGTTTTTAAACGTTGTGTTTTTCTTACCTCTCACCGAGCCCGTCGTTTTTAGTATGTATTTACTAGTAAATTGAATGTGCTTTTAGATTTTTTCAGTATTTTTTGAAAAACGTAATGGATATATTAAAATTTACCTATCTGCTACTGTTTTAGCGAACTCAAGCATTTCGCGGCGTAACCATTGATGCGCTGGCGCATGGTGAAGCAGTGGGCTCCATATCATTTTTACCTCAATAGGCACTATTTGAAACGGGGGTGGACTTATTACTAAGTTAGTATGTGTTGTTAATAGCTTAGCTTGCCTGCGTGGTAATGTCGCCACCAGTTGCTCTGATTGACAAAGTAAACTGGCAATCATGTAGTGGCGGGTAAATACCCTAATTTTACGTGCTTGCTCTAACTGCCAGAGTGCTTCATCTACCCAGCCTAATTTTTGTTTACCTGACTTATTAGTTACTGCAGCTTCAGGGCCCCAACCAGCCCGGTTTACCCAAATATGTTCTTTTTTGAGGTAATCATCGAGCGTGGCATTTTGTAAAAAAGTATTCTTGGGGTGTGTTAAACAGCAGTAGTTATCGCGCCATACAGTGGCTTGGTGAAACGATCGCGGTAATCCGTTAAAGCGATTAATAGCAAGGTCTATGGTGCCTTTTTCCATGTCTTGTAAGTTAACATCGCTTGGGCTTAAAACGTCAAAATTAATACCCGGATTTTTATTTAATTGCGCTGTTATAAATGGCGCAATTAACGTTGACTCTAAATAGTCGTTTGCCATTATTCTAAAGGTTATTTCAGCCGTAGCGGGGTTGAATTGCTCACTGGGCTGAGTAATTGCTTCAGCCATTTTTAATAATGATTCTATTTCAGGTTTAAGCAGGAGTGCTTTGGCTGTTGGGGTCATTGACCCTGCGGCGCGAACAAGAAGCGGATCTTCAAATAAATCGCGTAATCGCTTTAATGCATTACTCATTGCCGGTTGTGTTAACGCTAATTTATTGGCGGCTTTAGACACACTTTTTTCGTCTATAAGCACGTTTAAATAGACGAGAAGGTTGAGATCGACGTTACGTATATTCATTAGATCAATCTTATTTATTTGCTGTATTAATTATCTAAATTAAAGCCTGCTTGCTAAGGTGTAAACAATTAATAAAAAATAACCGCCATAACGGGTAAAAATATAAGTGTTGTTAACATGCCAAATACGTTAATCGATGATTCAAATAATGCTCTTCAAAAGGTGATTGCGACTAAGCTTGCACGTGCTGTATTTGCAGGGTTTGATGCGATGTTTGCTGAGTTTTTAAATATAACACTTGGTGCACAAAGCCGGTTTGAGCAGCGCCAATATCATGATGTACAACGTGCAATGCGCGATCGGTTACAAGTTTATGAGCGCCAAGTAAAAAATGTGAGTGAAGCGGTTAAAATAATTGCTTATCAAGAACTAGACTGCCCACACACATGGCAACTAGCTAAAAATATTTATGGGGATATGGTTGAGCACCATGAGAATAAACCCATTGCGCATACTTTCTTTAATTCAACATTTGGTGCTATTTGGGACGATAAAAAAATTCGTACAGTGCATTTATTTGTATTAAAAGCCAAATACCGAAGTGAACCACGCTCATTTGAAAGTTTAGTAAGTAGAATATCGCTTCAAAATGGGTTTGAAACCGCAATTTCACAGCTTATTACTACGCAAATGTTTAGAGTTCCATTTTGCCAATTAAATGCCGATTTAAAGCGCTTAAAGCAAACCCTAATGCAAGGTGCTAAGCATCAATGTAAGCAGGTCTATGAACTGATAAATTTAAACGACGGGTTTATTGAATACGCAAACTCGTTATTTTTTAGAAATAAAGCCTGTTATTTGATTGGCCGTTGTATCGCTAAAAATGGCGATAATATGCCGTTTGCTATTGCCATTTTAAACACCGAAAAAGGCTTAAAAATAGATGCGGTTATGATGGGCGCCGATCAATTAAGCTTATTATTTGGCTTTGCTCGTACTTATTTTATGGTAGATACAGACCAACCCGCGCGTTATGTTGATTACCTCAGTGTACTTATGCCGCATAAAAAGCGTTTTGAATTATTTAACGCTATTGGCTTTATTAAACACGCTAAAACCGAGTTTTACCGCTACAAGGTCGACACCACTAAAAATAGCCCCGCAAGTTTTAAATATATAAACGCACCTGGTACACCTGGCATGGTAATGCTGGTATTTACTATTGAAGGCTCAGATTACGTATATAAAGTAATAAAAGATAAATTTAGTGCACCAAAAACCGCAACTAAAGCACAAGTAAAAGAAAAATATAACTTTGTTAAGCAAGCCGACCGAGTAGGGCGATTGGTAGATACACACGAGTTTAGGTATTTAGCGTTTGATTTAAGCCGCTTTAGTGAAGAACTATTAACGCAGATGAAAACACACATTGATAGCAGTTTAGTTATATCGGGCAAGGCACTTATTTTAAAACATGTGTATGTTGAACGAAAAATGACACCTCTTAATTTATATATTAACCACTGCGATAAACACGCATTGGACCATGTAATGCTTGATTATGGAAAAGCAATTAAAGATTTAGCTGGGGCGAATATATTTCCAGGTGACATGCTGATGAAAAACTTTGGCGTTACTCGCTGGGGGCGTGTTGTGTTTTACGACTTTGATGAGATTTGCCCACTAACTCAGTGTAATTTTAGAGATGTACCTCAAACACAAAATACATTAGAGGAGTTAAGTAGTCATTCTTATTTTGATATTGATGAAAACGATATATTTCCCAGTCAATTTAAGGTTTTTTTTAGCGCAAATGCTCATGCATTTGAGTGTTTTAACAACCACCACAGTGACTTATTTACAACAACCTATTGGCAACAGTGCCAGCAGCAAATACAAAATGGTTTTTTACCTGATGTTTACCCGTACAAGCAAAGCTGGCGGTTTAAATAGAAATAATTACCCCCATGTCTAAAGTACAACTTTAGTTAAAGCAAAGGAGTGGTAATGAAATATATTTCCCATGAAAGCGGAAACCTTGCCTTTAGTGATACCCGTAAACCGCAGCTAAAAAATAATGAAGTGCTTGTTAAAGTGGCTGCAATTGGCGTGAATCGTGCTGATTGCATGCAACGCCAAGGTAAGTACCCAGCCCCAAAAGGTGACAGCCCAATTTTAGGTTTAGAGTGTGCAGGCACTGTGGTAGAGCTGGGTAACGAAGTTGATAAAAGCTGGCTCGATAAACGTATTTTTACACTGTGTGCAGGTGGCGCTTATAGCGAATATGTTGCGGTAGATGCTAAACAATTAATGGAACTACCTGATGATGTAACTATGGTTGAAGGTGCTGCCATCAGCGAGGTGTATTTAACTGCTTTTGGTGCATTATTTGAGCTTGGCAAGCTACAACATGGGCAAACGGCATTGATACATGCAGGGGCCAGTGGCGTAGGTGGTGCCGCTATTCAAATGGCAAAAAGTGCAGGAGCAACTGTTGTTATAACCGCAGGTTCTGATGAAAAATGCCAACACGCTAAGTCGCTGGGAGCAGATCATACAATTAACTACAAAAACACAGACTTTGTAGATTACATGCAAAGCCATAATTTAACCGCTAATGTAATTGTTGACCCCGTTGCAGGCAGTTATTTAAACAAAAATGCCCGAGTTGCTGCCATGGATTGCCAAATAATTATGCTTGCCTTTTTAGATGGGCGTTTTGCTGAGGTTGATTTTGCAGCCCTTTTACGTAAAAGGATTTCGTTTCATGCGTCAACCCTTCGTAACCGCAGTATTGATTTTAAACGCCAACTAAGAGATGACTTAGTAGAACGCTTTTACAACGACATAGCATCTAAAAACTTTGACTTTAATGTGTACAAAACGTTGCCATGGACACAGGCTCAAGAGGCACATGCAATATTAGAGCGCAACGAAAACGCGGGTAAAGTCGTATTGCTTGTAGAATAACGCTTTATTTTACACGTTATGCCCATATAATTCAGTCATACACACGTTATTATAAAACCAAGGTTAAAAATGAATCCAATAATTGCAATTTTAAAAGAACATAATGTAAGTGATGACAAAGTAAAAGCGTTATTCGAGGCGTTTACACAAAACCCAATGATGGCTATGGCGCTTGTACAGGAGCTTGGCATACCGCCTGAAAAGCTTCAGCAATTAATGGCTGTTGTTATGACACAACCTCACTTAATCAAAGAGGCTACCGATGAGTTAGGTTTAGACTTTGAAAAAGTAAAAGAAGCGAAAGAAAAGCTTAATCAGTAATAAGGTCTAAGTATTCGTTAAAAGAAGCATAAGCTTACGTTTATGCTTCTTTTTTTGTACATAAATTTTGCTGCTTATTCTTTTGGAAGAAGAACAGTGTCAATTACATGGATTACGCCATTACTTGCTTTAACATCTGGCATCATCACGTTAGCGTCGTTTACCATCACACCCATGTTTGTTTTAATCATTACCGACTGCCCCTGGAGTGTTTTGGCACTATCTAACTTAGCCACCTCTTTTGCCATTATTTTTCCAGCGACAACATGGTAGGTTAGCACTGCCGTTAACTTCTCTTTGTTTTCTGGCTTTAACAGCATCTCAACGGTACCGTCAGGTAACTTTGAGAAAGCGGCATCAGTTGGTGCAAAAATAGTGAATGGCCCTTTGCCTTTTAGAGTATCAACTAAACCGGCTGCTTTTACGGCTGCAACAAGTGTTGTGAACGAGCCATTTTCAACCGCAACATCAACCACATCTTTCTTCATGCCATGATGGTTGGCTTGTGCAGAAAATGAAAACCCTATGCTTGCGGCGGTAATTAAAATTGCGGTGGTTATCTTCTTAAACATGTTAGTTTCCTTTAAGTTAATATTTGCTAAATTCCTAAGATGCTACGCTGCTGAAAATTTAATCGATCAAAAACGTTTTTTGGTCAAACATCTTTTGTTACATCCTTTTTTGAACTGCTAAAGCGCTGTTAGGTCATACCATTACTTGATCAATTAAAGGGAGCAGTTATGAAAGTGCTTTATAAATTTTGGAAAAATAATCGTTCACTCATTGTATTTATTGCCTTAATGAGTGTGTTTAGAAGTGCAGTAGCCGACTGGTATGAAGTGCCTACGAGCTCAATGAAACCTACAATTGAGCAAGGAGATAGAATTTTAACAGACAAAATGGCGTACGACTTACGAGTGCCTTTTACGCATATTTCTTTGCTTAAAATTAACGAGCCACAGACAGGGGACATTATTGTATTCGACTCACAAGCGGCAGATAACCGGTTAATTAAACGTGTTATTGGTGTGCCTGGTGATACCGTTTCTTTAGTAAATAACGAATTAATTATTAATGGCAAAAAGCTTAACTACGAACATGTGCAAAATAATATCGACTCGGTTGATAAAGTAGAGATATTAAAAGGTAAGAAGCACACCGTTAGGGTAGCAAATGTACCATCCCAATTAGCTGGCTTTGAAACGATCACCATTCCAGATGATTACTATTTAGCAATGGGGGATAACCGTGACAATAGCGCAGACTCTCGCGTAATTGGTTTAATCCCTCGTGGTGAACTACTCGGAAAAGCAAATAAGGTCATTGTTTCGCTTGATTACGATAATTACTACATACCAAGGAAAGAGCGTGTACTGCTCTCTTTAAACTAAGTGCATTTTGATTTGTTTGAACAGAGTATTAAGTATTTGATGTAATTTAAGTATTGAACAATACCTAGTGATTACAGCAAATTAAAGACCTTTAATCAGTGGGTATGTCAGTTAAATAGTCATGAACTAACTGGGTAAGAGCTTGCTTGTCAGCGTGGCTAGTAATCACTTTTGAAAAATCACTACTAATGGCTACGCCGCAAGCTCCTGCGTCAAACCACTGAGTAATGTTATTTAAATTTATCCCGCCAACGGGCATTAAATTGGCGCTATCAAATGGGCCTTTTAATGCCTTAAAATAGTCAATTCCCATGCTACCTGCTGGAAATACCTTAATAATATCCGCATTATACTCAATCGCGTTAGAGATATCTGTTGGCGTTAAAGCCCCCATTAAAACAGGTAAATTATACTGATGGGCAACTGACACAATACGCTTATCAGTATTAGGGGTTACTATAAACTGTGCACCTGCATTAATGGCTCGTTGAGCTAGTTTAGTATTTGTGATGGTGCCTGCACCCACCAAAATATGTTGATGACGAATACGTGCATTTTTAATTTCTTGCTCAAACCCTGGTGTATTAGAGGTGATTTCAAGCACTTTTATACCAGCCTCAACTAAGCAATCGACAAGTGGTGCAACATCTGATTGCTTTTTTAATCGAATAATAGCCACTATTTTGTGCTTTAAAATTTTGTTGCGAGTTACAGTCTTTTCTTGAGAAACCGTGCTAGGCATTGTATTACTTTTTTATTAGTTATTGGTCGATGGTACAAAAAATCGATAAAAGTCGCAAATAGGATAAAATAACATATAAAAAAACCGCTGAGAGTCAGCGGTTATTTTATTCATAGGTGTAAATTTACATTACACGCATTCCTGGCTCTGATCCGTCGTCTGGATTAAGAATATAAATTTCTTTTCCGCCAGGGCCTGCAGCAAGTACCATACCCTCAGACATACCAAAACGCATTTTACGCGGTTTAAGGTTTGCAACCATTACTGTTAGCTTACCTTCAATGTCTTCAGGAGCGTATGCTGATTTAATGCCTGCGAATACTTGACGCGTTTCGCCGCCTAAATCAAGGGTTAGCTTCAGTAGTTTGTCGGCGCCTTTTACATGCTCTGCTTTTGCAATTTTAGCAACACGAAGGTCTACCTTTGCAAAATCGTCAAACTCAATTTCTTCGCTAATAGGTTCTTTTGCAAGAGGGCTATTTGGGTCAATTGTTACTTTCGGCTCTAGGCTTTCTTTAGATTCTTCAACCATTTTGTTTACTTTGTCCATTTCTACGCGTTGCATTAACGGTTTAAATTTATTGATTGAGTGGCTTACTAGTGGCGTCTTTACTGCATCCCAAGCAAGATCATCGTTTAAAAACGCTTCTACGTTTTGGGCCATAGCCGGTAGTACTGGTTTTAAATAGGTAATTAAAACACGGAACAAGTTAAGGCCAAGCGAACACACATCGTGAGCTTCTTGTTGCTTAGTTTCGTCTTTAATTAATACCCATGGTGCTGCGCCATCAATAAATTGGTTTGCTTTGTCGGCAAGGGCCATAATTTCACGAATTGCGCGACTGTATTCACGGTTCTCAAAATGGGTGGTAATACTTGGCGCGGCAGCTTGGAACTCTTCTAGGAGCTCTGGTTGCATAATGGTTGCGCTTAATTTGCCATCAAACTTTTTGGTAATAAAGCCTGCGCAACGGCTCGCTATATTAACGACTTTACCAACCAGATCTGAATTAACACGTTGTGCAAAGTCTTCTAGGTTTAAATCAAGATCGATAATACCGCTGTTTAATTTTGCAGCGTAATAGTAACGTAAGTATTCTGGATTTAGGTTGTCTAGGTAGGTACGCGCTTTAATGAACGTGCCCTTTGACTTAGACATTTTTTCGCCATTTACAGTAACGAACCCGTGTGCAAATACGTTAGTTGGTTTTCTAAATTTAGCGCCTTCTAGCATGGCTGGCCAAAATAAGCTGTGGAAGTAAATAATGTCTTTACCAATAAAGTGGTAAAGTTCTGCTTCTGAGCCTTCAGCCCAAAATGCGTCAAAATCAATCCCTTTTTTATCACACAGGTTTTTAAAGCTAGCCATGTAACCAATTGGCGCATCTAGCCATACGTAAAAGTATTTACCTGGGGCATTTGGAATTTCGAAACCAAAGTAAGGCGCATCACGGCTGATATCCCACTGTTGTAAGCCGTCAGTAAACCATTCGTCTAGCTTGTTAGCCATTTCTTGTTGAATAGTACCTGAGTGTAGCCATTCTTTAAGCATGCCTTCAAATGCTGGTAGGTCAAAAAAGTAATGCTCAGAATCTTTCAAAATAGGCTCGGCACCTGACATGACAGAGCGCGGGTTTATTAATTCGGTCGGGCTGTAAGTGGCGCCACACGAATCACAGCTATCGCCATTTTGATCTTCAGACTTACACGTTGGGCAAGTACCGGTTACAAAGCGATCAGGTAAAAATATGCCTTTTTCTGGGTCAAATAATTGCGAAATAGTGTGCTTTTTTATATGGCCCGCATCGTTTAAACGGTTGTATATTAATTCACTAAATTCTTTGTTTTCTTGGCTATGCGTGCTGTGGTAATTGTCAAACTTAATGTTGAAATCAGCAAAGTCGCGTTGGCGTTCAATGCTCACATTTTTTACCATTTCTTCAGGTGTGATCCCTTGCTTCTGTGCATTAAGCATGATTGGTGTGCCGTGGGCATCGTCTGCGCAAACATAATACGTTTCATGGCCTTGAAGTTTTTGAAAACGTGACCAAATATCAGTTTGAATATATTCCAATAAATGACCTAAGTGGGTTGGGCCATTTGCATAAGGTAATGCGCTGGTAATCAGGATCTTTCGCTGTGCCATAATCATTCCGAATTGAGGATAAAATACCGTTTTTACTATTTAAACGGCTGTTATCATTAATTTATCTATAAACAGGTGGCTATGCGCTCACGCTGCTTATGGATTTTTATTAATTGACTGGTGTTAATGACCTGAATGTTACATAATTCCGAGGCACTTTTCATCAAAGAAACGCTATTTAATTGCTATGTTTGGACTGTCGAAACTTTTCTCTTCTAAATCGGTGCAAAAACAACCGATTATTGCTGCTTTAGCGGCTTATCGTAGTGCGGCCTTTGCCGTAGGAATTGACGAAAGCTTTATTGAGTCAATTTCTGAAAACGACGATAAATCATTACAAATTACTCTTACTTTACCTTTTGCTGCGCAATCAGAAATCCCCCTTGTAGAGCAGCATGTCCGTGATGTTTTAAATATTGAAATCTCAATAAAGGCTAAGGTTGATATTCAAGAGCCTGCAAAGTTTAAAGGAATTAAACATATTGTACTTATTGCTTCAGGTAAAGGCGGGGTAGGTAAATCGACGACAGCTGTTAATTTAGCCGGTGCGTTAAAAGGCGAGGGAGCAAAAGTTGGTATTTTAGACGCTGATATTTATGGTCCTTCAATACCTATGTTGTTGGGCCTTGTTGGTGCTGAGCCAAAAACAAAAGATAACAAACAATTACTACCGTTTGATGCCAATGGCATTAAAGCCCAATCTATTGGATTTTTAGTACCCAGTGATGACGCAACAGTATGGCGAGGCCCAATGGCATCGGGTGCACTTAGCCAATTACTGAACGAGACTGATTGGGGCGAGCTCGATTATTTAATTGTAGATATGCCCCCAGGTACAGGTGATATACAACTTACTATGAGCCAAAAAGTACCTGCCAGTGGGACTGTGATTGTAACTACGCCTCAAGATTTAGCACTTGCTGATGCCCAAAAAGGCATTGCAATGTTTAATAAAGTAAATGTGCCAGTACTTGGTTTAATAGAAAATATGAGCCATTACGTTTGCAGCCACTGCGGTGAGGAAAACCATGTATTTGGCAAAGAGGGCGCACAAAAACTAGCCCACAAGCATGGCGTTCCGGTACTTAGCCATATTCCCCTTGCCATTGATATTAGAGAGTACTCTGAGCAAGGAAAACTTATTGCTAGCGATAACGATGCGGCAATAAGCAAAACATACAGCGCAGCAGCTAGGCTTATAGCCAGCACGCTATATTATCAACAGCATCACAACAGCATAGAAATTGTGATTACAGAAGATTAAAAGCATGAGACTTTCAGATACACATATTAAAGAACACCTAAAAGATGGCCGAATAGTTATAGAGCCTGCTCCGAGTAGTGAGATGATATCGGGTGTGACAGCAGATTTACGTCTTGGTAATAAATTTAGAACGTTCAATGCCCATAATGCAGCCTACGTTGATTTAAGTGGTCCAAAGGATCAACTCAATAAAGCCATGGAATCAATCATGAGTGAGGAAATTGAGCTTGCAGACGGTGAAGCGTTTTTTTTACACCCAGGTGAACTCGCGCTTGCAATCACTTATGAAAAAGTAACGCTACCTGCCGATATTGTAGGGTGGTTGGATGGGCGCTCATCGCTTGCGCGTTTAGGTTTGATGGTGCATGTAACAGCACACCGAATTGATCCCGGCTGGAGCGGTAATATTGTATTGGAGTTTTACAACTCAGGAAAATTACCCTTAGCGCTGCGCCCAATGATGAAAATTGGCGCTATGAGTTTCGAAATGCTCTCAGGGCCTTGTGAAAACCCGTATAACATTCGTAAAGATGCTAAATACAAAGACCAGAGTAGCGCAGTTGCAAGTCGCATAAGTGATGAAAACAGCTAAACCTTATCGGGTAAATTATGAAGCGCATAACCCAATAGTTGAAAATAGTGGTTAAGCGCTTTATTTGCCTTGGTGGTATGTTGTGCTGGTGGGTATATTAAATTACTGGATTGCAAACCGCCCACCAAAAAACTGTTTTTTATATTTGGGTGTGCATATATACAGGCTTCAAAACAGCGAGCTGCAATTTCTTCAGGCATACTCATATAATTCATATTATGGGCTTGGTCGTGTTTAATACATGCTTGCACAAATTCATTGGCATTTTCGCCACTTGCATCTAAAAATACTTCTTTATAAAAGCTGTTCAGTGCGTCATTGAGTGGGTGCATTAAATTTGGTGTATTTGAAAGCCAAAGCTTTGAAGCAAATCCATAGCGTGGTTTTACTTTAAATAAATGTTCACTAATGTGGTGATCGAATGCATGAAACCACTCATGCGCGAGCGCACCACCGCCCGCATTTTTAGCAAGTGCTAATGTTTGACTGCCTGCATTGTAATGCGCTTGCACACCTTTTTGACCACCGTGCCCAAATGCAAAATTTAACTTTCCGCGCAGACCAATTGCTCTAGGTGGTAGGTGCAGTATTTGCGCCAGGTCGGCCAGCGCATCGTAAATTAAATTAGCGCTAATATAGCGCTCTTCTTTGGTTACCCATTTACCAACCACCATTGATCTGAACCCAAACGTGGTTCTTATATCGCTAAAATCAACTTGGTCATCAAAGCGATAGTCGGGGCCTAGACGAGTAAATCCTCGTTTTAATCTATTTGGGTAATGTCGCATCTGTTTATCAAAAGCTAAATTTAATTTAAGTAACGTGCTTTTACGTGCTCAGGCATATGTTGGGTTTGTTTATTAATTAATTCTTCTAATAAAGTAAACAAAGGCTCTGGGTTTAAATGTTCTATTAAGCTCAAGCTATGAGCAACGGCTTCAAGTGTAGAGAGGCTATCGGCACGGAGCGCTTTACGAATTGTATAACGATTTTTAGGTAGTTTATTAAAACTCACTGTTCTAAATTTATTGAGTGCAGGGGTGAGTTGTAAAATTTTATAGGCTTTTTTCCATGTGCCATCGATCACAATTAAATGAGTGATGTGCTTATGTTTTGTGGAGCTTGGTTCATCTAGGCAGGTGGCGTTTTCGTTTGGGTAAAGCAGTACTGTTGATTCTTTTGGCAAACTATTTAACATACTAAAGTCAGCACTGTTTTCACCTTTGATTATTTCGCAATCAGTTAGACTTAAGTCGAGTAATTTAGCCGTGTTTTTTGCTATTTTTTCTTCGCTGGGGTGTTGTAGAATAATAACTTTAACTTTGTTAGTTATTGTTTCAATAGCGCTGCATACACAGGTATTAAGTGCAAAATTACAATGAGTACAAAGAATGCGTGCCATTTTAAAAACTTTCTCTCTATTATTAACTTGTAAATTATACATTTATGAAAGCAATTAAGTTGGTTTTTTTTCATTTATCAATATACAGTAGTTATATCAAATACAATGAACATGGATAGTTGAAGGAATTAAATAATGACAGACATTACCATAGATACATCAGCGTTAGAGAATATGAAATCTTTATTGGGCGAGCAGTTTGCTGATACGCTTGATTTTTGTTGTGCCGAGTTTGAACGTCTGGGCTCTGAAGTTATGGCAACCATTGGTAAAGATAAAGAGGCAGCGATTCGTCATTCTCATAGTTTAAAATCAAATGCCGCGCAGTTTGGTGCGTCTAGTTTAGCTGATGTTTCGCGCACCATAGAGTTAAGCTTAGTTGATGATGACTTAGCTAAAGCGATGGATGCTTGTGCCAACTTAATGCCACAGGTAGAAGGCTCTCAAACAAAATTTAAACAATGGTTAGATGCACAATAGTTAACGTGAATTAATTTCAGTTTTAAGCTGTTAAATTTACTGGTGTTATATTTTTACTCGGTTAGTCTAGTAGGCAATCGGGTTTTTATTGTTGAGATAAAATAGACCTTGCTTATAAAACTCAAATTACAAAGGTCATCAGGCGCCAGCTAGTAGAGGTAAAATGTCAGATATAAAAAAGAGTCATAAATTAGAAGGCGTATGTTATGACATTCGTGGACCTGTTTTAGCTCAAGCTAAAAAAATGGAAGACGATGGTCAAAAAGTCTTAAAATTAAACATCGGTAATCCAGCTGCATTTGGCTTTGATATGCCTGAAGATATGCATCGCGATATTATCCGTAACCTGTATTCTGCCCAAGGTTATTGTGACTCTAAAGGACTTTACTCAGCCAGAGTAGCTGTTTACCAGCATTATCAACAACGTGGGTTAAACAACTTAGACGTTGATAACATTTATATTGGTAATGGGGTAAGTGAACTAATCCAAATGATCACTCAAGCTTTGCTTAACAACGACGATGAAGTGCTCATCCCTGCGCCAGATTATCCGTTGTGGACTGCGTCAGTTAAGTTAGCGGGCGGTAATCCCGTTCATTATTTATGTGATGAAGAGCAAGACTGGTTTCCTGATATAGATGACATAAAAAGTAAAATCACCTCTAAAACCAAAGCCTTGGTGTTAATTAATCCGAACAATCCTACTGGTGCGGTATACAGTGATGACCTGCTTAAGCAATTAATAGATATTGCGCGAGAGCACAAGTTACTGTTGTTAAGCGACGAAATTTACGAAAAGATTTTATACGATGGAGTTAGCCACACTTCAATTGCTTCATTGTGTGATGATGTGCCAATGATTACTTTTAATGGTTTAGCTAAAACTTACCGTGCTGCTGGGCTAAGAATGGGGTGGATGGTTTTAAGTGGTAAAACATCAGCCATGGACGACTTAAGTAAAGGGTTAGATATACTCTCGTCAATGCGTTTATGCGCTAATGTACCTGCCCAATATGCAATTCAGCAGGCATTAGGTGGTGTGCAATCAATTGATAACTTAATTAATCCGGGCGGGCGATTATACGAACAACGAGATATTGCATGGCGCGGTTTAAACGCGATTGAAGGGATTAGCTGTAAAAAGCCAAAAGGCGCTTTATATGCGTTTGCCAAGGTTGATACTGCACACTTTAATGTAAAAGACGATGAGCAAATGATGTTTGATTTGCTCAAGGCCGAAAAAATATTGTTAGTGCATGGGCGTGCGTTTAATTGGCCAGAGCCTGATCACTTTAGGTTAGTATTTTTACCTAATAAGGATGACTTAACTGATGCCATGCAAAAAATGCAGCGTTTCTTTAAAGATTATCGCCAGTTATAAAACTTTATAAAAAAACGAGCCTGTTGGCTCGTTTTTGTTTTTAAAGGCGTGTTATTAGTATGCTTTATCTACTCTTACGGTATTATCGCCTAAATAAACTAACCTCACATTATCGCCTTTGTGAAATCGCATACCTTGGTCTAGGTCTTGAACTACCATAAATTGGTCGCCATTTTCTACCTGAATTAGTAATTCAACTAACTGAGTTTGTTTGTAATAGCTACCTTGCTGACTATTGTTAGCAACGCTACCACCGATAACTGAGCCTAAAATTGTGGCTATAGCACGACCGCTGCCACCACCAAATTGATTACCAATAACACCACCAACAAGTGCGCCACCAAACGTTTTCCAGCCGTTCTTTTTGTCTTGTATTAGTTCTTGCTCGGTGATGTTTCGTACTGATTTAATGTCACCAAACAACACTTTTTGAACTGCTACGGCTTTATTGCGCTCGTATTTAGCAAAAGTGGGTGCACTTAATGTAAGTAAAGCGCACATAATTACAGCAATTGCTTTCATAACTTACTCCTATCGGCTTACCAGCCAAAGGTTGATTTTTCTTTGGTTTTGCGAATTTCAGTTTCGTCCGCCCATTCAATAAGTCCGCTTTTCATATCCATTAAGCGCATTGTGAATTTATAATATACGTCTGATTTATCTGCATTTGTTTTAACAATGCTTGATAAGTTGCCATACAACATGTACTGCGCACCAATTTGTTGTCCAAATGCAACCGCAGTTGCTGGGTTCACTAATGCATCTTCGTTTTGAAAGGTTAGCTGTTCACGAACAGCTTCTACACGTGTCATGTCTACAAAGCGAAACTTACCGCTGCGTAGCATTTGCGTAGAGATAGAATCAGTGATTGATTCTGTATCAATATGCTCACTGGTTTTGTTTTTAATACGTTCCACAAACACAACAGGACGGTTATTTTGAGTCATGCTTCCCACCACTGGCGAGCTTAGTAATGAGTCGGTCATTTGGCTCGCGACTTTTTGTAAATCGGTAGAACCAAAATTTATATCAGTTGTTTCAACTGCTTGAGCGTCACCATAGCTAACTACGGCTTTGTTAGCACAGCCGCTTAAGATCAATGCACTGAGCCCGACCAATGCGTAGGTGGATGCTGTTTTAAATGTCGTGTTCATAATAGTTTCCTTTAATCTTTAAATTCTTGAGATTCAGTTGATACTTTTCTAACTGCTAGTGAAAATGTAACAGCATCAGAGCTAGGCGCTAAACCTGGTAATTGTGTATTAGCAAAACCAAATAAAGTTAATGGCTGCCACGGTGAATGATTTCCTTTAATCAAAAAACCATCTTTATCAAACCATTTAAATTGATACTGTAAATATTGTGACTTTTTATATTGGCTAGATAGTGTAACCACCACATCAGTTAACTGATTTGTTTGACGCGTTTTAACGTCGGTAATGGCGAGTTTTTCACCTAAATCAGGGTTATCCACTCTAAGTTGATCATTAAAATTTCCTTTATTTTGTTCAACCGCTATACCTGATGTGACAGGCTGTGTTGCACAAGCACTTAGCAGTAAAACGGCACACATTGGCACTATGTATTTCATGGTGTCTCCTAGAGTTGAACTACATGGTAGTTAAAATAGTTATTAATAGAGGTTAGGTAAATTAAAGTTAACCCTTGCTTACTAACGGTAAAACTAATAGGCGGTTGATTGCCTATATTTAATATATGTTCACCTGCTGTCAGACTTTGACGCGCTACAGCAATTTGATTTGGTAATGTAAGCCAGCTTCGGGTGTCGGCTTGCTCTGACGCTAAATTATATATATTGGCTAAAATGTTGCCTACATCTCCTGCGCTGCGCGCAAGCTCAGCGCGAACTTTTTCTTTAGTTATGAGCCGTAATACTTGGCGTGTAATTTTGCCTGGTATTTTTTGTTCAAGAGTTTTAGCGGCTAGGGCTTCTAAATAAACTAATGGCGCTAATGCTACTTTTTGTCCAGCAATACTCACATTTTGTATAGGGCTAATGTAAGCACTGTCTTTATATACGGGCATAGCAAGGCTATAAAAACGAACATCACCTCTACTTGTATCAATCGGTAGTCTTAATTTAAATTCAGTTTGTTTGGGCACGAAACCTTGTTCAAGTAATACGATTACTTCACCATGGTTAGGCTTTAAAGTGCTAAGTTCGCCAAAACGTTGTGTGTATTCGTCAAATTGTTGCTGAAATCCTTGTTTTTTAGCTAAGCGAATTACATCTTGCTGTAAATATTTATTATTTGGTTGAATAGCTAACGCTTTTTTGTAGTCTATGTAGGCGTCGTCAAACTGTTTTGCACTTTGGTAAAGCAAAGCCGATAAGTAAAAAGTGTATGCGTTTTGAAAGCCATTTTTAACGTCTCTTGTCACATTATTCATACTTGGATAATGCTGCTGCGCTTCATTATTTACGGAATCTATTTCTGCTTCATTCTCGCTAAGCGCATCGGCTTGTACTTTATTAGCTCGGCGAATTTCGACCAGTGCACCTTCAACATCATTTTTATACACGTAGTTAAGCGCTTTATAGCTATGCAGCATGCTCATCTCGTAAGCAGGTGGTACATAGGTAATTGCTGAGTCATTCGTAAATAATGCATTACTTTGTTCAAGCCCGGCACTTAGTTGAATCTTTGCTGCTTGGCGTTTAGTGTGCATTTGAGCATATACGTTTTCGAATTTGCTTTGAGCGTTATCAGCTGAATTAGTAAGGTCGTTGATACGCGCTTGCTCAAGTTGATTAAGCAAGTAACTACTGTGTATAGTGCTATTGTCTGCAATTAACGATTTAGCTTGTTGTGGGTTATTATTTTCAATAGCATTTCGCACTGGCGTCATTTGTGTGGCGTAATCGTTAAATAGGTCGTTAAACCCTATAGAGCTACAACCACTTAAAATAAAACAAACGCTTAAAATTATACTTCTGCGCACACAGCACTCCTTTTAATCTACTTAAGCAGGTTAACACACTCACTTTAAACAAGAGTGTGAAACATTGTAAAAAAACGTAGAGCCATATCATCGTTAAGGTAAATATGCATGTTCTATGTGAATAAGGCGTGAATTTAGTAATGTGTGAAATAGACAGCGAAAAGTTAAGGTCTTATTAAGTTGAAAGTTTTTGCACACTTTGCCTTATGCTGTATAAATAACTTACTTTTATAGCAGTTTAAGTTATTTAACTACATCACCCATAAAAAAAGATTGTTTAATAACCAGATTTAGGTTGAAAAGGATTATTTTGAAAGCAGCTATATATACATTTATTGCTTTAATAGCATTTGCCGCCAATTCTTTATTTTGCCGAATGGCATTAGCTGAGGGGTATATAGATCCCTATAACTTTACCATCATTCGTTTATTAAGCGGTGCTGCATGTTTAGGTATTATTATGAGCGTTTATACTTATAATCTAAAACGTAATGGGTCATTTAATGATGCTATTTTAAGTGATACAGGGAGTTGGCGAAGTAGCATTAGTTTACTTGTTTATGCACTTAGTTTTTCGGTAGCCTACGTTGAGTTAGATACCGGAACAGGCGCTTTGATTTTATTTTCAGCCGTGCAACTTACGATGATTGGTTGGGGTATATATAAAAAAGAACAATTAAGCGCCGTGCAGTGGGCTGCTTTTTTGATTGCTGTTACGGGGTTTGCTTATTTGATGCTGCCCTCAGCGGCGGTGCCCTCGCTAATAGGAGCGGGATTGATGGCCATAAGCGGTGTTGCTTGGGGTATTTACAGTATACGTGGCAAAGTATGTGTATCGCCTTTACGAACGACGGGGTTTAATTTTATTAGAAGTTTAGTAGCGCTCCCCATCTTATTACTTGTTAGTATGAGCTACTTTAACGCACTTACCATAGAAGGCATTTTACTCGCTAGCGCTTCTGGCGCTTTAGCCTCTGGCATTGGCTATAGTATTTGGTACGTTGCAATGCCATTACTTAAAAGCACGCAAGCTGCGGTTGTGCAATTGTGTGTGCCGGTAGTTGCAGCGTTTGCAGGTGTTATTTTTTTACAAGAACAGTTAACGGTTGAATTTGTTATCGCCAGCTCAGTTATATTAACAGCGGTACTCATATTTATTTTAAATAAAAAGAAGGAGTAGTCCTTCTTTTATGGTGGACTAACGTTGGTCACAAAGCGCTTATAAAGTGAAGGTAAGTGCGCCAATACGGCACTTTTACCAAGTAGTTCACTGTTTTCAATGCATTTTCGTAAAGCACTTTCAGTGAGTTGAATACTAAGCAATTGTGATTGCTTAATGTGACTAATATGCCAAAGTTCAGGAGCTACCCCGTTTAAATCTTCGCGATAAGGCCGATAAAAACCAAATTTCTCAAGGTGAATACTGAGCCATTCACTCAATGGTGAAAAGGGACCGTTTTTCTCATATTCATGAGGAGATAACTGCAGTTGATAATCGTCACTAACACTGGCTTTGTCATATACATCCAAATCAGTACCAAAATGGTGCCTGCTTGCCCCAGGTAAAGCTGAATAACGCATAATTGCAATACACTTATCAATGTCACTTAAGTTCGTTAAATCAACAACCTTTTGTTGTGAATTATAAACAGGCCTTTGTCCTGAAAATTTGTTATTCCAAATTAGCGCTTGACGTTCAAAATCCCTAAAGCTTGATGCAATAGTTAAGTCAAACCCAGCTTGTTTAGCTGCATTTTGTAGCGCTATAAAATCAGCAGTGATAGCGCTATGCAAACGATGGCTTTGTATTTTAGTTAAATGTGTATCACTTTGCCCTGTGACACACGCTATCGTGGGTACTTGTAAATCAGTCATTAGGTTAACAATTGCTCAAGTATTTGCTCGTAAATGTCGGTGAGTTTAATTAAGTCATCTGTACTTACGCACTCATCCACTTTGTGAATGGTGGCATTACGAGGCCCAAGCTCAATGACTTTAGCACCGGTTTGAGCAATGAAGCGACCATCAGAGGTTCCCCCCGTGGTTTCTAAATTGGTTACTAATCCTGTCACAGACTCAATAGCATTAACGGTTGCGTCAACGAGTGGACCATGTTCTGTAATAAATGGGAGACCATTTACAATCCAGTTTAACTCGTAGTTTAAGTTGTGTTTTTGTAAAATGTCGATTACACGCTGTTGTAATTGTTGATGTGTAACTTCGGTGCTAAATCTAAAATTAAATTGCACATCTAGCTCACCAGGGATCACATTACCTGCACCTGTGCCGCCGTTAATATTTGATATTTGAAAGCTGGTTGCCGGAAAAAAATCATTCCCTTTATCCCACTGGGTTTGGCTAAGCTCTGTTAATGCTTTAGTGGCTAAATGAATAGGGTTTTGAGCCAGGTGAGGGTAGGCAACATGTCCTTGAATACCTTTAACTTTTAAGAATCCGGTAAGCGAGCCGCGTCGGCCATTCTTAACTACATCACCTAAGACATCCCGAGATGAAGGTTCGCCAACCAAACACATATCAATTTTTTCACCGCGAGATTCTAATGTATCAATAACTCGGGTGGTTCCATTTATAAATGGTCCTTCTTCATCAGAAGTGATCAAAAAAGAAATTGATCCTTTGTGGTTCGGGTATTTAGTTACAAAACGCTCAGTAGCTATAATCATGGCAGCAAGCGAGCCTTTCATGTCGGCAGCTCCTCGACCATGCAATAAACCATTTTCTACCAGCCCTGAAAATGGTGGGTGCTGCCAGTTTTTTGCGGGCCCCGTAGGCACTACATCTGTGTGCCCTGCGAAACAAAAATGCGGCGACTGGTCGCCTTTACGCGCCCAAGTATTTAATGTATCAGTAAAAAACAGTGACTCTATGTTAAAGCCGATCGCTTCGAGGCGTTCGTTCATCATTTGTTGACAGCCGGCATCTTCTGGGGTGACAGATTCACGCTGTATCAAGGCTTGTGCAAGTGCAATTACTTCATTCATTATTTAAAAATCTCATCGTATTGCGCGACCTTAAAGCCTAAATAAAAGTCAGTACCGTTAACTAATACTGGTCGCTTTATCATAGCGGGCTGCTGAACTAATAATTGAATAGCATTTTGCTTAGTCAAATTTTGTTTTTGCTCGTCACTTAAAGCTCTGTATGTAGTTCCGCGTTTATTGACTAATTGTTCCCAATCTAATTTATGAGCAAATTCAGCGACCATTTGTTCATTAACACCCTCTTTGCGGTAATCATGAAAGGTAAATTCAATATTATTATCTGTAAGGTACTTTTTAGCTTTTTTAATTGTGTCGCAGTTACTAATTCCGTAAAGAGTGATCATAAGTTACTTCTTTTTAATAATAGTTAATAAGGTGTCTTCAGCTGCTTTTACATGCAGGTGTGAATAATGAAATGTGCCCAGGTTGTGACCATTAAGTAATATTAAACTTCCTAGCATGGGGGAGTCTAATTCTCTAATGTCAAAATAAGCAAGTCGTTGGCCTTTGAGTACTTGGCTGCCATTTAACTGTGCTATATGGGTATGCGTAATTGCTGCAGAGGCAGGTAAGGTTAAATTAATGAGTATTTTTAACCCATTTTTAGCCTGCAAAATAAATTCAGTTCCTGCGTTTTTAACCTGCAGTAAAACCCCATCAAAGGGGGCTAAAATTTTATGACTGGTTGCTTGCACCATAACACCGGGGCCAAGTGTACCAAAACTGAACAAAGGCTCTGGGTGATTACTTAATTCTACTACCTTTCCCGTAAAAGGACTGGTGATATTAATAGCATCACGGGGGATTTTATTTTGTGCAATAAGCTCTATTGGTTGTGCTTTCATAAATTAGTTTGTCACCACATTATAGCCATCTTTTTTTAGTGCTGTGATTGCCTGGGCCGCTGTTTGTTTTTTTACAAGTATGTAGTCAGTATCGTAAGTTGAAATAGAAAAGATAGATATTTGTGCTTTAGCTAACACGCCAGAAATATTAGCCATAATTCCTGTTAACGAAAACCCTAAAGGGCCAATAACTTCTAATGCTTGCCAATTAGATTCTGTATCCAGGCTGTGTAATTCAAAACTACTGGGGCATACAATTGATAGTTCGTCATGGGTTTTTGAGATAAAAAACAACGGAAGTTTTAACAAAGCAGCAGGGATATCAGCATCAATATCTAAACTATGTATAGACAAAATAGTGCTGTGTAATTGTAATGTTTGTTTTGACATTAAAAACCTGCGGTACAGCAAAGACGATTTATTAATAGTATAGATTATTAAAGATAAATTAAAGCGGTAACTCACCGTAACTAAGCTGCAAAATATGAGCTACTTATACTTACCCACAATTTCTGTGGATAACTATGGGGGTTGAGAGGTATAAATAGCCTAACTAACTAATTTATAATTAGAAATTAGCTAGGCTATAAAAAGCACATGTTAATTAAAGCCTTTAATTAAGTGCTTCGACTTGCGCTGCTTGAATAGCGGTAAGTGCGATTGTGTATACAATGTCATCAACTAATGCACCACGGCTTAAATCGTTGACTGGTTTACGCATACCTTGAAGCATTGGACCAATACTGATGAGGTCTGCGCTTCTTTGCACGGCTTTATAGGTTGTATTACCGGTATTTAAATCAGGGAAAATAAACACCGTTGCTTTACCCGCTACGGGGCTATTTGGTGCTTTTTTAAGCGCGACGTTTTCCATAATTGCTGCATCGTACTGAAGGGGACCATCAATAATCAAATCGGGACGTTTTTGTTGAGCTATTTTGGTTGCCTCTCGCACTTTTTCAACGTCGGCTCCTGTACCAGATGTACCTGTACTGTAGCTGATCATGGCAACACGCGGCTCTATACCAAAAGCTGCAGCTGAGTCAGCTGACTGAATCGCAATGTCAGCAAGTTGCTCAGCATTTGGATCTGGGTTAATTGCACAGTCTCCGTAAACGAGTACCTGATCAGGCAGCAACATAAAAAATACCGACGATACAAGCGATGAGCCCGGGGCCGTTTTGATGAGCTGTAATGGCGGTCTAATTGTATTAGCGGTTGTGTTAACTGCTCCTGAAACAAGTCCGTCAACTTTGCCTTGTTCAAGCATCATAGTACCAAGTACTACGTTATCGAGTAATTGTTCTTGAGCTACAACAGCAGTGAGACCTTTGCTTTTTCGGATTTCGACCATAGGCTCGACATAATCATTAATGATGCTGCTTGGTTCTACAATACTTACATTTTCGTTGAGCTCTATACCTTGTTGCTCAGCAATACGCATTATTTCTTCGCGATCACCTAATAAAATGGTTTTTGCTATACCGCGTTGCCCACAAATAGCAGCCGCTTTAATAGTTCTAGGTTCGTTGCCTTCAGGTAAAACAACCGTTTTGCCTGCTTTACGAGCTTTATCTGTAAGTAAGTATCTGAAAGCTGGTGGCGAGAGTTTACGTGTTTTCCCCACATTTTTTGCCAGTGAGTTTAGCCAATCTGAGTCAATATATTCAGCATTGTGGCTTTTCACTTTTTCTATACGTTGGTCATCATCGCTTGGCACTTCCATATTAAAGTTATGAAGTAACAACGATGTTCGCCATGTATCGGCCTCTGTTGCTAAAATTGGGAGGCCCGTTTGCATTGCTTGTTCGCACAGCGCCATAATACGTTGTTCTGGCATAAAACCACCGGTGAGTAGTATTGCCCCAATTTTAGTACCATTCATTGCTGATAAACACGCAGCTACTAAAATATCAGAACGATCACCAGGAGTAACTAATAATGCACCTGGTGTAAAGTGGTTTAAAATATTAGACACTGTACGTGCACAAAATGTGATACGACGCAGGCGTCGATGCAGCATGTCACCTTCGTTAATAATTGTGGCTTTTAAATACGCACTTAGGTCTTTCACTCGTGGTGCGACTAAATCAAAGTCCCATGGTATTGCACCAAGCAACATAAATGGATTTTTTCTAAAAATTGGCAGTGATGCTAAGCGGTTTAGTTCATTATCTACTTCATCAGGTTTGTAAGAGTCGACTAAATCGGCGCGTGCTCTGCCTTCTTCATCAAGAGGGGCATTAACTTTATTAAAAATACAGCCTAATACACGCGGGTGGTCAATACCACCGTAATTACCAGCTGCAATCTCAAGACGATCTTCAAGCTGGGTAATATTATCGTTACCAGGCGTTAATACAAATACAATATCGGCACCGAGTGTTTGCGCTATTTCACGGTTAACGCGCCCTGCATAAGGTTGTTTACGAGTCGGAACCATGCCTTCAATAATGGCAACTTCATCGTCGTTAATTTTACTTTCAAAGCGCTCAACAATTTCTTCTAATAAGTCGTCGCCCTTTGCATCACCAATCATTTGCTCTGCGTAATCCAATGCAAACGGTGTTGGTGGGTCAATAGGGGAGCCTTGCTTTATTATTTGTGTCGATTTTTCTGGACCGGTTTCGCCAGAGCGCGGTTGAGCAATAGGTTTAAAGAAATTAACTTTTACCGCCTTTTGCTCAAGCGCACGCACAAGCCCGACGGAAACAGATGTTAAACCAACTCCCGTAGAAATCGGTATCAACATAATACGGTGTGCCATATTATAGCTCCTTAACAATATTTGCAGAGTCGAGGGCGATAACCCATTCTTCATTCGTTGGCATGACGACAGTTTTGATACGAGATTGCTCAGTGCTAATTACACCTTGTTGACCAAAACGAGCATCTAAATTTGCTTGCGTGTCACATTCCATACCTAAAAATCCAAGTTGAGTGATCACTTTTTTACGGATGATATCTGAGTTTTCTCCAATACCGCCGGTGAAAATAAGCGCATCAAGACGCTGCAAAGGCACCATGTACGACGCAATTTGCTTAGATAAACGATAGCAAAACATTTCGAGTGCTAATGCTGCTTGTTGATTTCCCGCCAAAGCAGCTTCTTCAATGGTACGGCAATCGTTAGAAAGTTCACTAATGCCTAACAAGCCACTTTTTTGATTGAGTAAGTCATCTATTTGTTGCGCACTATAATCAAGTTGTGTCGTTAAAAAGTTAAATAAACCTGGATCAATATCGCCACTGCGAGTACCCATTACTAACCCTTCAAGTGGCGTAAGGCCCATACTTGTATCGACACTCTTACCATTTTTAATCGCACATACAGAGCAGCCATTCCCCAAATGAGCACTAATAAAATTACTTTTTTCAATAGGTTGGTTAAGTAGTTTTGCTGTTTGCCCGGCAACATAAAAATGGCTCGTACCATGAAAGCCATAACGTCTAACACCAAACTCGGTATATAAATTGTAAGGCAGCGCATAAAGGTATGCGACCTTATCCATAGTTTGGTGAAAAGCCGTATCGAATACGGCAATTTGAGGTAAGCCTTTAAACGAGTCTTGCGCGGAAGATATACCCAGCAAGTTGGCATGACCATGAAGCGGTGCAAGTGTTGCAGCCTGGGTTATGCTTTCAATAACTTTATCATTAATTAATACTGATTTGGTAAAGTGCTCGCCACCGTGAACAACACGATGACCAACAGCAATTAGCTGTTCATCTAGTTTGTGATCTTTTATTAACGTTACTAGCGTATTAATAGCCTCAGCGTGAGCTTGCTCTGGTGCTAAATCAATAAGTGTTTTATCACCTTTGTATTTATACTTTACCGACGGAGTTGCTGCACCTAGTCGCTCTGCTAAGCCCGATATAATTTCATGGCCGGTGTTTGCATCAATAATGGCAAACTTTAAACTTGAGCTACCACAGTTTAATACTAAAACATGTTGTGACTTAGGAGCGGGTGTTGGCATAGATATAATTTCCATAAATAAAGTTTAGTAAGTGAACATTAATTATTTACTGTTACACTCAGGTCTTAATTAAAATGCTAAAGATATTATAAACAAGGTCGTTAGACCCATGAATAAGTTTTATATTTTAAACTATTTGATGTATTTAGTTTAGTATTTTGCACAATTTAACAGCATAATTAAGCACTTTTATTGATTAAGTGAAACCCGCCGTATTTGTGTTACACTTTGTAAAATACGAGCTAGTTTATATATTGAATTTAGTAATTGTGAGGAGTCATGATGCAAAAAAGTGTGATGTCACAAGTTCAAATTGGTAGACAGTACGCAAAACAATGGCCAATGCGAAAAGAGTTAGCTCCATTGTTTAGTGAGTTTAGGGTAATTAGAGCAACAGAACTTGCCATTACTGTTATGCCCATTCTTGCTATGTTGACATTATTTTTTCAACTAAATTACCTCGGCCCTGATTTTTTACCACAAGCGATTGCAAGTGCATTGTTTTTCTTATCTTTACCTCTACAAGGTTTATTGTGGTTGGGTAAACGAGCACAAACCCCATTAGACCCAGCCATGCTAAGTTGGTACAAAGAGCTTCATACAAAAATGGTTGCTAATGGTTATCAAGCTAAGTTAAGTGAAAAAAAGCCCCGGTATTTGGAGCTTGCAACTTTACTTAAAGATATGTTTGAAAAAATGGATAAAGCGTTCACTAAAGAACAGTTTTAATAAACGCTTCTACTAATCACGCTTTTTGAAATTGCGTTATATAAAACGACAAGGTGACATGGTGTTCACCTTTCTCTTCTAGTGTTTCCCAGTGCTCAGGTCTAAATTTCCACGCAAACGGTGTCATCATTATCAGGTTTCTAACATCGTTAATACTCAGTGTTACCTGTTGAGTGATCAAATCTTGGTGAGTTTCTGTAAAACCTTCAGGCACATCTACTTTCGTATGCTCGCTTACTGATTGGTAAATATAGGCTTTTAACTCTTTTAAATGCCATGGCCCTGGGCTGGCCACGACAAGCGTAGCATTAGGTTTAGCGAGTCTATCAAGCTCTTTAGTAAATAAAGGTGCAAATACACTTATAAGAATATCAGCAAACCCTTCTTTAAAAGGGGCTTGACTGATTGACGCAACGCTAAAGCTGCTGTTGGGGTAACGTTTAGCGGCGTATTTTATAGCTGACTTTGAAATATCTACACCATAAACTTGCGCTTGAGTATTATTAGCAATAGCGTGGGTGTAAAACCCTTCGCCACACCCTAAATCAATAATATTATTACCTTTTATAGTACTTGTTATATTGCTCAGTGCTTGTTGTAAGAATGCATAAAAACCCTGCTCTAAAAATGTGCGCCTTGCTTGCACCATTTCAAGCGAGTCACCAGGTTGTTTAGAGTTTTTGTTTTGAACAGGCAGTAAGTTAACGTAGCCTTCTTTGGCAAAATCAAAACTGTGGTTGCTTTCACAGCGCAGTGTATTTTGAGTTTTTGTTAGCGATTTGCTACATAAAGGGCATTGATATTCAAGACTCATGAGTCTAGGTAATCCTTGTCGTAAAAAGTTTTAACCCAGTGGGGACGGTATGTAATTAAAATGGTGATGGCCATTCCGTTCAACATGGCTTCTGGAAACCAAATTATAGCACTTAAATAAACGTAATTGTCGGCAAGTTCTTGCCAATTATACTGACCTAAAGAGAAATAAAAGAGGGCACCTAAAGATATCTTTATGCACGCTATAACCCCAGCTGTTATGAAGGCACAAACAAATATATAAACAAAAAAATGTTTTGGTAAATAGTGATAGCACACAACAAAACTTAAATAACTCAATAATATGGGAATAAAAGCGCCAATAAGTATTTGTACAGGTAAAAGGTTAAAACTAACCTGCCCAAATGAAAACAACAAGGCACTTGCCAGTAGGCTACTCAAAATGGCTAGCCGCCAGCCCAATATTAAGGTGGCTGCAGTAATACCAAGTATGTGCAGGTCAAGGCCAGTTAAAATACCGGCTTTAATACGCCACAGTAGTGCAAATACAAGCGCACAGGCTAATACACCTGTTTGCCTAGCAGATGTTTTATAAAGCGATTTATAGGTGTTTTTGTCGAAACTAAAAATCGCAATAGCAAGTACAAGGGCCCATATCAGCCCTTGTATTTCAGTATTTAACATTATAGCTATTTAAACGTTGACCAAATTGGCGCATGATCTGATGGTTTTTCAATTGCACGTAGCTCATAGTCAATTCCTGACTCAATACAACGCTCAGCAAGTGATTGAGTTGCAAGCACAACATCAATTCGCAGGCCGCGATTATCTAAAAAGCCTTTAGAGCGGTAATCAAACCATGAGTATTGATCGTTAACATCAGGATAGAGTTCTCTGAAGGTATCTTTAAATCCCCAATCTAAAAGTGTTGATAGCCATTGACGTTCCTCTGGTTGGAAAGAGCACTTACCTGTTTTTAGCCAGCGTTTAGCGTTGACCTCACCAATACCTATGTCTAAATCTGTAGGTGATATATTTATGTCGCCCATAACAACTACATCCTGATCGGGAGTGAGGTTTGTATCTAGATGTGTCATCAAATCTTTATAAAATTGACGTTTATAGGGGAATTTAGTTTCGTGATTGATGTTATCGCCTTGCGGGAAATAACCATTCATAACGGTAATGTCGCGACCATTATCTTGTTCAATAGTGACGCTGATCATGCGCTTTTGCGACTCTTCTGTGTCGGTAGCAAACCCTTTTAAGACCGATTTTGGCTCTTTTTTGCATAACATAGCTACGCCGTAATGTGCTTTTTGACCGTGAAAGTAGACGTGGTACCCCATTTTTTGAACATCGTCTAATGGAAACGCTTCATCATGAACTTTAATCTCTTGCAAGCCAATTACGTCTGGTTGATGTTTATCAATAACAGCTTGTAATTGGTGAAGACGAGCACGCAGACCATTGATATTGAAAGAAATCACTTTCATTCGATTTACCTTTAAATTTGTTCTCATTTTGATAGCAAATTGTATCAGTAATTTAGCTTACATAACATGTCTGAAATGACAAAATAGCTGCGCAAATGTTGATCAAATGGTGGTGAAAGTTTAAACATTGTTAATGTTGTATTAATTTATAAAATAAATAAAAAATTCAATTGATCTGCAATAAATTGGCTATATAATGCGCGCAAATTCATTGGCAAACTCGTTCACATAGGATCTCTCATGAAAGCACAATTATTTTTAGCGGCAACATTATTAGCATCTTCTTCTGTTTCAGCTCAAAGTAACACTTACTTCAGCCAAGACAGCTCTATTGAGTCTAAGCTGTGTGTATTAAGCGCAAACGAAGGTTTTTCTGCAGCACGTAAATTAGCAGCTAAGCACAATGTATACTTATCACGCTTCTCACAAAGCATCATGTGTAACGGCCAAGATATTCGTGATATTGCAAAGAAAGATTCAACAAACAACATAATTGAAAACAAAGTAGAAGTGTTTGCTAAAGACGCTCAACAAGAAACTCAATTATGTATGACTGCATTAAAGCAAGGTTTAGCGCCAGTACGCCAAAAAATAGGTAACTTAAATTCGCTTAAATGTAACGGTCAGAAAGTTACTGACTTTGTTAAGCGTTATCAAAACGCTGCAATTTAATTAGCACGACAAAATTAATGAGAGCCCAGCTTTTACAGCTGGGCTTTTTTTTTGCAAAATTTACAAGGTTGGTTGAAAAGGTTTCAAGGCTAACGTATTGAAAATAGAATAAATAATAAACAGGATTTATGTAAGACACTGAAATTTATATTTATTTTATTTTGGCACCAGACTTGTATTAGTTGTTGTGACATTTATTAACAACGAAGGACACGTCTTATGAAAAAGTTAACATTAGCAACAACTATTCTAGCAACATTAAGTTTAGCAGCCTGCGCATCTAATCAAGGTCTTGATAAAATAGACAGCAACTTTGCAAGCCTAGACAACGACAGTGATGGTTTTATTTCAAAAGTTGAAGCTGACGACGATAATATTTGGGGTCACTTTTCAAATATCGACACCAATATGGATGAAGAAATTAGTCGTAAAGAATTTAATGCTTACATGCAGTTAAACACTGGCAAGGTTGCAACCGATAGTGATGTAAGTGAATCAGCCTTTAAAGCTGAAATTGCAAAATTTGACAAAATTGAAAGTAGTTTTGCCAGTTTAGATAACGATAGTAATGGTTACATATCAGTTGTTGAAGGCAATGACGACGATATTTCAAATCACTTTGGTTATATGGACAAAAACGAAGACAAGCGAATTAGTAAAAATGAGTTTATGGGCTACATAAATAAATATGGTAAATCTGTAGCTGAAGACGAAGCGTTAGAGTCAATTAAACACAGCTAATTAAAATTCAGAACATAAAAATCAAAGCCAGTTATTTTAACTGGCTTTTTTTATGGCTAATTTTAGATAATTGCCAGATATATTTTCCTAGTTAGTGGTTGTTCTGTCATAATAGATGGCTGTGTATTTTTATTTATTAAGAGTGTATATGGCTGGGCGGCGAATTAGTGATGAGCAGTTGGTTGAAATCATTGAGGCTGCGATTTTTGTTGCAGACAAACCCATAAGTAAACGCCATATTAAAGACACTGTTTTAGTGGATATTGCAATTTCTATGTCACGTATAAACGATGCTATAGAAACAATACAAACACACTTTCAAACCCGTGGTATTCGCCTTGTTGAAGTTGGTAGTGGTTATCGATTTCAGGCGTGTAGTAGTTTGAGCCCTTGGTTGAGTAACCTATGGCAAGAACGAGCTCCTAAATACTCACGTGCTTTATTGGAAACATTATCACTTATTGCTTATCGTCAACCCATTACGCGTGGTGAAATAGAGCAAGTAAGAGGTGTAACAACGGGTTCGAATATAATTAAAACCTTACTCGAAAGAGAGTGGGTGAAAGTGGTAGGGCACAAAGAAGTACCGGGTAAGCCCGCTTTATACGCCACTACTAAACAATTTTTAGATTATTTTTCATTAACGGGTTTAGAAAACTTACCTGCGTTACCTGCGCAACAAGAAAGTAAAATAAACCAGTTATTAAGTGATCCTTCTGTGAGAGAACCATCCGAATGAATATACAAGGTGAAAAGTTACAAAAAGTCCTAGCCAGAGCTGGTGTAGGCTCGCGTCGTGAAATGGAAAAATACATTGACGCTAACCGTGTTAGTGTTAATGGCAAAGTAGCTAAACTCGGTGACCGCGTTGAAGAAACCGATTTAATTCGTGTTGACGGTCATACCGTAAAAATTGAAGAAAAAGCTGACAGAATTTGCCGTGTAATTATGTACAACAAACCCGAGGGAGAGTTGAGTACACGTAAAGACCCTGAAGGTCGTCGTACTGTATTTGACAGACTTCCTCGTATTGATGGCGATCGTTGGATAGCTGTAGGCCGACTGGATGTGAATACGTCAGGCTTAATGTTGTTTACCAACGATGGTGAATTAGCCAATCGTTTAATGCACCCAAGTTATGAAGTAGAGCGTGAATATTCTTCGCGTGTGTTTGGTGAAGTAACAAACGAGACACTTAAAAACCTGATGCGTGGTGTTGAGCTTGAAGATGGTCCAGCAAAATTCACAAATATAAAACCGCTAGGTGGTGAAGGGATTAACCGCTGGTTTAATGTGACGTTAAACGAAGGGCGCAACCGCGAAGTTCGTCGTTTATGGCAATCTCAAGACGTTGAAGTGTCGCGTCTTATCCGTATTCGTTACGGTAAGCTAGAGCTAGATAAGCGTGTGCCACAAGGTGGTTGGGTTGAATACGACTTAGAAACCGTTAACTACTTGCGTAAAACGGTTAAGTTAGGTCGTGAAACGCAAACTAAACTTTCAGTTATGCCTGAAAAACGCAAAGATAAACGCGCTAAAATTAATCAAATTCGTAAAGCGGTTAAAAAGCACAACCAACGTGTTAAGTCGACTAAGCGTAAGTGATATTTTGACGTTTTGTATAAAAGCCGCATTATTTGCGGCTTTTTTATTGAGGTTAATAAAAGTAAACAGCTGTTACTTTTTTATTTGTGCGTCTAATGACTCGCCATTGACTGCAATTGAATCATCACTCATTAAATATAAATAGGTCGGCATAATGCTTTCAGGTGTTGCCAACTTATCCCTATCTTCACCAGGGTATGCCGATGCGCGCATAGATGTGCGTGTAGCACCTGGATTAATACAGTTTACGCGAATGTTGGTTTTACCTACTTCACAAGCCCACGTTTGCATCATACCTTCAACTGCAAACTTAGAGATGGCATAGGGTCCCCAAAACTCACGGCCTTTGCGACCAACACCAGATGAAGTGAAAACAATAGAAGCATTGTCTGATTTACGCATCACGGGGAATAATGCTTTGGTGATCATTGCTTGAGCTGTCACGTTAACTTTCATGATGTTCTCAAACGTAGATGAACAAAAATGTTCTAGTGGCCCTAGAGAGCCTAATATGCCAGCATTATTTAAAAGCCCGTCTAAACGACCAAACTGATTCTCAATAGTTGCAGCAAGATCACGATAATTTTGTTTTGTTGCGCCTTTTAAATCCATTGGCACAATCGCAGGTTTTGGGTAACCTGCATTCACAATTTCATCGTATACGCATTCAAGTTTATTTGTTGTTTTACCCAATAAAATGACAGTCGCACCATGCTCTGCATAAGTAATGGCTGCTACCCGGCCAATACCATCGCCTGCGCCAGTGATTAAAATAACTTTATCGTTTAATGCATTTTCAGCTGCTTGATAAGTGTGCATAAAAGTACCAATTGATAGATTTTTTCTGATTTTAACATAGCAATTCGACAAGTAATCGAATTTATTGAAAAATTAGGTGGCGAAAAAAGAAACTTTACGTTAAGTTTAACTGGTCTAATGTCTCATTAATAATCTGATTACATTGTTTTAACTTGATACACTGATTAAACACACTATAAAAATAAAATATGTTCGGAGTCACCAATATGAAGAAAATGCTACTTTCACTCTCGGTCACTGCTGCTTTAGCAGGTTGTGGCGGCGGAGAAACGTTAGAAGATGTTAAGAATGAAACCGCTACAGTTGTACCTATGGCCACGGTTAGCTTTGATCCAGCTAACGGTGTAATTTCTGTTCCCAATGATTTGTTAATGAGCGGTACCCAAGATGGTACTTTAAATATCCCAGGTGAATTAGATGACGACAATGTATCTATCCCACGTGCTGCATATGCTGATCCTCAGTTAGCATTAGGCGCACTGGACGGCTGGTCGTCTCAAGTTCCTTATAAAGTTGATTTGACATTTCCACCAAATGTTTCACTTGACGAAGCGTCAGCTGGAACACCTGGTAGCGTAAGAATTTTTGAAGTAATAATGGGCGCAAGCCTGACAGATGCAGAATGTTCTGTTGCTCCAGCTGGTGCAGCTTGTAAGCTTGTTGGCGAATTAACATTCGGTGTTGATTTTGTTACTCAAGCTTCAGGAAATGCTGTCGCTATTATCCCTCTTAAGCCTTTTAAAGCAGGTAGTTCGTACATCAATGTATTAACCACAGGCCTTAAAGATTCTATGGGGCGTTCTATTGCGCCGTCATCTACTTATGGCTTAGTTAAGCAAGAAGCGCCATTAATTACTGATTCTCAACTTGCATTACAAGGTGCAGTTAATAGTTACGAGAACGTAGTTGTGAGCTCTGGGGATATTTCAAAGGAAGATATTATTTTTTCTGGCGCGATGACGATTCAGTCAGCGGGTCCAGTACTTGGCACAATTAAAAACTTACTGGCTGCAAGTTTACAAAACGATGCTTTGCCTACACCAGCATTGCAAGTACCTGAACAACCTATGGTCAATGTGCAACAAGTGTTTGCATCTCAGGGTGTAACAGTATCTGCTGCGTTTTCAGGCGTTCAATATCAAAAAGGTAGCATTATGTTACCTATGTATCTTGGTACGCCAACTGGCACAGATATTAGCGATTTAAACGATACATACTGGCAAGGTATGTGTGATAACGCTGTAGCACTTCAAGGTTACAAAGCGGTTGCAGGTGATGCATTCCCAACTGATCCTATTAGTGAAAATGATGGGTTATGTTCAGCGCTTAGTGGTGGACAGTTACGTGACCTAGGTATCGATAGCACACGTCATTTAACAAAATATAACTCAATCCCTAAAGTACAAAGTATGGCTAACGTACCAGTACAGGTGACAAAACCAATTTTACCAATCATCAACGGTGTACGTGCACAGTTACAGTTGCCAGCAATTGAGATGCCTGAAGGCGGTTGGCCTGTTGTTATGATGCAGCACGGTATTACAACTAATAAAGAGAGTATGCTTGCACTAACGGCTCAACTTTCAATTCAAGGTTTTGCAACGGTTGCAATAGACCACCCTCGCCATGGTGAACGTGGTGTTGATGTAGACGGTGACGGCAACGATGATTTTAATGCAACGACCGGTTCAGTACTTAGCTACATGAATTTAAGCTCTTTATTAGTTGCTCGTGATAGCTTACGCCAATCAGCAGCTGATTTATTAGGTTTACGTTTAGGCTTAAACTTTTTACAAGATGCAACTATTAACAGCCAAGATGTAACATACATAGGGCATTCATTGGGTTCTATTGTTGCTCCTGCATTTATTGCACAGGCTAATAATCCATTAGCGCCTACTGTTGACCCATTATTTAATGTAAATACAGTGGCTCTGGCAAGTGGCGGCGGTGGTATAGCTAGCTTCTTACTAGAATCAGCAGCATTTGGTCCGTTTATTCAAGGCTCTGTACTTTCTCAAGCTGGTACGACTGAAGCTGATGAATTTAATGCCTTCTTGCAAGGTGATGCTGTTTCTAACTGTGGTGCTGAGTTGCCAGATATGGAAGCATATTTAACGTGTGGTTATAACGAGTATATTACTTCTATAACAACGGCAGGCGAAACAGCTAAGCTTACTAATATCCAAGGCGTGTTTACGCAGTTTGCGTTTGCTTCTCAAACAGCATTAGACAGTGGCGATCCAACTAATTACGCAGCAGCGGTACAAGCGTTAGGTACACCTGTTTATACGAATGTTGTAGTGGGCGACGGCGGTGAAAACAAGCCAGATCAAGTTATTCCACCAATGGCAGCTAACAATCCTATTTCTGGTACAATTCCACTGGCAAACTTTATGGGATTAGAAACGGTAAGTACAACGCAAGCAATGACAGAAGCACCGGCTAGCTACTTAGTTAAATTTTCTAAGGGTCATCATGGTTCTATTTTAACACCTGCTCAAGATGCTGCTCAGTCTTCTACTGTAGAGGGGAGTGCTGCTGCAAATGCTGAAATGCAAATGCAAGTTGCTGTTTATTTAGCAACGCGCGGTCGTATGTTATTAGTAACAAACAGTGATGTTGTTACTGATTAAATATACACTCTAAAATATATCTAGTACAAAGCCACTTTAAAGTGGCTTTTTTTTGCTTAAAAGCATGATAAATTAGCGTAAATTTAAAATCGGAGAAACCAGTTGGAATTTTTATACGAGTACGGTTTGTTTTTCGCCAAAACAGTTACCTTTGTTATTGCGATAGGGGTTATTTTAATGATGCTTGTTGGCGCTGCTGTGAAGCCAAAAGCAAAAAAGGGTGAAATACAAATTGATGATGTGTCGGCTCAGTTGAGTGAGCTTAAAGAGGATTTTTTACAAAACACATTAAGTAAAAAAGAACTTAAAGCGCACGATAAAGAGCGAAAAGCGCTCGACAAAAAGTCAGATAAAGAAGGCACAAAACCTCGCCTTTATGTTGTTGATTTTATTGGTAGCATGGATGCACATGAAGTTGAAAGTTTAAGAGAAGAAATTACGGCAATTATTTCAATTGCAGACCCTAAAAAAGATAAAGTCCTCATTCGCTTAGAAAGTGGTGGTGGGGTAGTCCATGGCTATGGGCTTGCTGCATCGCAATTGCAACGCATTAAATCGGCAGGTATACCACTGAGTGTGTCAATCGATAAGGTAGCAGCGAGTGGTGGTTACATGATGGCTTGTGTAGCTGATGAAATATTGGCAGCGCCTTTCGCAATAGTTGGCTCAATTGGTGTGATAGCGCAAATTCCAAATTTTAATAAAATCTTGAAAAAGAATGATGTTGAGTTTGAACAAATTACCGCAGGAGAATTTAAACGAACCTTGACACTGTTTGGTGAAAACACAGACAAAGCGCGTGAAAAATTTAGAGATGAAATTGAACAAACTCATGATTTATTTAAAACGTTTGTCAGTTCACAGCGCCCAAGTTTAAATATAGACCAAGTTGCAACGGGTGAACATTGGTTTGCAACGCAAGCAATAGAAAAAGGATTAGTTGACGTAATTAAAACAAGCGACGATGCATTACTTGAACAGCAAAGCGAACGTCAAATATACAAAATAAAATACAAAGTAAAAAAAGGACTAAGCGATAAATTTGCGCTTGGATTAAGTAGTGGCGTTAATAAAATAGGCATAAACTTGCTGTCTAAGTTTAAATCACTAAATCCTTAAGTACGGCATAAGGTGTTACGCATAAAAAACCCTGATAACTATCAGGGTTTTTTTATAGCTTTAAAACTGCATGGCCATTAGTCAATTGACTTATGGTAATCTTCTAAATCTTTTGCAGCGTTAGGGTCGTTAAATATAGTCTCATCTAACTCACCTTCGCTTTTAGCAACCGCACAAGTAACCATACAGTCGCCTGTAACATTTACAGCAGTACGAGTCATATCTAATAGTCTGTCTACACCAATAATTATGGCGATACCTTCTACCGGTAAACCAACTTGGTTAAGCACCATTGCTAGCATAATTAAACCAACGCCTGGTACACCCGCCGTTCCTACAGACGCAAGCGTAGCTGTTAATATTACCATTAAGTAATCGGATACCGTTAAATCTACTGCAAAAACCTGTGCAATAAATACCGTAGCAACACCTTGCATGATTGCAGTACCGTCCATGTTAATAGTTGCACCTAGCGGAATAGTAAATGATGCGACAGAATTACTAGCACCTAACTTTTTAGTTGCAGTTTCAAGTGTAATTGGCATGGTTGCACTAGAGCTTGATGTGCTAAAGGCAAATAAACACGTGTGTTTCATTTTTGCTAAGAAAGTGGCAGGGTTTAAGCCGGTTAAGAGCTTTAATAATAAGGTGTAGTTTACAAAGGCATGAAACAATAGCGCTAATACAACAACACCAAAGTATTTAGCTAAACTTACAATCAAATTAAGTTCAATCGTAGTAAATAGTTTGGCCATTAAAAAGAACACACCGTAAGGGGCAATGTTCATTAGTAACGTTACTAACTTTAAGATAACGGTGTTTAAATCTTCAAAAACGGCTGCAACACGTTTACCTGCTGAGCCACTTAATGCCATAGCAATACCAAATAGCAATGCAAATACAATCACTTGTAACATATTGCCTTTTGCCATTGCTTCAAACGGGTTGGTTGGAAACATATCAATAATAACACGAGCGAGGGTCGGAGCTTCCTTCGCATCGTAACTTGCTTGAGATGGCAAGCCTATGCCTTCACCTGGGTTAAATAATAAGGCAAGTGTCATAGCCACCGTTATAGCGATTGCAGTTGTAATCAAATACAAGCCAATCGATTTTCCACCTAATCGTCCTAATTTTTTAGGGTCGCTTAAGCTGCAGGTACCACATACCAAGGACACAAAAACAAGAGGAACAACGAGCATTTTTAGGCTGGCAATAAATATTTGCCCACCCACATGAAAAATGCCATCAACAAAAAAGGCTTTAATTGGCAAAGAGAATAATCCAAGAGGGATTAGATAATCGTCTTGACCAGCTAAGATTGCTTGAAATATAAAACCAACTGTAACACCAAGCACCATACCAATCATGATGCGAGTAGTTAAACTTAACGTACCGATTTTTGACATACACCGAATCTACTTTTTATAAATTTGCCATAGACTACCAGTAAGAAATTATTTACTACAGAAAAAATTAGTATTTACACGAAATATTTTTGTACAAAAAAGTAATAAAAAACTGTGATTTTAGACTAAGTTATAGGTTAATATGAGGTAAACAACATATTGTTAATAATAACAACGCTAGGGAGAGGTTCATGCCTTTAATGCGACTACTCGGCATTTTATTGCTCAGTTTATTACTCACAGCCTGTGGTGGCGGTGGATCAATTGAAAAAAGCGGTACAGTTGGTGACACTGATACGGACACAGATACAACAACTTATACGTTAACGCTACAAGGGTACTCTCAAGCAGACGCAACTAAATCAAATAGCGTGACGAATACTGCGGCATTAGATTTACGTGCAACCCTAAAAGACAATGATGGCGCTGTTGTTGCTGGTAAACGCATTACCTTTACGTTGGCTGACGATATAGGGGTTTTAAACCCTGATTCAGCCCTAACACAAAACGATGGCATAGCAACAATCGAGTTAAGTGCAGGCTCTGAGGCAGGCGCTGGTGAAGTTACTGCTACCTACAATGGTGATGATGAAACGTATACAGCCACGTTTGCATTTCAATCAACGGGTGGCCAAGGTGACGACACGGGTGTGAGTGGCTCAACAACGTTAGAAGTCCAAATTGTTGACCAAAATGGTGATAAATTTACCAGTGCTAATCCAGTAACTGCGGATAACGTTGGTGTTGTTGTTGCTACACTAAAATCAGATGGTGTTGCTGTTGCGGATAAACTTATTTCTTTTAATACCAATTTTACGGGCGTTATAACGCCAGAGCTTGGCACTGCAATTACTGATGACTCAGGTGAAGCTCGCGTCACATTGGGCAGTGGTGTAGCAACGGGTGCTGGCCAAGTTGTAGCAAGTTACGCTCCAGCAAGTGGTACGAGCGTTAGTAACACAGCTGTCTTTTACTCATCGGGTGATGGTGCAGCGCAAGATGAAGCGCAATTTTCAGTGGCTATCAAACTACTAACAGGCTGTAACGCTGATTGGGATGATAACCGCAGTAATGTTAAATTAGACCCTTTATCTGCAGCATCTGGTTGTACTGTGACCAACAGTATTTCATCTTCTGAATTGGGTGAGCTATTTGTAGAAGTCACTAATGAACAAAGTGGCGAAGGCAGTAAAAACGCACTCGTAAATATTGAAACTAATTTAGGTACAATTTTACCTTCATCGGGCACTGCTTTAACTGATAACTTTGGTATTGCATTATTGAAGCTGCAACCGGGCAATACTGGTGGCGCAGGAACCGTTACAGCAACGGCTCTCGATGAAAGTGCATCTTTAAACTTTGCAGTGGGTATTGCAAATTTAACGCTTAGCGTTGATAACGGCTTGAACACCAATGATGACGGTAGTGTAATACCACTTAAAGCAGGTGGTAGTACTGTAATTGAAGTAACGCTTACAGACGAAGATGGTAATTTATACTTAACGGCTACTGACGTTGAATTTAGCTCTACCTGTGCGATTGCTGGTGAGTCAGTCATTGATGACAGCGTAAAATCGTCAAATGGTATTGCTACAGCAACTTATAGAGCAACAGGATGTAACATTGACGATGATGTAACTATTACTGTTGAAACAGGCGGACAAAACTTTACTGAATCAACGGTTATACCCGTGGAAAGTTCTGCAGTACAGTCTATTCAATTTGTGGATGTAAGCGAAACATTTATTGCGCTTCCACCAGGTGAAGGTGGCCTACCAACTCAATCAATCGTTACTTTTAAACTTTTAGATGCTGACAATATAGCGTCTTCTCAGCAACGAATTGACTTTAAACTAACAGATTCGGTAGGCGCTGCAAATTTAACGCTTACCAGTGGCAACACAGATAACGAAGGTTTGGTACAAACCACAGTAACGTCAGGTATTGTGCCTGGGCCTTTAGTTGTGAAAGCATGTTATGTGTCTAAAGACGATGTTAAGGCACTTCCAGAGGGTGATGATTTAACGTGTTGGGTTGATGACTTCCAATTGTGCCAAACGGATCCTAGCAATGAAATTTGCCCAGAGGGTACATTAAACCTGATCCCACTTTCTGAGCAAATTAGTTCTGTTTCTGCTCAGCTTACACTTGCCTCGGGTGTAACTGACCAAAACAGCTTTGATTTAAGCCCAACAACATTTAACACTAACTCGCTTTACTACAACGGTATCATAACCGATTTAACTGTATTTTTTGGTGACCAGTTTAATAATTACAACGGTGACGGTGTTGAAGCCACAGTGCTTTCAGAAGCCGGTGTGGTTGGCTCTTCAAGCAACGAAGAAACATGTAAAACAACCGATGCAACCTGTGTTGTTACATGGCGTTCTCAAGGTGACCGCCCATTTGAAGATTACAAATGGGGCAACAGAATAGGCGATATTGACGGTAATGCGTCCACAACTGAGGGTATAAACCCTAAAACAGGCCAAATTAACTGTGACCCTTATTTCGGCGCAGCTGCACCGTGTATTAATGGTATTACACGCGCTAAGAATGACGAAAACGGCGTAGTAATGGGCGGGCGCGTAAGTGTGCTTGCAGTTACTAAAGGTCAAGAGAATTTTGTTGATGAGCAATCAACTGATGATATAAAGCGTACGAATGGCTTATTTGATATTGGCGAGTACTACGCTAGCTACGATTTACCTGAAGCCTTTATTGATCACAACGAAAATAACAGCTTTGATAAAGCGGATTGTAGTGATGCACGCGGCGATGATTACGACCCTGTATCAGATGCGTGTTCAGAGTTGAACTCGCGTGGTGGCCATAACGAAACGTGGCGTGACTTAGACAACGACGGTATCTACGATGCCGCTGACGGCCTCTACAATGGGTTATTATGTAGTGAAGCTGCAAATGCTGCAGGCGAATGTTCACGTGAGTTGGTTGAAGTTCGTAAAAACATTGAGTTAGTTATGTCAGGCGATGAACCATATGTACGTTTCTCTGTGGTTAAAACGGATGCATTACCAGCACCATTTGAAGTATTTGTTCCTGCGGATTGTTCAAGCTCAGTATCTGGTAACAGAACTTTTGTAGAGTTAGAAGAGTCCGATGTAACTGAGCGTTGTGATGTTGCTACAATAGACCTTTCTGTCAACAATGTTGAAATCGATAACCCAGATTTCGATCCTAATGACCCTGACGAAACAGACCCTGAAACACTTACCGTGGACATTGGTTTAACATCAATGGCTGTTCGTATTCACTACACAGATGAATTTGGTAATCCATTACCTGCAAACACAGTAGTGTCTTTAACAACGAGCAATGGCGATCTGTCAATTATTAGTCACAGTGAAACAATACCTAATACCAACACAGATAAACCGATGTACTCGGATGTATTAATTTCACGAGAGACTGATGGTAACGACCAAACAAGTGGGGTTTTAAGTATTACTTTTGAATTTGAAAACCAACTAGGGGCCAGTAAAACGGTCTCGACAGGCATCACAATTTTCGATGATGTTTAAGTTATCGTAAAAAATGCCAACCTTTAGGTTGGCATTTTTCTTTGTGTTCTATATATTCCACAGCAATTATTCTAAAAACACCAGTTTGTCTAAATTAGCAACAAAAATTGTTCGTTTATTCAGTAAATACTGAAAAGTTTGTATTAAAAGCTTGTAACAACTAGTGTTTGTAGATATACCTATAAATATTCGCACCGCTAATGCGGTAAACACATTTTCAATATTTGGTTAGAAATAGGCAACTATGGGCAAATCGCTAGTAATTGTAGAGTCACCTGCTAAGGCTAAAACAATTAATAAATACTTAGGTAATGACTTTATCGTAAAGTCCAGTATTGGACATGTACGAGACTTACCTACCTCAGGTTCGAGCAAAGCAAAAGTGCCGGCAACTAAAACGCCAGCAGAAGTGCGTAAAATGCCACCGGATGAGAAAGCAGCTTATAAACAGCAACGAGATTACACAAACTTGGTTGCACGTATGGGGATTGATCCTGAAAAAGGCTGGCAGCCTCATTACGAAATCCTACCGGGTAAAGAAAAGGTTGTTCAAGAATTACAAAAGCTGGCCGAAAAAGCAGACCAAATATATCTCGCAACGGATTTGGATAGAGAAGGGGAAGCAATTGCTTGGCACCTTCAAGAAATCATCGGTGGTGAACCAGAAAAATACAAACGCGTTGTTTTTAACGAAATTACTAAAAATGCCATTCAGCAAGCGTTTGAAACACCGGGTGAGCTAAATACTGACATGGTATTTGCTCAGCAAACTCGTCGTTTTTTAGATCGTGTTGTGGGCTTTATGGTATCGCCGCTTCTGTGGGCAAAAGTAGCGCGTGGTTTATCTGCAGGGCGAGTACAGTCAGTTGCAGTAAGATTACTCGTAGAGCGTGAGCGTGAAATTAAAGCGTTTATTCCAGAAGAGTTCTGGGATATTCATGCAGATGTTAAAAATAGCGAGTCTGACCTGCGTTTAGAAGTCACTAAACAAGCAGACAAGCCATTTAAACCTGTAAATGAAGCACAGATCAAAGAGGCGGTAAAAAGCCTTGAGAGTGCAGAATATAAAGTTGTTAATGTTGAAGAAAAACCGAGTAAAAGTCGCCCAAGTGCACCTTTAATCACATCAACAATGCAGCAAGCTGCCAGTACACGTTTAGGTTATGGTGTTAAAAAGACCATGATGCTAGCGCAGCGATTGTACGAAGGTGGTTATATTACTTATATGCGTACTGATTCAACAAACTTATCGAAAGATGCTGTTGAAATGTGTCGTGAATACGTTACAGAACAATTTGGCTCAAAATACCTGCCAAAAGAGCCAATTAACTACAGTTCTAAAGGTAATGCACAGGAGGCACACGAAGCGATTCGTCCTTCTAGCGTTACTGTGCTGTCTGGACACCTTGAAGGTGTAGATGCCGATGCTAAAAAGCTTTACGAATTAATATGGCGTCAATTTGTAGCGTGCCAAATGGTACCTGCAGAGTACGATTTAACAACCTTAACTGTTGCGGCTAACGATTTTCAGCTTAAGGCAAAAGGGCGTGTGCTTCGTTTTGATGGTTGGACCAAAGTGCAACCAGCTGTTCGTAAGAAGAACGAAGAAGATCAATCACTCCCAGCTGTTGCAGTGGGAGAAACACTGACACTTGTTGAACTTGATCCTAAACAGCACTTCACTAAGCCACCAGCGCGCTTTAGTGAGGCAAGTTTGGTAAAAGAGTTAGAAAAACGAGGAATAGGTCGTCCATCTACTTATGCTTCTATCATTTCTACAATTCAAGACCGTGGCTATGTGCGGGTAGAAAACCGTCGTTTCTTTGCTGAAAAAATGGGTGAAATTGTAACCGATCGTCTGGTTGAAAACTTTACCGATTTGATGAACTTTGATTTCACAGCAAAAATGGAAGGCCGTTTAGATGATATAGCAGAAGGTGAACGTGTATGGACGCAAGTACTTGATAAGTTTTACGCTGATTTTTCAACCCAATTAACCATTGCAAAAGACGAACCAGAACAAGGTGGCATGCGTCTTAATGAAATGGTTGAAACTGATATAGAGTGTCCTACCTGTAGCCGTAAAATGGGTATTCGCACGGCATCAACGGGTGTTTTCTTAGGGTGTACAGGTTATAACTTACCGCCTAAAGAACGTTGTACTACTACTATGAATTTAGTGTCGGGCGATGAAGCGGTTGCCGCTGATGTTGAAGACGAAGAAACAGAAAAATTAATGCAAATGAAGCGCTGTCCCGTTTGTGAAACAGCGATGGATTCGTATTTAATCGATGAGACCCGCAAGTTACATGTTTGTGGTAACAACCCTGCGTGTAAAGGGCATATTGTTGAGCAAGGCACGTTTAAGATTAAAGGTTATGACGGTCCAATTATTGAGTGTGATAAATGCGGCTCAGACATGGAACTTAAATCTGGACGTTTTGGTAAGTACTTTGGCTGTAATAACGAAGAGTGTAAAAATACACGTAAGTTACTAAAGAATGGTGAAGCTGCTCCGCCTAAGGAAGATCCAGTTCATATTCCTGAATTAGAATGTGAAAAATCAGAAGCCTATTTTGTATTACGAGATGGTGCTGCAGGTATATTTTTAGCTGCAAATACATTCCCTAAATCTCGTGAAACTCGAGCCCCTAAGGTTGAAGAGTTAAAACGATTTAGAGATCGTATATCCCCTAAATTCTACTATTTAGCGGACGCACCAGGTCAAGACCCAGATGGTAATCTTGCTGTTGTGCGCTACAGTCGTAAAAACAAAGCGCAGTATGTTATGACTGAGATAGACGGCAAAGCAACTGGTTGGACTGCTCATTATGAAGCAGGTAAGTGGGTAGAAGAAGCTAAGAAAAAAGCTGCACCTAAAAAGAAAGCTGCTGCTAAAAAAGCCCCTGCTAAAGCAAAACCTAAAGCAAAAGCAAAAAAAGATGAAAAGTAACTAAAGCGCGTTTTTAACACCTTATAGTTACAAAAAACCGGAATGCACAGCATGTGTCTATTCCGGTTTTTTTATGCTTAGTAATTGTGCTCGCAACGGCTTTTTGGCTGTTCAATTAGCTAAGCATAGGTAGCCTCAAAGGCAGGCTTAAAGCATACCTTTGAGTCAGGGTTAGATTTTTACAGAAGTTACTTTTTGATAGCCTTCTGATTCAAGCTCATCATTTACGCAATTTAAAACATACGCGTAAAGGTCTTCATTCATTACATCGTCGTCTTTAGCCCAGTTAACACACACCTCAGTGTACTCTTTTACCATTTGTGCTGATGCTACTGGTGTGTCGTCTGCTACTGAGTATGTTGCATATACTGCAAATAGTGACGCTGTAAGTGATGCAAGTAATGCTTTTTTCATTCGTTTATTCCTAAAAAATGGTTTTATAGCGGTGATTGTCGCTATTAAACAAACATGTCCAAGCAGAACGCTTCTGTTGGTATGCTGAATTTAATCGAATTTTAAATAAAAGATAACGAAATATATTTATCGTAAAGATAAGTTTATTTATGAGCCGTTTTTTTATAATTATTTGTATAACCTTAATTAATACGTTACTGTCGCCTTTTTTTAATTCATAGAATAATAAATGACACCTAACACTCCCGTTACACCCAAAAAAAACATTCAATCAACCAATAAAATAGAGCATGCATTGGAGTCGTTTATTTTTAAAGGACGTTGGTTGTTAGCGCCTTTTTTTGTTGGCCTTTTGTTTGCAGTTATTTTGTTATTAATAAAGTTTTTTAAACAACTTTATTTAATGGGGATCGCTACTTTTACCGCATCAAGCCAAGATTTACTAGTAGGCATATTGACGCTGGTTGATACAGCGTTACTTGCAGGCTTATTGTTAATTATTATATTTAGTGGATACGAAAACTTTGTTTCTAAACTAGGTATAGATAATCATGAAGATAAGCCATCTTGGATGGGTAAAGTGGGGTTTTCAGGGCTGAAAATGAAGCTTATCAGCGCAATCGTTGCAATATCGGCTGTTGAACTATTAAAAGTGTTTATAAATTCAGAGGCGCATTCAAACGACGAGCTATTATGGAAAGTAATAATCCACGTTACTTTTGTGATGTCTGGAGTGTTGTTTGCATTTACCGATTACCTCAATAGTAAAACCCATAACCATTAAATTTACCTACAAAAAAAGCCCATGTTATTACATGGGCTTTTTTGTAACTAATTAGCGGTTAGCATCAATTAGCACTGTGCGTAATAGCATGCAAACGGCGCTAATAGTAATTCATCGTTCGTTACATGGCCTTTATGGTGGCTAAGCTCACTAAACTCTGTTAATACATCAGTTGGCATTGATAGCGATGCTTCAGTGCCACTTAAATTAAAAACACACAACATTTTTTCATTTTCGAATGTTCTGTAAAAAGCAAGTACAGGCTCATGTGTGTTAATAAATTCAATATCGCCTTCAAGTAGCACGGTTTTTGTTTTTCGCCACGCCATAAATTCACGATAAGCATTTAAGGTAGAATCATGATCATGTGTTTGCTGTTTTACTGATTGCTGTTTATGCTGCTCGTCTACAGGCAGCCATGGCTTAGTGTCACTAAAGCCCGCATGGTGTAAATCGGCATTATCCCATGGCATCGGCGTTCTACAGCCATCACGGCCTTTAAAGTTTGGCCAAAAGGTTATTCCATACGGGTCTTGCAAATCCTCAAAGGCTACGTTTGCTTCCCCTAGGCCTAATTCTTCACCTTGGTACATACATACGCTACCGCGCAAGGATGCGAGTAGGGCGGTGAGCATTTTACATTGCTGTGAATTAACTTCGCCATTTTGACTCCAACGGCTTGCTACACGTTCAACGTCGTGATTGCTAAACGCCCAACAAGGCCAGCCTTCTGTCATTCCTTTTTCAAGGGTTTGCACGGTTGTTCTTATATACTCACTTGAATAATCGTTAGTCAAAAGCTCAAAGCTATAACCCATATGCAGCTTATCACCGCCTTGTGTGTACTCTGCCATAGTGGCTAAAGAGTCCTCTGACGAAATTTCACCCAGTGATACAGTGCCTGGGTATTTATTAAGTAACGCACGAATATCTTGCATAAACTCAATATTTTCAGGTTGGGTATTATTGTAATAGTGGTATTGAAATGCGTAAGGGTTGTCTTCACTGAAACCACGGCCTTGGCGTTTTTCTTTTGGTTTTGCAGGGTTATCACGAAGCTGCGCATCATGATAACAAAAGTTAATGGCATCTAGTCTAAAACCATCAACGCCTTTTTTAAGCCAAAACTCAACGTTATCTAGCACTGCTTTTCTAACATCTGGGTTATGAAAATTTAAATCGGGTTGTTCAGTTAAAAAGTTATGAAGGTAGTATTGCCCTCTGCGTGGTTCCCATTGCCATGCACCGCCGCCAAAAATTGATAACCAGTTATTTGGTGCAGTGCCGTCTTCTTTAGAGTCAGCCCACACATACCAGTCGGCTTTGTCGTTACTTTGGTTTTCTCGGCTGTCTAAAAACCATTGATGTTGATCTGACGTATGGCTTAATACCTGATCGATAATAATTTTAATATCGCGGTCGTGTGCTTGTTCAATAAGCTCGTCGAAGTCGTTTAAATTGCCAAATAAAGGGTCAATATCACGGTAGTCACTAATATCGTAACCAAAATCTTTCATAGGAGATTTAAAAAATGGCGAAATCCAAATAGCATCAACACCTAAGCTCTTAATATAATCAATACGATTAATTATTCCTCTTAAATCACCAATACCGTCGTTGTTGCTATCTTGAAAGCTACGCGGGTAAACTTGATAAATAACCGCACCTTTATACCACTGCTTTTGGGCCATGCTTTTCTCCGTCATTCCAAACAGTTTTTTAAATTCTTATATGTGATTATGGTAAATCACGTTATTTGCAAAAAGCATACGTGAAGGCCGAGATACTGTAAAAAGACTGCATACGTATGCACAAAAATAAGCATGTTTGAGTGACTTCAAAAAGCGTCTATTTAGTTTTAAGGAAGCGTTGCCATTAAATTGAATCTGTTTACCAATTGCATGTAATTAAAAAGTAACACGGCATAGCACCTCGCAAGTGCATATTTTAGCTGGGTTGCACTATAATAGTGATTGCATGTAATGGTCTTACCAATTTCACATTGATATTTATTAGTTAAATTTAGCCAATAATGCATAGATCTAATTTATTTCTTAATAATTACAAGCTGTTAAAGCAGGTTTAAATCATTAGGCTATTTTGCATAATTGTAATATTCGGATAAAAATTGTTGCACCAATAAATATCATTTAAAACAGTGTGTTACCAAGGTTTATGTGAAGTTTATGTTAATTTATGTTGGTTTTATAAGGCTTGAATACGTATGCATAAACTTGTTAATAAAATAAACCAAGCGTTAATATCCATCCTGACAACAAAATAAGCTCGCCTCGGTTTACTATCACTAAACAATTGAGCGGGTATCACAATATGGGTAACGGGAAAACATCATGTCTATGTTCAAACCAAGTATATTAACTCTGGCGTTAGCTGCTGCTGGCATCACTAGTTTTGCAGCAACTGCAGCGGAAGAAAAACAATTAAAAAATGATGACGTAGAAGTTATCGAAGTTAAAGGTTTTCGTGGCAGTATTGTAGAATCAATCAACACTAAACGTTTTTCACCAGAAGTCGTTGAATCTATCTCTGCAGAAGATATCGGTAAGTTACCTGATTCGTCGATTGCTGAGTCTATCGCTCGTCTACCTGGCTTAACAGCTCAACGCCTAGACGGTCGTGCAAGCCGAGTGAGTGTACGTGGCTTTAGCGAAAACGAAAGTGCCACTACATTTAATGGTCGTGAGCAAGTATCAATTGGTGATAACCGTGGCGTTGAGTTCGACCTTTACCCATCTGAAATAATGAGCGGCGTTACCGTTTATAAAACACCAAGTGCGAGTATCGAAGCTGAAGGCATCGCCGGTGTTATCGACATGCAAACCGTTAAACCTTTAAGTAAAGGTGAACGTGTAATCATGTTTAATGGTCAACTTGAGCAAACTGGTTTTGGTAAGCTTAATCCAGACGGTGATGATCAAGGTTACCGCGGTACGGTCTCATACATTGACCAATTCGCAGATGACACCATTGGTGTAGCATTTGCTTACAACACAATGAGTTCTCCAAACCAAGAAAAGCGTTGGAACTCATGGGGTTACCCAGAGTTTACTACTGAAGATGGTCAATCATATTCTATTTTAGGTGGTGCTAAACCATACGTACGTTCTTCAACGCTTGAGCGTGACTCAGCAATGCTTGTATTAGAAGCTGCACCGACTGATAAATTAAATATGACGTTTGATGCGCTTTATATCGACTTTTCAGATGAACAAATTTTGCGCGGTATCGAAATTCCATTTGCATGGGGTCAAGGTTCAATTAGCTCAGATTCAACAACAGTTGATGCTGAAACTGGATTTATCACAAGTGCTGTGACTGAAGGTCAGCGTGTTGTTGTTCGTAACGACCATCAAGAACGAAAAGCTGAATTAACGCAGTTTGGTTTTAATGCAAAATACGATATTAACGACAGTTGGAGCACAGAGTTTGATATCAGCCGCTCTGAGGTTGAACGTCAGCTATGGAGCATTGAAAGTTATTCAGGCACAGGTCGAGGTGATGCTAATGGTGTTGCTGACAACATTGGTTATATGCTTGATGGTGGTAATACCGGTGCACAATTTTCTCATGAGCTAGATTACAGTGACTATAACCTAATTCAATTAGGTGGCCCGTTATCGTGGGGTGGAAGTAAAGCCCTTAATGACAAATATGGTTTAACTGACACACCATTTCAAAATACAGCACAAGATGGTTTCATCAATGCGCCAGAAGTGAATGATGAACTAACCACGTTAAAACTTGCTGCAACTAAAATTCTAGACAACGAATACGTTAATGCTGTTAAATTTGGTATGTCTTATCGTGACCGTGAAAAATCAAAGTTATCTGAAGGTTATTTTTTAACACTTAAAGATTTTTCTCTATCTAACCCAGGTATGGTTTCGGTTCCAGAGCAGTACCGTTTAGGTTCAGCTAGCTTAGACTTCATTGGTATGGGCGATATGATTGCCTACGATACTCGTGCCCTAATAAACGATGGTTACTATGATTTACTTCAAGAAAGCCTTACAGACCAAAAACATAAAACACAGTCGTGGACAGTCCAAGAAAAAGTAACTGCCTTCTTTGTTCAAGCTGATATTAACGCAGAAATTGGATCAATTCCGGTAACAGGTAATGTGGGCGTTCGCTATGTTAAAACTGAACAGTCTTCACAGGGTTCAGCTGCTAACACAGTAGACGGTCTCGTAGTTGTTACACCAACAGACGTAAGTCACGACTACAGCCACGTTTTACCAAGCATTAACTTGTCGTTTGCAATCGACGAAGAACAAACGTTACGTTTTGGTGCGGCTAAAACTATTTCGCGCGCATTATTAAACGATATGAATGCGTCAATCAATGCATCATACGGGCAACAACCAGATGATAATGGTAACTTTTGGAGTATTTCAGGTGGTAACCCTAAACTAGAGCCAAAAGAAGCGACAGGCTTTGATATCAGCTACGAAAATTACTTTAATGCAGAAGGATACTTCTCTGCAGCGGTTTTCTATAAAGATATCAACCAGTGGATATTTGATGGTACTTACGCAGTCGATATGTCTGGCGTAGCTAATCCTGCAACGGGTGAAATACCAGCAACTTCTTCAGGTACTGGTAATGGTAAAGTAAATGGCGGCGGCGGTGACCTATGGGGTTACGAGCTTTCTCTTGCGCTACCGTTTAACGTATTTCATTCTTCACTTGATGGCTTTGGTTTAATTGCAAGCCATACAGGCATTGAACAAGACGTTGAAGATCAAAATGGGAATGAATATGAACTTGTTGGCCTATCTGACCAAATTGATAGCTTGACTGTTTACTACGAGCGTAATGGCTTCCAAGCGCGTACAAGTATGCGTAAACGTAGTGACTTTAAAGGTAATGTAAATGGATTAGGTCTTGCTGCAACTCAAGTTGACATTAAAGGTGAAACAATTTGGGATGCACAATTGGGCTTTGATTTTGGCGAAGCAGGTGTTGATAGCTTAGATGGCTTAAATGTAACCTTCCAAGTACAAAATATTACTGAAGAACCGTTTACCACTTTAAGTGGCGATAACGCGCTGCAAGTACGTGACTACCAAGATTATGGTCGTACGTTCTTATTGGGCTTTAGTTACAAGCTATAATAAACGTTGTGTGTAGAAGCCCTTGTAATTTATTTTACAAGGGCTTTTTTATAGCTACTTTATCTAAATTTTATCAAACTTAACAAAGCTTTGGCTTGTAAAAGTGGGCAATACTATGAAACCAATAAAAAACGTTGTCATTGCGGGCGGTGGGACCGCTGGTTGGATAGCCGCAGCGCTACTTAATAAAGTATTAGGTAAAGTAATTAACATCACCCTTATAGAATCCCGCAGTATTGGTACTATTGGTGTTGGTGAAGCGACCATTCCGCCCATTATTCAGCTCAACAATGCGTTAGGTATTAATGAACAAGACTTTATAAATGCTACTAATGCCTCTATAAAGCTTGGTATTGAGTTCGAAAATTGGAAAACACCATCACATAGTTACATGCATGCGTTTGGCTCGTTTGGTAAAGACTTTCCGTTTTGTGACTTTTATAACTTTTGGGTAAAAGGGCAAATTAGTGGTAGTGAGGATTCTTTATGGGATTTTTCACTTAATTACCAAGCTGCTAAAAAGCACAAGTTTGCACCACTAAGCGCTATTCCTAATACCCAGCTACCTGGGATAAGTTACGCTTTTCATTTTGATGCCACCTTATATGCTGAGTACCTTAAAAAACTGGCAGTATCACGCGGTGTAAAACACATCGATGCAAAAATAGAGCGTGTTACTCAGTGCCCAAATACAGGCCAAATTAACAGTCTAACGCTTGATAATAATAGCCAAATAGAGGGGGATTTATTTATAGATTGTACGGGGCAACGTGCACTTTTAATTGAGCAAACGCTTAATACAGGGTTTGTTGATTGGTCGCATTATTTACCATGCGATAGCGCCGTAGCAGTGCAATCAACAGGAAGTGACGAATTAAGGCCTTATACGCGTTCTATTGCACATAACGCAGGCTGGCAGTGGCAAATACCGTTGCAAAATAGAACAGGAAACGGGCTTGTTTACTGCAGTCGATATTTATCTGACGAGGGCGCGACTGCACTTTTACTTAATAACTTACCGGGTGAACCTACAACAGATCCTCGCTTAATAAAATTTAAAACTGGGCGACGCTTAAAGCAATGGCATAAAAATGTGGTAGCAGTGGGGCTTTCAAGTGGGTTTTTAGAGCCGCTTGAGTCTACCAGTATTCATTTAATTCAAAGTGCTGTTATACGTTTAATTAAGTTATTTCCTCATAATGGCATTAGTGATGCGCTTGTTACTGAATTTAATAAGCAAAGTGTTACTGAAATAGAACATATTCGCGACTTCATTATTTTGCATTACAAATTAACCGAACGAGTAGACTCGCCATTTTGGCGCCAATGTAAGCAAATGGATATACCTCAATCGTTAGCTCATAAAATAGATTTATTTAGACAAACAGGCAAGGTAGTGCGCGAAAACGACGAGCTATTTGCAGAAGTGGCTTGGCAGCAGGTGTGTATTGGGCAAGGTCTTATTCCCGAGGATTACAACAACATCGTTGACTCACTCAGTAGTGAACAACTAAACGATTTATTCTCAACACTAAAAACGCTTATTACCTCAACGGTAGATCAATTACCAACTCATAAAGATTTTTTAGCAAAAATTAAAAAGGCCTGATGATGCAACTTTTAAAAAAGCTTTTACTTGTAAGTGCCTGTACTTTACCAACCATTAGCTACGCACTTGACGTTGAGCCAGCTAATTGGTGGGTTGGCATGAACAAAAACACGATTACCATCATGGTTCATGAGCAAAACATTGCAAACGAGCAAATTAAATTAGCTAAATACAACGGCGTTAAGTTAAATAAAGTAACCCGTACCGATAATCCAAATTATGTATTTTTAAATATTACCATTACCGACGCCGCTAAAGCCGGAACGCTTAAGTTTAATAGCAGCGAAACAAGCAATAACTTTGAGTTCCCACTTCTTGAACGAGATAAAAACAGCGCTCAGCGTCAAGGGTTTACATCAGCTGATACGCTTTATTTAATTAACCCCGATCGCTTTGCTAATGGTGATAAAGAAAACGATACCGTCCCAAACATGTTAGAAGCAGCAAACCCGAGTATAAAAGGTGGGCGCCACGGTGGTGATATTCAAGGCGTTATAAACGCGCTTCCCTATTTAAACGACTTAGGCGTCACACAGCTTTGGCTAACACCTGTGCTTGAAAACAACATGCCTAATTATTCTTATCATGGTTATGCAATTACAGACTTTTATAAGGTTGACCCACGAATGGGCTCAAACCAGTTATACAAAACGTTATCTGTAAAAGCAAAAGAGCAGGGTATAGGCCTTGTAATGGATATGGTTCTTAACCATTTTGGCTCTGAGCATACTTGGGTTAACGATAAGCCAACTAAAGATTGGATTAACTTTAATGGTGAGTTTAATAAAGGCAAGAATGCCACCAGCCATGCGCGCCAAACCATACAAGACCCACACGCCAGTGAATACGACAAGCGCCAGTTTAACGATGGCTGGTTTGTAGAAACCATGCCTGATTTAAATCAGCGCCAACCACTGTTAAGTGAATACTTAATTCAAAATGCGATTTGGTGGATAGAATACGCCGATTTAAGCGGCATACGCGTTGATACCTACTCTTACTCAGATAAAGCATTTTTGAGTGATTGGACAAAAGCCATAATGCAAGAGTATCCAGACTTTAATATTGTTGGAGAAGAGTGGACGTCTAACCCTGCTATTGCTTCTTACTGGCAACGTGGCAAGCATAACCAAGATGGCTATACATCAAGCTTACCAAGCGTGATGGACTTTTCGTTGCAAGAGTCGGTAATTCAAGCGCTAAATGAAGATGAAAGTTGGAACACGGGTTGGGTTAAAGTATATGAATCGTTAGCTAATGACTTTTTATACCCTGATACAAATAACATTATGGTGTTTGCCGATAACCACGATATGAGCCGTGTTTACACTGAGCTTGGTCAAGATGTAGACAAAACAAAAATGGCGATGACCTTGTTTTTAACTACACGTGGCATACCGCAAATGTATTACGGTACGGAAGTACTATTAGATAACACCCCAAGTAAAGACCATGGCGATATTAGAATTGATTTTCCTGGAGGGTTTGATGGGCAAACACGTAACGCCTTTACCAAAGAGGGCTTAACAAAAAAGCAAAAAGAGATGCATAACACCATCAGTACGCTGCTTAACTTTAGAAAAAACAGCTCAGCACTAGATAAAGGTAAACTTGTACACTTTACGCCTCAACAAGGGGTTTATAGTTATTCACGTATTAGCGACGAGCAAACTGTGTTGGTATTTATGAATAAAAACACAGAGGCACTACAAAAAAATATTGAGTATATGCAAGAGGTGATGCCTAAGAGCACAACAGCATTTAATTTATTTACTCAAAAAACACAAAAGCTTGGCAAAACCATTGAACTATCAGCTATGAGCGCAACTGTATTAGTTATCAATAAGCCACAATAGTGACCTGAATACGTATGCAGCAACTGTATGGTTGCTGCAGTAATCTTTAGTATAAAGTTAATAACAATACTGACAAAAAAGACACACAATGAAAAAATCAGTTTATATACCCGCAGTGCTGTGTAGTGCACTTATTGCTACAGGGTGTTCAGAAAATAATAAACCTGAACAACAGCAAACACCTGCACATACGCAAAATGAGCTTACCAAGCCAGTTGTGTATCAAGTTTTTACCCGTTTGTTTGGTAATACCGAGACAGCCAATGTGCCATGGGGCACTAAAGAGCAAAACGGTGTAGGTAAATTTGCCGACTTTAACGACGCAGCCCTAAAAGGCATTAAAGAGCTAGGTACCACGCACGTTTGGTATACCGGTGTGTTACACCACGCGTTAGTGGGCGATTATACCGACTACGGTATTTCAAAAGATGACCCTGATGTAATAAAAGGTCGCGCAGGTTCACCGTACGCGATTAAAGATTACTACGATGTTAACCCCGATTTAGCTGTTAATGTAACAAACCGCATGGGAGAGTTTACCCAGCTTATTGAACGTACACATAGCCATGGCATGAAAGTCATTATTGATATAGTGCCTAACCATGTGGCACGTAATTATGAATCGCTAGGTAAACCTAAAGGTGTTAAAGACTTTGGTGAGCAAGATGACACCAGTAAAGTGTACGATAAAAATAATAATTTTTACTATGTACCAGGAAAGTCTTTTCAAGTACCTACAGATGTTAATTACCAAGTCCTAGGTGGCAATGCTCATCCACTTGCGGACGGATTTTTTGATGAAAACCCAGCAAAATGGACCGGTAATGGTGCACGAGCGCCAAAACCTGACATAAACGATTGGTACGAAACCGTAAAAGTGAATTACGGTGTTAAACCAGACGGCAGTTACGACTTTCCAACACTACCAAAAAACATAGAAACGAAAGATTACCGTGTTCATTATGCGTTTTGGCAGGATAAAGAACTCCCTAATAGCTGGTATAAATTTAGAGATATTGCATTGTTTTGGCTCGACAAAGGGGTTGATGGCTTTAGATATGATATGGCCGAGATGGTACCGGTCGAATTTTGGAGTTTTTTGAATTCATCAATAAAAATGCAAAAGCCAGATGCCTTTTTACTGGCTGAAGTTTACAACCCAAAAATGTATCGCGCCTATATTCACCAAGGAAAAATGGATTTTCTTTACGACAAAGTGGGCTTTTACGATACGTTAAAGGCCATTATGCAAAGCAAGCAGCTAGCAAACACTATTTTTGATGCGCATAAAACCGTTGCAGACATAGAGCAACACATGTTGCACTTTTTAGAAAATCACGACGAGCAACGTATCGCTAGCCCAGACTTTGCAGGAAATGCAGTTTGGGGTAAACCCGCCATGGTGGTTTCTAACTTAATTAGTCGTGCACCAAGCTTATTATACTTTGGCCAAGATGTTGGTGAGGATGGATCTGAAAATGCCGGCTTTGGATCGCCTACTCGCACAAGTATTTTTGATTACATAGGCGTACCCGCTCATCAAGCATGGATGAATAACGGTAAGTTTGATGGCGCAAAACTCACTAACGAACAAGCTGCTTTGCGTGAGTACTATAAAGCAATTATGTCTTTAAATAGCTTACCTGCTGTTGTAGGCGGCGATATGCAAAAGCTTAACCTTACAGGTAGCGATCGTATTGTTGGGTTTAGCCGAACGCTAGGGCAGCAAACAATTTTGGTACTAAGTAACTTCAGTGAGCAAACACAGAGTATCTCCGTTGATTTATCTCATGAGCAAGTAACAAAACTGGGAGAAAGCTCACTAATTGTTGATTTACTTGAGCAACACCAAGTGGAACTTAAAACACACTCACAAGGCGCCACATTTAACTTGACACTTGATGCATTTAGCAGCGCAGTATTAACAAATAAGGCTAATAATGAATAATCAAAATAATAATACCGATAAGCCAAATTTAAGTTTTTGGCAAATATGGAACATGTGCTTTGGCTTTTTAGGCATACAGTTTGGTTTTGCTCTGCAAAACGGCAATGTAAGCCGAATATTTCAAACATTAGGCGCACAAGTTGATGATATTCCTATTTTATGGGTTGCAGCTCCGCTTACAGGCTTAATTGTTCAGCCTATTATAGGTTACTGGAGCGATAAAACGTGGGGGCGCTTTGGCCGTCGTCGTCCGTTTTTCTTTGTGGGCGCTGTGTTAACAACACTTTCGTTGTTTATTATGCCGCACTCGCCAACACTTTGGATTGCTGCGGGTATGTTATGGATTATGGATGCCTCAATCAACGTGACAATGGAACCGTTTAGAGCGCTTGTTGGCGATAACCTGCCAGAGAAACAACGCGCGACAGGTTACGGTTTACAAAGCTTTTTTATTGGTATTGGTGCGGTGTTAGCCTCGGCGCTACCATGGATGATGACCAACTGGTTTGATGTCAGTAATACTGCAGCGGCTGGGCAAATTCCTGAATCTGTTAAATACTCATTTTACTGGGGTGGGGTGGTTTTATTAGTTGCTGTTTTATGGACTGTGGCACGCACAAAGGAATATAGCCCAGAACAACTTGCTGAATTTGAACAGCAAACAGCAAAATCTACGACTGCAATTATTGCTGATATTAACTTTAATAAAGGTGCCATTATTTTTGTGGTACTGGGTTTAGCAACTCTTGCATTAGTCATGGGCTTATCCCTTGAAAAAGAATTATACCTACTTGCTGGTGGTTTATTAGCCTTTGGTATTGTGCAGTGGATTGCAGCCGCGCTTAAAAGCGCCAACAAAACACAAGGTGGCTTTTACCAGGTAGTACAAGATGTATTTACTATGCCAGAGGCTATGAAGCAGCTTGCATGGGTGCAGTTTTTTAGCTGGTTTACTTTATTTGCTATGTGGATTTATACCACTTCCGCTGTAACAAGTTTTCACTATGGCAGTAGCGATGCTACCTCTAAAGCATTTAACGATGGTGCAGACTGGGTGGGTATTTTATTTGCAGCCTATAATGGCTTTGCCGCAATTGCAGCTATGTGTATTCCGTTTTTAGTAAAAAAAATGGGTTTAAAAGGCGCACATTGTTTTAATTTATTGCTAGGCGCGTTAGGCCTTGCAAGCTTTATGTTTATACAAGACCCTAAAATGTTACTTATACCTATGATAGGCGTAGGGTTTGCGTGGGCGTCTATTTTATCGCTGCCTTATGCCATGTTAAGTAACGCCTTACCAAGTAATAAAATGGGCGTTTATATGGGCATTTTTAACTTCTTTATTGTAATACCGCAGTTACTCGCCGCTAGCATTTTAGGGCTTATTTTACGCCATGTATTTTCTAACCAGCCTATTTACGCCCTATTAATTGGTGCAGCCTCATTTGTGGTTGCCGCTGTAGCCGTAATGCGCGTTAAAAATTCTAATTAAGGACACACAATGAAAAAATACAACCTTATAACCGCTTCACTTTTAGCATTAGGTTTAACGGCTTGTGGCGCACAAAACACAAGCACAACTAATGAAAGTACTTCAGCAAAAGTTACATCGGCACCAGGCGCCCCAGGGGTAGAGCCATTTTGGGCGTATGCAGGCAAAACAGGTATTGGCACATCGTTTGAAGAATATAAAAAAGGGCAGTACAGCGATACAGCCGCAACAGGCAATGTGTCTAAAGTATGGTTTTCTATTGCTAAAGGAATGATCACCGAAACCATGTTTGGGCTTATTCACCAAGCGCAAATAAAAGACATGCAATTTATAGTAACAGGTAATGATTTCACCGTTACCGAAGCAGATGACTTAGACGTAAGCATTGATTACTTATACAAAGATGAGCAAGGCAGACCGCTTTCGCTTGCTTATAAGGTAACAAGTACCGATAAGCAAGGCCGCTTTAGCTTAGAAAAGCACATATTTACCGACCCAGATACACAAACATTATTTGTACGAAGTGTGTTTAATACTCAATTAGAGGGTCTAAAAGCCTATGTTAAGGTTAACCCGTACATTAACAATAATGGGTTAGGTGACTTTGCTAAAACAACAGATCAAGGGCTTGTCGCATGGGAAGGCGATAACTATTTAACATTACAATCAAGTTCACCTTTTAAAGCTAAAACCGTTGGCTTTACAGGTGAAAGTGATGGCATAAGTGCACTTAAAACAACGCAAGTAATTAATAATCAGTATACAAATACCGGTGAAGTTTCAGGTAATGTAAACATGCTTGCAGAACTCGGTGATATTAGTAACAACACCACATTTGATTTAGCGTTAAGCTTTGGAAAAACCCAGCAGCAAAGTATTCAGCAAGGCGAACAAAGTTTGGCTAAGGGTTACCAAGCCGTACTCGATCACTACAACGGTAAAGGCGACGCGCTAGGTTGGCAAGATTACCTACAAAGCCTTAAACCACTAAATACAATGACTGAACAAACAGCCGATAACGGCAAACTTTTATACACCAGTGCCATGGTATTAAAAGCACAAGAAGATAAAACACACGCCGGTGCGCTTATTGCGTCACTGTCAAACCCATGGGGCGAAACCGTATCTGCTAAAGAGGGCTCTACGGGTTATAAAGCGGTATGGGTACGCGATTTTTATCAAGTAGCTATGGCTTTTATGGCGCTAGGCGATACCGCTACAGCTAAAACAGCGTTCGAATACCTTGAAAAAGTACAAGTTAACAGCAGTACACCGGGTAACAATGGTGATACTGGCTGGTTTTTACAAAAAACACATGTTGATGGTGAACTTGAGTGGGTTGGTGTACAGCTTGACCAAACAGCCATGCCTATTATGCTTGCTTGGAAACTTCACCAAGCTAATGTACTTAGCGATGAAGAGCTAAAAACTTGGTACGGCAAAATGTTAAAACCTGCAGCTGACTTTTTAGTTGATGGAGGCCTTGCTAAAATTTTATGGAACGACACGCAGATCACCCCACCGGCAACACAGCAGGAGCGCTGGGAAGAGCAAGAAGGATATTCTCCTTCTACTACTGCCGCAATTGTTGCAGGCCTAATAACAGCAAGCGACATAGCAACACTTAGCGGTGATGATAAAAACGCTAAGCGTTATTTAGAAACGGCTAAAAAGTATAACAGCGAAATAGAATCGCAAATGTTTACTACAAAGGGTAATTTAAAAGGCGAAAGTACCGATGGTGAATATTTTATTCGCATTGGTCAGGACACTGACGCCAATTCAAACACTAAAATTAACGCCAATAATGGCCGTGAAGGGTTTAATAAAAAGCAAATTTTAGATGGCGGTTTTTTAGAGCTAGTTCGCTATGGCGTTCGCGGTGCTAACGACGAAAGTATTGTTAAAACACTGCCTGAGTACGATGACGAAACGCTTGAAGATAACCTACAAGTTAAATATAGCTTTAGTTTTGAAGATGGGACCGGGACATTTGCAGGCTACCGCCGTTACGGTAACGACGGCTACGGCGAAGATGAGGTAACAGGCACTAATTACGCAGAAGGTGGCGCAAACACACGAGGGCAACGTGGTCGTGTGTGGCCATTCTTCACCGGTGAACGCGGCCATTACGAAATAGCGGCAGCCAACGCTACCAAAACATTGAATGATGCTAAGCAGGCTGATATTAGAAATAGTTACGTAAAAGGTTTAGAACAGTTTGCGAATGAAGGCATGATGCTGCCTGAGCAAGTCTGGGATGGTGTAGGTGTCAACAAAGCGGGTTATGAACTAGGCGAAGGTACTAATTCAGCAACCCCACTGGCATGGACTCATGCTGAATACGTTAAGCTAGTGCGCTCACTAAGTGATAAACAAGTATGGGATCATTACCCAGTTGTTGAAGAGTCGCTAAAGAAATAATACATCATACCAATTCGCATAATTAAGTGATTTATTTGAGGGCTAGAAAAACGCGTTGATAGCTTGGCGAAAAATTAGCTATTTAGTTGTTCTAAATAGCTAATTTTTAACACCGTTAGCTACACGTTTAGCCCCAAAAAAATGATCAAGTATTATTGAGGAACGGTATAAAATACTGTAGTTGGAAAAAGGGCTTCTAAATAAATTTAGAAGCCCTTTTTCTATATCCTCACTTAATACACAAAAAGTGCTCTTCAAATAAAATGAATGCCACTTTTTTATTTATATTATTTGAGACCACATTTATTATCAAACCATGATAACAACTCTGTATAAAACTCTTTTTTATGATCGTAGAAAAGCGTATCGGAAAAGTGATCGGCATCTTCTAGCTCAACATATTTAAAGTCTTTTTTATACTTCTCAAGCTCTGATACGAAGTCTCTACTGTGTTTTACTGGAACACGACTGTCTATATCACCATGTATAACCAATATAGGAACATTTACCTTTTCTACTTGTTCTACAGGGGATACACCTGAAATAGTAGGGCGTTGTAAAATACTTAAAAAGCGATTTTCGTTAAGGGTTGCATTTATACGACTTAAATCACTTACCCCAGCACCGGCAACAACACATTTGTATATGTTGTTTTCACGCATAGATGCAGCAAATGCAGCGTAACCACCATAGCTCCAGCCAAATAAAGCAAGTTTATCTTTTGTCGCTAAGCCTTTTTTGATCAAGTACTGCGCAGCATCGTCTAAATCATCTTGTTTTTTCAAGCCCCAGTTATTATCACCAGCCATCCAATGCTCTAAACCATAACCAGTAGAGCCACGATAGTTTGGTTGAATAACTACATAGCCATGATAAGCAAGTAGCTGTGCCCAATCATCAAACACAATGGAATCTCGCACCCAAGGGCCACCATGAGGAAGCACTACCGCAGGGTAAGGGCCTTTAGTAGCCGGGATGGTTACATATGCTTTTATTTTACGACCATCTCTAGCTTTATAAGAGATATACTTAACGGTTCCTAGCTTACTCTTATCAATAAACGGGAGTCGATCACCAATTTTAGTTAGTTTTTGCTTATTAGTAACAATGTAATAGCTGCCAGGATTGTCGTCAGCAGATACTCTAACCACTAATACGTTATCGTTTTCAGAGCTACTAACAATTTGTACAAATTTACCCTTAAATAGGGAGGAAACAGATTCGTTAAGTGCTTGAAGGTTAGGATCTGTGAAATAAAACTTAGGTTGCTTGGTTGTATAGCGAAAGCCTTGTAAAGTGCCGTCGGTATCAAGTACGACACCATCGGTATCTACAGATTTAAGACCAAATTGTCGGTCAGTGTACTGACCTGTTTTGATATTGTATATATAAATACCAGTCGTATTTTCGCCCAAGTTAGCGTTTACATAAACTTCGTTAGGGTTACCTTTCGCAAATCCTAATATCTCAAAGCTTTCACGCTTTTTAGGGCTAACTTGCTTAATTACTTTCCAGTCATCACTGCCTTTATCGCGTGCGTAATAATCAATTGCGTTATCAGATTTATTCCAACCTTGGGCTATTCTTATTTCACCATCGTAATCAGATAAAAACGAGCCTGATACTTTTTCATTACCACGCATTACAGTAACACTTCGTCCAGTATTAATATTAAATCGGACTACATCTGGAATGTAGTTATTATTAATATCAACCTCTACGAGTACTTCATCTTTTTTGTCTGGAAGTATATTGATTATATTAAATTGAACATTTCGCTTTTTCTTAAACGGTAATAACCAGTCACCTTTACCATCTGCATCTGTTATTGCAAATTTGTTTACCCAGTATTTGCGACTACCATCTTCAAGTATTTGCCTAAACATAACGCCAATTTTTTCATCGTTTAACCATACGATGGAAGATATCAACATCTTATCAGCACCTAATCTTACAGGTTCTGCTTCTAGATTATTAGGATCTCGTATCTCAATAATATAATCACCATCTTTGGTAGTCGCTCTTAAAATAGCAAGCTTATTACCATCTGGTGATGCTACAACGCTCCTAATAGCAGCCGACATTGAGAAAGCATCGATACTGCTCACTTGCGTCGTATCTTCAGTTTCACTATTAGCGAAAGAAGATAGGCTTAGCAAGCTCAATCCTACTAATATTCTTTTTTTTAGTTTCATTTTTATTCCTTCAAAAAAAATGGCCTAAAATTTTAGGCCATTTGTATTGAAATTTACTTAGCCATTCTAAATTAGAATGATGCTGTAAAGCTGATGTAAGGGCTTCGACCAGAGGTATCGTAACCAACACCCAGTGGGATGTTAGTATTTGAGAAAGACCCACTCGGATCTACTTTTGGTGGCGCTTCATTAAATACGTTACGGACACCTAAGTTAACTTTGTATGCATCGTTAGACCATGTAAGACCAACGTTGTGCACAAAGTAGTCATCAGTGAAACCAACAGGGCGACACTTAAGTGCTTCACCATTAGCATCAGTTAAACCACGACATCCTGCAGTACCTTCTTCAAACTCACCTAAATCATCTTCATCTTCACGACCTTTACCGATGAAACGAGTTTCCCAGTTAAATCTAAAATCAGAGTATTTCAGTTGTAAGCGAGCTGTACCACGCCATTCTGGTGAATCTGGTTCACCCATATTATCGTCAATTGTACCAAGCACATCGTATACTTGTTCAGTCATACGTGTTGCTTGAAGGTCTAGAGTAATACCTAAATTTTGCTCGGCTATAACAGTATCAGTTTCGAAATAAACGTTGTAGTCAAAACCTTTAGATGAGATTAAGCCAATATTAATAAAGCTAGCATCAACCAAGCTAATTTGACCATTAGCATTACGGTTTATTCTGTCACAGAATGCTTCATTACCGTCTGCAGAGTAACATTGTGCAATGCTGTATCCTGCACTTGGCTCTGCAATACTGTTGGTAACCTCAATATCAAAGCGCGTCAATGATAGAGTTAAATCAAACGCTTCACTGAATGGTTGTTCAAAGATAAAGCCGTATGTTTTTGCTACAGAGGTTTCAGGTTGAAGCTCTGTAGTACCACCAGTTTCTATTTCAGCACTATATCCTGCAGTGTAAACTGTTGTGCCGTCTTGACCTAAGCCAAGCGAAGTAGGATCAACACCAGATGCTTGACAAGCGTTCAATACCGCAGCATCACGAGTTTCTTCAGCTGCATTATATGTCGCTGCAGCGCCTGGATTTAATGGATCAATATCACGTGCATCTTCAGGTACAACACATGGATCTGCAACTGTATTAAAACCAGAGGTACCATTTAAGAAACGTTCACGTAAATTTGGTGCTCTGTATGAAGTACCTTTCGTAGCACGAAGTGTGAACCAATCTACAGGTCGATAAATGGTTTTGATACTGTACGTAGATTCAGCATCGTAAAAAGACTCTTCAGAAACACGACCAGAGGCCGTAAACGTTAATTCTTCTGCACCTTTAAGACCTTTAAGCAAAGGGAATTCAACTTCAGTAAATACCTCTTTTAGATTTCGTGCACCATCTGCTCCTTGGTCAGAGAAGTAACCCCAAAGCAAGCCTTGAGCTGCTGCAGCATTCGGGTTTGATTCAATTTCGTCACGTCGATATTCAACACCAACAATACCAGCTACAGTTTCATCGTTCCATGGTAATGCAAAGAAATCACCGCCCATGAACGCATTGAATACGAATTGGTTTACCTTAGTCTCTATATCACGGTCAATGAACAAGTACGCCGCTTCTTCAGGTGAAAGCGTTCCGCCACCTTCTTGATATATACTATCAGCAAATAAATTTACAGGAACACAGCCATCAGAACCTGTACCACAAGTAACAGTGCCGTCATCATTGAGTACAGATGTTTCTAGAGAGTAAAGTAATCGTTCTTCATCAATACCCACACGGTGATCATCACCTTTAGATGCGCTGTAAGATACGGATGCATCATAGTACCAGTTGTTTAAACCGACATTCTCAAACATCCCTAAGTTACCCGTTACACCTGAGACTAAGCGATATTGAGAAACTTCAACATCAGTACGGTCACGATCTCCACGAATATTTATAATAGGGCGAACTGTTTCAGGGCCTCCAGGACCTACACCTAAAACGCCAAAACAATCAATGCCATTTGTTCCACAAGGGTTGTATGGGTTTGTTTCTGGTACATACTCAAAAATTTGTGCGCCTGGGCTAAAAATTGGTGATTTACGACTTGCGTATAAACCTTCGTAATAAAATGTAGTATCGTTATCATCTTGAAAGTTATATTCACCGTTTAGCATTAACGAGATGCGTTCATTTTTACTTCTGTAATCACCGCTTTTGTAATAATCAGATTGTTGGAATGCATATAGTGGGTTTTGGAAGTCAACATCACGGAAACCATCACCATCACCATCAACAAATACACCATCATTAATCCCATCACCATCAAAATCACCCGCTACCCAAGATGGAAAAAATCCTTCAAGGCTTGCAGGAACAGTTGATTCACTAAAATTAGGTATCCCAGTATTCGTAAAATTAGGTGTGTAGTAAACACTTCCAAAAAACGAAGGAACACTAATGCGATTCGTTAAAGGAAATATGTCACAAGAGTCTTCACCACTTGCAACTGGACCATAGCCACTATTGCGCGTAACAATGCTTCCATCTTCTGCTTCCCAAATACGCTCTTCACAGCCTTTAACAAAAGGGTTACCAGATAGAGATTGAGATTTTTGCTCAGAGTACTCAACACCGACTGTTATAAAACCATTGTCCATGGTTTTACCCCACATACCAGATAGTACAGTTTCTTCTCCGCCTTCACCTTTAGGCTGACGGTACGATGCGTCGAAAATGAATCCTTCAACATCTTTTTTCAATATTACGTTAGCTACACCGGCTACCGCATCAGAACCATAAACAGTTGATGCACCGTCAAACAAGTTTTCAACTCGTTCAACCATAACACCTGGTATTAAGTTAAGATCTGGAGAAGTTGGTGCACCACCAACGCCAGCAGGAGCCATTCTTCGGCCATTAATTAGTACAAGAGTACGCTCTGCACCTAAACCACGAAACCCGATTGTTGCAGCGCCCGGACCGTTATCTAATACAAAACCACCAAATGTATTATCTATTTGTGTACCTGCAGCTTGGCTTGTGGATTGCAGCATAGAGCCTGCGTCAAACAACCCCATTTCGCGTGATAAATCGCCATTGATAATTTGAATTGGGGACGCATTAGAAAATTCTGCTTTTCGTATACGAGAGCCGGTAACAACAATTCTCTCAGGACCTTCTTCTTCTAATTCTACGTCTGCGTTTAACTCTTCCTGCGCCAATACATTGGGGGCAAGTGCTACAGAGCCTAACAATAAAGAGTACCTTACTGCATTTGATAGAGCTTTGGTTTTGAACATATTAAAATCCCTGTGATATTTTTTTTATAATGTTTAACAACTTATATATAAAAAGATAGATAAGTCACAATAAATTTACATCATGATGCTTGTTATGTAAATCGGTCCAATTCAAAAAACATTGCATTTCAACAGTTATAATGATTAAGAATGATAATTGGTGTACTCTAAAGTACTGGGGTAAATGTAAGGTATTGTTTTTGATGGTTAAATTATTGTGTTGATTTGGCTTGCAATTTGTAAACAAATGTAAATCAGGGAGGTGTTACATTTGTTTAAATTTCATGACTTTTCTTAATATTTAACTCGATCCGCGAGCAATTAGCACAGGGGGTAAAAGGGTGCTTTGCACATCTTCTTCTCTGATTAGTTTAAGTAAATTTTCAACGAGCATTTGCCCTGCAAGAGTTGTATTCTGCTCTATGGTTGTCAGTGGTGGGTTTACAAAACTGGCTATAGCTATGTTATCAAACCCGACTACAGCGACATCTTTAGGGACATTAATGTTTGCTTCTTTGAGTGCTCTGATAGCACCAATTGCAATTAAGTCGCTTGCTGCAAACAAGGCATTAAATTTAATATTATTGGCAATGAGCGAGCGAGTTGCATGATAGCCAGATTCTTCCGTTGAAATAGCGTTAGCCATTTTACGTTCATTTATTGCGATGTTGTTAGCTTCTAACTCGTCCTTAAACCCTTGAAAACGAGCAAAAAATTCCGGACTGTGGTCAGAAGCATCGCCAATAAATGCACAATCTTGTCTGTTGTGAGCTATAAAATGAGCCGCAGCTTGTTTACCACCACCGTAATTGTCACAGCACACGGTTAAATCAGGTCTGTTATCTACCGTTGCCCCCCAACATACAAATTTAGTGTTTTGCTCAAGCAGTGTTTTAAATTTAGGCTGAAAATCAATGTAATCGCCATAACCAAGCAAAATAATGCCATCGGCTCTGTGGCTATCTTCGTAATCGGCTTGCCAATCTGCACTGGCTGATTGAAACGATACTAATAAATCGTAGCCTTCTTTTGCACACGCGCGTGTAATACTGCCGAGCATAGATAAAAAGAACGGGTTAATTTGTGATTCGTCTGAGGTGGGGTCTTCAAATAATAAAAGTGCGAGTGTGCTGCTTTGTTGCGTGCGCAAGTTGCTTGCGTTTTTGTCGACCTTGTAATTAAGTTTTTTTGCAATGTCATGAACACGTTTACGTGTTTCTTCGTTGACAAGCGGGCTATTTCGTAAAGCGCGAGATACAGTTGATTGAGATACCCCTGCATAGTGGGCAATATCAAATGATGTAGCTTTACCTTTCATTATCACAACTTAGTTAATGTAATACACAATAGTGCCATTTTCGTTTATTAATTAAATATTTCAAGCTTTTTGTGTTTAATGTAAATTATTTATTGATTTGACTGTGACACCGGTGTCATAATATTTATGTTTTATCATTTTGTTGTCAAAACGAATTGGCTGTTTGTAATTGCTACAGGCAGCATTTTTTCTCTGATAGCCGCTTTAGGGTGATAGCCTAAAGCAATTACACCAATGGTTTACTATTGTAGAACAAAAAGCACTGATTGCTTAAACAAAAGAGATAACACCATGAGCCTAAACTCTTCTACCCAATTTGATCCTATTTTAGTTGCCGATGTTGGTGGCACTAATGCTCGTTTTGCTTTAATTACATCGTTTGATGATACAACAAATCAATTTGCAATTGAGCATAATAATACGTTTCCTAGTGCCAATTTTGGCTCACTTGAAAAAGCACTCGAGCATTACTTATCAACCGTACCACATATTGTACCAAAACGCGCATGTTTGGCGGTTGCTGGCCCTATAAAAGCAGGGCAAGTGCATTTAACAAATTTAGGATGGCACTTTAGTGTTAACGATTTTAAGGCTTATTTTGAGTTAAATGAGCTTGATGTTATTAATGATTTTGCTGCTTTTGCTTACGCTGCACCTTACTTAAGCCCATCTCAAAATGTTGTTATAAAAGCAGGTCAAGCTGATGACAATGCAAATATTGGTGTAATGGGTCCCGGAACTGGCTTTGGGGCGGCTTGTTTAGTCAGAACATCTCACTCTACTTCTGTTTTAAGTTCGGAAGGTGGGCACATATCGCTTGCAGCGGTAACAGAGCTTGACGCCTTGTTAATTCAAGAACTAAAAAAAGAGCATCAACACGTGTCTGTCGAAACCGTTTTTTCAGGCCCTGGTATTACCCACTTATATAAAGCAATGGCTGCAGTTAAAGGGCAGTCGCCTAAAAATCTTGATGCTGCACAAATTAGCAGCTTAGCAAATAGTGGCGAATGTGATGTGTGTGATGCAACCCTGAATCAATTTTGTGATTGGATTGGCAGCGTAGCAGGTGATTTATCACTAGCTTATGGCGCATTGGGTGGCCTATTTATAGGTGGCGGAATATTACCGCGTATGCAAGCTCGTTTACTGGAAAGCCGTTTTGTTGAACGCTTTTCGCAAAAAGGGATTATGTCGCAATACACAGGGCAAATACCTGTTACATTAGTGACACAAGACAACATACCTTTAATTGGCGCAGCGGCGTGTTTGCACAACGCCAATTAGTTTTATGTTGATTGCATGTGGAAAATAGAGTGATGAAAAAAGTAACAATCAACAGCGTAGCAAGTCATGCTGGCGTATCTAAAAAGACAGTATCGCGGGTTCTAAATAACGAGCCCAACGTGAGTGCAGCCACTCGCGAAAAAGTTCTCGCTGTGTTTAAAGAGTTGGATTACACGCCAAACCCTATAGCGCGCGGATTAGCACAAAATCGAAGTTTTATTATTGGTTGCTTATACGACAACCCAAGTAAAAGCTACATAACCCGTGTTCAAACAGGGGCTTTAGCCGCTTGCCAAGAAAATAATTACAACTTGCTAATTCACCCATGCGAATGCAGAGGTGAGGCTTTAATTAGCAATGTTGAGCAGTTACTTCAAACATCTCGTTTAGATGGTATTGTACTTACGCCACCTTTTGGTGATTTCCCTGAGTTGGTTGAGTTTTTAACAGCTAAAAAAATCCCGTTTGCTAGAGTAGCGTCCGCAATTTTACAAGATGAATCTATTTCTGTTCGTAGTAACGACGAGCAGGGCGCATTTGAAATTACAGAACATTTAATCAGCCTTGGTCACAAGTCAATTGCATTTATTAAAGGTCACCCTGACCACAGTGCAACACAGCAGCGCTTTAAAGGGTACAGGCGTGCATTAGCCGATCATAATATTGAGTTTGACGAGCGATTAGTTGAAGAGGGTAACTTTAGTTACCACTCGGGTGTAGACAGCGCCCGCAGTATTTTAGACTTGTCGCCACGGCCTACGGCTGTATTTGCATCGAACGATTACATGGCAGCTGCAGTACTTAAACTTGCAACACAAAGGCAATTGCGTGTACCTGACGACATATCTATAGCTGGTTTTGATAATGCACCTATTGCACGCCACATATGGCCAGGGTTAACAACCATAGCCCAACCAGTAGAAGAGATGACAAAGCTTGCTGTTACTCAATTAATTAATCACATTACAGAGCCTCAAGAACAGCCTTTTCAAATTACGCTTGAATCGCGTTTAATAACGCGTGAATCAACAGCTCGCGTAAACCAATAAAATACTTTTTCACAGTAGCCTGAATAAGAGTGACGCTTATTCAGGCTTTTTTTTGCCCGCAGCTTGATAAAAGCGTGCATGTACACAAGAATTTAAGTGTTCATTAATTGGTCATGATAAAAAGTTAAATTAATTTTAGCAATCAGGGTTGACACCGGTGTCATAGCTATGAGTTAATACAGTGACACCGGTGTCAGGTTTGTTGTGAGAGGCTCCCTGATATCGTACCTTTGAACGGGTCAATCAAAGATGCTCAGTACAGTTATTTACGTGGAGTCTGTAATTGCTACTGAGCCTTTATCCTCTAACTAATAGAGATGAGTTAATTATGTTACATCCTCGAATTCAAGAAGTTACCCAACGCGTTATTGAACGCAGTAAAAAAACCCGTCAAGATTATTTAGATCGTATTTCGCATGCAAAAAAACAAACAAGAGTTCGTGCGGGATTAGGTTGTGGCAACATTGCCCACGTAATGGCAGCTTGTAGCAGCGACGATAAAGCGCGCTTAAAAGCAGATGAAGTGCCAAACTTAGCTATTATCAATTCATACAACGACATGCTATCTGCGCATGTACCTTACAAAGATTACCCAGACGTAATCAAAAGCATTGCAACTAAGTTTGACGCAACCGCTCAGGTAGCGGGTGGCGTTCCTGCAATGTGTGATGGTGTTACGCAAGGGCGTGACGGCATGGAATTATCGCTTTTTTCTCGTGATGTGATTGCAATGTCTACCGCTGTTTCACTTTCACATGATGTGTTTGATGGCGTTTTTTGTTTAGGCGTATGTGACAAAATTGTCCCAGGTTTATTAATCGGCGCATTGTCATTTGGCCACTTACCTGTGTTCTTTTTACCAGCAGGTCCAATGCAGTCGGGTATCCCAAATAAAGAAAAAGCACGTATTCGCCAAAAGTTTGCACAAGGCCTAGTTAGCCGCGAAGATTTATTAGAAGCTGAAAGTGCATCTTACCACAGCGCGGGTACTTGTACGTTTTACGGTACTGCTAACTCAAACCAAATGCTAATGGAAATAATGGGCTTGCACCTTCCAGGTAGCTCATTTATCAACCCATACACAGAGCTTCGCGATGGACTAACAGGTAATGCTGTAGAAACCATGCTTAAGCAGCTTACAGATGATAAAGAAAGCCCATGTTTAGCAGATGTGATCAGCGAAAAAACCATTATTAATGGTTTAGTTGGCTTGCTATCAACAGGTGGCTCTACTAACCATGCTATCCATATAGTTGCTATTGCAAAAGCTGCGGGCATTCAAGTTACATGGAAAGACATGTCTGATTTATCAGAAATTGTTCCACTTCTTACACGCATTTACCCTAACGGCTCTGCGGATGTAAATCATTTTCAAGCAGCCGGCGGCATGGGCTTCTTAATGCGCGAACTAGCAAGCGCAGGCTACTTACATACAGACGTTAAGACAATGCTTGGCGATGGTCTTGCGCCATATATGACAGAGCCGCGTTTAGATAAAGACGAAAGCCTGATCATGAGCGATTCAAATGGTCCAAGCAAAGTGAAATGGGTTGATTGTCCTGCTAATTCACTTGATGAAGAAGTGCTTCGTCCTGTAAGTAATCCATTTAGCAAACAAGGTGGCTTACAACTGCTTACTGGTAATTTAGGTAAAGCGGTTATTAAAGTGTCTGCTGTAGCTGAGGAGCATCAAGTCGTTACTGCACCTGCTAAAGTTTTCAACTCGCAAGGAGCATTACAAGACGCGTATACCCGCGGTGAGTTAAACCAAGACTTTATAGCTGTGCTTAAAGAGCAGGGCCCTAAAGCGAAAGGTATGCCAGAGCTTCATAAATTAACGCCAGTAATGGCAACCCTTCAAGACCAAGGTTTTAAAGTTGCTATTGTAACTGACGGTCGTATGTCGGGTGCATCAGGTAAAGTACCAGCTGCAATTCACCTAGCACCAGAAGCCGTTGAGGGTGGAATAATTGCAAAAATTCAAGAAGGCGACTTAGTTACTTTAGATGCCCCTAACGGAATTTTAAAAGTACATGTTAGCGACGACGAGCTTGCAAAACGTGAGCTTGAAATTAGCCAGCCAAGCCTAACATTTGGTACGGGACGTGAGTTATTTACTGGATTTAGAAATATCGTAAGCAGTGCCGATTTAGGCGCGAGTGCTTTTGGACTTGAATAATAATTAGCCGTACTGGGTAATGAGGAACAAGTAATGAGTATTGAAAAAATCTTAGCATCGGCACCCGTTGTGCCAGTGGTTGTAATCGAAAAATTAGAAGATGCTGCACCACTTGCTAGAGCGTTATACAACGGTGGCTTAAAAGCACTTGAAATTACACTGCGTACGCCAATTGCAGCAGAAGCTGTAAAGTTGATGAAAGCTGAAGTGCCAGAAGCTTTTGTTGGTACGGGAACTGTAGTTGATAAAGCAAGCTTTGAAGCATCAGTGGCTGCAGGTGCAGATTTTATGGTTAGCCCAGGTGTGAGCACCGAGTTATTAGCACTTGCAAAAGAGTCAGACATTCCATTTTTACCTGGTGCTGCAACTGCGAGCGAAGTAATGCAGTTAGCAAGCCATGGTTTTAAGTATTTAAAATTCTTCCCTGCTGAAGCTGCAGGCGGAACGGCAATGCTTAAGTCTATAGGCGGACCATTACCACATATTACTTTTTGCCCAACAGGTGGCATTAGCCTAGCAACTGCACCTAACTATTTAGCACTTAACAATGTTATTTGTGTTGGTGGTACATGGATGCTAGACAAACAACTAATTGAAAATAAAGACTGGCAAGCCATTGAAGCGCTTGCTCGCCAAGCAAGTGAACTTAAATAGGAGTCTCAAATGATTAATGTAGCAATTAACGGTTATGGTCGTATCGGTCGCAATGTATTACGTGCGCTTTATGAGTCAGCACAAAACAGTGAAATTAAAATTGTAGCAATTAACGATTTAGCACCGGCTAATGTAAATGCACATTTAACACAGTTTGACTCAGTTCATGGTCAATTTTCTAAAAAAGTAACACTTGCTGATAACACCATGTTAATTGGTGATGACGTAATTACACTTACTCAAGAGCGTGACCCTGCAAACCTACCGTGGAAAGAGTTAAACGTAGACATTGTTTTAGAATGTACGGGCTTTTTCACTAAGCGTGAAGACGCTGCTAAGCACATTACAGCTGGCGCTAAGAAAGTTATTGTATCTGCTCCTGGTAAAGATTTAGATGCAACAGTAGTTCACGGCGTTAACAGCGATGTAATTAACGCTGATAGCAACATTATCTCTAACGCATCTTGTACGACTAACTGTTTAGCACCTATTGCAAAAGCAATTAACGACACAGTAGGTATTGAGCAAGGTAGCATGACTACAATTCATGCTTACACAAACGATCAAAACTTATCTGACGTTTACCACCCAGATCTATACCGTGCGCGTAGTGCAACACAATCTATGATCCCAACTAAAACAGGTGCTGCTGCAGCTGTTGGCTTAGTACTTCCTGAGCTTGCGGGTAAATTAGACGGTATGTCGGTACGTGTACCTACTATTAATGTTTCTTTAGTTGATTTTACGTTTATTACTAAGCGCGAAACAACTGCTGAAGAAATTAACGAAGTAATGAAAGCCGCAGCAACAGGTTCAATGAAAGATATCTTAGAATACAACGAGCTTCCGCTTGTTTCTATTGATTTTAATCACAACCCTGCGTCATCAATTTTTGATGCAACGCAAACAAAAGCTGAAGGCAAACTAGTTAAAGTAATGGCTTGGTACGATAACGAGTGGGGCTTCTCAAACCGCATGTTAGACCAAGTTAAAGCATTAGGTCAGTACTTATAATTGACCCTGTAAAAGTTTAGCTTTATCCAACCAAGCCTGCATTATGCAGGCTTTTTTTTGCTTAATTTATACCAATTCGTTTAATAAGGTGCTTAATGCTTTAAAGCTAGGGCGTGATGCAATAACGCTGTTGGTAGAACGCGTTGCTATATCGGACATTTTGCCAAACAATTCGTCTTGCTTAACTGCTGCGCTAACAGTACTTAGTAAATCCTCTATTAAACAACCAAAAGCGCGGACTTCTATTAATTGTATTTGCTGTTGTTGATATTCGCTAAGCATGGCTAAGTTTGTTGCTGCTCCAAAATCGCCAAATAAAACGTCATTGTGTTCATTTATCATGGTGTTATGGGCGTAAATATCGCCGTGGCTTACCTTATTCGTATGAAGGTGAGTAAGCGTATTTGCCATTTGTTTTGCTATTTTATAAACAGCTTTAATAGAGTAGTTGCAACCGTCATTAAACGTATCGCGTGTACATGTTTCTAAACTTGGTGGTAAGCCTAAATTAGTATAATTGGTATCTATTAACTCCATTACTAAGCCAAGTTGTTCACTTTGCTCTATGTAGCTTAATACCTTTATTAAGTTTGCATGATTAGCAGCTTGTAGGCAGCAATTCACCTCATCAAGTGGGTAACCATCGCTGGTGATCGCGCCTTTAAAAAGTTTCACTGCAACATTATTATGTTCTGTTTTTGCAAGATGAATAACACCCGATGCGCCTTGGCCTATTACTTTTTTAAGCTGAAAATTTTCAAGTGGGGTATTTTTCAACGTACTTTTAGTTAAGCACTGCGCTTTATTAAAGTTGTTACCTGCAAAAGCAAGCCAAGCAAGTTTTGGTAATTCTAGTAGCCAATCATCGAGTTTTGTTAGGTTATTTGCAGAGAGCCTTACAAGCTCTAAGCTAGTGCAATTAGCCATACTTATCGGTAATTTTTTTAGGTTATTACCCGCAAGTGCAAGCTTTTTAAGCTGGCTGTAATTACCAAAATCGTCAGGTAATTCGTGTAAGTTGTTATCGGTGAGAATAAGCCACTCAATATTTTTTGGCAGGCTGTTTGGTGCAAACTGCGATATTTGGTTGCCTTTAAACGCAACCATAATTAAAGCAGGGCATTTAGCCAATACTGTGGGTATATGTTTAAATTGATTAAACGACAAAAACACACGCTCAAGGCGATGCAAACACGCAAACTCGTCTGGTAAATCACTTAAATTATTATTAGAAAGATCAAGTACTTCAAGTGTATCGGCAAGCTTAAAAATGTCTGTGGGAAACTCAGATAATTGCTCAACCAGCTGTAAGTGCTTTGCACCGGCTAACTTACCAGCCTTTAGCTTTGAAAGGGTATTCATTAATTTATAAAGCCCTGTAAATAAAAAAGCCAACATGGCTGTTGGCTTTAATTAACATGTAGATGAGGTTTAGAATTGCGCGTTATGATAAACGTTTTGTACGTCGTCACAATCTTCTAGCATTGCTAAAAAGCGCTCCATTACTTCAACATCTTCACCTTCAATTGGCGCTTCTACTTGTGGTACAAACGCAATTAAGTCTTCGTCAAATTCAGAAATGCCCATTTCTTCTAATGCAGTACGTGTGTTGTTGTATTCAGTATGAGGTGCGAATACGGTTACTTTACCGCTGTCTACTTCTACATCGGTTACATCAACGTCAGCCATCATAAGCGCTTCAAGAACAGCTTCATCATCGTCGCCATCAAAAACAAAAATAGCTAAATGGTCAAATAAATGTGACACCGAATTTTGTGCGCCAATTTTAGCATTTGCTTTTGTAAAACAAACGCGTACGTCTGCAAATGTACGTTTGTTGTTATCGGTTAAACAGTCAACAATAATCATACAGTTACCAGGGCCGTAACCTTCGTAACGTGTTGCTGCGTAGTCTTCACCGCCGCCGCCTTTTGCTTTTTCAATTGCGCGTTCAATTACGTGTGCTGGCACTTGGTCTTTTTTTGCACGTTCGATTAAACGGCGTAATGATAGATTACCATCTGTATCTACACCGCCATTTTTAGCACAAATATAAATTTCTTTACCGTACTTAGAGTAAACTTTAGTTTTAGCACCCGCAGTTTTAGCCATTGAATCTTTTTTGTTTTGGTAAGCTCTTCCCATCTGCGTTTCGCCTTAATTTTATAAATAACTGAAAAATAATAGACCGTATTCTAAAGGTAAATGGCATTAAGGGCTAGTACGGAATGGGGAACATTAATAGTAAAAAAGTTAAAATAGCCATTTGCATAAAATAAAACAGCCCGCTGTTGCGGGCTGTTTAGTATTTGTTTACATACGTATTAGTGTAATTACCAAATACGAACGCGTTCTTCTTCTGGCAAATACAAGGCATCACCAGGTTTAACGTCAAATGCTTTGTACCAAGCATCGTGGTTACGTGGTGCTTGTGCTCTAAAGCGACCTGGTGCATGCGTACCACCGCGTAGTTGGTTTAACATACTTTGCTCAGTACGTTTTTCTTTCCATACTTGTGCCCAAGCTAAAAAGAAACGTTGATCGCCAGTTACACCGTCAATGACAGGCGCTTCTTTACCATTTAGGCTTAGTTTGTATGCGTGGTAAGCCATGGCTAAACCACCCACATCACCAATATTTTCGCCTAGGCTATTACGCCCATTTACAAAGTTACCTTCAATAGGTTCGTATTTACTGTACTGTGCGGCAAGTTGGTCTGCTTTTGCATCAAATGCAGCGCGGTCTTCGTCTGTCCACCAGTTACGTTGAATACCGTTAGCATCAGATTTTGAACCCTGATCATCAAATCCATGGCCCATTTCGTGGCCAATTACAGCACCAATGCCGCCGTAGTTAACCGCTGGATCGGCATTTGGATCAAAAAACGGAGGTTGTAATATAGCAGCTGGAAACACAATTTCGTTAAACGAGCTATTGTAGTATGCATTTACACGTTGTGGTGTCATGCCCCAACGGTTACGGTCAGTTTTTTGTAGTTCTTTTTCTACGCTTTCAGCGCGGAAAAATTCACGCATGTTTTTAACGTTACCTACTAAATCGTTTTGGCTAATAGTTAAACCATCGTAAGACTGCCATACATCTGGGTAACCAATTTTTGGAACAAATGCTGCTAACTTAGCACGTGCGTTTACCTTCGTTTCAGCGCCCATCCAATCAAGATTATCAATTCGCTCACCTAATGCTGAACGCAGGTTTTCAACCAGTTCAGACATTTGTTGTTTAGATGATTCAGGAAAGTATTGGTCAACGTAAATTTTACCAATAGCAAAGCCAAGCGAGCTTGTGCCCGACATTTCGTTAATTGCACGTTTCCAGCGAGGGCGTGGTTCTTGCTGGCCGTTTAGTTCTTTGCCATAAAATGCAAAACGTGTATTAAAAATATCTTCAGAAAGTAAACCTGCATTACCGCTAATTGCATGGTAGGTTAAGTAGTCTTTCCAAACCGCTAAATCTTCATTATTGATAAGCTCAATCATGGCTTTAATCGGTTCAGGCTGAGATACATTAAGTTGAGGAACTTTGTATCCCGTTTGCTCAAAATATACATCCCAGTTAAAACCAGGGTATGTAGCTACTAAATCTTCACGTTTAATTTGATTTAACGACAGGTCGCGATTACGTCGTTTTTCGCGCGGCCAATGGCCTTGTGCTATTTTAGTTTCAAGCTCTAGTATGGCTTTTGCGCGTTCTGTTGTGTTATCAACATTGGCAAATTTTAGCATGTCGGCAATATGAGCCACGTAAGCTTCACGGGTTTTAACAAAACGCTCAGCATCTTCTAAATAGTATGAACGGTCTGGTAAACCTAAACCACCAGCGCCTAACGACATTTCGTATTTATTTGGGTCTAAACGGTTAAACCACATACCACCACCAATAGGAGTACGAAGGCCCGATAACCACGATTGCCCAAATACATAAGCTAAGTCGTCGGTAGATTCCATATTACTAATTTGATTTAACAGCGGTTGAATAGGTTTAACACCAAGTTCATTAAGTGTGTCGGTATCCATGTACGAATTATAAAAATCAGCAACCAATTGCTCTTCAGCGTTTAGTTCTTTACGTGCTGCAATGTCTTCAATAATTTTTTTAACACGGTCTTCACTGCGTTCTGCTAAAGCCGAAAACGCACCATAACGCGTTTTGTCTGCTGGCATATTGTAGTTGTCGTACCACGTGCCACTGGCGTACATGAAAAAGTCATCACCAGGTTTAACGGCTTCGTTACGCGCTGATAAATCAACACCAAAGCTACCTAATTCAGCTTTATTGCTAACAACTGTATTTTCTGTGCTTGCAGTTTGAACTTGACTGCTTGTAGTTTGTGGCTCTGAACAGCCTGTTATAAAAGTGGCAGCTAAAGCCGCTGCAATTAAACTCTTTTTCATCGTTTATCCCCCTGGATAATGAATTTGTTAATTTTTGTTATAAAAATATCATTTTGATTGTTATGTATAAAAGACAGGCACACAATTCTTTTGAGGTGAATCACAGCCTGATCCGATAAAACCAATAAGCAACGCAAGCAACAAGCTACCAACATAAATTAATAAACAGGTTAATCTTGTTGTTGTAATGCCCACATATGTGCGTATTCACCACCCAAGGTCAGCAATTCGTTATGTTGCCCTTGTTCAACAATTTGGCCCGACTTAAGCACAATAATAGTGTGGGCATCAGTAATGGTTGATAACCTATGCGCAATTACAATACTGGTGTGCTCGCTGGCTACTTCATGCATTGCCTTTAAAATTGCTTGCTCGGCCTGAGAGTCGAGTGCCGACGTTGCCTCGTCAAATATTAAAATTGGGGATTGTTTTAAAATAGCGCGTGCTATTGCAATACGCTGTTTTTCGCCGCCAGATACTTTTAGACCTCGTTCACCCACTCGGGTTTTATCGCCATCAGCTAACGTATTAATGAAATCTTTTAAATGAGCCATTTCAATGGCTTTATCAATATCACTATCGCTTGCAGAAGGGCGGCCATAGGCAATGTTTTCACGAATTGTTGTGTTAAATAAAACGGTATCTTGAGGAACAATAGCAATAGCTTTACGAAGGCTATTAAGCGTGACCGAGTTAATAGCTTGGTTATCAATAGTAATGCTGCCCGATGTTACATCATAAAAACGATAGAGCAGGCGCGCTAGTGAACTTTTGCCAGCACCACTTGCGCCCACAATAGCTACCTTGCTACCCGCTTTCACTTTAAAGCTAATATTATTTAAAATAGGGCGGCTAGCGTTGTAGCTAAAACTCACATTATTAAAGGCAATTTCCCCATTTGGGACATTAAGTGTATTTGCATTTGGAGCATTAGTGACTTGTGGTTTTTTATTGAGTAAGCCCAGCATGTTTTCTAAATCGGTAAGAGCGCGGCGAATTTCACGATAAACAAAACCCAAAAAGTTAAGCGGTAAAAATAATTGGATCATATACGCGTTTATCATTACTAATTCACCAATGCTTAGTGACCCCGTTACTACCTCGCTTGAACCTAACCACATTAACGCGGTGATGGCACTGGCAATAATTAATGCTTGCCCTGAATTAAGCGCAAGCAAAGACATTCTATTTTTTAAACGCGCGGTTTCCCAATTAGCTAAAAATGAGTCATATGTTTTGGCTTCAAACTGCTCATTATTAAAATATTTTACAGTTTCATAATTAAGTAAGCTGTCTATTGCGCGTGTGTTACTGAGGTTATCAGCTGCGTTTGATTCACGAATAAAACGATTACGCCACTGTGTCACCGTGACTGTAAAAAATATATATACACCAACAGCAAGAAGTGTAATTAACGCGAACCAAATAGAAAATAGCGACCCAAAAATAATAGCAACGGTGAGAATTTCAAAAAGGGTAGGCACAATGTTAAACATTAAAAAGCGCATTAAAAAGCTGAGTCCACTGGTACCACGTTCTATGTCACGGCTTATACCACCAGTTTGCCTGTCTAAGTGAAATGCAAGTTCAAGCGAGTGCAAATGCTTAAACACTTTTAGGCCAATATTGCGCATAGCATGTTCGGTTACCCGTGAAAAAACAGCGTCTCTTACTTCACCTAAAAACACACTAGCGAAACGCAAACCGCCGTACATAAGTAATAATAGAGCGGGAATGACCAACACTGGGTTTATTGATTTATCAACCGAGTCGATAATTTCTTTTAACACCCAAGGCATTAAAAGTGTGGCGCCTTTAGCACCGATAAGCGCTAAAAGCGCAATAAATACGCGCCCTTTAAACTTTGTAATGTAAGGCCACAACGTTCTAACGCTTTGTTTTAAATTCATGGCGTCTGCACGTTTTTCAACGTTTTGTCTGGAGCGCATTATTTTTCTCGTTTAAATACTTAATTGTTAAGCATTGTATTTTAAATAGTTGCCCTAATATACTAGGCATCACTTATTTTAGTTTGATCTAAGTATGTTTAAATTTCGTGTTTTTATAACTGCTTTTTTGCTTCTAGCTGCACTGTTTAGTGTGCAGAGTAATGCTGTGCAGGTAACACAAAATTTGAATCCAGCTGTCAGTTCGCACATTTTATTTACAGATGCTATTGATATAACTAAAACAAAGCCTACTAAAAAGTCTGCAGACGCACCTGCGCATAAAAAAACACAACACACCGATTTTGACTCACATCAGCCAAGGCTTACAGCAAGTAATGCGTCACTTTTTTTGCACACAGTTCAAAGTGAGCCAGAATACGATGTTGTTTTTGAGTTTTTTGCGCAGCACCTTGTTAGGCAAATATTTTTACGCCCCCAAGCTGTAAATGCTATTCAGCCTTGGTATACGCTTGTGCATCACAGTAAAAAATCCCGTTTAAGTGGCTGGAAAGATGCCAACTTACTCTACAAAGCAGTAACTACCTACCACGCTTAATTTTTCTTATTTAATTTTTATTAGGTTTTAACGTTTTACGTTTAAGCCTTGAGATTAATTGTACTTTTAAAAAGTACGTTGCCAGTAATTTACTGGTGATAAGGAAAAAACATGTTAAGTGTAAAAAAAGATCAAAAGCCACTTATGGCTAAATTTAAATTAAGCTACATAGCCATGCTAATTGTGCTGATTTTATTAGCTATAAGCGCATTACCCAACTTATACCCTAATAAATCGTGGTTGCATGTAAGCAACGCACCACATAGCGAAACACAAGCTGTGCCCAGTACTAATGAATTAGTTACTTTTTTAAATAGCCAAGGCTTAAAAGTAGAGCAAGGGGTAAATAATAAAACATCTATAAATATTCTGTTAAACGAGCCAAGTAAAAGCGCCCAAGCTCAAGCGGCTATAAAGGCGCAGTACCTAAACACGCAAGTTAAAATTGTAGAGCATGCAACAAGCCCAATTTGGCTGCAAGAATTTGGTTTATCGCCAATAAAATTGGGACTAGATTTAAACGGCGGCGTGCTATTTGTACTCGACGTAGATTTAGATAAAGCAATTGATGAGCAATTAACCAGTGCGTATCAACAAGCTAAATCAATCATTATAAAGCAAAAAGCGTACGGCCTTAAAGCGCAGCAAACAGGGCATGGCTTTGAAATTAATGCGCTGCCTAACGCGGTGCAAAAACTTAACCCAGTGATAGATGAGCTTCAAAGTCGCTTTGCTAATTTAGCGGTTACAACAACCAATAATGGCAATGTTAAAAACGCCAAGTTTAGCTATTCAGAGCAAGGGCGTAGCAACTTTGACAAAGAAGTAATGAGCCAAACACTCACCACACTTCGCTCACGCATAGAAGAATTAGGTATTACTGAGGCTGTAACACAGCGGCAAGGCACACAGCGTATACGTATTGAGCTGCCAGGTGTGCAAGACCCAACCGAGGCTAAGCGCATTATTGGTGCAACTGCTTCACTTGGGTTTTATCAGTTAAAAGAAGTGGGTGGCCAAACTTTTAATATGCAATCGGGCGGAACAATCAAACTTGATCCTGTGCCAATTTTTACAGGCGATCACATTAATAATGCAAACATAGGGCGCGACGACTGGGGTAAGCCACTGGTTCAACTTAGCCTAGATGGGCAAGGCGGCGATGCCATGTCGGCATTTTCAAAAGCTAATATTGGTAAGCCTATGGCCACGGTTTACTCAGAGTACTCTCAAAACGCAAACGGTGAAACCGTTAAAAAAAGTGAAGTTATAAACGTGGCTAATATTGCGCAGCATTTAAGTTCACGTTTTAGTATTACCAATATGAAAAGCCAACAAGCAGCGGCCGATTTAGCCCTGTTATTACGAGCAGGTTCGCTGACTGCGCCGGTAACTATAGTGCACGAGCAAACAATAGGGCCGAGCCTAGGTCAAGAAAATATAACTAACGGCTTGGCCGCATTAATGCTTGGTATGGGTATTACACTTGCCTTTATGGCGCTGTGGTATCGCCGTTTAGGGCTTATTGCAAACGTCGCGCTGTTATTAAATTTAACGTCGCTTGTGGGGCTAATGTCGTTATTACCAGGGGTTGTGTTAACGCTTCCGGGTATTGCCGGGCTGGTACTCACCATTGGTATGGCGGTAGATACCAACGTTATTATATTTGAGCGAATAAAAGAAGAGCGTAGAAAAGGCCGCTCTGCTTATCAAGCTATTCAAGAAGGTTACAAGCAAGCCGCTAACACCATATTTGATGCCAATATAACCACCATGATCACCGCGCTTATTTTATATGGAATAGGTTACGGCCCAGTTAAAGGTTTTGCCATAACATTGGCACTTGGCTTAATAACCTCGGTATTTACTGGTGTCTACGTATCAAAAGTACTAAGCCAAACGGTATATTTAAAAATGACTAAAAAAGCAGGAGTAAATGCACATGCTTAACACTTTTTTAAAGGGCGAGGCGGGTACACGTCTGCGTTTTTCGGGCATGCTTTTGAGCGTCATACTTGTACTGCTATCGGTATTTACGCTTAGTCAAAAAGGGCTTAATTTTGGACTCGACTTTACCGGTGGTTACCTAACAGAATTTACCACCAGCCAAGGTGTTGAGCTAAAACAGCTTGAGCAATTTATTACTAAAAATCACAATGGCGAGTTTGAACTAACCGCACAAGGAAATAATCACTTTCAACTACGCGAAGCGCCTAGCGATTCAACAGCAAACAGTAGTGATTGGCAAAGCGCCATTACACAAAATGCAGACATTAACGCCGAGGTTTTGTCATCAGCGTATATTGGCTCGCAAGTGGGTGATGAACTGTTTGAACAAGGTTGTTTAGCGCTATTTTCAGCCATGGTTGCAGTAATGCTTTATTTAGCAGTACGGTTTGAATGGCGTTTAGCTGTTGGCTCTGTGGTTGCGCTAGTGCATGATTTATTACTGGTACTGGGGCTATTTTCGCTATTAAGTATTGAATTTAATTTAACCGTACTTGCCAGTTTACTCGCCATTATAGGTTATTCACTTAACGACTCTATAATAGTAGGCGATAGAGTACGCGAGCTTTTACGTGTTAAATCTAATAATGCGCTTAGCCCGGCAAGTATTATTAACAACGCCATAAAAAGTACCTTAACACGTACGCTTATTACATCGGGCACCACGCTTGCTACAGTTGCAAGTGTTTGGCTCCTCGCAGGCGCGCCATTACAAGGCTTTGCCATCGCGCTATTTACCGGCATTGTAGTAGGTACGTTCTCATCTATTTGTATTGCCGCCACGTTACCCGAGCTTTTAGGGTTAAGTGCTAAAAATTACGAAGAAAAACAAGATGCAGAAACGCAAGCGTTGCTCGATATGCCCTAGCAATAAATGCTTTTAAAAATCTGCATTAAAACACTGGTGCTTAAAATAATGGTTTTAAGCGCCTTATAACGGTAAAATTAATCACATAGTTTACCGTATTGGTTATTAGCGCCTTTCATGAATAAATCCCACGTAATAGAACACCTTAAATTTGCACTTGAAGCACAATTAAACAGCGCAAAACAAGCAGCAAAAGCCGCGCACGACGCCGCAACTCACGAAGAAAGCGTTGCAGAAACGCAGTACGATACCCTAGGACTCGAAGCCGCTTATTTAGCACAAGGCCAAGCCGAGCGCGTAAACGATTGCTACAAAAGTATTAAACAATTTGAAACTATTTTTAAAGAGCCCACTCATAATAAAGTGATTATAAGCTCACTCGTTTGCCTAGAAGATGAAAACGCCCTACAAAAATGGTTTTATTTAGGCCCAGCCGCAGGCGGCTTAACGGTTGAAGTAAAAAATATCACTATTCAAGTTGTTACACCCGAAGCCCCGCTGGGCAAACAACTTTTAGGCAAACAGTTTGATGATGAAGTAAGCCTAACCATCGCAGGCAAAAACCATGAATATGAAGTGGTAGAAATTTTATAAAACATTAGTTTTAGATGTAGGTCGGATAAGCGAAGCGCCATCCGACAAAGCCAATTTGTCTCATAACATTATTAACAGTCGTTTTGGTGTATTTTGCCACAGAATTTTTATAACATACGTAATTAATTGTTTACATTAGAGTTGCTTAGTGGAATTATTGAGCGATATAATATACGCCGTTTTGGGGTGTTATAAACCACCGAAATGGTGTTCAATATGTTGTTAGCACCTAGAGTTATATGAAAACACTGATTTCAATTTTACTTTGTTCTTTGTTAGCTGCATGTGGTTTCCAATCTATCAAATTGGTGGGTTATGGTAAAAAACTCGACGTTCCTGTCTATGAGGCCTGCTTCTTTGATAAATTTGAAGAGTATCGGTCATTAACTAGTTATTTGCTCTCCGTAGAAGTAGAAAAAGCTGAAGGGCAAATTACTTACTATGAATTAACAATTGATGGTGCGAATACAGAAGACCCAGATGAGGTCTTTACACCTAAGTCTTTTAAAGAATCAAAAAAATTTCTGAAAATATAGTTAATGAATGTTCTGGTTAATGCGTACATAACAATACATTCAATTGAGTAATGATGTTAAAAACTGGAACTTATATTTTATTCTACGTTCTTTTTGCTGACTATGTTGGTGGAGTTTTCTTAGTAGGTCGTAACAATAGTACGATTTTAATGGATAGTTCGGCTATTGGGTTTATTGTTGTGCAAGTTGTAATATTTCTTGCTGCAATATTTACTCTTTATAAGGTTCAAGATTGTGAAACTGGCTATTGTAAGCAAATTAACTATTCTGAGAAATTCAAAGCTAAGCTTTTAATAAAATATGTAGCTATTTGGCTCGTAATAGCTCTATTTATAGATTTATTATTCGCCATCCTTCTTGGTTCTGAATTTTGGGCTGACGTTAATCCTTTTGATAGTTGGCTTGTTTTTTGTTTAGTATATATAGTTTATAAATTTTCCAGTTCTTTGCAGGTAAGTTTTAATTACCAAGACAAAAGCATGAAGTGTCATAGGTTAGGGCTAATAACATCTTCAATCATGAAGTTTAAGAATGTAGATTTAACTGATAATCAATTAGTCATCACCTCCGGTGATGAAGGTAAATACTTTTTTCATTTAGATAGATTTACATTAACGAATCGAGAGCGGCTAGTTAGCGATTGTTTAAAAATGTCTAACAAGGCGCCAAATTAGGACAAAATTAAATAAGCTCGTCGCTTCGCTCGATTTTAGCTTATTTAATTTTGCCTGTTAGCTTGAAGGGAGGCGTATGTTTTCAAATATGAAACTTAGTCATTTAGTTTTGCTACTAGGTTCGACTTTTACAGCAGGGGGTTTCGCTAACGTATGCTCAAGTGATGAGCTTATTCAAATCAATAATTATATTTATGACGTTAAGAACCTATCTAAAAGTTATCACTCTGCTGATCGAATAGATGAATATCATGATTACTTAACTGCAATGGAAAGGTATCAGAAATCAATTCCGGAGTGGAATGATAAACAAGCCTTAATTAACGCGTTCAGTTCTTCCTTAATTCTGTATCCTGCTTTTTACCAAGTTTCTTCTATTACACACGTTAAAATGCAACGCACAGAAAACGAAACATCTTTGACTTTAAAAATTAATCGCAATGAAACGAAGGGAGTTGATTCGTTAAGTGTGTCTTTTAACCCAAAAAATAATAAGATAATTGGTGCACTATTTTATTCTGATGAAAAGTTTGAGAGCGTAGATATATGCAAAAAAGAATTGGGGCTAGAGTATATTCGAGCTAACAAGCAAATTAATCAGGACAAATAAAAGTTGGCTTTGTCCGTACCTGACAAGTTTTAGCCAAATATTATAAGCCAGTTACAACGGCGTTTTAGGTTGATATATGAAACACCGAACATTTAAAGTTTGTGGGAGTAGTGAATGTGGGAACTTCGATTCTTTTCCTCTATCTCAATTCGTTTGCTCAGAATGTGGTCGGCACCTTAATTCTCAGCAAGAAGTTGATGAGCGAAATTCCGTTACGATTTGGATTATGGGCAACCGCTTCAAGGTCTTCTTTACTCTGCTTATTATACCTATTTTGATTGTGCTTACGTTGAATCTAATGGAAATGCTACCAGTGAAATTTTCTCTGAGAATCTTAACTTTGCATATTTTCGTTCAAATCAGCATGAGCGCTAGGCTATACCCTTTTTTTGTAAAAAAGAACTACGAGTACAAGACAGATTCTAAAGGTCACATTTTTTTAGCTTGTTTGTTTGCGCCAGTTATTGTGTTTGTCACCCTAGTTTGCATAAACATAATTAATTAGACAGTCACCTAAACTTTGAAATTAAGATGGGTGTCAGTCTAAATAAATAGTTTGAGCGAACCAATTTTCGCTAAGCTTCGAATGCCTGCAGAGCTTGACAATAGTAAATAAGGAAGTACTTTGATTCATAGATTTTTATCAATATACGCGATGCTCTTTTTATTATCAGCTTGCACTACAGGAAAGCTTTATTACACGAAGGCCTCTGGCGAACGTGTTTTAGGGTGTGATGTTGAATTTGTTGGCTTACCAAGCGTAGATAAGTTTGCGGTTGAATATGCACTTAGCCTCTGCGCGAAAAGCTCTGTGAAAAAAGGGTATTCCATAGAGAAAGAAAAGGAATACCTACTTACCCTAGAACTTCAAATTCCAGAGTCAAAATGTGGTGAATCATGGAACCATAAGTCGGCAAAAGAACAATATAAAACTAGCAAATTGTCAAAGAAGGAATATGGCTATATTGTCGCTCACATAGACTTGGGTTTAGCGGTTGATAACGAATGTTCACCAACAACTCTCTAAAATCAACTAATTAGTTCGTTGTGGCGAGACATGCAGAATGGCCTCGCCACTTATCCGACGTACTTAAACTAGTTAGCCTTTTTCACAAACTTTGCTGTTACCATCATTTCGCCAATACCATCTACTTTACAATCTAGCTCGTGATCTTTTTTATCAAGCACACGCCTAACAATCGCTTTGGTGCCAATTTTAATAACTTGTGAGCTGCCTTTTATTTTTAAATCTTTGGCTATGGTCACTTTATCGCCATCATTAAGCAGGGTGCCGTTGGCATCTTTAACTAAAATTGCGTCTTCATTGCCTGTGTTATTTGGGTTCCATTCATAGGCGCATTCAGGGCAAATAAGCAGTTGCTGGTCTTCGTAAACATATTCAGATTGGCACTGTGGGCAGGCTGGGTGTGACATTTATAACGCTCATAAAATAGTAATTTTGCGTATTTTAATCTGCATTAATAGGAAAATATAGTTAATCAATATTTTTTATCTTTACGCTAAAAATATCTCGTTTGTGTGGTTTTTAAAAAGGGCATATAAAGCAGATGTCGCCTAAGCAATTTAGGCGCTAACACTTACAGTAGGTATTTGTTAAAGCACCCATCGGATTAAGTGATACGCGCAATGCCCACTTAGTACGATGGGTGTTTCTATTTATAGTGCGATAATTTAAAGATCGCACGCATTTATATTTGGCTTACTACCGATTGGTATAACTAGGAAAAGTCGTGTTTAAAACCTTAATAGTGGTTGATAACAATGAGCAAACACTTGCTCAATCTTTCGAAAATGTGATTACGTTTAATAGTTACTTGCGTGATTACCCAAAACATAATGAACCTAAAACCCGCATTATTAATTTATGCGACTCAAGCCAATACTTGAGTAAGGGTTACTATTGCTCATTGCTTGCAGAGGCTCGTAAGCACCAAGTATTACCCAGTGTAAAAACAATAAACGCGCTTCGAGGCGGCCACGCACCTATGTTAAATGTTGGGCAAATTGATGGCGAAATTTACTTTGGTAATGCGCTAAACGAATTACAAAGTAAAGCGGCTAAATCGGTATTTAAACAATACCCAGCGCCTATTTTATTTGTAGATGAGCAAGGTTTGTTACAGCAAGGTTCGCTAAGCTCTTTAAACGAGGAGCAATATAGCAATTTTGTAGCAAAACTAAATACGTTTACCCAAACACAGTGGCGCATTGGAAATGTGCAGCGCCGTTTTAGATGGGATATGGCAATACTGGTTGATCATAACGAAAAAGTACCACCGAGTGATAAAGATGCCATTGCCCGTTTTATAAAAGCAGCGGCTAAACATGGTATTAATGCACAAGCACTCAGTTTTGATGAAATAGACAATATTGCCCAGTTTGATGCGTTATTTATTCGCCAAACGACAGCGATTGATCACCCAACGTATCGCCTTGCAAGCAAAGCGCAAAACCTAGGTTTAGTAGTAATTGACGATGCTGAGTCTATTTTACGTTGTTGTAATAAAGTGTATTTACATGATGCGTTTAATTACCAAAAAGTGCCCAGTTTAAAAACGGTTGTAGTGGCTGATCAATCAGCGCAAACGTTTGAGCAGCTAGAAGAAGCTTTTACGTATCCGCTTGTTTTAAAAATGCCTGAAGGGTCGTTCTCAAAAGGGGTGTTTAAAGTTGCAAACCGCAGTGAGCTTGAAACTAAACTAACCGAGCTGTTTGAATATAGCGCATTGGTACTGGCACAAGAATACATGTACACAGAATACGATTGGCGAGTAGGTGTATTAAATGGCCGCGCTATTTATGCGTGCCGCTACTTAATGGCGCGCAACCATTGGCAAATTTATAATCATGATGCTAAACGGTTTTTCTCTGGTGGCTTTGAAACGCTACCTACCTTTGAGTTACCAAAAGCCGTGTTAGATGCCGCTTTAAAAGCATGTAAAACTGTGGGCAAAGGCTTATATGGCGTAGACGTTAAAGAACATCTAGGCAAAGCATATGTGCTTGAAGTAAATGACAATCCAAGTATTGATCACAAAGTAGAAGATGGCTATTTAGGCGACGAACTATACATGATCATTATGGATGAATTTAAACAACGCTTAGAAGCGCGAGGCCGTGGCTAATACATGAGTAACCTTGTTATTCGAAAAGCACTTAGCAGTGATTTAACCGCACTAATAGACCTTGAAAACGCGTGCTTTAATAACGATAAATTGAGCCCGCGTAGCTTAAAACGCTGGTTAAATGCTAAGCACGGTATTTTGCTAATTGCCGATAATGGCGAGCAAGTGTGCGGCTATGGGCTGGTGTGGTGTCATAAAGGCACGCGTTTGGCGCGTTTATATTCGCTTGCTGTAAAACCCACAATGCAAGGTAAAGGCATTGCTAAAATGCTATTAGCTGCGCTTGAAAAACAAACCTGCGAGCGTGGGCGAATTTACTTACGATTAGAAGTGGCCGTAAATAACGAAAGTGCGATAGGGCTATACAAAAGCTTGGGTTACAGAGTGTTTGGTCAATATAGCGATTATTATGACGATCACAGCGATGCACTACGAATGCAAAAAAATATTCGCCAAACGAGTGAGCTAAAAGTATCGCGATTAACGCCGTGGTATCAGCAAACTACCGAGTTTACCTGTGGGCCTGCTGCGCTATTAATGGCAATGGGGGCACTTGAGCCAACAACGGAGCTTAGCCAATCGCATGAGCTGGCTCTTTGGCGCGAAGGCACCACCATTTTTATGACATCGGGTCATGGTGGTTGCCATCCGTTTGGTTTAGCACTTGCCGCTAATAAGCGCGGCTTTAAAAGCGAGGTAATGGTAAATACCACAGAGCCTTTGTTTTTAGATGGCGTACGCAATGAAAACAAAAAAGTGGTGCTTTCAACAGTACACCAACAATTTGTAGAGGGTATGGCGCAAGCAAATATACCGCTTGTGCATGAAGATGTTGAGCTTGAGCATATTGAACAGTGGTTAAGCCAAGGCTTTAGTGTGCTGTTATTAATTAGCACATACAGTTTTGATGGTAAAAAATCACCTCATTGGGTTTGCGTTACCCACCTTGATGAGCACTGCGTGTATGTTCATGACCCATTTTGCGAGCCAGGAAGCGACAAACAACTCGCTATAGATTGCCAGTACGTACCTATAGCGCGCAGTGATTTTAGTAAAATGTCAGCATTTGGTGGCCAACGGCTAAGAACCGCAGTGGCCATTGCTAATAGTTAATAGGTTTTCGTTAAAAGTGACTTTTTTAGATTTAATTGATGTAGCCCCTTATTCGTGGGCGGCCATTGGCACCGCCGCTTTTTGCGGTGCCATAATTGGGTTAGAGCGCCAGTTACGCGGTAAACCTGTGGGTATTCGTACCTCAGCTTTAATTACGCTGGGCACGTATTTGTTTTTATCGACCGCGTTTAACTTACAAGGGGATGTAATTGATCATTCGCGTGTAGTGGGGCAAATAATTACAGGCATTGGCTTTTTAGGCGCAGGCGTTATGCTTGCAAAAGACGGAGCCGTTGTAGGGGTTACCTCAGCTGCAACCATTTGGGTGCTTGCCTCAATTGGCGTAATGATAGCCACCGATAATCTAGCTGCTGCTATTAAACTTTCAGTGCTGGTGGTTGGTATTTTATACGGTGTAGATGTACTTGAGGCAAAATTTAAAAGCTTAAGTAAAGGCGTCCACACTAGAGTAAAAAGCTATCAAAAGCGTTACTACCGAAAAGACTTCAACGATACAAAACGCCACTAATTTAGTGGCGTTTTGTTTTATTATGACTTAAATGTACATTGTGTTTTTAAAATTATAACTGGCCTATTATTCAGCGGATAACTTTTCGATTAAAGTCTAATCATATGCGTGCTGTTAATTTACTTGTATCTAATCTAATATTGATAAATATATTTATGAACAAATAGTTAGCAATATAAAAGGATTTTATGAACCGTCATTCATTCGATAAAACACAAGAGGTAAGAATAAAAGTTCTTCAAGGAATGAGTTTAATAATAGCGCTAGTTGCGCTTGTTGTAGCTTACGTAAATATAATTATTTCGAAGGTTTACATATTAGGAGCGATAGAAGTTTTACTCGCTGTGTTTTGTTTTTACACGTATTACAAAACGTGTATATCTGCCTCAAAGGTTTGGCATAGATGGGCGGTAGCCTATGCTTATTTTTTTGTTGTATTTTTAGCTGTTTATATTTTAAAAACAGATGAGGGTATAACGCATTGGATTTGTACATTTCCCATTTTGGCGTATTTGTTATTTGGTAAAAAACACGGGTTTATAAGTAGCTTTTGCTTACTGTTTGCGTCGGTAATTCCTTTATATTCTTTCCTCAGTTTAGGTGGTGCGAATAGTTTGCACTTAATTGTTAACTTAGGCCTTTCGTATATGACTATATGGACCGTTTCGCATATTTATGAAGCGATGAGGTATTCTAACCAAGAAACAATTTTAAATTTGGCACTAAGAGATCCGTTAACAAAAGCGTTTAATAGACGTGCATTACAAAGCCGCTTTAGTAAACAAACAATTATTGATGAGCCTTTATGCATAGCACTAATTGATATTGATTTTTTTAAAAAGGTGAACGATAAATATGGACACGACGCAGGTGATGCTGTTTTAACGCAACTAACTGAGTTATTTGTAGAAAAATTTAAAGAAGATAATGTATTTAGAATGGGCGGTGAGGAATTTGTAGTGGTTATAAACACTGATCTACAAGCCGCTTATGACTTAATAAAGTGTTTAATTAAAACGGTTGAAAGTCATCATTTTACTTATGAGAAAAATAGTTTAAAAATTACAATAAGTATTGGTTTGGAGGAACTGGTTACAGATTCGTTTGTTGATTTATCTAAAATACTTAAAGCAGCTGACGGTTATTTATACATAGCAAAAGATAACGGAAGAAATTGTGCTGTTTGTAGTATAAATAATTCAATGTTAGGTAATTAAAAAGCGTATTTGTTAGCCAAATAGCTTTCTTCTAACCACTTTTCTGTACTCGCTTGGCGTTTGGCTTAGCACTTTTTTAAACACGCGAGTTAAGTGGCCTTGATCGTTATAGCCAACCTCAAGTGCCACTTCTTGTATTGTTAAATTAGAGGACGCCAATAACTCTTTAGCACTTTCAACCCGTAATTGCTGCCAATATTCTATAGGGCTTTGATTAGTTGCAAGTTTAAAGCGTCGTGTAAATGTACGGTAGCTCAAACTAAATTGGGCGGCTACTTCCTGTAAGTTTAACTCGCTGGCTAAATTAGTTTTAAGCCAAAACTGAATTTGCGCTATGAGTTCATCTGGGTGGCGGTCAACCGCGCCTTCAAGGTAGCGCTGATCTTCGTAGGGTTTACGTACTTCGTGCGAAAAGTTACGTTCTACGTGCTGCGCAGCGGCTTTGCCGTAGTATTGGCTAATAATATGTACGATCACATCGGCAAGAGCATTTAAGCTTGCTACCGTATACATGCGCTCAGACTGGGTTATAAAAAAGTCGGGCTTTAAGCGCACTAACGGGTAGTCATGGCTAAATTGTTTTGCGTAATGCCAATGAGTTGTTGCAGGGTGCCCATCAAGTAAACCCGCTTCTGCAACTAGGCAATTACCCGTGCCTACACCAATTATATGGCTGCCAGTTTCAAAGCTTTCTTGTAGCCATTCAACCACTTCTTTATTAGTACGTACTACAGGGCGAGGATTTCGCCATATGCCGGGGACTATAATTAAATCGTTATACGGTGCGTTAGCAGTAGTGCAATCCGGGACTATAGCAAGGCCAGTACGGTTTTTTATTGGCTCATTACTTTTAGCAATTAAATTTATACTAAGCGGTCTAAAGTCAGTTTGGTCTAAGTGGCCTTTTGCGTAGGCTTCGCCGGCTCTTAGCATTTCAATAGGCAGTGTTAAACTGGTAATAAGTAAATGCGGGTACACTGCTATGGCAATATTTAACGCCGGGTTTACTGATTTTTTATGCATATGAATGCTCCGACCAGTACTTTTTGGCTTTTAATGCTGAATATTTGGCTATTAAAGCACAAAGTGCTGTGGTTAATCCAATTAAACTGTTTGCTTCTCCTATAACACGTTTTAAAGGTTAATTATGACAGCATTACCCGTAATAGTAGGCATGGGTGGTATTAACGCCGCTGGCCGTACTTCTTTTCATCAAGGTTACCGCCGTATCGTGTTAAACGCATTAAACGCACAAGATCGTAGTGAAACATTTTTAGGCCTCGCCACATTAATGAACTTAGTACGCGTTGTTGATGGTCAATTACATGACACAAACGGTAATAATGTTGAGCAAAGCGACATAGAAGCACGCTTTGGTGAGCAAATTATTGCTGGCACACTTATTCGTAAAATCGAAAAAGAACATTTTGATGCAGATGCCACGCCTTGGCAGCAAAAAATGACATTAAAGACATCTGATGAAAACGCGATTGTATTTGAAACTCGCGCACGCGATTTACCAAGTCCAGTACCTGCCAGTTGGAAAGTACAAGAGCTTGAAGGTAAAAAGGTAAAAGTGACTATAGCGGCAGAGCTAGATGTAAAGCTTGATTCTACCCGTGATAACCCAATTAAATCGGCGGGGCAGTTTCCTACCGGGTTTGATCCATCAATTATGTATAACAGCCGTTATCAGCCACGCGGTTTGCAAGCCACCATATTTGCTGCAAACGATGCTATTAAATCAACTGGTCTTGACTGGCAACGCATAATGAATAGCGTAGAGCCAGATAAAATTGGCACTTATTCAGCCTCGGTTATTGGCCAAATGGACGATAATGGATTGGGTGGTTTAGTTAAAGCCCGTCAGCAGGGCGATCGTGTTAGTACAAAGCAATTAGCACTTGGCCTAAACACGATGTCGACTGATTTTATAAATGCCTACGTTACAGGTAATGTAGGTACTACGTTTTCTACTTCGGGTGCATGTGCCACATTTTTATATAACTTACGCGCTGCAGTAAACGATATTCAAGCAGGGCGCACCCGTGTTGCGGTGGTAGCAAGTGTTGAATGCGCTATTACGCCTGAAGTAGTAGAAGGCTTTGGTAATATGAGCGCCCTTGCTAATGTTGAAGGCCTGCGCCGTTTAGATAATTTAAGCAGTGAACAAGAGCCAAATTATCGTAAAAGCAGCCGCCCATTCGGTGAAAACTGTGGTTTTACATTAGGTGAAGGCGCTCAAGTGGCCATTTTAATGGACGATGCGTTAGCACTTGAACTAGGTGCAGATATTATGGGCTCAGTACCTGATGTATTTGTAAATGCCGATGGTATTAAAAAATCAATCACCTCGCCGGGTCCGGGTAATTACATTACAATGGCAAAATCAGCAGCGCTGGCAACAAGCTTATTAGGTAAAGAGGCGCTCCAAAAGCGTAGCTTTATTTTAGCGCATGGTTCTAGCACGCCGCAAAATAGAGTAACAGAATCTCTTATTTACCATAAAGTGGCACAAACCTTTGCCATTGATAGCTGGAAAGTAACGGCGCCAAAAGCCTATGTTGGTCATACAATTGCCCCCGCCAGTGGCGATCAGCTTGCTATTGCGCTGGGGGTATTTAGCCATAATATTATGCCGGGTATTACTACCATAGATAAAGTGGCCGACGATGTTCATGCAGATCACTTAGATATACGTAACTACCATTACGATTGTGGCGACATGGACATAGCCTTTATAAACTCAAAAGGTTTTGGCGGTAATAACGCCACAGCTACTGTACTAAGCGCTAAAGTAACACTACAAATGCTTGCTAAACGCCATGGTGAAAAAGCGATGAGTGATTACGCTGATAAAAACACATCCGTTGTTGCTGCGCAAAATACCTATAAAGCGCAAGCTGACCTTGGTAAGTACGAATTAGTATACCGTTTTGGTGATGGCGCCATTGACGATAACGACATTGTAATTGGCGAGGACGGAATAGAGCTTCCCGGTTTTGATAAAGCAATTTCGTTTAATACAACCAACTCCTATCAAGATATGTTTTAAGCACACATACTTGAAACCCAAGGCGCTTAATAAAGCGCCTTTTTTATATTTATGAGTTTATTAGTCTATAGTTAAATTTTGGTTAGTTATAAATATAAGCTTGCATCTTTTTATAATGTTTGTTTCTATAATAGATACTTTGCGTTCTAGGATGGATAATCAAATGAAAAAACTCTCTATAGCTCTTTCTATATTACCTGCGTTAACTTGTGTGCCAGTAATGGCAGATTTTGTGCCAGCTGAAGTTGTTAAGGACAACTACAATAAACAAACAAATACCTCTTCTCGTGTGTCACGCTTTGAAGGCTTAAATTTAAGTAGTTATGTTGTGAATGAAAGTGGTCAAGTTAGTGATATTGAAATTGTTGCATCTATCGGGCAAGACAAATACAAAAGAGAAGTTGTTGAGTATGTGTCAAAACTAAATTACAAGAGTGCTCAGGTCGATGGTAAAGCTGTGCCTAGTGCCAAGCTTATTACAGTGACTTCTCAAAACCTGCACTTGGGGTACACTAACGACAAAGCAACGCATGGCTTTTTTAATGATTATGAAACGGCAAGTAATTTAATTAATGAAAAAAAATTAGATGAAGCGCAAAGTAAAATAATAGAGCTAGAACGCGACCATGCTAAAAATACTGTTGAAATAGTATTACTTTCATGGCTAAAAAGTCAGCATAGCTACTTTACCCAAGATTGGATTGGCTTTGATAAACATATTAATAATGCATTTTTATTTAGAGATAATTTACCTGATCAGATTAAAGTGCGAGTGGTAAAAAATGCCTTGCAATGGTTTATATCTAAACAGGACTATGTGCGCGCTTATGATGCAATTGAAGCCCTAGGAAATATTAAAGCCTTTGTTTTTACAGATGAAAACAAGCAGCAGTTGCTAGCTCAAGTTAATGATATTTATAAAAATTCAGGCGATATAAACCAACAAATAGCTATTGAGACAGATCAAGCTGTTATGCCTTTACTGTCTAAAAGTGAGGTACTGCTTGAATCAACAATGCCACTAAGCAAGGTTCAGCTGCGCTGTGAAAATAAAGTGGTAAATTACAACACAAGCGCTATTGATAAAATTGTCATTTCAAAAGATGATTTACGTTGCGGGTTATTAATTAAAAGTGCCCAAGCACAAACTGTCACTTTAAAACAAAGTGGTTATGCTTTTTTGTAAATAGCTAACAAAATAGTCTTAATAAAAAACCCCAATATAATGGGGTTTTTATTCTTAAGCTATATTACTTCAATTTTTTTACATACCTGAGCGTTATAAAGTTAATAATAGCTAGCAAAATGGCTACTTCATATCGGTTATTTGCCACAGCAATACCAATTAATCCCATATTCCATATACTCGCTGCCGTTGCAGTACCTGATGTTGACTGGTTATTTTTCAAAATTGCGCCACCACCAATAAAACCAATGCCTGTTATTATTCCTTGTAGCATTTTAGATTGTGCTTCAGATGAGTCTAGTACCGACATGGCTATAAGTGCGTAGCCACACGATGCAACTGCAACTAACGGAAATGTTCTTAGTCCAGCGCCGTCTTTACTTCGCTCTCTATCGTAGGCCATTGGCAAGGCTAGGGCGTAGGCAATACCTAAATGAATTAAGTTATCTAAGATTTCATTCCACTGTAAATCAAATTCCATTGCGATTCTCAATTAAAAAACTTAACTTACAAAAGCAATTGCTGCGCCAAATATAAAAACATTTAAAATCAATGTGTTGTTTTTTATTCCAGGTTAATTGAGAGCATATCTAGTAAAATGTACACATTGGTTTATCACTTTTACTTAATGTGTTTATAGGTGTGTTTAAATTGGTTTTACAACTTTTTACAGTCTTAATTTTGTAAACGTATAGTATAAATACATATTTTTAGAGGAGGGGATTATGAAGCTATTACTAACACTATTAATAAGTGTGTACTTAAGTGGTTGCACGGTGGCCGGAGTTTTAATAGATGGGCATGCTCAAAATAACGAAAAATTAAATCAAAATATGAATAGCAAAGCTCGTTCAGACCCTTACAAAGATCCATTCAAACCCATTCCAAAAGATAGAGAAGGGTTTTCTTTTACAAAGTTAGGTTTAAACATTGATTCTGCATTGATCAACTTTGTCAGTTTGGAGAATGATCAACAACGCCAAGTGTGTAGGAAGGTGAGTAAAAGTTTAAAAGAGTGTGTAGAACTAAATAAGCCAGAACTACACACTAACGAGGCTACGCAGTTAAAAACTGACTATGAAATAATAAGTGTTGGTCAATAAAACTACTTATAAAGAAGTAACTGTGATCGTAACCTTCTTGCATTTCAAGCGTTAACGGGTAACTCTTATCGTGAGCGATAGCCACTAGGTTTTGTGGTTTAAGTTGCTCCTCTAAAAAGCCATCGGCATCACCTTGCGATACTAGCATAGGTAGGTAGTCGTCCTGCTTTGCTAGTTTCATAAGCTCGCAGGTATCGTATTGTGCCCAAAGTGATTTATTGTCACCTAAATAACCAGTAAACGCTTTTGTGCCCCATGGGCAATTTATTGGGTTAACTATTGGGCTAAAAGCAGAGGTACTTACATAGGCTTGCGGGTTTTTAAGAGCAACCATCAAAGCACCGTGCCCACCCATAGAATGACCACTAATGGCTTTAGTACTTGTTACCGGAAAATGCTGTTCAATAAGTGCTGGTAGCTCATCAACTACATAGTCGTACATATTAAAATGTGTGTTGAAGGGCGCTTGCGTAGCATTAACATAAAAACCAGCACCTTGAGCAAAGTCATAACTATCTTCATTGGGTACGTTATCGCCACGCGGGCTTGTATCCGGTGCCACTATTGCAATACCCAGCTCAGCAGCTTTTTTAAACGCGCCCGCTTTTTGCATAAAGTTTTCGTCGGTACAGGTTAAACCCGATAGCCAATAAAGCACAGGGACTTTGTTTGTTTCACTTGCACCTGGTGGTAAAAATACCGCAAAACGCATTGTGCAATGGGTACTTGTTGCAGCGTGAGTGTATTGCTTATGCCAACCACCGGCTACTTTTGTACTTGAGATATTCTCTAACATAATAATCCTTAAAAGCCGTAAACGTTCAAGTATTACGGCTTTTTATCAAGTCGCTTACTAAGTGCTTATTAGTAATGAATTACAGTACGAATACTCTTGCCTTCGTGCATTAAATCAAATGCATCGTTAATTTCTTCAAGGCTCATTGTATGAGTAATAAAGTCGTTTAAGGCAAATTCGCCTGCCATATAGCGCTCGACTATTTCAGGAAGTTGCGAGCGGCCTTTAACGCCACCAAATGCACTACCACGCCATACACGACCAGTAACAAGCTGGAAAGGACGAGTTGAAATTTCTTGGCCAGCACCGGCTACACCAATAATTACCGATTCCCCCCAACCTTTATGACAACACTCAAGGGCAGAGCGCATTACATCAACGTTACCAATACATTCAAATGAGTAATCAACGCCGCCGTCAGTCATTTCAACGATCACTTCTTGAATTGGCTTGTCGAAATCTTTAGGGTTTATTAAGTCGGTTGCGCCAAGCTTAGTAGCAAGGTCAAATTTACTGGTATTAATGTCTACACCAATAATACGACTCGCGCCCGCCATTTTTGCACCAATAATGGCTGATAAACCAATGCCGCCAAGGCCGAATATCGCGACTGTATCGCCTTCTTTTACTTTAGCAGTGTTAGTTACAGCACCCATACCGGTTGTAACACCACACCCTAATAAACAAATTTCTTCTAAAGAGGCTTCTTTGTTTACTTTGGCGAGTGAAATTTCTGGAAGTACTGTGTACTCAGAAAATGTAGACGTACCCATATAGTGATAAATTGGTTGGCCGTCTTTAAAAAAGCGCGTTGTGCCGTCTGGCATTAAACCTTTACCCTGTGTTTCGCGTACTGCAGAGCAAAGGTTAGTTTTGCCTGATGTACACATTTTACACTCACCACATTCAGCGGTATAAAGTGGAATTACATGATCCCCCACTTCAACACTTGTTACACCTTCGCCAACGGCATAAACAACGCCTGCGCCTTCGTGGCCTAAAATAGCTGGGAATATACCTTCTGGATCTTCACCTGATAACGTAAATGCATCGGTATGACAAACACCAGTAGCAGTAATTTTTACCATTACTTCGCCTTTTTTAGGCATCATTACATCAACTTCTTCAACGCTTAAAGGTTGGTTAGGGCCCCAAGCAATCGCCGCTTTTGATTTAATAAAATCAGACATGTGTTTATCCTTAGTAGTGTTATTTAATATCAATTGTAGACCCATTTTGTTTGGGTGATGGGACTATTGTATTTGTTTCTCATATAATGATAATCTCTTATTTATTAAAACACTTTTACAGTATGGTAATAATGGCGCGTTGGGATGGGATTGACGAATTTATAGCAGTCGGTGAGGAAGGAAGCTTTACTGCTGCAGCTAGGATATTGGGCCTTTCGGTTGCGCATATTAGCCGTCATGTAACCGCCCTTGAGCAACGTTTAAATACCCAGCTTTTAACGCGCACCACACGAAAAGTTGTTCTCACCAAAGAAGGTGAGATATTTTTACATCAAATAAAGCACTTACAGCATGCAATGGACGATGCTACGCAGGGCCTTGCATCACATCAAACAACCCCAAAAGGTAAAATTAAACTAACAGCCCCGGTAATGTTCGGCGAAACTTTTATTATGCCTATTGTGCACAATTTTATGCACGATCACCCCGATGTTGAAGTTATTGCAAACCTAAGTAACGAACAAGAAGATTTACTTGACGGCGGGTTTGATTTAGCAATAAGGTTAGGCCATTTAAAAGATTCGAGCTTAAAAGCGCGACGGTTAAGTGAACGGCGCTTTATTATGTGTGCATCGCCTGCTTATTTAAGGCGCTTTGGTGAGCCACATACCTTAGGTGAGCTACATAACCACCAGTGTTTAGTAGGGAATAGTAGTTATTGGCGTGTAAACGAAAATGAGCGTGAAAAACACATTAAAATTGCTGGTAGATTACATTGCAACAGTGGTTGGGCACTTGTTGATGGTGCTAAAAAAGGCTTAGGTATTGTGCAACTTCCTGATTACTACATAGATAATGAGCTTAATAGTGGTGAGTTAGTGCCTATTTTAACGTCTTACCAACCCAAGCAAGAAGGTGTGTGGGGGGTTTATCCACCACGTCAGTTTGTAGCCACCAATGTACGTGTATTACTCGACTATTTAGTTGCTGGCCTTAAAGAATAAATTGCTATAAGTGAATTGCTGAAAAATCAGCCAAGTCTCAGATTTATAAATTATTTCTTACATTTATGGTCATATTCAATTCATCTTAGTTCGTGCTACTATAGCCCCACACTTTTAGCATAAATGTTTTAAATTATATGTTTCAACCGGTTAGCTTATTTATAGGACTTAGATACAGCCGCTCCTCAAAAGGGAATGCGTTTATATCGTTTATATCGTTTATTTCTTTTTTTTCTATTGCCGGCATTGCTATCGGTTTAATGGCTTTATTTACCGTAAGCAGTGTAATGAATGGTTTTGAGCATAGCTTAAAAACTAATATGCTTGGCCTTATTCCGCACATTGAGGTTAAATCTGATCAGCACACCCCAGAGCAAATAACGAGTTTAAAGGCAGATCTCACTAAATCTTCATATGTGAAACATGTTAATTTGTATCGCCAAGGCGAAGCTATTTTGCAAACCAATAAAGATCTTCACGGTGTATTACTGCAAGGTTTATATGACAATAACGGTGCGTTATACAAAGTTACTGAGAAAATAGTACAAGGCAATTGGCAAACAGTACTTAATAGTAATTATAACATTGCTATAAGCCGCTATTTGAGTCGGAAGTTAGGTGTTGGTTTAGGTGATAAACTTCGTGTGATCATGCCAAATGCATCTACTTATACTCCTTTGGGGCGTGTGCCTAGCCAGCGTTTATTTAAAGTTGCAGCAATATACGAAACGGGCTCTGAAATAGACATGGCACTCGCTTTCACAAGTGGGCCATCGCTTCAGCGTGTTTTAAAGTTAAATAAAAATGTTGCCCCAAATTTAAGTGTGTCACTTTTTGAACCCTTTGAATTGGACGAATTTACGGACGCAAGCCAACTTATATTAAAAGGTTACAACTATTCAGACTGGCGAAGCAGCCAGGGCACGTTATTTGCCGCAGTAGCAATGGAAAAGCGGATCATGTCCATGTTACTTGCACTTATTGTGCTGGTGGCTGTGTTTAATATTGTATCTGCCTTAACAATGATGGTGAGTGAAAAACAAGGGGAAGTTGCGATACTTCAAACACTTGGGCTTACACCATCGCAGGTTCAAAAAGTATTTATGGTTCAAGGTCTTTACAATGGCGTTATTGGAACATTAATTGGCGCTTTTTTTGGGGTGCTACTGAGTTTATACATAAATGAGCTTCTTGAATTAGTTGGCCTGAGTCTACTTGCTGGCATTGAACTACCTGTGAAATTTGATGTGCTTAGTTTAGTAATAATTGCGTTTGCCAGTATTGCTATGAGCTTTTTAGCTACCTTATATCCTGCGCGCAAAGCCGCAAAAGTAAAACCAGCAGAGGTGTTGCGTTATGAATAATTTAGTAATTAGTTGTGAAAATTTAAGCAAAGTATACCAAGATGGCAACAACCAAGTTGAAGTGCTAAAGGGCGTAGATTTAGCGCTACAGCAAGGTGAAATGCTTGCTATTGTAGGTAGTTCTGGTTCTGGTAAAAGTACGCTTTTGCATATACTCGGTACGCTTGATACTGCCACTGCAGGTGTTGCTAAAATTAAAAACCAAGAAGTTGCTAAGTTATCTCGTACTGAACAAGCAGCTTTTAGAAACCAAAATTTAGGTTTTATTTATCAGTTTCACCATTTATTGATGGAGTTTAGTGCTGTAGAAAATGTAGCAATGCCTTTGTTAATAAAGGGCTTAACGGCAAAAGAAGCAAAAGTACAGGCGCTCGACATGCTTGAAAAAGTGGGTCTTGCACATCGAAGTGATCATAAACCTTCTGCACTTTCAGGAGGAGAACGTCAACGAGTTGCTATTGCCCGTGCTTTGGTTACTAAACCTGCGTTGGTTCTTGCTGATGAGCCAACAGGTAATTTAGACAAGCAAAATGCGATTAAAATTTATGATTTAATAAATGAGCTAAACCAGAGTTTAAACACGAGCTTTGTAGTGGTAACTCATGATTTAGAGCTTGCTGATAAACTAGGTAAAATAGCTTACTTAGATGACGGTAAACTATCGGTAAAAGAGTCACAATATGTTGCTTAGTGCATTTTTAAGTAAACGTTTTAGAGCATACTCAGGTCATAAAGACGAAAAAAACGGGTTTGTTAGTTTTATAGCTAAAGCGTCTACTATAGGTATTTTATTGGGGGTCGCTGTTTTAATTGTTGCCCTTTCAGTAATTAACGGCTTTGAACAACAATTAGTCCATCGTTTACTAAGCGTAGTACCTCAGGTTGAATATGTTGCACCAAGCAGACCTATTGCTAATTGGCAGCTAAAAGTAGCTAATATAGAAAGTCAGCCGCATGTAACGGGAGCAGCCCCATTTATCGCGGTTAATGGTATGGCGCAGTATAAAAGCCAATTAAAAGCGGTCGAAATACGCGGTGTTAGCCCTTCTTATGAGGGCAATGTTTCTGCAGTTAACCAGTTTGGAACAGGTAAATTAGTGAGCCAATTATCTTCTGAAGAGGTTATTTTAGGCCAACAAATAGTAAAGCAACTTGACGCAAAAGTGGGCGACAATATTACTTTGCTAATTCCTCAGGTTGGGCAAGCAGGTGGTCAGTTATTAGCACCTAAACGCGTTACCCTGAGCCTTGCAGGTGTTATTGAAATGGGCGGCCCAATTGACAGCACGGCTGCTTTTATACATTTAAGCAAAGCGCAGCAAACACTTGGCTACGACGAAACCCAAGTTACAGGTTTAAGGTTAAGTGTTGATGATGTGTTTTCAGCGCATCAAATAGCGCTTAATGTAGGTCAAACCATTAGCGATTATGTCTATATTTCTAGTTGGTTTAGAACACAAGGTAGCTTATATCAAGATATACAAATGGTTCGTACCATTGTTTATATTGTTGTGTTTTTAATTATTGCTGTTGCGAGTTTTAATATTGTGTCTTCTCTTGTAATGGAAGTGCGTGAAAAAGAAGGCAATATCGCAATTTTAAAAACAATGGGCGCTAAAGACAGCACTATTTTAGCAACCTTTGTAATGCAGGGATTAACGCAAGCGTTTGTGGGTGTCTTACTTGGCTCGTTCATTGGTGTTGTATTAGCATTAAACATAAGTGAATTATTTGCTTGGCTGAGCCAGCTAATGGGTGCTAATCCGCTTGAAGGGGTTTATTTTATAGAATTTTTACCTAGTAAGCTTGTGCTCGAAGACATCGGCATTACAGTAATTGCAACATTCGTACTTGCTATTTTTGCGACTATTTATCCCGCATGGCAGGCTACGCGAGTCGATCCGGCAAAGGTGCTGGGTAATTAACCTTACTAAAACAATAGGGGCGGGTTTGTAAAGCTGCTAAACTACGCGCTCATTTAATAGTGGGCGCTATTGCTTATCTATTTAAAACCTTACTCAGGAAATCACTTTGACAAATAACGATATTTTACGCCGTCTTCGCTATACCTTTAATTTAACAGATACTGCCGTGGTTGGCATTTTTGCTGCGGCAGAGGCTACAGTAACAACAGAGCAAGTCATTGCGTGGTTAACAAAAGAGGGCGAGCAAGAGTTTGTTAAAATTTCAGACACTGAGTTTGCTACCTTTTTGAACGGGTTTATTAATACCAAACGAGGCAAACGCGAGGGTGTACAGCCAATACCAGAGAGTAAGCTCAATAATAATATTATTTTTATGAAGTTACGCATTGCTTTAAACATGAAGGCTGAAGATGTAATAGCCACGCTTGCATTGGTTGATTTTGATTTAAGCAAACACGAATTAAGTGCGTTTTCTCGTAAAGTAGACAACAAGCATTACCGGGTGTGTAACGATCAAATACTTCGTTTATTTTTAACCGGTGTACAGCAACAACACCGCCCTGAATAATTGCTAATAATTATTTTGGCTTAAAAACGTTGTGAAAAACAACGTTTTTAAGCCAGTCATTATAAGTGTTTACTAAGATTGTAATTAATCTAACTTAGCGATAATATTTAAAAGTTAACTTTGCTAAACCAATCTAAGTGCATTAAAAACCAAGTGTCATAAAAACACAATCATATCCGTTTTAAGTTCGCTATTTCCAGGTAACGAAAATACAAAAAGGAATTTAGAATGCAATTAATACCCTCAACATTTTATTTTCCACCCGACAAAGAAAAAGACTTCCAGCATCAACTTAATAAAAGCACCGTTCACTTTGCTAATATAGCCTTGTATTTAGCTGCTTTATTTTTAACGATTTTGGTTATTCTTTCGTGGTTGAATGATGAGCAATCTTTATACTCTGTCATTAATGTTTTAAGACTATCGATGGTTTGTTTGTCGTTTGTATTGGTTTATGTAAACAATAAATTAAAGGCAAAATACTTACATTATCGTTGTTTTGCTTATGGCGTTTTATTTTGTGTTTTATTTGGGTATTTATTTTGGTCCTTTGTTGGATTATATGGTTATTTAAACGAGGGAGGGCCAATGCTTGTAGTGGCTTCCTTTTCTGCAATACCCATGCTTCATTTAGGCCATAAACTTATTTTATGGACAATTACGGGGTTAAGCCTTCTAAGTGTTCATTTGTTTTCATCCACGCCAATAATATGGAGCCTTTACTTTTACATTAGCATTGTGATTGTAATGGCTTGTATTCAATATCAACTGGATATACTTTTACGTAAACAATATGAAGCTGAGCTTGTTGAAACACAAAAAGCAAACATTGATCAACTAACGGGGTTATATAATAGACACAGTTTTGACTCAGAATGTAAACGCTTAATGAATCAAATAAAGCCATCTCAGTCGCTAGCGCTTGCTATGGTTGATATCGATGACTTTAAAAAATATAACGATAATTACGGGCATTTAGATGGCGATAACATACTCATTGATGTTGCGAGCCGATTAAAAGAACTCCAGGCAGATATCGTTGTTAGATTTGGTGGTGAAGAATTTATCTTAGTTAAAATTTTAGATCAAAATAATTTAGACTGGCTTGATGATTTACCCAATCTCTTTGCTACAAATACGATAAGTCACGAATACTCAACATTTAAACGTGTAACTGTTTCTGCTGGCGTTGTCGTAGCTGATTTTTCCGCCCTTTGTCCAGACATTAAAGCATTGCTATCTGTAGCCGATAAAGCGATGTACAAAGCAAAAAATACAGGTAAAAATAAAGTAATTAAAGATTACATATAAAAATGGCCCAACATTTATATTGTGTCATGCTGGGCAAGTTTACATTATGAAAATAATTTACTGGATAATACTTCTTGCATTTGTTCTCGCATTTTGAACTTTTGTAGTTTGCCTGTCACTGTCATAGGGTAACTCTCTACAAAACGAATATACCGAGGCATTTTAAAGTAGGCGAGTTTGTCTTGTAAAAATGCACGGATCGCTTGTTCATCGAGTGTTGTATCTTCTTTTGGTTGGATCCACGCACACACTTCTTCACCGTATTTTTCATCGCTGATACCAAATACAGCGGCGTCTTGTATGCCTGGATAGGTATAAAGCACCTCTTCAATTTCTCGAGGGTAAACGTTTTCACCACCACGGATAATCATGTCTTTAATTCGCCCAACAATACTCACAAATCCTTCGCTATCCATAACACCTAAATCGCCTGAATGAAGCCAGCCGTCACTATCTATGGTGGCTTTTGTTTTTTCTTCGTCATTCCAATAGCAGCGCATTGTTCCTACGCCTTTGGAGCATACTTCACCGGGTAAACCTATTTTTTGAATGTTACCCAGTTCATCAATAATTTTAACCTCAGTATGTGCAAGGGCACGGCCAACGGTTGTTACTTGGCGCTCTATTGATGAATCAGTTTCGGTTATATTATTGATTGGGCTGCATTCAGTTTGCCCATAGGCAATTAATACCTGATGCATATTCATTTGTGTTTGGACTTTTCGCATGACTTGTTCGGGGCAAGTAGAGCCTGCCATAACACCGGTTCTGAGTGACCTTAAGTCATATTCATTAAAGGTACTGAGCTCAAGTTGACTAATAAACATAGTGGGAACACCGTGCAATGCTGTACAACCTTCTTGTTCAATTACATCAAGCGTTGTTTTGGCGTCAAACGAATCACTCGGATAAATGGCTGCGGCACCTTTAGTAACGCATAACAGACTACCTAAAACCATACCAAAGCAATGATATAAAGGCACTGGAATACAAAGCTTGTCGTGCTCAGTAAAATGCATAGAATCGCCAACAAAAAGCGCATTATTTAATATGTTTTTGTGAGTGAGTGTAGCGCCTTTTGGGTTACCTGTTGTGCCCGAAGTAAATTGAATATTTATGTCCTGATCGGCATTTAAATTTGCAGCAATAGCATTAAGTTCAAGCTCATGAGCTGGCGTTGCCATACGCATAATATCGGAAAACGAAAACATGCCAGCGCTTACATTATCACCAATACGAATTACATTCTTAAGATTGGGAAGAGCTTTAGCTGAAAGCTTGCCACTGTCACAATGTTTAAGTTCTGGCGCTAGACTATTTAGCATTTCTATATAGTTGCTGCCTTTAAATTGTGAAGCGGTAATGAGTGTTGAACATTCAACGCTATTTAATGCATATTGAAGCTCATTTGGCCGATAGGCTGGGTTAATGCAAACCATAATGGCACCAATTTTTGCGGTAGCAAATTGAGTTAGGCACCACTGAATATTATTCGGTGACCATATTCCTACCCGATCGCCTGGCTTAACACCGATGGCTAATAGCCCCATAGCGAGTTGATTAACCTCTTTTTGAAATTCTTTGTATGTTAAACGAATGTTTTGATGATTGACCACTACCGCAAGCGAGTTAGGGTTTTTGTCGACAATGAAGTCGAAGTAGGCACCAATGGTTTTATTGGTTAAAGGTGTATTTTGTGAGCCTTTAAAATAGCTTTTGGACAACGGTAGTGAATTTATTACTTCTACTTCTTTAACCGTTTTATGTAGTGTGTGCATGTTTTTCTCCGTGTCGATGTGTGTGTATTACATAAACTAGGAACTAAATAAACACACATTGTCGACAAAAAGAAGGGTGGTTAGACTAATGTATTATAAGTAAAGATATAGCCAGTAAAATAGTAGCAATAAAAAACGCGCCATATTGGCGCGTTCATAATTTAAAAAACTTTAAACGTTTTAAATTACATTTCGTCACTACGGTACGTTTTTTTCATTATGTATACGTAGGCATTAACAAATGCATTTTCTTGGTACTTTTTAAGGCCTGTTTCCTCAAATGCAATAGGGATAGGATTACGCTTAACTTGCTCTTTAATCTCTGTAGTTGAGAATACGCGTACATCTAGGTTTTCAATGAGCTGAATAGCGGTTTCCATTTTAAAGCCTTTCGCACTGCCGGCAAATTTACCTTTTGGTTGGCGTTCGCGAATGGCAACAGAGTCAATTTGGTAATCTTGCATTAGCTTTGCAAAATCAAATTGAAATTTGCGCATTATTTCAGTGTCGTTACCATTACCTAAAGTAAAACGTGTTTGACGCACATCGCGAATATCAAAAACGTCGTTATCTTTACTTAAAATACAAAGTAGTACGTCACTACCGGTAATTTCTACACCACATGTTCTCATTGCTGTTCTCTAATAAAACTTAATTGTTGCGTATTATACGCAACATCGAATAAATTGCGAGAATAAGCAATAAGGTGAATTCTTACTATGCATTTCTCAAAATTGTCATCGTTTTTAACTATATTTACAAACTTACGCAAAATAACATTGATTACAGCGCCTTTAAACTTGTAATTGTTTCTCGCTCACGCGACAATATATTTTTGTAGTTGAGCAGACTCAGCATCTACATCAGCCTGTTAGGCGAAAAATAGTCAATGCTTATTCGTAAGAGCGTTGTCGAGTCATTCTCATTTAATTTTATTTAAAATACACGTGATACATTGTAGGTGTCACCACTGTATGTAAGGATTTATAATGCCAGTTATTACCCTTCCTGACGGCAGTCAGCGTAGTTTTGAAAACCCTGTAAGTACCCTTGATGTTGCAACCGATATTGGTCCAGGCCTAGCCAAAGCAACCATTGCTGGTCGTGTTAATGGCGACCGTGTTGATGCATGTGAGCTAATTAATGATGATGCACGCCTTGAGATCATCACAGCAAAAGATGAAGACGGACTTGAGATTATTCGTCACTCGTGTGCTCACTTAATAGGTCATGCGGTTAAGCAACTTTTCCCCGAAGCAAAAATGGCCATTGGCCCTACTATTGATAACGGCTTTTACTACGATATCGATTTAGATCATTCTTTGTCACAAGATGACTTAGATGCCATTGAAAAGCGTATGCTGCAACTTGCAAAAACAAACTATGACGTAGTGAAAAAAACAGTAAGCTGGCAAGAAGCTCGCGATACGTTTGAAGCGCGTGGCGAAACATACAAAATTGAAATTTTGGACGAGAACATTGCAAAAGATGATCGCCCAGGATTATACCACCACGAAGAATACGTAGATATGTGTCGTGGTCCTCATGTACCTAACATGAAATTCTGCCAAAACTTCAAAATAATGAAAGTAGCAGGTGCGTACTGGCGTGGTGATTCTGAAAATAAAATGTTACAGCGCATTTACGGCACAGCGTGGGGTGATAAAAAGCAACTTAAAGCGTACCTTAAACGCTTAGAAGAAGCTGAAAAGCGTGATCATCGCCGTATTGGTAAGGCTCTAGACTTATGGCACTGGCAAGAAGAAGCGCCAGGTATGGTATTTTGGCATAACGATGGTTGGAGCATTTATCGCGAGCTTGAAGAGTTTGTTCGTGAAAAACTGCGTGAGTACAGCTACGAAGAAGTAAAAGGTCCAATGATGATGGACCGTTCTTTATGGGAAAAATCTGGTCACTGGGAGAAATACTCAGACGCCATGTTTACCACAGAGTCTGAAAAACGTGAATACGCTATAAAACCAATGAACTGCCCGGGTCACGTGCAAATTTTTAACCAAGGTTTAAAATCGTACCGTGATTTACCACTGCGTATGGCCGAGTTTGGTTGTTGTCACCGTAACGAACCATCAGGCGCTTTACACGGCTTAATGCGTGTACGTGGCTTTACACAAGATGATGCTCACGTGTTCTGTACAGAAGAGCAAGTAATGGACGAGGTTTCAGCGTGTATTAAGATGGTTTATGATACCTATGAAACATTCGGTTTTGACAAAATTGTAGTTAAGCTTTCTACGCGTCCTGAAAAACGTATCGGTGACGATGAAATTTGGGACAAAGCAGAGGTTGCATTAGCTGATGCACTTAAGGCAAACGACATTGAATTTGATTACCTACCAGGTGAAGGTGCCTTTTACGGACCTAAAATTGAATTTACTTTGTACGATTGTTTAGACAGAGCGTGGCAATGTGGTACAGTGCAACTAGATTTTGCACTTCCGGGTCGTTTAGGCGCTACTTATGTAGCTGAAAACAACGAACGACGCACCCCAGTTATGATACACCGTGCTATTTTAGGCTCAATTGAGCGCTTTATCGGTATTTTAACTGAAGAATACGCTGGTTTATTCCCAACGTGGCTTGCTCCAAAGCAAGTGGTAATTATGAATATTACCGATAAACAAGCAGATTACGTGCACGAAATTGTACAAAAATTAAATAAACTTGGAATTAGAGCCGCTGCTGACTTGAGAAATGAGAAGATTGGCTTTAAAATCCGTGAGCATACATTAAAGCGTATACCTTACTTACTGGTTGTTGGCGACAAAGAAGTTGAACAACAAGAAGTAGCGGTTCGTACGCGAACAGGTGAAGACCTGGGTAAATTTAATGTCGATGACTTTGTAGCTAAAATAAGCGAAGAGATTAAAAATCGACAGTAAAAATCGAGCGTGTAGGGCTGTAACTAAAAGCCATTTACACGCTTATATTATTGATATTCTTGGAGGAACGTACCATTAGAGGCGGCAAGAAAGGGCAACAAACAGCTCAAAAAAATCGTATTAACGAAGAAATTACAGCTCAAGAAGTTCGTTTAATCGACATCGACGGCGAACAAGCTGGAATTCAGTCATTAAAAGACGCACAAGCTATGGCTGATGCAGCGGGTGTTGATCTTGTAGAGATTAGCCCAAACGCTGAGCCGCCTGTTTGTAAGGTTATGGACTACGGTAAGTTCATCTTTGAAAAAAGCAAAGAACTGAAAGAGCAGAAGAAGAAGCAAAAGCAAATCCAGATTAAAGAAATCAAATTCCGTCCTGGTACGGATGAAGGTGATTATCAGGTTAAGCTTCGTAACTTACGTAAGTTCTTAGAAGCTGGCGATAAAGCTAAAATTACCATCCGCTTCCGTGGCCGTGAAATGGCTCACCAAGAAATTGGCATCGAACTATTAAACCGCGTTAAAGGCGATTTAGAAGATTTAGCAGTCGTTGAGTCTTTCCCAAATCGCGTTGAAGGCCGTCAAATGGTTATGATGATGGCACCTATTGCTAAAAAGTAATTTTTAAGTAATAATGCGCACCGAATTTAGCTCAGGTCTGCAAGCAATATGCAAATATTCACCTGAGTTAACCGGTTTTAAAGTAAAGTTGCAGCATCTTATGCTGGGCTTTCACCGGAACATGGCAGTAAGTTAGGCCTAAAAGTGGAGCTATAGAAATATACCTCACGCCTGCTTACTAATTTAAAAGCAATACAATTGGAGTTATTGCAATGGCTTATAAGCTAAAAAGTCACAGTGGCGCTGCTAAGCGTTTCAAAAAGACTGCTTCTGGCGGTTTCAAGCGTAAACAAGCGCATCTTCGTCATATTCTGACTAAGAAAACTTCTAAGCGTAAGTTACACCTACGTCCTAAGATGATGGTTCATAAAAATGACCATGGTCTAGTTTCACGTATGTTACCGTTCGCTTAATAGGGGTTTTTAGAAATGGCAAGAGTTAAACGCGGCGTTGTCGCACGTGCACGTCACAAAAAAGTTTTAAAACAAGCAAAAGGTTACTACGGAGCACGTTCACGTGTTTACCGCGTAGCTTTCCAGGCTGTTACTAAAGCGGGTCAATACGCTTATCGTGACCGTCGTGCGAAGAAACGTACTTTCCGTCAATTATGGATTGCACGTATCAATGCTGCTTCACGTCAAAATGGTCTGTCTTACAGCCGTTTTATCAATGGTCTTAAGAAGACTTCTGTAGAAATCGATCGTAAGATCCTTGCAGATATCGCTGTTTACGACCAAGTTGCATTCGCAGCGCTTGTAGAAAAAGCTAAAGAAGGCCTAGCCGCTTAAGCTTTTTTATAAGAACTGAAAAGGAGCCCATTGGCTCCTTTTTTTGTGCCTAAAATTTGCTATGAAAACCCTACCACATAAAAGCTATTCTAAGTTCCCGAGTAAGATAAGCTGTTATTAATTTAAAGACCCAGCTGTATTTAATTGGATGCTAATTGTGCTGAAATACTAATAAAGCATTTTTGATCCATTATTAACTTACCTTAGGCTGTGTTTTTTGTTGAACTACCGCAGTTTTTTCGTAACGATCAGTTAAGTTGTTATAATTTGGCCATTAAAGCGTTTTTTTGAGAATAATATGTTAGCCAGCTTACTCTTTTTATCTGCAAGTATGACTTACGACAGCCATTTACCACCTTTGCTACCTTGGCAAGGACAAAGCTTATCGCTGATACAACAGGCAGGTCCTCTGACAACGGATTTTGAACTTTCAGATGGTTATATATCTCCTGACTACAAAAACACAATGGCTTTTGTAGAGCGTTTAGTTGCTGCAAACCCAACTCAATTCAAATCGCAAATAATTGGTTATAGTAGTAGTAAGCGCGCTATTAAAATGGTTGTAGCGAGTGAGCAAGGTTTTTTTGATGCAGATCAGCTTGCTAATAGCACCAAGCCTACAGTGCTTGTTCAAGCGGGAATTCATGCTGGCGAAATTGACGGTAAAGACGCCATGTTTATGTTGTTACGCGATATAGCGACAGGCAAACGCAGGGATATTTTAAAGAAAGTAAATATTTTGTTTATCCCAATTTTAAACGTTGACGGACATGAAAGAAGCGGCCACTTCAACCGTATTAACCAACGCGGCCCAAGTAAAATGGGTTTTAGAACTAATGCAAATAATTTAAATTTAAACCGTGACTTTACAAAACTTGATACACCCGAAGTTAAAAGTGTTTTGAAGGTTATTAATGACTATAACCCAAATCTGTATGTTGATGTGCACGTTACTGACGGTGCAGATTATCAATACGATGTCACCTATGGGTATAACCCGGTTTTTGCGAGCGAATCACCTGCTATATCTGCTGCGCTAGACCAATACTTCAAACCTGTAATAGATGAAAAGTTAGCATCGCAAGGCCATATACCTGGACCACTTGTATTTGTTATGAACAAGCGAAACTTTAAAGAAGGGCTTGCAGGTTGGGTTGCTACACCACGGTTTTCAAATGGTTGGGGCGACTTAAAGTCTTTACCTACAATTTTAGTCGAAAACCATTCCCTGAAACCCTATAAGCAACGTGTATTAGGAACTTATGTATTTATTGATGGTGCAATTGATGCCTTATCAAATCACAGCCATGAACTAGCTAATGCAGTAAAAAAAGAACAGGCATTTGTGCCAAAAGAGCTTATTGTTCAACGAGGGTATAGTAAAACTCCTGTTGAAATTGAATTCAAAGGTATTCGTTATACCTCAAAAATGAGTACGTTATCAGGTCAAACAGAAGTTCAATATATTGGTGAGAAAGAATCATATACAAACCTCCCTGTATATTGGCAAAAAGACGTACAAAAGCGTGTTGAAGTGCCTAAGGCATTTTTTATACCACCTGTTTACACGGATTTAATTGAAAAGTTATCGCTTCATGGTGTGTCTGTGAACAAATTAGTTGGTGAAAATACACAACCATTAAAACAGGCCAAAATAGATAAGTACTCTTTTGCTAAGTCACCGTTTGAAGGACGATTTAGAGTAACGGCTATTTTTGATTATAAGTCTGCTATTAATGTAAATTTAGACGGTTGGTTTGAAGTGACAACTCAACAAAAGGCAGGAGAATTAGCTGTCCATTTGCTGCACCCAGAGGCACCGGATTCATTTTTTGCATGGGGTGAGTTTAATACTGTTTTTCAACGAACAGAATACATGGAAAACTACGCGCTAATCCCGTTTGCCCGTCAAATGTTAAAAGATAATCCAAAACTTGCATTAGCATTTGATAAAAAGCTAAAAAATGACAAGTCATTCGCTAATGATCCTGATGCTCGCTTAAACTGGTTGTATGAGCATAGCCCGTTTTATGACCAAGCTTATTTAAAGTATCCAATACTTATGTCGTTTGAAGAAGAAATAGCAATACCAGAACAAAAAGATAAAGAAATATAGCGATGAAAATTATAACAATACCAGTGACACCATTTGCACAAAATTGCAGAATAATAGCTTGCGAAAGTACTCAAGAAGCAATCGTTGTCGACCCCGGTGGTGACAGCGATAAGATAATAGCTACTTTAACGAGTAATAGTTTAACCTTAAAAGCTGTTTGGTTAACCCATGGGCACTTAGACCATGTTGGTGCAGCTGACGTGCTTCGTAGGCAGTTTGATATTAAAATTATTGGCCCGCATAAGGATGAACGTTTTTGGTTTGATAATTTACCAATGCAAGCTCAAATGTTCGGTTTTCCACCCATTGATCCTTTTTACCCAGATGCGTGGCTATCGCATGGTGATACTTTGAGCCTAGGTAAATTAAAATTCGATGTAATGCATTGCCCAGGTCATACGCCAGGACATATTGTATTTTATGAACAAGATAATAAATGCGTAATTGTTGGTGACGTTATATTTAAAGGCTCTGTGGGTCGAACCGACTTTCCACAAGGCAATAGTCAACAACTTATAGAATCTATTAAGGCTAATATATTAACCTTGCCGGCGCAGACCGCGATTTTGTCGGGGCATGGCAGTGAAACAACAGTAGAGCATGAAATTAAAACGAACCCTTTTGTGAGTGGGCAGTACGGATAGTGAATTAAATGTATTAATTATGAATAATTTATACATAGAAAAACTAAAAATAAGCAGATTGTTTTTAAAAATGGTTGTATAATTTAACCAGTTTATTTGATAAATAAGAAATAAAATGTCTCTAAATCACGTAGATCGCCAAATTTTGGCACTTTTGCAACAAGACGCAAGTCTATCAACTGCTGAAATAGCAGATAAAGTCGGCTTATCTCAATCACCTTGTTGGCGTCGAATTGCTAAACTTGAGCAAGACGGCTATATAAAAAGCAAAGTGGCATTGTTAGATGAAAAGAAACTAGGCTTTGATATGCTGGTATACGCACATGTGCGTTTATCTAACCATGGAAAAAAAAATCTGGCTGAGTTTGAAAAACTAATCATGAGTTATGATGAAGTAACTGAGTGTTATACAATGGCTGGTACCATGGATTTTATGTTACGCATAATTTCACAAGGTATAGAGGGTTACGAACATTTTGTCAGAGATAATTTATTAAGTTTGGAATATGTACAGGAAGTGCATTCAAATGTAACAATGACATGTGTAAAACGAAGCACTTCTCTTCCTTTGTAAACGGATAACTTTATAGAGCTATTTAGTTTAAAAGACAATGTAATTGTTAAATGAGCGCTAATTTGCTAGAATTTAGCGCTTTTTTTATACCCAAAATACACCTGAGGATCTCAATGTTTAACTTACTCAGTAGGGCGCCAAGCTCTGCTAAAAACGATATTCTATCTGGTTTAACTGTGGCGTTAGCCTTAGTGCCAGAAGCTGTTGCGTTTGCCTTTGTAGCAAATGTAGAACCTTTAGTTGGTCTATATGCCGCGTTTATCGTAGGTTTAATTACGGCTATATTTGGCGGCCGCCCTGGTATGATTTCAGGTGCTACCGGTGCTTTAGCGGTTGTTATGGTAAGTTTAGTACTTGATCATGGTGTTGAGTATCTCTTTGCAACCGTGCTGTTGATGGGTATTTTGCAAATACTCGCGGGAATATTCAAGCTCGGTAAGTTTATTCGAATGGTACCACATCCTGTAATGCTAGGGTTTGTAAACGGCTTAGCTATTGTTATATTTTTAGCCCAGTTAGGTCAGTTTAAAGTACCTGACGGTATGGGCGGTCAGCAATGGATGACGGGTGAACCATTGTTTATTATGCTAGGGCTGGTTGCGCTAACTATGGGAATTATTCATTTCCTTCCTAAGTTAACAACGGCTATTCCTTCGTCTTTGGTTGCGATTGTAACGGTAACTGGCTTAGTGATTGGTTTAGACCTTGAAGCACATACCGTATTAGATTTTTTAAAAGGGATGACAGGTGACGAAGCGGCAACAATCGCAGGTGGGTTGCCAGAGTTCCATATTCCTATGGTGCCATTTAATTTAGATACGCTGCAAATTATCTTCCCTTATGCACTGATACTTGCTGCTATCGGCCTGATAGAGTCATTATTAACGCTTAGCTTAATTGATGAAATTACTGAAACCCGTGGTCACAGTAACAAAGAGTGTATTGGCCAAGGCGCTGCAAATATAACGTGTGGCTTTTTTGGTGCAATGGGTGGTTGTGCAATGATTGGCCAATCAATGATTAATATTAATTCTGGCGGTCGTTCACGTTTATCAGGTATCAGTGCAGCACTAATGTTGCTTGCATTTATCATTTTTGCCTCAAGTTTAATTGAAATGATCCCACTTGCCGCACTTGTTGGGGTTATGTTTATGGTTGTGCTTGGTACATTTGAATGGGCAAGTTTTAAAATGATGAAGCGCGTTCCATTGTCAGATGCCTTTGTAATCGTGTTGGTTTCAGGTGTAACGGTGATTACCGATTTAGCGATTGCAGTGTGTGTAGGTGTAATTGTGTCTGCACTTGTTTTTGCATGGCAACATGCTAAGCATATTTACACAACTAACTACATTGATGAAGAAGGCTCAAAAGTATATGAGTTACATGGGCCATTATTTTTTGGTTCAGTTAAAAACTTTTCTGAATTATTTGATGTTAAAAATGACCCAGAGAACGTTATTGTAGAGTTTAAACATAGCCGTGTATCAGATCACAGTGCAATAGAGGCTATTGACGCATTAGCTGATAAATATACTAAAGCAGGTAAACAGCTTCATTTGCGTCATTTAAGTAAAGACTGTACTCAGTTACTGCACAAAGCGCGTGATTTAGTTGAGGTCAATGTAATAGAAGATCCTACTTATAAAGTTGCGTCAGATAAGCTAGCTTAAATACTAACTATCAACGTATCAACGTATCAACGTATCAACGTATCAACGTATCAACGTATCAACGTATCAACGAAAGCGAAAGGGTAACACCTTTCGCTTTTTTATTGCGTGTGAGTAGAGTTTGCGTTGATTGTATTAAAAACTAAGATAGGCGGTAGTGCTAAACAGCCTCGTAAATCTATATAATAGGCGATGATATGAATTAGTTGAATTATAAAATTAATTAGTTATTAATAAATACAAGCTAAGAGTAGATTTTAAAGTAGTTACTATTTTGGAGACAGTGTAAGTTTTGAATTGGCAATCTTTAATTGATAACCGTCAGCGCTTTTTTTGGCTTTTGCAGATTGCAGGCTGGATAGGGTATGCGCTTGTCAATTACATTGGTTCTAAAGTATTTGAAATGCGTGATATTTACGTATTCGTTATATTATTAAATGCTTATGCTGGCTGTCTTATGACAGTACCTCTTCGCTATATTTACCGTACAGTTTGGAATGCTTCACCTATAGTGCTGATGTTAGTGGTGTTTGGGGCATCTTATGTAACGGGTACATTATGGGCTGTTGTACAAAAATTTAATCTATGGGAAATATATCGCCATGGTTACAGGCCAGAAGAGTGGTTTTATTACCTGCAACAAGGATTAGATTCTGTTTACATTATTTTGTGTTGGAGTGGTTTGTACTTTGGCGTCAAATATTATCAGCTATTGCAAAGTGAACGTCAAAAAGCATTAAAAGCCACTACAATGGCCCACGAAGCCCAATTAAAAATGCTTAGGTATCAGCTTAACCCGCATTTTTTATTTAATACGCTAAATGCCATTTCAACATTAGTTTTGGTAAAAGAAAATAAAGATGCTAACTTAATGGTCTCTAAATTAAGTGACTTTTTAAGATACACATTAAATACCGATCCCATAAAAAAAGTACCACTTGAGCAAGAGTTACATGCATTAAAGCTATACCTTGATATTGAGAGAGTACGTTTTGATGAACGTTTAAAGGTAAACATAGACGTAAGTGAACAAGCAAAACAAGCGCTTGTGCCTAGTCTTATATTGCAACCTATTATTGAGAACGCAATTAAATATGCGATTGCCCACTTATCTGAAGGTGGTGTAATTGATATCAAAGCCCAAGTGTTTGCTAACGAATTACTCCTTGAAGTGGGAGATAACGGGCCTGGCACAGAATTAGAAAATGGCAAGCTTGTTAACGCACAAGGTGTTGGCATTGCAAATACCAAAGATAGATTAAAAACGCTCTACGAAAATAATTATTCGTTTGTATTATCACATAATACGCCAAGTGGATTAAAAGTTAATCTGCGAGTGCCGTTTGAGAAGGCTGTGAAGAAATGATGAAAATCAGAACGCTTATTGTTGATGATGAACCATTAGCGCGCAAAGGTTTAGATGTAAGACTTTCAGAATTTGATGATATTGAAGTTATTAAATTATGCAGTTCGGGTGCGGATGCAATACAGACGTGTAAAAACGAAAAAATAGATTTAGTATTTTTAGATATTCAAATGCCAGGCATGAATGGTTTTGAAGTTGCTCGCGCGTTAAGTGAAAGCACTAAAGTACTACCTGCAATCGTGTTTGTTACCGCATTTGATCAATTTGCAGTAAAAGCATTTGAAATTCATGCATTGGATTACATTTTAAAACCCGTTGATGATAACAGACTAAAACAGGCGGTAGAAAAAGTGCATACCTATTTAAAAACGCAACAAGACAACGCCCATAAGAAAAAACTCGCGAGTTTTGTAGCTGGCATTACCGGAAATAACTGTGAAGAAATTCTCAAAAAGCTGGCAACCGGTGATACTTTAGCTGATAAACGTTACCCAGAGTCGTTGGCAGTAAAAGAGCAGGGCGAAATTATTCGTGTTCCAGCAGCAACCATTCAATGGGTTGATGCAGCAGGTGATTATATGTGTTTACATTGCCAAGATGGACAAACACATATATTACGTAAAACAATGAAAGAACTTGAGCAAGAGCTCGACCCTCATTTATTTGTTAGGGTTCATCGCAGCGCAATTGTAAATACAAAACAAATCAGTAAATTAGTAACACAGGTTAGTGGCGAGTATTTACTTGTTTTAGAAAATGGACAAGAATTAAAAGTAAGCCGAAGTTACCGAGATAAAGTAAAAGCAGCATTAGCGAGCTAAAATTATAGTTAGAAATAAAAAATGCGAGCTAAGCTCGCATTTTTTTTAAAGCGTTAATTACTCAACAGTAACAATTTTCATTGTATTTGTTGCGCCAACCGTTTCCATTGAATCACCATGCGTTAAAATCACAGTATCACCTGACGCTAATGATCCTTGGGCAACAAGCGTATCTAAAGCTGCTTTAACCATTGCATCTTTTTCTGTTTGTGTTGAATCAAAAAACACAGGGTAAACACCACGATAAAGTGCGGTTTGACCAAGCGTACTAGCATGACGAGATAGTGAATAGATTGGTAAACCCGAACTAATACGTGACATTAATTTTGCTGTGCTACCTGATTCAGTAAGCGTTACAATAGCTTTAACAGAGTCTAAATGGTTTGCCGCATACATAGCTGATAAAGCAATTGATTCTGCATTATTAGAAAAACGGCTGTCTAAACGGTGCTTAGATACGTGTGTTTCTTTTTGTGACTCAGCACCCAAACAAACTCGCGCCATAGTCGCTACAGTTTCTTCAGGGTAATCACCCGCTGCGGTTTCTGCAGAAAGCATTACAGCGTCGGTTCCATCAAGCACTGCGTTTGCAACATCCATTACTTCAGCACGTGTTGGCATTGGGTTATCGATCATCGATTCCATCATTTGCGTTGCTGTAACAACAGTACGGTTCAATGAACGAGCACGACGAATAATAAGCTTTTGCTTGCCCATTAACGCAGCATCGCCAATTTCTACACCTAAGTCACCACGCGCAACCATAACAGCATCTGAAGCAAGTACAATGTCGTCAATCGCTTCTTGCGTTTCTACAGCTTCAGCACGTTCAATTTTTGCAAGAAGTTGCGCTTTAGAGCCAGCTGCTTCAGCTAAAGAACGAACGTAACGCATATCATCACCACTACGTGGGAAAGATACCGCAATATAATCTACATCGATTTCTGCTGCTGTGATTAAATCTTCTTTGTCTTTATCAGTAAACGCAGGGGCAGTTAATCCACCGCCCAAACGGTTAATCCCTTTATTATTTGATAAAACACCTCCCACTGTAACGGTACAGTGAACTAGATGATCAACTACTTTATCAACTGTAAGTTGAATTAAACCATCATTTAAAAGAAGTAAATCGTTAGGAGATACGTCTTGTGGAAGCTCTTTATAATCGATACCTACAGCGCTTATATCGCCTTGCCCTTTTTCCATTTTTGCATCAAGGATAAACTTAGCACCCACTTCTAGGGTTACTTTGCCTTCTTTGAACGTTGATACACGGATTTTAGGACCTTGAAGGTCGGCAAGGATAGCAATATGTTTGTTCAATCGTTTTGCAATATCACGAACTGCTTGTGCACGGTCTTTATGATCTTGAGCCACACCGTGTGAGAAGTTTAAACGTACTACGTTTGCGCCTGCGCGAATAATTTTTTCTAAGTTGTTATCTCTATCGGTAGCGGGCCCAAGGGTAGCGACTATTTTTGTGCGTCTTAGCATCAATTTCTCCTGTGTGCTTGGTGAAAGCAGGTTGACGGTTATTTTGTTTACGATAGATATAGCTTTATAAAGCTATATCTTTAGTTGTAGGCAAAGCTAAAAGAATTGCCACTATTTTATACAAAACTATTGTGTCATCATTATGACACCGGTGTCAAAATGCGTCAATGATCATAATTTTAATTTGCTTTGCTTTTAGTCACCCTTTGCTCGATGATATTTGATATAATTGCGAGGCTTTTATACCTGTAGTGAAATATTACTTTGTATTGGCTCATCGTTAGTATTTTATTACTGTATACGTATAAAGCATGCGGTATTATTGAATGAATACATTGAATTTTCTAACCAAATAGTTGTTACCGAGGAGGACACTAAATGCAAGTTGCATTAGTCGGGTTAGGCGTTATGGGGAAAAATCTTGCCCTAAATTTGATAGAAAAGGGGATAACGCTTGTTGCTTATGACAAAAACCCACATGCGGGTGAAGAGTTAATAAGTTGTGCTAAATCTCAAGGCATGGCTGACAAACTTCACATTGTTTCTGATTTAGGAGACATGGTAAGGCGTTTAGAAGCACCTCGTTCTATTTTATTACTTGTTCCTGCGGGTGAGTTAGTAGATACCGTTTGTAATGAACTGGTAAACGCAGGCGTAGAGTGTGATGATATTATAGTTGATTGTGGTAACAGTAATTATAAAGATGGTATTACGCGTAAACTTAAATACCAAAATAAATTTGAGTTTGCCACCATGGGTATTTCAGGTGGTGCAGAAGGTGCCCGCCATGGCCCAGCAATGATGGCCAGTGGGTCAGAAGGTGGCTGGGAACGTATTGAACCATGGTTTGAAAAAGTAGCTGCAAGTTACAATGGTAGCTCTTGTTTTGCACGTGTTGGCCAATCGGCAAGTGGACACTTTGTTAAAATGGTTCACAACGGCATTGAATATGCACTTATGCAACTCATTGCAGAAATGTATCAATTACTACGCTCAGGAACTAACCGTTCTCCAAAAGAAGTAGCTGCAATATTTGATGAGTGGTCACAAGGGCAGTTAAATAGTTACTTACTTTCTATCTCTAGCCACATATTAACCCTTGAAAATGATAAAAATGAGCCACTAGTCGACCTTATTGATAATAAAGTTGGCGCTAAAGGTACAGGTTTGTGGACTGCACAAAACGCGCTAGAGTTAGGAATTGCAGTACCATCACTTGTCGCTGCTGTTCAAGCCAGACACCTAACCAATGCCTGCGATACAACCGCTGCACAAGAAATGACGTACGCTTCAAAATCAACCAATATCGTTGATATTGATCTCGAAGAGCTTAAAGATGCATTTACACTTGCTAGTTTACTTGCGTATCGCCAAGGTTTAGCACTAATTAAAGGCGCATCTCGTACACACCAGTGGAAAGTTGATTTGTCGAAAACATTACAAACTTGGCGTGCAGGTTGTATTATTCGAGCTGACTATCTAGATAGCGTGGCGCAAGGAGTCGAATTTATAGATTCACTCGATAAAGAGGCGAATGCACTACGTAAGATAACAGGACAAGCTGTTATGTCTGGTTTGGCGTTTCCTGTATTAAGCTCTACACAAACTTACTTAGCAACGTTAACAACACCAAGTAATGGGCACCTAGTTCAAGCCCAGCGTGATTATTTTGGTGAGCATGGCATTAAAACCCATAGTGGTGAAACCTGCCATTTGACTGACCTAGTTGAGATTGAAGCTAAAGTTCGTTAATTCTTTATTAGACAAAAAGGCACGCTATAAGCGTGCCTTTTTTGATTCTGCGATGTGTAACTCTTTATCTTGTTAATTCACCACGCATATTATCTTGCATTAAGTGGCGAATAGTCTCGATTTCTAGATTCTGGCTGAATAGGCAATGAAGTTTGGTTAAGCAGGCTTCTAAAGTCATATCATACCCACTAATAACGCCAATATTTAATAATGCGTTGCCGGTTGCGTAACCGCCCATATTGACTTGACCTTTTAGACATTGTGTTAAATTAACAATAATCATTCCTTTATTACTTGCTTCACTTAACACAGATAAAAACTTATCGTCCTGAGGTGCATTACCCACGCCAAAGCTCAATAACACTAAAGCTTTAATGTTATCGTTTACAAGACTCTTCACCACCTCGGTACTTATTCCTGGATATAAATAAAGTACGCCAATTGGCTGTGGCGTTATTGTGGTTACTTGAAGTTCGTTTTCAACATAAGGACTTAGTTGGCCTTTAATAAGTTGAATATTAATACCTGATAATGCAAGAGGCTCTAAATTTGGTGAAGCAAAGGCATCAAAACCATCTGCATGTGCTTTAGTGGCTCTATTACCTCTAAATAACTGGTTATTAAAAAACAGACTCACTTCTGCAATTGGGTAATTAGCAGCTAAGTACATTGCATTTAACAAATTAACCTGTCCGTCAGATCGTAGTTGAGAAAGTGGAATTTGCGATCCGGTAACAATAACGGGTTTAGTTAAATTATCAAACATGAATGAAAGTGCGGATGCAGTATAGGCCATGGTGTCTGTACCATGCAGTACAACAAAGCCGTCGTATTGCTGATATTTACTTTTTATATCATCTGCAATAAGTTGCCAGTGTGCAGGGGACATGTCAGATGAATCAATAAGTGGACAGTATTCGTGAATATCGAATAAGGGCATTTCATCACGATTAAATTCGGCATTGTTCATAACCGTTTCGGTTAAGAAACCTTCTGCGGGAATGTAACCCCGACTTGATTTTTTCATTCCTATGGTACCGCCGGTATAAGCGATATAAATGCGTTTACGTTTCATAAAAAAAGCCCAGTAAAAAAACTGGGCTTAGTATAACCTGTCGCTAGTGTAAATAAAGCAACGAGTGTGGATCACGCACCTTTATTGTGCAACTTTACACTCTAAACAACGAGCGTACACACCCTGTGGATCGTTATAATCCTTGAGGCTTTCAACTTCACTACTCAGTTGTTGTATGACGCTGTTTAAATTAGCTTGTGTTGCTAAAACAGATGGTGCTTGTGTTTGAAGACCCAACATCGATTTCACTGATGCACTTCCAAAAATGTCTTGTAGCATTTTTTCTTGCGGGCTCAAATCTTGTGTGATTGTTTTAACATCGTAGTTTTCTAACTTAGCAAGGGCGGCTGCAGCATCAATTGCATCTTGCTTATCACCTAGCTTATCAATTAATCCCAGTTCAAGTGCTTGAGAAGCAATCCAAACTCGACCTTGCGCAATTGCATCAACTTCCTCAGGCGTCATGCCTCGAGCTTGAGCTACAACATTCAAAAATCGACCGTAAGCCTCTTCAACACTCATTTGAATAACTTGAGCCATTTTTTCGTTAAGTGGGCGAGTGACAGAAAAACCTGCCATTTCGGTGGTTGCAACACCATCAGAATAAACACCAATTTTTGATAATGTATTTTCAAATGTCATAAATGTACCAAATACACCAATAGACCCTGTAATCGTACTTGGTGCAGCCCAAATTTCGTTTGCAGCAGATGCAATCCAGTAACCGCCAGATGCCGCAACAGAACTCATTGATGCGATAACAGGTTTACCGGCTGCTTTTAGAGCTAATACCTCTGCGCGAATAACTTCAGATGCGAACATACTACCGCCACCTGAATCAATACGAAGTACCACTGCTTTTACTTTATCATCAAGTCTTGCTTTACGGAGAAGGGCAGCGGTAGAGTCACCACCAATTTCGCCCGCTCTGCGCTCACCATCTACAATTGTTCCTCTCGCTACAACAACCGCTACTTTCTCAGTAATTGGGTTATCAAAAACGACAGGAGGTTTAACCAGGCTCAGGTATTGACGAAACGATACGTGTTTAAATGTTTTACCATCTTCTTGCGCACCCACTAAATCTATCAATTGTTGGCGTATTTGCTGACTTGTTTTAAGCGAATCAACCCATTGATTATCGAGTGCATATTTACCAGCATCACCGTTAGCCGCTTGCATTTTTTCTAGGTAAACATCCATAGTTTCATCAAAGTTTGACTCATCGAATGGACGTACAGCAGAAACATCTTGCTTATATTCATTCCAAAGTGCACCTAACCATACACGGTTTGCTTCTTTAGCCGCATCAGACATATCGTTACGGATAAAGGGTTCAACAGCTGATTTAAATGTACCTACTCTAAAAATATGCTGTGTTACTTCTAGCTTTTCTAGTGCGTCTTTAAAATACAGTGGGTACATGCCGTAACCTTCAATAGCTACGCTTCCATACGGATGCATCGCTATTTCGTCAGCATGTGCAGCAATGTAATACTGCGCTTGCGTGTAGTAGTAACCTGTAGCGATTACTTTTTTGCCAGCCTGTTTGAAGCCTTCAATAGCGTTGGTAATTTGTTTAAGTTTATTTAAATGCGCTTTAGGCATTTCTTGTAAATCAAGAAGTAGTACACTGATACGACTATCTTTTGCTGCTTCGTTTATGACTTCAACAACATCATCGAGTAAAATCTCACTTGGTTCGTCGTTACCTGATGTTGCGTCATTTAAAGCCGCTTCAATAGGATCTACATATAACTTTTCTTCAACCAATGGGCCATTTAGGTTTAACCTAAGAACAGAGCCTTCCTCTACAATAATTTTATCATCATCGCTTGATATACCTGCAATAAATACAATAACAAGTAGTACAAACAAAAAGTTGATTATTAATCGACGAGAAAAGTTTATTCCAGCCCAAATACCTTTGAATATTTTTGCTATCAAAATAGCTCCTTAATTTGGTACAGCTAATACATTTGTTTCATCTTATCCTAGAATAAATATAAATTTAACTGCTAAATCGTAACGAAGTGTTTATAAATACGTTTAAGCTACCGAAAACAATGGATTTATTATGCTATACACGCTCGCATTAAATAGTAATTTTGAGATGAGTACGTATTTTAAGCGTGTCTTAAGTATTAATTAAATACATGCAAATATTGCTTATTCGTTATCATTAAAGCAGAATTAGTGAATCTACACAGGTTAGACCAGTTAATGGGGCATGAGATGTTAGAACAACAACTACAATTAAAACACACACAATTACGAAACAGATTAGTTATGGGCTCAATGCATACGGGCCTCGAAGAGGGATGGCATAACAGAAAACGTTTACGTGCATTTTATGAAGCCCGTGCAAAAGGCGGCACAGCCATGCTCATTACCGGTGGCTATAGCCCGAACCTGCGAGGCAAGTTAACGCCAATATCGTCTTCTTTTAACAGTTATTATGATGTTTTTAAGCATCGCGCATACACAGACGCTGTTCATAAACATGGTGGGAAAATTTGTTTACAGTTACTGCATGCGGGTCGCTATGCTTATCATCCTTTCAATCAGGCACCTAGTGCAATTCAGGCTCCAATTAATCCCTACAAGCCTAAAGAAATGTCACTGAGCTCAATCAAAAAAACGATTAAAGACTTTGCACACTCTGCTTATATGGCTGAAAAAGCAGGGTATGATGGCGTTGAGGTAATGGGGTCTGAAGGTTATTTGATTAACGAATTCATGGCGCCACACACTAACAAACGCAAAGACGAATTTGGTGGAAGCCTTGAAAACAGAATGCGCCTAGCGCTTGAAATAGTCAAAGCGGTTAGGGCTAAAGTATCTGATAAATTTTTAATTATATTTAGACTGTCAGTTATGGATCTAATCCCTGATGGGTCCACTCCTGATGAAGTGGTTATTCAAGCCACTGAGCTTGAAAAAGCCGGGGTTGATATTTTTAATACGGGTATTGGCTGGCATGAAGCGCGCGTTCCTACGATTGCTAGTATGGTTCCACCAGGAGCCTTTAAAGAAGCGTCTAAGCGCTTAAAAAGTGTTGTTAGCGTTCCAGTCATTGCAGTAAACCGTATTAATACACCTGACATTGCAAATGACATTTTAAATGCAGGTGAAGCCGACCTCATATCAATGGCTAGACCTTTATTAGCTGATCCTGAGTTTTTTAATAAATATCAAAACGATCAAACAAAACAAATTAACATTTGTATTGGCTGTAACCAAGGCTGTTTAGATCATGTATTTAAAAATAAACGTGCAACCTGCTTGGTTAATCCTCAAGCGGCTTTTGAACTTGATTACCCGCTCGATAAAGCGACAAACTCAAAAAATGTACTTGTTGTGGGCGCAGGCCCTGCTGGCTTATCCGCAAGTTGTTATTTGGCTCAAAAAGGTCATAAGGTCACTTTGATTGACCAAAAAGCGCAAATGGGTGGCCAATTTAATTTAGCCATGCAAATACCTGGCAAAGAAGACTTTAATCATACACTGGCATACTTTATTAATGAGCTAGAACGTTTAGATGTAGCGGTTAAGCTCGAAACATCATACAACGAGTCAATGCTGACACAGTACGACGACATTGTATTTGCCACGGGTGTTCGCCCACGTGAGGCGTCAATTAAATGTAGTGATAACAAACGCGTATTTGCATACGATGAAGTAATTCGTGGCGAAGTCGAGTTAGGCAACTCTATTGCCATTTTAGGTGCTGGCGGCATTGGTTTTGATATGGTGGCATTTTTAAGTGAACATAAATCACAAACCATTGATGAGTTTAAAACGCAGTGGGGAATTGAATGTGAACCGAAGCCACACAAAGACGAGCGTCAGTTGTACATGTTAAAAAGAAGCTCTGGCCGATTTGGTAGTGAACTTGGAAAAACAACAGGTTGGATCCATCGTCAAGTAGCTAAGCAGCATGGTGTAAAACAAATTGCGGATTGTCAGTATCAAAGCTTTGATAGCAAGGGTTTAACTATTACAGTTGGTGGTGAAACTCAGGTTTTACCGGTCGACACTGTTATTGCGTGTATTGGTCAAGTTTCAAATGATGAAGTTGTAAAGCCTCATGCTGAAAACGCTAAAGTACACGTTATTGGTGGCGCTAAACTCGCTGCTGCAATTGATGCTAAGCGCGCTATTTTTGAAGCCCTTCAAATAGCGAGAAGTATTTAACCTTTCGACAAGTTGAAATAGTTTAGTAATTCATGCGGTCTTGGTTGTTTATAGTCTATAACTAAATAAACATTAAACACAGGATACGCATGAACACACTGACCCGCTTCTATGTAGCTGCAATAGGTAAACTATCATTTTTAGATGGGTTACCTCCTTTACTTTTTAGATTAATTTTAGCCCCTGTGATGATTATCGCGGGTTATAATAAGCTCGCCATCAGCGGCGATGCTACTGGCTTTTTCAATAATTTATTAGCATCACCTGATGTTGTGCAATGGTTTGGAAATAGTGAATGGGGCTTAGGTTTACCTTTTCCCGACTTACTTGCATTTTTAGCTGGTTGGAGCGAATTTTTGGGTGGTTGGTTTTTATTATTAGGTCTATTGACTCGCTTCGTAAGTATTCCTCTAATGTTTACTATGGTTGTTGCTGCAACATCAGTACATTGGCACAATGGCTGGTTTGCAATTGCTCCGACTAATCCTGATACGAGTGCAGCTCAGGTACTTGATTGGTTATCTATACCGGGCGCCAAAGAAAGTCTTGAAAACTCAGTTGAAGTACAAGAGCGAATTGGCAAAATACGATCAATAGTCGATGAGCATGGATTTGTAGATTACCTGTACGAAAAAGGTAAACCTTCAATATTAAATAATGGGATAGAATTTGCTGCCATTTATTTCGCTATGCTCCTGAGTTTATTTTTCACTGGTGGTGGGCGTTTTGTAAGCGTTGACTATTGGCTAAGAAGAAGTGTCTTTAAAGAGTAAATTTAACGTGAGTTTATATACGCCAGCAAAAATTATTTTTTGCTGGCGTTTTTATTTCAATATTTATCAACACAGACTTAAAATGTTACCCTAGCGTTTTAAATATCGAGAAATAATTATGGACGCTATTGAGCTTTTATTAACTCGCCAATCCGACTCAAAACTAACAGAGCCAGGCCCATCAATTGAGCAGCTTAATATTATTAAACAAGCTGCACTTCGTGTCCCCGATCATGGTTGCATAGCGCCATGGCAATTTATTGTTGTTGAAGGGCAAGCGCGTGAAAAGTTAGGGTCGATTTACCACGAGAGTGCTGTGGCAGAGCAACAAGAAGATAAAGTTATAAACCGAGCTAAAGAATTACCGCTTCGTGCTCCAATGATCATCATCGCCATTGCTAAATATCAACAACATCCTAAAGTTCCTCGTATCGAGCAAGTGCAAAGCGCAGGGTGTAGCGTACTTGCAATGCAACAAGCCGCATTTGCACAAGGGTTAGGGGGTATTTGGCGCACGGGTTATTTTGCACAAAGTAATGCGGTTAAGCTAGCGCTTAATTTAAACGAGTTAGATGAAATTGTGGGTTACTTGTATATAGGTACACCTGCCGTCGATTGTAAAAAGTCACCAAGGCATAAGCCAGAAGCTTATTTTACGGATTTATAAATAAGTGTGAACTTTTACATACATATAGGGTCACTTATAATAGAGTGTAAATTTTAACCGCTGATTATTATTGTCAGTGAGAAACTGCAAGAAGGGCATGGATGCTAAATAACTTGATAATTCTTCTGCAGATTGTTTTTTAATCGGTTGTTTTTTGATAATGTATGGAGAGTCTCAAAATAATAACGATAAAGAAGACTTAAATTATGGGAAATTTATTTTTACGTGAAAAAGAAAACTGGCTCGCTTGGTCAATTTGGGGCCTTTTAGGTGCGTTTGTTACGTTATATGTAGCAATGAGTACAAATGCAGCCCCTTTTATTGCCGGTTCAGCTGTCAGTGTATTGGTATTACTTACTTGGTGGATGCAACAATCTAAACGATTTGATTTTGGACGCGCATTTAAAGTGTGTTGTTATGTGCTTATGTTAAGTATTCTGCCTACTTTTATGTTTGTCATTGTGCCAAGTGACGATTTAAACCGTTTTGATTTAATTTTTCAAGGGGTTACTTTTTTCTCATTGAGCTTATTGGTTTGCTTAGTGTGTTCTTGGATTGCGCGTAGGCCTAAACAGTATTACTAGTAACCGCTATTTTTAAAATCTTTAAATGAATAAGTGATAGTTTTTTACGCTATTAGATTAAATTTTATTTTTTTACATTTAAAGCTTTACAAATATCTCGATAACCCATATTATTCGCGCCGTACGGAGAGATGGCAGAGTGGTCGAATGCACCGGTCTTGAAAACCGGCATAGGTTTGTAGCCTATCTAGGGTTCAAATCCCTATCTCTCCACCATTATTTAAAAAACCGCCTTATGGCGGTTTTTTGCTATCTGGGGTTTGATAAATGACAGACAACGCAACTATTCCTATGAGTGCACAGCTTTTAAAACACATTCTTTTATGGACCGTGTTTGGTTACTGTTACCAAAGCGGCATGAGCGTACTAATTAAAATGGCAGCCGATGCACAACCAGAACACCCATTAATTACAGCGTTTGCATATGGTGTAGGTTTTAATATTTTAGTGGCCCACTTAATTACTAAGTACGATACAAAATGGCCCCTAGTTGCCTCAGTATTTATTGGTGTAGTTGGATTAGTCGCTGTACCAATTATTATTGGCGGCACCGCTAGTTTATTAACTTTTTCATTGCTTGCTGGATTTTTATTCAGTTTGATACTTAGTTGCTTTATTGTTGGTCTGTTAAAGGTAAAACTCAATAAAAACTAGCACCAAACGTGCGTTATTTTGTGATAGCATACTCATGTCTTTTAACTAACAAAACGTGAAAAACACATTATGTCAGATAATTTTACTACAGATGCTGAAAAAGCAAGTTACGGTATTGGCTTACAAATGGGTGAGCAACTTAAGTCTAATCCTTTTGAAGGCTTAAACCTAAATTCAGTGTTTGAAGGCATGAAAGATGCGTACGCAGGTAGCGCTTTTCAAGTTGAGATCCCAGAGATCCAAGCTGCATTTGAAAAAGTTAACGAAGAGATTCAAGCTCGTCGTGAAGAAGAGTCAAAAGTACTTTCTGCTGAAGGTATTGCATTCTTAGAAGAAAACGCAAAACGTCCTGAAATCACTGTTACTGAGTCTGGTCTTCAATATGAAGTATTAGCAACAGGTGAAGGCGAAAAGCCAACTGCTGAGTCTACAGTACGTGTTGATTACCACGGTACATTAATTAACGGTACAGTATTTGATAGCTCTTACGAGCGCGGTCAACCAGCTGAATTCCCAGTAGGTGGCGTGATCAAAGGTTGGACTGAAGCGTTACAAATGATGCCAGTAGGCACTAAATGGCGTATTTACGTTCCTCATGAGCTAGCTTATGGTGAACGTGGTGCAGGTGCTGCAATTGCACCTTTCTCAACGCTTGTATTTGACGTTGAGCTACACGAAATCCTTTCTTAATAGTCATTATTAAGTTAGTTAAAAAACCGCGCTTACTTATAGCGCGGTTTTTTTGTGCCTATTAAAAATTACCTTTAATTATTGTCAGGCAATACGAACAGTCACTTTTAAAATGATTAACGCCAAACGCCAAACGCCAAACGCCAAACGCCAAACGCCAATTACAAAGCAAGTCATTAAAAAAACCGCATTTAAAAATGCGGTTTCAAAAGGGAGTTATTAATTAAACACTTTAATGTCAAAGCATAGCTTTTAATGATTAAAAGTAGCCGCGAACACCCAAGCGAATATTTCTACCTGGAAGAGGGGCTTTATCTTTTATAAATGAGGTATGAACAAACCCAAGCTCATCAGTCAGGTTATCAACATTTATATAAAATTGAGCATCAACAGCACCTAACCCTAATTGGTAGTTAGCTTGAGCATCAAATAAAGTATAACCATCCGTTCGGCTTTCAAACGCAGTGATATCATTTTGATCGAAGTAATGTGTGCCAGTTAACGTTAGTTGCAATTTACCTAAATCATACTGTAACTCAGAGCCTAACTTATTTGCAGGTATACGCGGCAAGTTGCCTTCATCACTTTTAAGTTTAGCGCGGGTAGAGTCACCAAATACTTTAACCATTGTGTTTGGTGTAATTTGGTAGTGTGCATCGAACTCAAATCCATAGAGCTCTGCATCTTTGCTTTTAAATTGGTAAACAGCTACTACATCGTCGTGTGCACCAACAGCTGATTCTAAACCCTCTTCTTCATCGTAAACTAAGCCCGTATTTTCTTGGAAATAGAAATTTTTAATATCGTTATAGAAAAAGTTTACAGTGTAACCAAAATCTCCACTAAAGCGTCTAAAGCTTAAATCAAGGTTAGTTGATTTTTCTTGTTTGATGTCCTCAGGTTCAAAGTGGGCTTCGTTATCTTCGATGTGGTAACCTAAGCCAAGTTCGTAAGTACCTGTAGCAATGTGTAGGCCATTAGATAACAGCTCAGCAGAAAGCGGCGCACGCTCAGAATGAGATAGGCTCAGTGCTAAACTTTGTCCTGGCGTATATTGCCAAATAGCCCCTGCAGATGCACTTACGTTAGTAAAGCTTTCACTGTAGGCAATTATCTCTTCTTCATGTTCTTCTTCAAATTCTTCAAATTCTTCATCATGGTCATGATGATGCTCAGCTGAAGATATATTACTTTCAATTTTGTAATCTTCAATACGAGCACCAAGCTCTAAAGTAACATCACCAAACACGCGTTCTTCTAACACATAAAGTGCATTTGAGGTTGTTATACTTGCTGGAGTAAATGCTTCATCACCAATTGCGTCGTAGTCAGAATTGCTGTAATGATAGCCTAACATACCATGCCAGTCCGCGAACTTATGTTCTACGTTTAAACGCGCTTCGGTAGTTTTATTAGTGAACGTGGTACCAATTTCACCATCTTCAATTTCACTGTGTGAATAGTCTGTATAACCTATACGTAGGTTGATTGTCTCTATCCAGTTATTGTGAAGCGCATAGCTGATTAAGCCTTGCCAACGGTCTTGCTCTAGCTGTGCAAAAACAGCTTCTTCGCCTTCTTCTTCACCCTCATGTTCTGCATGTTCTTCTTCAGTTTCACCTTCGTGATCATGCTCATGATGATGTTCATGTCCAGGTATTCCATAGTCAGTTTCTATACTACCGTAAGAAAATCCGACAGTAAGGTGCTCGCCAACGTAGCTAGTACCAAAATTTAGTGTTTCGCTATCAATAAACGTGTTTTCTACTGTGTTTTCAGTTTCAACGTCGCCATCTACGTCAGTTACTGTAAATGTAGGCGTTTCATAGTCATCGCCACTGCGTTTAGTCCCATCAAAATGAAAGTTAAATCCGTCATTTCCTGTTTCTAGTTTTGCGGCGACGGTATTTGAGTTAGAAACCGTGTCATGGCTGTACTCAGCGGCGCCAGTTAAATCATCTAAATTGCTCGTTGGAATACGGTTATCAACCACATTTACCACACCACCAATTGCACCTGAGCCATACAACAGCGTACTTGGTCCACGAAGTACTTCAATTTGTTCAGCTGCTAAGCTGTCGCTTGAGGTTGCATGGTCTGGTCCAATGCGCGATGCATCACTAGCATCTAATCCGTTTTGGGTGATTTTAACGCGAGGACCATCTAAACCTCGAATAATAGGGCTTGAGGATACAGGGCCAAAGTAGCTTGCATTAACACCAGGTAAACCTTTTAGTGTTTCGCCAAGTGTTGGTTTAGATTTATTTCTTAACTCATCACCCGACAGAACGCTTACAGGTGAAATCATTTCTAAGCTGCTTTTGTGTAGCGCAGATGCATAAACCACAACGGTTTCAACCGAGGTTGGTAAAAGTGAAACCGTGACATTGTTTGACGATTCAGTCACCGTTATTCTTGAATCTACGTAGTTGTCTTTACTGATATGAAGTTGGCTGTTAGCGTCAATTTCAATTGAGAATTCGCCAAGCTCATTACTTTTTATAGTTTGATTTTTTCCATGAACATGAATGGAAGCGTTTTCAATAGGTTGATTTTTATCGTTTATTACCTTACCTGTTATTGTTGCAGCTAAGGCGGATTGGGTGCATAAAACCGATAATATGGCAGAAGAAATTAATGTTAACTTTGTCATTGGTAAATTATTTGGTGATTACATGTTGTGATATAATATAACAGTTCGTAATTTGTGAATCAACAATGTTATACTATAACTTTTGTGTTTGCGGTTAATTAACTAAAAATGATGATAAATCACTCAGGCTAGTTGGTATTTTATCTGCTATCAATCATTAGTACATCAAGCTTGTATTGTGCTCGTGTTTGGTTTTTTAAGTCAGTAGGCTCTAGCATTTCACATTCGTCACGTAGCATTTCGGCTATTAGGCTAGGGTATTGGCGGCAATCTTCAGGTCGGTCTAGGTAAATATTACATATGAATTTATCGCGAACACCTTCATCTTTTTTAGGTTCAACTGCTAAAAAAGGGCAGTTATTTAATTTATCACCCGTGTTCGGATCAAACCAAATTTTATTGTTTTGTACATATTGATAAATTTCGGGATTAAAGAGCGCCCACATTTCAATTTCTTCTGATGATACATCGAGGTCACCACCACCATATTTGGTACAGCACTTACCACACTGGTTACACTCTTTCATGATTTATTCATCTTTATATAATTTTTACAATTATTAGTTTAACAGCTCGTGTTAAATTGTTTGAAATTATTATTTTTTTATTAACCCTAAGCATTTAAGTTTATAGCCTGAAAGAGCTTACCAAATATTCTTTTTCGTTCTGATATTTACAAATCCACAATAGTTAAGTCTTTTAGAGGGTTTTACTACCTATAAAATAGTTAAACCTCATCAAAAATACATTTTTAACTACTGCCCCTGTAGTTAAATCGTTTGCTATATACTTTAATGTTGTATGATCGGCCTAAAGGCATATTTAATGAGCCATTTAGATTTATATTTTGCTATTTTAAGCATAAATACATTAGGGGTGATACGTAATGATGAATACAAAAGTATACAAAGCGGTACATGATTTGGCTGAAGAATTAATGAGTGCGGCGAATAAAAATGATCGCAAACGCTTTGAGTTACTTTTTTCTAAACTAAAAGCAATTTGTGAAGAAAACGAAGATACCTCTAAAGATCATCCTGTTCAGTGGGAAACACTGGCTGATTTTACAGAGGAGTTAGAAGATGCGATTACTACCTACGAGAAGGCACTAGCAAAATCTATTGCTATTAATAATAAAGACCATATGTCGTCGGTTGCTTTTTCTATGGCGACACTACAACTTGAGATGGGCCAAAAAGAAGAGGCAATTAAAAATCTTCAAAGTGCCAAAGTCAGTGCAAATAAAATAGAAGACAAAGAACTTAAAGCAGAGATTCATGACTTGTTAGAGTCACTTGTTGAAGAAGAAGGCTAATTAAAGCTTTGGCGTATAGCGTTTTTAAAGGGTGATTATGTTTAAATACGGTTTATATTTATTTACGTTTTTACCTTTTTGTTCGTTTGCTAACTCTTTCAATCAGCAAATATCCGCAGCTCTGATTGAAAGAACAACACACAATATTACTTATGACGGCAGTTATTATTCAATGACCTATCCCGGTGGTGATGTACCAAGTAATATTGGTGTGTGTACCGATGTTATTATTCGCGCTTACCGCCAATTGGGTGTGGATTTACAACAAAGAGTACATGAAGATATTCGAGCAAATTTTGTGATGTATCCGTCTGAGCGAATTTGGGGTTTAAAAAACCAGATAAAAATATCGACCACAGGCGTGTACCTAACCTTCAAGTATTTTTTAAGCGTCAAGGCACAGAGTTAACTATTTCAAGTAACTCACGTGATTATAAAGTTGGTGATATAGTTACTTGGATGTTACCCGGTAACTTACCCCATATAGGCATGGTTGTTACGGAAGCTTTAAGCAGCGCCGAGAATGTTCAAATTGTACATAATATAGGGCGAGGACCAGAAATAAGCGAAATGCTATTTGATTATAAGATTACTGGTCATTATCGTTTTACTAATAAACATTATAATGCCCAGTAAAGATGGGTGCTGCTATAAAGCTATTAATTATTTTAGATTAATACTTATATTGCCGTTTGGCTTGCTACAGCATAAAAGTATTTCACCATCACGAACAAACGCGAGTGGCTCTTCATTATATTTAACATTGCCAGATACTAAAGTTGCTCTGCAAGCACCGCAGTAGCCTTCACGACATTGATAAGCAACGTCTATTTTTTGAGATTCTAAGCAGTGTAAAAGAGAAGGGCAGCCAGGGCTATATTCAATGCGCTGGCTGTTTTCTGCAAGTGTAACACTTGCAGTCGTTTCGTTATTCATTATAAGTCAAAATCACCAAATTCAGCTGCATCAACTTGTGAATCTATTTGACCTACAAGGTATGAACTAATTTCTGCCTCTTGTGGCGCAACCTGAACATTATCAGACACTAACCATGAGTTGATCCATGGGATAGGGTTACTGTTGTTTTCAAATTGGGCTGGCAAACCAATAGCAGTCATACGTGCGTTAGTAATATATTCAACATACTGACATAAAATATGCTTGTTTAAGCCAATCATAGAGCCATCTTTGAATAGGTACTCTGCCCATTCTTTCTCTTGCTCAGCAGCTTGTACAAACATTTTAATTGCTTCATCGCGACATTGAGCTGCAACGATTGCCATTTCTGGATCGTCTTTACCGTCTTGCATGATATTTAAAATATGCTGTGTACCCGAAAGATGAAGTGCTTCGTCACGTGCAATTAGTTTAATTATCTTAGCGTTACCTTCCATAAGTTCACGCTCAGCAAATGCAAATGAACAAGCAAAGCTGACATAAAAACGAATTGCTTCAAGAATGTTTACCGACATCATAGCGAGGTAAAGTTTCTTTTTTAGCTCGAATAAGTTTACAACAACTGTTTTACCGTTGATTTCATGCTTGCCTTCACCGTAAAGGTTGTAAAGTGAAACAGAGTTAATTAAATCATCGTAATAAGTTGTTACTGCATCAGCGCGCTCGCTAATTTTATCGTTGCTAACGATGTCATCAAAGATAAGCTCTGGTGATTGTGTTACGTTACGAATAATGTGGGTGTATGAACGGCTGTGAATTGTTTCACTAAATGCCCACGTTTCTATCCAGGTTTCAAGTTCTGGGATAGACACGATAGGTAGTAGCGCAACGTTAGGAGAGCGGCCTTGTACACTATCAAGCAGTGTTTGATATTTTAAGTTACTTAAAAATATGTGCTTTTCATGCTCTGGTAGTGCCTGAAAATCTAAACGGTCTTTACTCACATCTACTTCTTCTGGTCGCCAAAAGAAAGACAGTTGCTTTTCAATTAACTTTTCAAAAATAGGATATTTTTGTTGATCGTAACGCGATACGTTAACGGTCTGGCCAAAAAACATTGGCTCTTGCATTTGGTTATTATGATTACGACTAAAAGTAGTATAAGACATGTTTATCACTCAAAAAACTATCAGAACAAAGCGGGCTGCATGCCCGCTTAAGATAAAATTAACGACTATATTTTACACGCGCCGCCTGCACAATCGTCATCTTCCACTTCTGGAGTGTCGTCTTGTGCATCAGATGCGCCATCACGGGTATTATGGTAATAAAGAGTTTTGACCCCCAATTTGTAGGCGCTAAGTAAGTCTTTTAATAAGACTTTCATAGGTACTTTACCGCCTTCAAATTTATTTGGATCATAATTTGTGTTTGCAGAAATAGTTTGGTCAACAAATTTTTGCATGATACCGACAAGCTGTAAGTAACCATCATTAGAAGGTATGTCCCAAAGTAACTCATAGTTGTCTTTCAAACGTTCGTACTCAGGTACAACTTGTTTTAAAATACCATCTTTACTTGCTTTAACACTAATGTGACCGCGTGGTGGCTCGATACCATTTGTTGCGTTCGAGATTTGCGATGACGTTTCTGATGGCATTAATGCGCTTAGTGTTGAGTTACGCATACCGTGTTCTTGTATGCTTTTACGCAGTGTATCCCAATCAAGGTGCAGTGGCTCATCACAAATTTTATCTAAGTCTGTTTTATACGTATCTGTAGGCATAATACCTTGAGAATACGTTGTTTCGTTAAACTTAGGACATGCACCACGTTCTTTTGCAAGCTCGTTTGACGCTTTCATTAAGTAGTATTGAATAGCTTCGAATGTTTTATGTGTGAGTGCATTTGCACTGCCGTCTGAATAACGCTTACCATTTTTAGCTAAGTAGTAGGCATAGTTGATTACGCCTATTCCTAACGTACGACGTCCCATCGTTGCGTTTTTGGCAGCTGGTACTGGGTAGTCTTGGAAGTCGAGTAAGTTATCGAGTGCACGTACTGCTAGCTCCGCAAGCTCTTCTAGTTCATCTAGAGACTCAAGCGCACCTAGGTTGAAAGCAGACAATGTACATAATGCAATTTCGCCTTCTTCGTCGTTAACGTTGTTAAGTGGTTTAGTCGGTAATGCAATTTCTAAACACAAGTTAGACTGACGTATTGGCGCAACTTTCGCTATAAACGGGCTATGTGTATTACAGTGATCTACATTCTGTAAGTATATGCGGCCAGTACTTGCACGTTCTTGTGCAAACACAGAGAACAATTCAATGGCTTTAATACGCTTTTTACGAATAGACTCGTCTTGTTCGTATTTAACATATAAGGCATCAAATTCGTCTTGATCTTCAAAAAACGCATCGTAAAGACCTGGCACGTCTGATGGACTAAATAACGTGATGTAATCGTCTTTAATCAAACGAGAATACATTAACTTATTAAATTGTACGCCGTAATCTAAATGACGAACACGGTTGTCATCAACACCACGGTTATTTTTAAGAACTAAAAGGTTCTCTACTTCTAAATGCCATAGCGGGTAGAATAGGGTTGCTGCGCCGCCGCGAACACCACCTTGCGAACAACTCTTAACAGCTGTTTGAAAGTGCTTGTAAAAAGGGATACAACCAGTGTGGTATGCTTCGCCATTACGAATATGGCTTCCTAATGCACGGATACGACCAGCATTAATACCGATACCAGCACGCTGAGAAACGTATTTTACAATAGCTGACGATGTTGCATTGATTGAATCAAGGCTGTCGCCACATTCAATAAGTACGCAAGAGCTAAATTGACGAGTAGGCGTACGTACACCAGCCATGATTGGCGTAGGCAATGAAATTTTAAATAAGGATACCGCGTCGTAAAAACGTTTTATGTATGAAACTCGTGTTTCTCGTGGGTAATCTGCAAATAAGCTTGCAGCCACTAAAATATATAAAAACTGTGCGCTTTCATAAATTTCACCCGTTACACGGTTTTGAACTAGGTATTTACCTTCTAATTGCTTAACTGCAGCGTAACTAAAATTAAGATCGCGTGAGTGGTCAAGGTATTCATCTAATTCGTCAAATTCTTGCTCTGTATAATCAGCAAGTAAGTGAGCATCGTAACGTTTATCACTCACCATTTTTGTTACGTGATCAAATAAACGTGGAGGCTCGAATTGACCGTATGCTTTTTTACGTAAGTGGAATACAGCTAAACGCGCAGCAAGATACTGGTAGTCAGGTGATTCTTTAGAAATCTGATCGGCAGCCGCTTTGATAATCGTTTCGTGAATATCTTTTGTACGAATACCATCATAAAATTGAATATGTGACTTTAATTCAACCTGTGAAACCGAAACGTTATTTAAACCTTCGGCGGCCCATTCTATAACGCGATGGATCTTATCAAGATCAAGAGGCTCTTTGCGCCCGTCACGTTTGCTTACAGATAACTGTTGGTTCATAGCTTTGCCTGTATTCCTTGGGGATAATGTATTTTTGACCAAAGTTGTACGTCTCAAAAAGAGAAGTAGTGCTCATTTTTTATAAGTTTTACCCAATGAGGTAAATTTAATTGAATAACATTTGGCCACAATATCTGGTGTTGTTCAATTTAGAGATCACAAGATAGTGTGGTCTGAGTTGATTTGCAAGGGGCATAATTGCCCCTATTTGTGGATAACGTTGGGATAACGTATTTGTGTTAGTAGGCATTAACCTTTGATCATTCATTGAAGTTGAAATTTTTAAAAATCAACTCAGGATCGACTAAATTTACACATTTTGAAAATAAATTTCGGCTGCTTTTTTTATCATCAAGCTTTGCGTAAAAACTAACACAATCACAATATATAGTGTTTATATCTAAAATGGGCACTATATATGGTTAAATGCGTCAATAGGGCTACGCCAGTTAAAATCAGCTTTCCAAGTAAGTGCTTCTGTATCGCTTGGAATGTACCCCCACAGAGCAGTAGCTGTAGGCATACCTGCTGCTTTACCAGCTTGTATGTCTCGCTCGGCATCACCTATGTATAAACAGCGAGCTGGTATTACGTCCATTAGTTTTGCGCAATGAAGTAAAGGTAGAGGAGAAGGTTTGGCTTCTTCAAGCGTATCACCGCTAATAACAACTGCCGCATTTTTTAAAGCGGGAATCGCAGCGACAAGCGGCTCAGTTAAAAACCCAGGCTTGTTTGTCATGATCCCCCATTTGATCTTTTTGTGATCAAGTGAGATCAGTAGTGGTTCAATACCGGCAAAGCATTGGGTGTATTTCGCAATGTTTTGGGCATAGCTATCGACCAATTGTTTTATCAACTGTGCTTGTGCAAGAGAGGGCCACAATTCTTTAAAACCCGCTTCCAATAAAGCTGCCGCACCATTAGAAGCCGCTGGGCGATATATTTCGCTTGTTACTTCGGCAATTTGATTTGCTCGTAGTACACTATTAAGTGCAGCGCCTAAATCGTCAGCTGTGTCGAGTAAGGTGCCGTCTAAATCAAACAAAAACGCATCATATTGATAAAGTTCTAATGATGAACCTGCGCTCATCATTACACCAACTTCTCAAAATGAAGGATATAATTAACACTAACATCATTATTAAGTGTGTATTGTTTAGAGAAGGGGTTATACGAAAGTCCTGAGCTTGCACGTACTTTTAAGCCCGCTTGCTCGGCCCACGCAATTAGCTGCGCCGGTTTAATAAACTTTTTGTGATCGTGAGTTCCCTCAGGAACCATTTTTAATAGTTTTTCAGCACCTACAATCGCGTACAAGTAAGCTTTCGGTGTTTTATTGAGGGTAGAGAAAAAAACATCAGCGCCAGGTTTTGCAAGTTTGGCAACGGCGTGAATAATTGAAGCAGGGTCTGGAACGTGTTCGAGCATTTCCATACAGGTAACAACGTCAAATCGTTCAGGGTGTTCTTCAGCAAACTGTTCTGCGGGTATTTTTATGTAATCTACATTAACACCCGTTTCTAGGCTGTGTAATTTAGCGACAGTCAAAGGCTCTTGTCCCATATCAATACCTGTTACCTTTGCCCCCATACGTGCCATACTTTGGCTTAAAATACCCCCACCACAGCCAACATCGAGTGTTTCTTTATCAAATAAACCTTGCGTTTTATTTGCAATAAAATCTAGGCGTAACGGATTAATTTCGTGAAGAGGTTTAAACTCACCCTCTAAATCCCACCAACGCTCTGCGATGGCTTCAAACTTTGCTATTTCTGCGTGATCTACATTTTGATGTTCGGTCATAAAATACTTCCTCGTCAATCTGAGGCCATTATATAGGCCTAAATTGATAAATCGCAAAGTTTTGCGCCTGTAAATTAAAATTAATTGTGATAGCATGTCTGTTAGTAATAATAACAATACTCTTTAAAACCTAATACTGGGTTATTAAGAGCTGCTACTGAAGGAATGTGATATCAAATGACTGATCTCGCCAATGAAATTCTGCCAGTCAATATTGAAGACGAGTTAAAAAACTCCTACTTAGATTACGCAATGAGTGTAATTGTAGGACGTGCATTACCAGACGTACGTGATGGCTTAAAGCCAGTTCACCGCCGCGTTTTGTTTGCAATGAACGAGCTTAGTAATGATTGGAACAAGCCTTACAAAAAGTCGGCACGTGTTGTCGGTGATGTAATCGGTAAATACCACCCACACGGCGATAGCGCAGTTTATGACACGATAGTTCGTATGGCACAGCCATTCTCACTTCGTTATATGCTTGTAGACGGCCAGGGTAACTTTGGTTCTGTTGATGGTGATTCAGCTGCTGCTATGCGTTACACCGAAGTACGTATGGCTAAAATGTCTCATGAGTTATTAGCGGATCTTGAGAAAGAAACGGTTGATTTCGTTCCTAACTACGATGGCACAGAGCAAATTCCTGACGTTTTACCAACGAAGGTACCTAATTTACTTGTAAATGGTTCTTCTGGTATTGCCGTAGGTATGGCGACAAACATCCCACCACATAACTTAACTGAAGTTATCAATGGTTGTTTAGCATTAATTGTTAATCCAGATTTAACCATAACTGAGTTAATGGATTACATTCCTGGTCCAGATTTCCCTACAGCCGCAATCATTAACGGTAAAAAAGGGATTGAACAAGCGTATCAAACGGGTCGTGGCAAAGTGTACATGCGTGCACGTGCTGACATCGAAACAGACGAAAAAACGGGTCGTGAAACAATTATTGTTCATGAAATCCCTTATCAAGTTAACAAAGCGCGCTTAATTGAAAAAATAGCGGAGCTTGTTAAAGATAAAAAAATTGAAGGCATTAGTGCACTACGTGATGAATCAGATAAAGACGGTATGCGTATCGTTATTGAGATAAAACGTGGTGACGTAGGTGAAGTGATTCTAAACAACCTATATGCACAAACACAGTTACAAACAGTGTTTGGTATGAACATGGTTGCACTCATCAATAACCAGCCTAAGTGTTTTAATTTAAAAGAAATGCTTGAAGAGTTTATCATTCACCGTCGTGAAGTAGTAACTCGTCGTACAGTATTTGATTTACGTAAAGCGCGCGACCGTGCACACATGCTAGAAGGTCTAGCAATTGCACTTGCCAACATTGACCCAATTATTGAACTTATTCGTAAGTCTCCAACACCAGCAGAGGCAAAAATTGCGTTAACTGCACGTTCGTGGGAATTAGGTAATGTTAAAGCAATGCTTGAAAAAGCAGGTGAGGCTAACGTTGCTCGCCCAGATTGGTTAGCTGATGATTTAGGTATACGCGACGGCCAATACTTTATTTCTGAGCAACAAGCTCAAGCGATTCTTGACTTACGATTACACAAGCTAACAGGTCTTGAGCACGAAAAAATCTTAAGTGAATACCAAACACTGCTTGATTTAATTGCTGAACTGTTACACATACTGGCAAGCCCAGAGCGCTTAATGGAAGTAATTCGTGACGAGTTAGTTGAAATTAAGGCGCAATATGGTGATGAGCGCCGCACTGAAATCAATGCAGCCGCGCATGATATCAGCCTTGAAGACCTAATAACTGAAGAAAACGTAGTTGTTACGCTTTCTCACGAAGGTTATGTTAAGTATCAGGCGTTATCTGATTACGAAGCGCAGCGTCGTGGTGGTAAAGGTAAATCTGCAACAAAAATGAAAGACGAGGATTTTATTGAACGTCTTTTAGTTGCAAACACGCATGATACTATTTTATGTTTCTCTACAGCAGGGCGTTTATATTGGCTAAAAGTATATCAATTACCACTAGCAAGTCGTGCAGCACGCGGTAAGCCAATTGTAAACTTATTACCTTTAGAGGCTGACGAACGTATTACCGCTATATTGCCAGTACGTGAGTACGAAGAAGATAAATACATCTTTATGGCAACAGCATTTGGTACAGTGAAGAAAACACCATTAACAGCCTACAGCCGTCAACGTGCTAGCGGTATTATTGCCGTTAACCTAAATGAGGGTGATAGCTTAATTGGTGTTGATATTACTGACGGTACCAACGAAATAATGTTGTTTACCGATGCGGGTAAGGTTGTTCGCTTTAAAGAAGCTGAAGAATCTGCTGTTGTTGATGAAAATGGAAACCCAGTATTAGACGAAGAAGGTAACCCAGAAATTCGTTTCAAGGGTGTTCGTCCAATGGGCAGAACGGCAACGGGTGTACGCGGTATTAAAATGACCGACGAGCAACGTGTTGTATCGCTCATCGTGCCAAAAACTGATGGCGCAATATTGACTGTAACTGAAAATGGTTATGGTAAACGGACTCAACTTGAAGATTACCCATCTAAGAGTCGTGCAACACAAGGTGTTGTATCAATTAAGGTGAGTGAGCGTAATGGTGCTGTAGTAGGTGCTGTTCAAGTTGATGACAACGACGAAATAATGCTTATTTCAAATCGCGGAACGTTAGTGCGTACTCGTGTGAACGAAGTTTCAACGGTTGGTCGTAACACACAAGGTGTTATTTTGATCAGAACTATTGACGAAGAGCAAGTAGTTGGTTTACAACGTATAGAAGAAATTGAAGTTACAGAAAGTGACTTAATCAATACTGAAGACGTTGAAACAGTTGATACAGTTATAGATGAAGTCGTGGATGATAATCCTCCTTCAGAATAATTGAGATTGAAAAAGCGGCCTTGGCCGCTTTTTTTAATGTTGTTGAAAAAAATTAATACAGCGTGGATTTAATATTTTCATGTTGAGTGTATAAATTACTGGAATGAGGCAAAGGTAATGAGTAAATATAATTTTTGTGCAGGGCCGGCTATGCTTCCGCAAGCGGTAATGCAAAAAGCACAAAAAGAATTCTTAGATTGGCAAGACATGGGCGTTTCTGTAATGGAAATTAGCCACCGTAGTAAAGAATTTTTGGCATTAACTGCAAAATGTGAAGCAAGCTTAAGACGCTTAATGAATATTAGTGATGAATTTGAAGTTTTATTTATGCATGGTGGTGGTCGCGGTCAGTTTAGTGCAGTGCCCCTCAATCTTCATCAAGCAGATAAAAAAGCTATCTACTGCGAAAATGGTGTGTGGTCTAAAAGCGCGACAGACGAAGCTAACAAGTTTACTTCAACAACCAGTGTTGATGTACGTAACGATGCAGATGGAAAATTCTCAATTAAAAATGTAGCTGATTGGGTTTTACCTGCAGATGCCTCATATATTCATTATTGTCCGAACGAAACCGTAGATGGTTTAGAAATTTTTGAGGTACCAAGTCACCCAACGGCACCAATTGTTGCTGATATGTCGTCAACAATTTTATCGCGCGAAATTGATGTAGATAAATTTGATTTAATTTACGCTGGTGCGCAAAAAAATATCGGTCCATCAGGTATCGCTATCGTTATTGTGCGCAAAACATTACTTGAGCGTGAAGGTTTAGCTAAGCCTGGTATTTTAGATTATGCACTCGAAGCGAAGCAGGGCAGTATGTTTAATACACCACCCACATTTGCATGGTACTTAGCTGCAGAAGTGTTTGAATGGTTAGAAGCACAAGGTGGTGTAAAAGCAATGGAAGCTCAGAATATCGCTAAGGCTGAACTTCTTTATAATTTTATTGATGAGTCTCCTTTTTATTCAAATAAAGTAGCCAAGCATTGCCGCTCACGTATGAACGTCCCATTTTGGCTTAATGACGAAAGCTTAAATGAAAAGTTTGTATCACAATCTAAAGAAGCTGGTTTATTAGCGCTTGAAGGGCACAGAATAGTAGGCGGTATGCGCGCAAGTATTTATAACGCAATGCCACTTGAAGGCGTACAAGCGCTTGTTGATTTCATGGCAGCTTTTGCGAAGGAGAATAGCTAATGGAGCAACTTCGTTTAGAACCAATATCGCGTGTTAACGGCTCTGTGACATTGCCTGGATCAAAAAGTTTATCTAATCGTATTTTATTGCTGGCTGCTCTGGCTAGCGGAACAACCGTTGTAGAGAACTTACTCGATAGTGATGATATTCGTCACATGTTGGGAGCATTAGAGCTTTTAGGTGTAACAGTAACACTTAATGAAGACCGAACAGTTGCAACTGTTCATGGTGTTGGTGGTGAGTTCAAAAAACCTAATGAACCTTTATTTTTAGGTAATGCGGGTACAGCATATCGTCCGTTAACAGCTGTTTTAGCTGCTGTTAAAGGTGAATATGAGTTAGTCGGTGAGCCACGCATGGAAGAGCGCCCAATAGGGCACTTAGTTGATGCGCTTCAAGCCCTTGGTGGTGATATTACCTATACAAAGCACAAAGACTACCCACCGCTTAAAATTGTTGGTGGGCAAATTAATGGTGGCGAAGTTGAAATTGATGGCAGTATTTCAAGTCAATTCTTAACCGCTTTATTAATGGCAGCTCCATTATTCAGTGGTGATACGCAAATTACAATTAAAGGCACATTGGTCTCTAAGCCTTATATTGATATTACTTTAGGGGTTATGGCGCGTTTTGGTATTACCGTTGAACATTCAGACTATTCACTATTTAAAGTAAAAGGTGGCCAACAGTATAAATCACCTGAACGCATAATGGTTGAAGGTGACGCATCATCGGCTTCTTATTTTGTTGCAGCCGCAGCCATTGCTGGTGGCGAGATTGAAATTAAAGGTGTGGGTGCTAAATCGGTTCAGGGTGATATTGGCTTTGCGAAGGTGATGGAACAAGTCGGTGCACAAATCGATTGGTACGATGAACGTTTAGTTGTGAGGAAAGGCGAGTTAAAAGGGGTCGACATAGACGCCAATGCCATTCCAGATGCTGCAATGACGTTGGCTACCGTTGCTTTATTTGCTAAAGGTCCCACAGCTATTCGTAATATTTATAATTGGCGTGTAAAAGAAACAGACCGTCTTTACGCTATGAGTACAGAACTTCGTAAAGTAGGTGCAAAAGTTGTTGAGGGGGAGGATTTTATTGAAATAACTCCGCCATTAACATTTAACGATGTCGCTATTGATACTTACGATGATCACCGGATTGCGATGTGTTTTGCCATGGTTGCAGTGGGCGGAAAGCCTATAACAATCAATGACCCTAAGTGTACCTATAAAACATTTCCTACGTTTTTCAATGTATTAGCATCAGTGAGTGAATAGGCTTTTTATAACTATTTATAAAAAGTTACACACTAATAGCAGATATATTTTAATAACTGACGTATAATGTCGCGGTTTATTTAGGTGTGCATTGCAGGAGGTTTAAATGCAGGCGTTATTAATGCCCGTGATCACCGTTGATGGCCCAAGTGGTTCTGGTAAGGGAACTGTTTGTCGTTTGTTAGCCGATAAGTTGGGTTGGGATGTATTGGATAGTGGTGCAATTTACCGCGTTTTATCCCTTGCAGCACTTCATCACCAAATCGCATTAGATAACGAAGAGGCACTTGTACCACTGGCTGCAAATTTAGACGTGCAGTTTTTGGTAGATAGCCAAACTAATGCTGGAAAAGTTATTCTAGAGGGAGAGGACGTAACAACCACTATTCGTAATGAAGAAGTGGGCGCAGCTGCATCAAAAGTAGCAGCTCTTCCTCGTGTTCGTGAAGCGCTATTAAGGCGTCAACGCGCTTTTAGAACCGAAAATGGTTTGATAGCAGACGGCCGTGATATGGGTACTGTTGTATTCCCAGATGCGCCATTAAAAATCTATTTGACAGCGAGCGCACAAGAGCGTGCTCGTAGACGCTTTGTTGAGTTGAATGAGCGTGGGCTTGATGTTACACTAAGTGGTCTATTAGAGGACATTCAAGCTCGTGATGACCGTGATATGAATCGCGCCGTCGCACCGCTTGTGCCTGCAGAAGATGCAATTGAACTCGATACTAGCGAGCTAAATGCACAGCAAGTGTTTGATAAAGTTATTACTTTTTTAGATGCAGCTATTTCTGAAGGTAAACTTCCTAAACGAAGTTAAACACATTTTATGCACCAGCAGGATGCCAGTGCTATTTTAACAACCCCATGCAGCATGGTTGCTTATTGGTATTAATATATGAGACGTATATTCGTATGTCAGAAAATTTTGCGCAGTTATTTGAAGAAAGCTTAAAGGGTTTTGAAGCAGAGCAAGGCTCTATTGTTAAAGGTACAGTAATCTCAATTGAGAACAACATTGTACTTGTAGATGCTGGTCTTAAATCAGAAAGTGCTATCCCTGCAGAGCAGTTCAAAAATGCTGCTGGTGAACTAGAAGTTGCTGTTGGCGACGAAGTAGATGTTGCACTAGATGCAATCGAAGACGGTTTCGGTGAAACTATCCTTTCTCGTGAGAAAGCGAAGCGTCACGAAGCGTGGATCCGTCTTGAGAAAGCTTGTGAAGAGCAAGAGACTGTTACTGGTGTTATCAACGGTAAAGTTAAAGGCGGTTTCACTGTTGAAGTTGATTCAATCCGTGCTTTCCTACCTGGTTCACTTGTTGATGTTCGTCCAGTACGTGACACAACTCACCTTGAAGGCAAAGAGCTTGAATTTAAAGTAATCAAGCTTGATCAAAAACGTAACAACGTTGTTGTTTCACGTCGTGCAGTTATCGAATCAGAAAACTCACAAGAACGTGAAGAGCTTCTTGCTAACCTTGTTGAAGGTCAAGAAGTTAAAGGTATCGTTAAGAACCTTACTGACTACGGTGCGTTCGTTGACCTTGGTGGTGTTGATGGTCTACTACACATTACTGACATGGCGTGGAAGCGTGTTAAGCACCCTTCAGAAATCGTTAATGTTGGTGACGAAATCGCAGTTAAAGTTCTTAAATTCGACAAAGATAAAACTCGTGTATCTCTAGGCCTTAAACAGCTTGGTGAAGATCCATGGGCAGCTATCGCTGGTCGTTACCCAGAAGGTTCTAAACTTTCTGGTCGTGTAACTAACCTTACTGATTACGGTTGCTTCGTAGAAATCGAAGAAGGCGTTGAAGGTCTAGTACACGTTTCTGAAATGGATTGGACTAACAAGAACATCCACCCTTCAAAAGTTGTTTCACTAGGTGACACAGTTGAAGTTATGGTTCTTGAAATCGACGAAGAACGTCGTCGTATTTCTCTAGGTCTTAAGCAATGTATTGCTAATCCTTGGCAGGAATTTGCTCGTCTACAAAACAAAGGCGACCAAGTTACTGGTAAGATCAAATCAATCACTGACTTCGGTATCTTTATCGGTCTTGACGGTGGTATTGACGGTCTTGTACACCTTTCAGATATTTCTTGGAACACACCTGGCGAAGAAGCTGTACGTGAATTCAAGAAAGGCGACGAAATCACTGCTATCGTATTGCAAGTTGACCCAGAGCGTGAACGTATCTCTCTAGGTGTTAAGCAAATCGAAGCTGACCCGTTCAATAACTACCTTGATGCAAACAAAAAAGGTGCTATTGTTAAAGGTAAAGTGACTGAAGTTGATGCGAAAGGCGCAACTGTTGAACTTATCGAAGGCGTTGAAGGTTACATCCGTGTAGCTGATATCGCTCAAGAGCGCGTTGAAGACGCAACTACTGTTGTTTCTGTAGGCGACGAAGTTGAAGTTAAATACGTTGGTGTTGATCGTAAGAACCGCACTTTAAGCTTATCTGTTAAAGCTCTTTTCGAAGCAGAAGAGAAAGAAGTACTAGAGAAGCTTAAGAAAGAAGAGCCAGTGTTTGAAAACGCAATGGCAGCTGCTTTCGCAAATGCACAAAAAGACTAATAAATAATTAGTTTTTAGTTGGGAGGGCACTTTTGCCCTTCCTATATCTTTTTATTAAGGAAACGCTATGACTAAGTCAGAATTGATAGAAACACTTGCGGAACAACACGCACACGTTCCAGTGAAAGATGTTGAAAATGCTGTAAAAGAAATTCTAGAACAAATGGCCGGTTCATTATCTTCTTCAGATCGAATAGAGATCAGAGGATTTGGTAGTTTCTCTTTGCATTTCCGCGCTCCTCGCACAGGTCGTAACCCTAAAACTGGCGATACAGTAGAGTTAGATGGAAAGCACGTACCTCATTTTAAACCAGGTAAAGAATTACGCGACCGCGTAAATGCGAGCATTGCCTAGTTAATATAACGGAGTAGTTACTTGTTCAAGGTATTGAAATTTATTCTGGTAGCGCTGTGCCTAATTAGCGCATTTGTATTAGGGTCACAAAACCCGCAGTTAGTACAAGTAAATTATATTATAGCCAGTAATACTCTGCCTTTAGCTGTAATAATAAGTATCTGCTTTTTGTTAGGTGTTCTAATAGGTTGTTTTATAAGCTTTAAGCTATTCTCTCAATTAAAGTGGCAAAATTACCGTTTGAAAAAACAGTTAGCGCCTGAGAAAAATAAAAACAAGCTTGACGTTAATAAAGACACCTAATTATGATTGAGCTTTTGTTTTTACTACTACCTGTTGCAGCCGGCTACGGTTGGATTATGGGTAAAAACAGTGCTAAAAATCATGCTCACCAACTTAATCGTCAAATAACTTCTGAATACAGTAAAGGGCTTAAGTTTCTATTAGACCGTGAAGAAGATCAAGGTTTAGAACACTTAATAAATTTACTAGAGGTTGCAGCGGATTCAGTTGAACATTACTCTACACTTGCCACTATGTTTCGTCGCCGAGGCGAATTAGACCGCGCAATCAAAATCCATGAACTGCTCCTAAAACACCCAAGTTTGAGTGAGCAGCAAGCCGCTACTAGTCGCTTAGAATTAGCCGAAGATTATATAATGGCTGGATTGCTAGATGGTGCAGAAGAGCATTTGGTTTGGTTGGTCAAGGCCGGCCATGTAGAAGCTCTCGATCCTATTATTACCTTATACTCGCAAACTCGTGAGTGGGATAAAGGCATTAATATGTTTGAATCTCACAGCGAATTATTCTCTAAAGAGCAACAATTTAAGGCTATCGCGAATTTTTATTGTGAGTCTGCCCTTAGTGACAGTACTCCTCAAATTATGCGAAAAGCAATTAGCCTAAACTACAAAGCCGTTCGGCCTTTGTATGAGCTAGGTGTTATCGCTTTTTCTAAAGAAGATTATGTTAAAGCGATATACTATTGGCGTGAACTTATTTGCCAGTTTACTTTGTTTGCCCCCTTATTCATTGATGATCTGGCGCATAGTTATGAGCAACTAAATTTAACGCATCAATTTCATGAGTTAGTAAACGATTTACTAGAGAAGGGTGGTGTTCTTATAAAAATAAAACATTGCCAAGCTCTTTTAGAGCAAGGTCATACAAAACAAGCTTTCGATTTTTTAACTGACAGTTTAAAAAGACAACCAACGATCAGGGGGTTTAGTTTTTTACTGCAGCTAATGGGTGACCAAAATAAAAATACAAAAGAAGTACTTAATGAAATTGATAGCCTTGTAACGTCATATATTGCTACTAAGCCTGATTTTCAATGCCAGCATTGTGGCTTCACAAGTTATACTATTTATTGGAATTGCCCTTCTTGTAAACATTGGGAAACCATTGTCCCAAGTAGAGGTTTAGACGGATTTTAATAACCCCTAAATACTTAATTATTGTAATGCCCTTACAAATTCGACTAGAAGTTTAACTAGCATCTATATACTAATTAAACCTCCTTACTCACTTTGTGTAAGTTCGCCTTGATAACTAAGTTGAATATATAAAAACTCTTTACTGCTATAGATTAGGATAACTATGTCTTTCGAAAATTCAAAAAAAGTGCTTATCGCTTTAGACTACGACGATCAAGAAACAGCATTAGCATTTGTAAAACAGCTTTCGCCCGATACTTGTCGATTAAAAGTAGGCAAAGAAATGTTTACTTACTTTGGCCCTGAATTTGTAAAAGAGTTAATTAAACTTGGTTTTGATGTATTTTTAGATTTAAAGTTTCATGATATTCCTAATACAGTTGCAAAGGCAGTTACAGCTGCTGCAAAAATGGGCGTTTGGATGGTAAATGTTCATGCGTCAGGCGGTTATGAAATGATGCACAAAGCAAAACTTGCTTTAGAAGAATTTGGAGATAGAGCACCAATTCTTATTGCTGTAACTGTGTTAACAAGTATGGATGAACCAGAATTAAAACGCTTAGGTATAAACAAATCACCACAGGAGCAGGTAATATACCTTGCAAAACTAGCTAAGGAAGCAGGCCTTGATGGTGTTGTTTGTTCTGCTCAAGAAGCGAATGTTTTAAAGGCTGAACTTGGTGAGCATTTTAAATTAGTTACCCCAGGTATTCGCCCTGAAGGCAGTGAAGCAGGCGATCAAAAAAGAATAATGACTCCAAAACAAGCAATTGAAGCTGGCAGTGATTATCTAGTTGTAGGCAGACCGATTACTAAAGCAGCAAATCCAGTAAAAGTACTGCAAGATGTTAATGAATCTATAAAATAATTTACAAAAAACAGCAAATAAGTACTAAACCCCTTACGTTATGTGTAATTTGTGTTACATTTATAATATCAAAATGATGTAAGGGGTTTATTTTGAAGCTATTATTTGGTTCAGTGTTGATTATCATTGCAGGCTTTTCAGTTAACAAACATGTATTTTCTAGTAAGGCTTATGATGGCGTTACAACAGTAACAGACGTTATATCAGCTTATCCTGTAGACATGTTTGATTTTAAAAAAACGATGAAGGATTATGCTCACCATCTTTGCTACAGAAATTCTGACGCGTTAAATGCTCAAGATATCACTGTCAGTGATTGTTTATCTCATCATGATGAAAAGAAATTGGAGTGTGAAATAAAGGTTTTTAGATTAGCGCCGCAAAACTTAGAATCAGAAAGGGAAGTACTTAATTACTCAAGAGAGTATACACAGTGTACATTGCCTTATAAGTATATTTTAGGGTAAGCACTCACAATATAAAGATATCATGAGCGCTATAAAATTATTTAGATTTTAAGCGAATAGATTTCGCTTCTATCTCAATAAGCTCTTGCTTAAATAATCCACCAATTGCTTTTTTATAGTTAGCTTTACTTGTTGAAAATACTTTTTTAATAAGTTCAGGATCAGATTTATCGCCAATGGCGAGTATGCCGCCTTCGTTTTTAAGCTTTTCCATTATTTTATCGCCAAGCTCGCTTACTTTACCCATGCCTGGTTTTTCGAGTACAACATCAATTTTTCCGTCTTCTCGTACTTTTTGAACAAAGCCTTTAAGCTTTTGCCCTACAAATAAGTTTTTGAATACCATATTGTAAAATACAACACCAAAGTGAGACTCTTCTATAAGCACCTTGTAGCCAATATCTGTTTTACCAGCAACAATCAAATCAACCTCTTGTAGGTGTGTGTATTCAGGCTCATCCTTTGATAAAAAGCGATTAAAGTTAGTTGAAGCACAAATGCGTTGACTCGCATTATCAAGATACAAACGAACAAGATAAGAATGCCCCTCTTGCATACGTGGCTTTTGTTCATTAAATGGGGCTAATACATCTTTTTCTAATCCCCAGTCTAAAAATGCACCAATACTATTTATTTCCTTAACACGTAAAAGGGCGTATTCACCTACTTGAGCATGTGGCTTTTTAACAGTCGCCGTTGGTAAATTAGCATTATCTAAATATATAAATACGCTAATGCTGTCACCAGCTTCAAGTTCATCTCTGATTTCGTTTTTTGGTAAAAAAACTTCACCTAAATCATGACCGTCCAAGTAAGCGCCTTCATTACTCACTTCTTTTACAAATAGGGTTTGTGTTGTTCCAAGGTAACTCATAATTATTCCTGCTCAGGCTTTTTTTTACGGCGCATTGGTGAATCGCCATCGATATTCATAGGGGCTTTAATGGGGGCCGCTGGTTTTTTAGGTTTTGCTTTACGTTTAATTTGTGGCTTTTTAACCTGCGTTACTTTTTTAGCTTTAACAGTTGCAGCAGGTTTTTTCTCTTTTATCCCCTTAAATTTAGCTTTAAGCCCGTCAATAGTTGCAAATTTAAGCTCATCGTTTAAAAAAGATTTAATTGCTAAATAACTAGCCCAATCTTTAGGGCCTACTAACGAAATAGCGGTACCTTTAAAACCAGCACGTCCAGTTCTACCTATTCTGTGTACATATTCTTCTGCATGTTTTGGTAAATCAAAGTTAATTACATGCGTTACGCTTAACAAATCTAAACCACGGGATGCGACATCAGTGGTAATTAATATTTTAAAGTTTTCTCTGCTAAACGAGTCCATAATGTCTAAGCGTTTGCTTTGTGTTAAATCACCCGCTAGTGCGACTGATTTAAATCCTTTGTTGTTTAGTTCTTCGCTCAAACGACTTGTATCTGCCCGGGTGGCAGTAAATATTATGCATTGGCCAACTTCGTCTTGCTTTAAAAAGTGTGCTAATAACGCTTCTTTGTGATCTAGATGGTCGGCTAAGTAGAGTGTTTGTGTTATATCGCTGTGCTGTTCATTTGCAGCACTAAGCGTGATCTGTTTTGGTTTTTTTAATAAATTACGCGAAAGAGCATCTACTTGAGCGTGGTCTAGGGTTGCTGAAAACAATAATGTTTGGCGAAGACGGTGATTGGCTTCGTCGTTAATTAACTTTAGTTGTTCAGTAAAGCCCAGATCTAAAATACGGTCTGCTTCATCAAAAATTAGCAGTTCTAAACCACTTAATTGTAACGAGCGTTTGGTAACATGATCGGCCAAACGACCGGGTGTTGCTACTACAAACTGTGGGTCGTTCCTTAATGCTTTAATTTGGTCATTAAAGTTTTCACCACCTAATACTTTTACAGCTTTAATCGCCGTGCCCGCTATTAACAAACGCAGCTGCGTAAATACTTGTGTGGCTAATTCGCGTGTAGGGGCAACAATAAGTACACGTGGATCGCGTTTACTGAGTGCTTTTTGTTTCATAACCCGTTGTACTGCAGGTAATAAAAACGCCAAGGTTTTGCCCGACCCAGTCTTTGACTGAGCGAAAATGTCATGCCCTGCAAGTGCGGTAGGCACTGCATGTGCTTGAATGTCTGTGGGCTGGGTGATCCCTTGATGTGCTAATTGTGTTTCAAGGCGAGTATCAATCCCAAGATCAGTAAAGTGCAATGTAATGTTCTCCAATGTGCAACTTAAATTAATTGCTGCATTATAGCGTACACATGGCTTATCCCGACAGCAAAAAGCAAAGTATGGTGCTATTTTTTGCAATTAATCTAAAAAAGCGTAAAATACGCGCCCCATATGCGCCGGATTTACGATTCGGTAAACGCCAATATTGGCTAATAAGGCAAAATAGGAAATAAAATGACAGCTGTTCATAAAGATGATCTTACCAGCGAACACTTTGTAGTGTGCGCTTTATACAAATTTGTAGGCCTACCTGAATTTGAAGCATTACGTAAACCTCTACTAGAGGTTATGGAAAAAAACGAAGTGCGAGGCACATTACTCTTAGCTGCAGAAGGAATTAATGGTACTGTTTCTTCAAAACGAGCGGGCATTGATAACCTCCTTGCATGGTTAGATGAACAGCCAAATTTAAAAAACATTGTTACTAAAGAATCCTACGATGACGAATGTCCGTTTTACCGCACAAAAGTAAAACTAAAAAAAGAAATCGTAACAATGGGCGTAGAGGGAATTGATCCTCTTAAAGTAGTGGGAAGCTATGTTAAACCTCAAGACTGGAATGCATTAATTTCTGACCCCGAGGTTGTACTTATTGATACGCGTAACGATTACGAAATTGAAATTGGCACATTTCAAAATGCCGTTGATCCAAATACAACAACGTTTCGTGAGTTCCCTCAATGGGCAAAAGAAAACCTTGATCCTGAAAAACATAAAAAAGTTGCTATGTTTTGTACAGGTGGTATTCGATGTGAAAAATCAACAGCTTACATGAAAGAGCAAGGCTTTGATGAAGTTTATCACTTAGAAGGTGGTATTCTTAAATACTTAGAAGAAGTGCCAAAAGAAGAAACCATGTGGGAAGGCGAGTGTTTTGTATTTGATAATCGCGTTGCTGTTGATCATGACCTACAGAAAGGTTCTTACGATCAATGTCATGCGTGTCGTATGCCTATAACTGAACAAGAAAAACAAAAGCCTGAATATTTAGAGGGTGTTTCATGTCATCATTGTATTGATAAGGTAACTGATGAGCAGCGAGCCCGTTTTGCAGAGCGCCAAAAACAAATTGAGCTCGCACAGGCTCGTGGTGAAGGACATATAGGTAACGAAGCACAGACCGTTCTTCAACAACGCAAAGAGGCTAAAAAAGCACAAAAAGATGCTCAACGTGGTAAGTAAGTCATCTTTAAAATGTACTTAATAAAAAAGAGCTTTACGGCTCTTTTTTTTGGCTAAAATTTGTTATTCATCTTGCATAGTTGAGTGTTCAGCGTTAACACAGGCTAATTTTGATCACACTTTTGTTACACTGCGTATAGTGGTCAGCAAAATGGTTTATAAGGTGGTTCTTTGAAATTGCGCATACTTCTATTAAATATCTATTTGTTATTATTCATTTTTAGCACAGCAGCATCTAGTGCAAATGTAATGGTACAAAAAGTTACAACGGAACGTACAAAAGAAGAGGTTAAAGCTGTAGGTAATGCAGAAGCAATCCACTCCGTTATATTATTTCCTGCAGTGGGTGATAGAGTAACAGCCGTTCACTTTAAACCGGGTAACTTCGTAAAGGAAGGAGATGTTTTAGTCGAGCTTGACTCTCGCAGACAAAAAGCAGCTCTTCAACAAGCAGAAATAACCTTAGCAGATACCCAACGAACACTTAACAGACTCAGCGAAAGTCACAAAAAGGGAGCAATTCCTAAAAGTGACTTAGATGATGCTAAAACTTTGCATGCACTCGCCGAGGTTGCTCTTATTAATGCTAAAACAGATCTGGAAGACAGAACTGTGCTTGCGCCATTTGATGGTGTGATGGGACTTACTGATGTAGAAAAAGGGGATCGCATTACAGAGCAAACTGCCATTGCAACAATTGATGATACTCGCAGTTTGTACATTAATTTTAACGCCCCCGAGTCAGCTGTCTCAATACTAAAAAATAAAGGTATTGTGGAAGTAACACCATGGCAAAGCGCAAAAGCTATTAATGCTCAAGTTTCATATCTTGATTCTCGAATAAATCCACAAACCCGTACCTTACGTGTCAAAGCCAAACTGGAAAATGCAAATGAGCAGTTTATGCCTGGTATGAGTTTTCGAATTAATATTACCATGCAAGGGGAGTCATATGCTGTTGTGCCTGAGGCTGCACTTATGTGGGGAGCAACAGGTCCTTATGTTTGGAAAAGTATAGATAAAAAAGCAAAGCGCATAGATGTAAAAATAGAGCAACGCTTAGCTGGGCGATTGTTAGTTTCAGGCAATTTAAATGAAAACGACATATTGGTTGTTGAAGGCGTCCAACGCTTGCGCGAAAACCAAACATTAACGTTTGCTAATCCCAGTAATTTAGAGGAATAACAATGAAAAATTCCCCTATGATGCAAGACCTACCCTCAATGGCAATTCGCCGCCCAGTGCTCATTGTTGTTTTGAATCTACTAATAATAATTGCTGGTTTAGCTGCAATTGCAGGAATTGAAGTCAGAGAATTACCAGATGTTGATAGGCCACGTATAACTGTTTCGGCTTCATTTCCTGGCGGGTCTCCAGAAACGGTCGACACAGAAGTAACCAGTAAACTAGAAGGGGCAATAGCCCGTGTAAGTGGTGTTAAATCAATTCGCGCACAAAGTGAAGAAGGCAATGCACGTATTGTTGTTGAGTTTCGCCCTGGCGTAGACTTAGATAATGCAGCTAACGAAACCCGTGAGTCTGTTGCTCGTGTACAACGAGAATTACCAGAGGAAGTTGAACGTGTTGCAATTATCAAGGCCGATAATGATGCAGAAGCTGTTGTTTCGCTCACTGTATCAAGTAATAGTCTAGCACTTGAAGCCCTTACTGAACGCGTTGAAACCGATTTAGCTCCCCAGTTTTTAACCATACCGGGTGTTGCCGATGTCAGGTTAAACGGGGATCGAAAACGTGTTTTGCGAGTTCGCTTAGATCCATTAAAGTTAAGTAGTTTTAACCTTACCATTCCTGATGTGGCAGATGTTTTACGAGAAGCACCATTTGATGTACCAGCAGGAAGCCTTAAATCAAGTGACCAACAAGTTATAGTCAGAGCCGATGCTACTTCTATTACACCCAATGAAGTAGCAGATATTATTGTTAGCGGTGATACGCGAGTAGGTGATATTGCATCAGTCTATTTTGGCCCTGCAGATCCTCGCTCTATGGTTCGTTTAGATGGCAAACCCGTAATCGGTATGGAGGTTATTCGTCAAGCGCAATCAAATACAATTGAAATATCGGATGAAGTTTTACAGTTACTTGACAACATGCGTGAACGATTCCCTGAACTCGAATTTACGCTGACATCAGACGATGCTCAATTTATAAGAAGCTCTGTTGATGAAGTAATAAACTCCTTAGTGCTTACAGTTTTGTTAGTGGTAATAACGTTATGGGTGTTTATAGGTTCGTGGCGCGCAACACTTGTGCCTGCGTTTGCCATACCTGTTGCGCTTATAGGATCTCTTGCACTTATTTGGGCCCTTGGTTTTTCTATTAATATACTCACTTTATTAGCACTGGTTTTAGCCACAGGTTTAATAGTTGATGATGCAATTGTTGTAAGTGAAAACATACAACGTCAAAGAGGGCTAGGGCTTGGTCGGCGAGCATCAGCAGTAATAGGAACTCGAGAAGTATTTTTTGCAGTAGTTGCAACGACTGCCGTATTGGCTGCGGTTTTTATCCCTATTGCATTTTTACCCTCTACGGCAGGACGATTATTTAGAGAGTTTGGCGGGGTGCTTGCAGGTGCAGTCATTATTTCAAGTTTTGTTGCGTTATCACTTGTCCCTGCATTGACTTCAAAATTAAAACTTAAAAAACATAGCACCCACCCATTTGCCAAAGTAGGTAATAAGTTAGTAAGCCTTTATAGCATAACTATTAAAAGCGTTCTGAACCGCGCTTGGCTTGTGCTCATAGCTTGTATATTAATAGCCTTTGGTTCTGGCGCATTGTATTTAAACCTCGATAACGAACTATTACCTACAGAGGACAGGGGGAAAATTCGTATATTTGCCAGAGGCCCAGACGGTGTTGGGTTGAATTTTATGGACAGGCAAGCAATGCAAATGGAAGATATTTTGTTACCTTTTGTAGAAAGTGGTGAAATAGAATCTATTTATACAGTTGTTGGGCAATGGGATCCAAATATTGTTTTTATTACAGTACCACTAAAGCATTGGGACGACCGTCAATTTAGCCAGCAAGAAATCATTAATAAAATTCGCGGACCATTAGGTGAAATCCCAGGAGCAGCTGGTCGTGCATCCGGTTCTAATAGTTTAAATCTTAGAGGTCAAGGTGGCGGTATAGAAATCGCTTTATTAGGCCAAGATTACCAACAAATTTTTGTTGCTGCACAAGATTTTGCAAAGCAAATTGAAAACGCAATCCCGGGTACTGCGCCAGTAAGAGTCTCTTATCAGCCATCACAGCCACAATTACGTGTAAATATTGATAGGCGAAGAGCCGAAGAGTTGGGTGTATCGCTAAGTGATATCTCAATTACACTCCGTGCTGCCATCAATGGGGATGATGTTGCTGATCTCAACATTGGCGACCAATCAATACCCATCATGCTGCAAGTACAAAACCAAGTTATTCAAGACCCAAGTGATTTAGCAAACCTCTATGTGGCAAGTTCGCAAGGGAGGTTAGTGCCTATTAGTAGCTTAGCTAATATTAGTGAAGAAGGAGTAGCCGCTGAGCTTGAGCGTCATGCACAGCGTCGTGCTATTGAATTAGATATGGAACTACCGGATGGTATGACGATTGCCGATATAGTCGATCAAATTCGCAATTTGTCTCAGCAATCGTTGCCTCAAGGTATTACCCTTGCGTTTAAAGGTGAAGCGCTGACCTTTGAAGAAACAGCAAACGAAGTACTTTTAACTTACGTGTTGGCTTTTCTAATTGTATTACTGGTATTAGCAGCTCAATTTGAAAGTGTAAACAGTGCGATAGTGGTAATGCTAACAGTTCCATTTGGTATTACCTCTGCTATTTTAGCGCTTTATTTAACAAATACGTCTCTTAATATTTATTCGCAAATTGGTCTAGTGATGCTCATTGGTCTAATTGCGAAAAATGCCATTTTATTAGTCGAATTTGCAGATCAACTTCGAGACCAAGGCTTATCAGTTCGTGAGGCTGTTGAAGAGGCTGCGCTGGTAAGATTACGTCCAATCACCATGACACTCGTTTCTACGTTACTTGGTGCACTGCCATTAATTTTATCAAGCGGGGCGGGTGCTGAAGCACGTAATGCAATAGGTTGGGTTGTATTTGGTGGTCTTTCACTTGCTGTTTTATTTACTTTATACTTAACACCAGTCATCTATTTAGGACTTGCACGTTTCACTAAGCCAAGAGGGGATGAAACTAAACAGCTGGCCCAAGAGCTTGAACAAACAGAATAAACCTTTAGTGGCCTAATTAATCTTTTTTCTTTAAAAAACGGTTAATTAGGCCCACAATTGCATTATTGGAAATCAGTAGGGATCTATAATGCAAAGCGAACAAATTGAAATAGCGCAATTTTTATCACAACACCCTCCTTTTGATGATCTTCCTCAAAAAGCATTAGATGAACTTGCTAAACAAGTCGAAGTCAGTTACTTCAGGGCTAATACCGATATTTTACAATACGGCCAAGACATAGCCGATTTGTACATCATAAGAAGTGGCGCTGTTGAAATGTATCGCCGTGATGGCGAGCTCTATAACCGTTTGGCCACTGCGGGAATATTTGGGCAAATGGGCTTGTTGATGAATCGCAAAGTACGTTTTCCGGCTACAGCGCTTGAAGACACGTTAGTGTATTGTATAAACGTTGACATATTTTTGCAGTATTGTAATGAATTTGAAGTCTTTGCAGATTATTTTGAAACCGATGGTAATGTGCGTTTGCATCAAGCAATTGTTGAGCAAGCCGATAGCAACGATTTAACGACTGCAAAGGTAAAATCGTTACTTCACCGAGACGTTGTTACAGTCGATGCAACTGAAACAGTAAAAAATATTGCACAGCTCATGACCGATGAGTCGGTTTCGTCAGTGCTAGTGACCGACGTTAATAAGCCTATTAATAACGACCCTCAAGAAGATGACGGGCAAGTCGTTGGTATAATAACTGATAAAGATTTACGTACTAAAGTTGTTGCGCAGGGGCTTGAGTACAACACGCCCGCACACGTTATTATGTCAACTAACCTAGTGCTACTTGATCAAAATGACTATATTTTTGAAGCCGTGCTAGCCATGCTCAGAGATAATTTACATCATCTTCCTGTGGTACAAAAAAAACGTCCAATAGGTGTTATATCACTGTCAGATATTCTACGTTATGAATCGCAAAGTAGCTTATTGTTGGTGCGTGGTATATTGGCTCAGCAGTCTGTTGAAGACTTAGCTCACTACGCAAATCAGCTTCCCCGTGTATTTGTGCGCATGGTAAATGAAGACGCAAACTCTCATATGGTTGGTACTGCAATGGCTGTCATTGGTCGTACATTTAAACAACGGTTGCTAATACTCGCAGAAGAAAAATTCGGCCCGCCGCCAGTACCCTACTGCTTTATTGCATTAGGCTCAATGGCTAGAGATGAGCAGCTTATTGTTACCGATCAAGACAATGCACTTATATTAGATAATAGCTATGACGACGAAAAACATAATGCTTATTTTCAAAATTTGAGTGACTTTGTTTGTGATGGATTAGCTCAATGTGGCTATAGCTATTGCGACGGTGAAATTATGGCGTCATTCAAGAAGTGGCGAAAAACACAGGACCAATGGTTTGAGCAATTTGCCCAATGGATTGCTGAACCCAAACCACAGGCTTTACTTAACAGTTCTATATTTTTTGATTTAGACGGTGTGTGGGGTAAAACAAAATGGGCTAATGAGTTAAAAACATATATTGCTAAACACAGTGCAAATAACAGACTGTTTCTAGCAAATATGGCAGCAAATGCTCGTAATAGAACACCTCCACTTGGTTTTTTTAAAGGGTTTGTTCTAGAACACAATGGGCAGCATCAAAAATCTATGAATTTAAAACGACGTGGCACAGCGCCATTAAGTGATGTTGTTCGCGTCCATGCACTTGCCATTGGATCTCGTAAGCAAAATTCATTTGATCGCCTAGAAGATATTATAGAAGCCAATGTTTTGCCTGCAGGCAAAGCGCAAGACTTACGTGATGCGTTAGAGTACATTTCGATGACCCGTATACGTCATCAGGCATGGCAAATTGAGCAGGGTGAAGTACCCGACAATAATCTTGATCCGCATCTACTTTCTCCATTTGAACAGCGTCATTTAAAAGATGCTTTTGCTATTCTAGATAAGGCGCAAAATTACCTTAAATTTTGTTATACCGCACACTCGGGTGTGAAATAATCTATGTTTTTCAAAGAAGTTAAAAACTGGAATACACGTTATGCTCAGCTTGCCGATGATGCGCAAAACAACTTACTAAAAGAGTTTTATTTATCTACATTTAGTGATGCTAGCGCTTCTGTAAAAGACATTCCTTTTGTTGCATTAGATTTTGAAACAACTGGGCTTAATAGTAAAACAGATGATATTGTGAGTGTGGGGTTAGTGCCATTCACATTAGCGCGAATATACTGTAAACAGAGTAAACATTGGGTGGTTCAGCCAAGACGAAACCTAAGTGAATCATCTATTGTGATCCACGGTATTACTCATAACGATGTTGATAACGCGCCTGACTTTGACAACATTATAGCCCCTTTACTTGATGCTTTGCGTTCTAAGGTGATTGTTGTTCACTATGCGGCAATAGAACGTGGCTTTTTTAATAGTGCCTTATTATTGCGATTAAAAGAGCATATTGAGTTTATGGTTGTAGATACCATGGAACTTGAGCGAAGAGCCCTCAAAGCAAAACAAGGCTTAATAGGGCTGCTATTTAACACTAAACTGGGATCGCTAAGGCTAAATGACTGTCGTAAACGTTATTCTCTACCTGCTTATGAAGGGCATCATGCGTTAACCGATGCGCTTGCAACCGCTGAGCTTTTACAAGCTCAATTGCGCCATCATTACACAGAAGAAACACCGTTGTGCACTATATGGAGCTGAACATATATAAATAAAAACGCCGCAAAAATGCGGCGTTTTTTATTGTTGTTAATTTATTACTTAACTGGGCGAGGCTCAGTTCTTAAACCTAATAATAAGCTCACACACATAAGTAAAAGCACAAACGTAAATGGTAAACCTGTTGACACAGCACCCGCTTGTAAAGCTTCAATGGCTTGTGTTCCGCCAATCCAAAGTAGCGCAGCAGCAATGGCGCCCTCAACCGTAGCCCAAAATATACGCTGGGGAACGGGAGCGTCAATCTTACCACCGGCTGTAATAGAATCGATTACTAACGACCCAGAGTCTGACGAGGTAATAAAAAACACAAGTACAAGAACAATCGCAATAAACGATAATATATTTGAAAGCGGCAGTTCATCCAGCATGTGAAACATTGCTAAAGGGACTTCAGTTAAGCCATTAAGCCCAAGCGCGCCAACACCATTGATAATTTGATCAATTGCAATACCACCGTAGATAGACATCCACAATACCGTTACTAAAGTTGGAATAAGTAATACAGCGATTAAGAATTCACGAATAGTGCGTCCGCGTGAAACACGGGCTATAAACATACCAACAAACGGTGACCACGAAATCCACCATGCCCAGTAAAATACAGTCCAACCGTGCATCCATGTTTCGTCTTCACGGCCGTGTGGGTTACTCAAAGGAATAATGTTTTCTACATACCCCATTACTGTATTTGGAACATTCCCCATAGCTACAGCAAATCCAACTAGGCAAACAAACAACAGTAATACAAACGCTATCAGCATGTTTATATTACTTAATAGCTTTACACCGCCATCAATACCGCGAACAACGGATATAACGGCTAATAAAGTAACCCCTACAATAACTAAAATTTGTGAGCCAATACCGCCTTCTAAACCAAATACATGGTTTATCCCCGCTGAGGCTTGCTGCGCACCTAAACCTAACGAAGTTGCTAATCCAAATAAGGTAGCCAAAACAGCTAAAATATCAATAATATGTCCCGGCCATCCCCACGCTTTATCACCTAAAATCGGATAAAAAATCGAACGGATTGAAAGCGGGAGCCCCTTATTGTAAGCAAAAAAAGCCAGAGATAAACTAACCACTGCATAAATTGCCCACGGATGAAGACCCCAGTGGAACATGGTTGCGCCCATGGCTAATTTTGCAGCTTCTGGTGTGTTTGCTGCAACGTTCAGTGGTGTTTCGTACCAGCCAGTATAATAAGCGACGGGTTCTGCTACACCCCAAAACATAAGGCCAATACCCATACCAGCGGCAAATAACATTGCAAGCCATGAAAGGCGAGTATGAGAGGGTTTAGCTTCAATTCCTCCCAAGCGTATATTTCCGTATGGAGATACAATAAGCGCTAAACAGAAAACGACGAAAAAGTTAGCAGCCCACATAAATAGCGCATCAAAGTTATTAATAATATCGAATTTAATAGTATCGAGTGCAGTTTTAGCTGTTTGTGGCTCGGTGACAAGTAAGGCAACTAAAAATAAAATAATAAGACCCGCACTAATCCCAAAAACAGGGTTATGAATATCAAACCCCCACTTTTGGACGTTATCCTGTCCTACGGTGTAATCTGTATTATCAATACTATATTTGTCATGATTTTCCTTCATGCAATACCTCTTTTGTAATTATAAATAACTGGTTATCCAGCCGCCCATTAAATACATTAGTCTATATACTGAGAATAAAAAATAATTTGAAGACTAACTATTTATTTTTCTATCTTACAGATGATACGCAGCTACATAAACGATAAAAGTAACAAATAGTTAAAATAGCGTGTTTTAAGGGTAATGTTAGCCATAAAAATAGCTATTTAAAAAAATAATAGTAGGTAGATAAAAACTATAAGCTTAGAACTTAAACTATAATTAAAGTAATTATTTATAGACCAAGCAGTCTAGTAAGTTGAAGAAGGAAATGAACCTAACGGGGTGGTGGAAGTTTATACACTGCATAAAACTTATGCAGTGTATACGTTAGTGCTTATTTTTTACCTGTGTAAGCGTCGTTGTGTACGCCCGCTGCACGACCAGAAGGGTCCGCATTATTTTGGAATGATTCATCCCAAGCAAGTGCTTCTGGTGTCGAGCAAGCGACTGACTTACCGTGTGGTACACACTTAGCCGAGGCGTCACCTGGGAAGTGCGACTCAAATATAGCACGGTAGTAATAAGCTTCTTTTGAATCAGGGGTATTAATAGGGTATTTAAACTTAGCGTTAGCGAGGTCTTGATCGCTTACTTGCTCTTCAACATACTCTTTTAATGTATCTATCCAGCTGTAGCCAACACCATCAGAAAACTGTTCTTTTTGGCGCCATAAAACTTCATCAGGTAGGTAGCCACCAAAGCCTTCACGTAAAATATGCTTTTCAATTTTGCCTTCTTTACACATTTTAGCTTCAGGATTGATGCGCATAGCAACATCAACAAATTCTTTGTCTAAGAATGGTACGCGGGCTTCAACACCCCATGCGGCCATTGACTTATTAGCGCGCAGGCAGTCAAACATATGAAGTTTAGATACTTTACGGTTTAACTCTTCATGAAACTCTTGTGCATTTGGCGCTTTATGGAAGTATAAGTAACCACCAAATAATTCATCTGCACCCTCACCAGAAAGAACCATTTTAATACCCATGGCTTTAATTTGACGAGCCATTAAATACATAGGGGTTGATGCACGAATAGTGGTTACATCATAAGTTTCTATGTGGTAAATAACTTCACGAAGCGCATCAATACCTTCTTGAATAGTAAAAATGATAGGGTGGTGCACTGTCCCAATCATGTCGGCTACCTTTTGAGCTGCCGCTAAATCGGGTGAACCTTCAAGACCCACTGAAAACGAGTGAAGCTTAGGCCACCAAGCATCACTTTCGTCGTTATCTTCAATACGTTTAGCTGCAAAACGCTGTGTAATAGCAGAAATAACCGATGAGTCTAATCCGCCAGATAGTAATACACCGTAAGGTACATCACACATAAGTTGGCGTTTAACGGCTGCCTCTAGTGCGTCTTTCACATCTGATGACTCTGCACTGTTATCTTTCACTGCGTCGAACGTTTGCCAATCACGTTTGTAATAAGGCTTTAATTCACCATCTTTACTGTAAAGGTAATGACCAGGAGGAAATTCTTCAATATGTTTACAAATTGGAGAAAGTGCTTTTAGCTCAGATGCAACATAAAAGTTACCGTGCTCGTCGTGGCCAGTGTATAGCGGTATAATACCAATGTGATCGCGACCAATTAAGTAGGCGTCATTTTCTTCATCGTATAAGCAAAATGCAAAAATACCGTTTAAGTCATCTAAAAACTCAGGACCTTTTTGTTTATACAGCGCTAATATTACTTCACAGTCAGACTGTGTCTGAAAAGTAAAATCAGTGTTTAAGTTTGCAGCTAACTCTTTGTGATTATATATTTCCCCGTTTACCGCTAAAATATGCGTTTTTTCAGGGTTGTATAAAGGTTGCGCACCACTAGATACGCCAACAATTGCAAGACGTTCGTGAACTAAAATTGCTTTTTCAGACGCATAAACACCAGACCAATCTGGGCCTCGGTGTCGTAGTAATTTTGACATTTCAATTGCTTGAGTTCGCAATTGAGCGGGATCAGATTTAATATCTAATACCCCAAAGATTGAACACATAGTAACTCCTCATTCCTATTATGTGTGCAGATCAGCCACTTTGCTGAACTGCGAACCCTTGTTTTATCAGAAATATTTACTCAAGTCACATAGCTTTTGCAATTAATTAAGAATAATTTATGCACCAATGTTTAAGTGACCGCACCTTGTTAGTGAACAAGGAGTAACTATGATTATTTTTGCACCAATTCCATTGTTCAAACTCTGTACTATTAGTGAGTTATCCAAGTGAGCTTGCTTTACAGACGGCTCGTTTTTGTAACACAGTGGTGCAATAAGCAACTGCTAATTAGTTAATGTTCAACGTAACTAATTATTGCTTAACGTTTGTTTTTAAGTGCAATGTTTAACTGGTTTAAATGACCGTCGAGCTTTTGTTTGGCGTGTAATGCTTGCTTAAACGTCACATATTCAAATTCAATTGTATCTAGTGGTCTGTATTGCGCAAATTGATGCAAATCTGCTTCAATTACGGTGCCTAATAAGGGGTAACCCCCCGTTGTTTGCGCATCGTTTAACAAAACAATGGGTTCTCCATTTGGTGGAAGTTGAATACTTCCGGGGCTTACAGCAAGAGAAGGCAATGAGTGTGAGTGGGTTAAAGAATAATTATCACTTTGAAGCCTAACACCCATGCGGTTACTATTGTGACTCACTTTAAACGACGACTGAGTAAACCCATTAATGATCTGTTTTGAGAAAAGTTTTGCATGAGGGCTTGGGTATACGCGAACAATTTTACGTTTTGGCGGCATTAGTGCACCGCATTGAGTAAATTCTGATTGGTAAGGGGTTATTTTAATAGTGTCACCGGCTATGAGCGATTTGCCATTTAGTCCGCCAAAACAAGCATTTAAGTCAGTTGCTTTAGAGTTCATAACAACCGGGCTTTGAATCCCTCCTTTAACGGCAATGTAGGCTCTTAATCCTGCTCTGCCGGTTGAAAATTTTAGCACCTGTTTTTGTTTAATATTATATGTCCAACCTGGATAAATCGGTTTTTCATCAAGTGTTGCATTTAAATCAGCACCAAATAAGGCAATAACAGTGTTGCATTCAAACGCAAGTTCGCACAAGCCAACGGTTACCTCAAGAACAGCGGCGTTTTTATCATTATTTAAAAGGCAGTTTGCTATGGTTTGTGCGTAAGGGTCTAAGCTGCCAGACTGGCTAACGCCTAAATGTCGGTATCCGTTACGTCCAAAATCCTGGATGCTCAGTAATGGGCCACTTTTAATAACTTTAATCATTATTTATTTCCCCACAGATACAGGTATAAATTCGAGCGTGTCACCAGGCTGAATTAAGCATGGGCTTTTTTGCGTTGCATCAAATAATGGTATGTCAGTTTGGCCAATAATATGCCAGCCACCAGGCGAATCTGCCGGGTAAATTGCTGTTTGCTCAGCACCAATAGCGACAGACCCTTTAGGTACTTTAAGACGAGGTTCTGAGCGTCTTGGTGTAAAAAGTTGCTTGTTTAGTCCATTTAAGTATGCAAAACCAGGTTGAAACCCCAAAAATAAAACAGCGTACTGGGGCTCACTGTGAAGGTTAATGACGTCATCAATGCTTAAACTATGAAAGTTTGCCACGTAGTTTAGGTCTGCGCCGTTATAATGCGTTTTAATTTTGTGGTGTTTAGCTACGAACTCATTAGGTTTAATGTTATTCCAAATAGCTGGTAATTGCTCAAGCCATTTAGCTAACTCAATATCTTGCTTTAAATATAAAGTGAGTGAGTTCATAGCGGGAACAATATCAATAAATGAATTATCTTTTTTACAGTGATTTGCTAAAGACCAAATTTTTTTTTGAATACTGAGTGTTCCGCTCGTGCTTAAGTGAGATGCATCAAGCAATAAGCTATTGTTTGATAAAGCGTAAACGTGAGGATTTTGCATTAGTAAAACCTAATTCGAACATCATTAAGCAAACCTATCACATATTTAATTAATTATTTATACCCTTGAGACCAACACAGAACATTTATGCAAAATTGTTAACACACTTAAATTTAAATCTTATTGTCAATTAGATTTAAAAGTAAACTTTATATGTTTAGCCTCGTAATAAATAAGCACGACGTTTGAAATAATAATTAAATTTAAATGGTCTTAATTAGTACGGACTTGTTTAGAGGTACATTATGAATTATCAGCATTTATTATATTTATCGGGCGCTGCAATTATATTTAGCGCAGGCGCGTTTGCTTTATCGATGGAAAAGGTCGAACAAAGCGATGTAGCAGCCAGTATGCATGTAGAAAGCCTTGTACTAGGATCGGGGTGTTTTTGGGGCGCAGAAAAACGCTATGAAGCGCTAGATGGAGTAATTGATGCAGAATCTGGTTATGCAGATGGCAATGGGTTTGAGGCTACTTACAAAAATATTACTAAGCAATCACGCCGCTTTGACGAAAACAATTTCGCTGAAGTAGTGAAAGTGACTTACAACAGCAATATTATTTCTGCGCAAGAGTTACTTAAAAATTACTTTGAAAGTCACGACCCTACTCAGTTAAACAAACAAGGTAATGACATTGGTACGCAATATCGATCTATTATATTAACGAGCAACGATGCGCAAAAAGACACAGCGTTAAAGGTTAAAGCGCAATACCAACAATTATTAACCAATGCTGGGTATGGAAATATAGTCACCGTTATCAAGCCACTTGAGGGCTTTGTAGCAGCTGAAGAATACCACCAAAATTATTTGCAAAAAAATCCTAATGGTTATTGCCCTGATCATTCTACTGGTGTGGTTTTCGAACCAGTACCAGTTAAAACGAAAGACAACACTGCATTATTAGTGGGTAAACAAATAGTGATAATAGACTCTCGAGACTATTGCCCTTACTGCGAGAAGTTTAAAAAAGAGGTGGCAAATGACTACAAAGGCACCATCCCTTTGTCATTTAGATACGCAGATCAATTAGATGGGTTAACCATTAAATCAGCGACATGGGCAACACCCACAATTCTATTTTTAGAAAATGGTGAAGAAGTATATGGTCGCCAAGGCTACGCAAGCCGTGAGACGTTTTACAAAGCATTAGGTGCATTTAAATTAGGAGATAGTGAAGCTTATAAAGTTGCATTTAATGCAAAAACAGATCGCCCATATTGTAAAGAATATAAAATATTTAAAAACACACCCGATGGCACCTTTGTCGATAAGCTCAGTGGTGAGGCTTTATTTGACACTCGAGATCGTTTTAATTCTGGTACAGGTTGGCTGTCGTTTACGCACCCTGTTAAAAACAGTGTAACCGAACACGAGGACAATAGTTGGGGCATGCAACGCATAGAATTAAGGTCTAAAAGCACAGGTATTCACCTGGGGCATTTATTTCCGGGTGAGGGGCCTAGAGGAAAAGATAGATATTGTATAAACGCAACCGTATTAGACTTTGTCCCTCGAGATAATAGCTAATACCGCATATAAACCTATCGGTCTACAATTGGTGTTTCGACTAGTAAAGAAACAAGTACAAAAAAGCCCTCATTAATTGAGGGCTTTATAAATATTTACTAAGTGGTTCACTTTTGTTGAAAAATAAAAACAGCCCAAACTAAGTCACCACCTAACTTGAACTGCTTTTCAAACTGACAACATCTTCACACACAATAAAGATTCATTTACTGCCAAAAGCAGATTTTAATATTATTCACTTTTGTTGAAAAATAAAAACAGCCCAAACTAAGTCACCACCTAACTTGAACTGCTTTTCAAACTGACAACATCTTCACACACAATAAAGATTCGTTTACTGCCAAAAGCAGATTTTTATATTATGTGGCCGTTGGAGAGAATAAAAACAGCCCAAACTAAGTCACCACCTAATTTGAACTGCTTTTCACACTGACAACATCTTCACACACAATAAAGATTCATTTACTGCCAAAAGCAGATTTTAATATTATGTGGCTGTTGGAGAGAATAAAAACAGCCCAAACTAAGTCACCACCTAACTTGAACTGCTTTTCACACTGACAACATCTTCACACACAATAAAGATTCGTTTACTGCTAAAAGCAGATTTTAATATTATGTGGCTGCTGGAGAGAATAAAAACAGCCCAAACTAAGTCACCACCTAACTTGAACTGTTTTTCACACTGACAACATCTTCACACACAATATAAAGATTCTTTTTTACATTTATTTGAGTCATAAAAACTAAATTGGTTTCAAACTTAGTTATTTAAATAACAACTCATCTAGTTATTAAATGTTTTCGTTAAATAGACTTTATGTTGTTTCCTAAATACAAACAAACGATAAAAATAAAACTGATAAGTGAAAAAATTTAAACCATAAAAATTAAATAACAAAAAAGCCAACTCATTGATAATAAGTTGGCTTTTACATTAATTTAATGTGAATTTTTTGTGGTTTATACAGTAAATAAATTAACTAAGTGTGAACTAAAATCATTATTCTTGGGTTTTTCTAAAAGTATCAACTACCCATTTAGCAAACAGATCTAGAGGGTGGTTGGCTACATTTGAGTCGTGTTGAACCAAATAATATTTATCTTTAGTCGTTAATGGCTGTTCAAACAATTTATATAACCATTGCTCGTCTAACCAGCTTTGGCTTATAGGTAGAGGAATAAGTGCAATCCCCATACCTTGCTGTGCGGCACGTGCAACACCAAACATACTATCTATCTGAATAATTTGCGTAGGCGAAAAATCATCTATGCCCACTTTTTCAGCCCACTGGTGCCATGCCCAAGGGCGTGCTTTGTGTAAAATTAGTGGTACTTGGTTCAGTGCTTGTAAATCGTTGTTTTTCCACTGTTCAAGTAATTTTTTATTACATGCAGGAATGTATTCTAAATTAAATAGCTCAGTGACTGCGCCCTCAGTTGGCTTACTTGACGAAAGCACAATAGACAAATCACTATGGCGGGTAAGTTCTTTACGTGTTTTAAGCGTGTCCATTTGCAAATTAATATTAGGATGCTGAGTGGTCCATTCGCTTAATTTCGGCATCAGCAATTCACTGGCAAAAAACTCGGGTAAAGTAATCGTGATATTTGTGTTTTGTTGTAATTGACTAAACTCATTAATGGTACCTTCTAACATAGTAATGATAGGGGAGATCGCATCAAAAAAGTTTTTTCCAGCCGTAGTTAGGCTAATCGAACGTGTTTTACGATGAAAAAGCTCTATACCAAGTTGTTCTTCTAGTTGTTTTATTTGGTGGCTTACCGCCGACGGTGTTAAGTACAGCTCATTGGCTGCATGCTTAAAACTTAGGCTTCTTGCTGCAAAGCAAAAAGAACGAAGACCACGAATAGGAGTTTGCATGTTTTCCAGTGTTTAAATGTTTAGATTACCTGTACAGGCAAATATCGATCCAAATGTTATTATTCAATACTATCAATAACTTAATTTTATTGATAGGGCAGCTTCACAATTTTGGTGCATCATAACAACAAATTAGTGCAATAGCTCTAGCTAAATAACACAGTATTTATGCATCTATTATAGATAATAATTTATTAAGCGTGTATTAATTAACCATAAAAATAGTATTGATAGCAAAAAAAATCCCTCTTACGAGGGATTTTGGGTAACTCAGCGCCATTGGCACTGGGAATGAGGTCGGTACAGGGTAAAGTTAACTATATAATAATCTTATAAAACCATTTCTGGTACTTCACCGTCAACAAGTAATTTACCTGCTGTTTTGCTAATAATTTCATCTACAGATACACCAGGTGCACGCTCTATTAAATGAAATGCGCCGTCTTTAACTTCTAAAACGGCTAAATCTGTTACTATTTTCTTTACGCAATTTACACCGGTAAGCGGTAAACTACATGCTTCAAGAAGCTTAGATTCACCATGCTTACTGGCATGGGTCATTGTAACAATTATATTTTTTGCGCCAGCAACTAAGTCCATTGCGCCGCCCATGCCTTTAATAAGCTTTTTGGGGATCATCCATGACGCGATGTTACCGTTCTGGTCAACTTCAAAAGCACCAAGAACTGTTAAGTCTACATGACCACCCCGTATCATGGCAAAACTATCTGCACTATTAAATATGGCAGCACCTGTGGCTGCTGTCACGGTTTCTTTACCCGCGTTAATCATATCAGCATCAAGCTCAGCTTTAGTTGGGTATTGCCCCATACCTAATAGGCCATTTTCTGACTGTAGCATAACTTCAATATCATCAGGTACATAGTTTGCGACGAGTGTCGGAATTCCTATGCCCAAATTAACGTAGTAACCATCTTGTAGTTCTTGCGCAACGCGCATTGCAACTTGTTCACGTGATAATGCCATTACTTTGCTCCTGCTCAATCTCGTGTTGTTACACGTTCAATGCGTTTTTCAAAGTTACCTTTAATCACGCGATTTACATAAATACCAGGGGTGTGGATTTGGCTTGGTTCAAGTTCACCCGGCTCGACGATTTCTTCCACTTCTGCCACAGTAATTTTTCCTGCTGTTGCAGCCATTGGGTTAAAGTTCATTGCGGTATGTCTAAATACCAGGTTTCCATACCGGTCAGCCTTCCACGCTTTCACAATGGCAAATTCACCCGTGATAGACTCTTCTAAAATGTAAGGGCGACCATCAAATTCTTTTACATCTTTACCCTCTGCAACGGGCGTACCGTAACCTGTAGCGGTATAAAATGCGGGAATACCGGCACCACCAGCGCGCATTTTTTCTGCAAGTGTTCCTTGTGGCGTAAGCTCAACATCTATTTCGCCATTTAATAATTGCTGCTCAAATAGGGCGTTTTCTCCAACATACGAGGCAATTACTTTTTTTATTTGTTTATCTTGCAATAAAATACCTAAACCAAAATCATCAACACCGCAGTTGTTAGATACAACGGTTAACTCTTTTGTGTTCATCTTTTTAATTTGCTTTATTAAACCTTCAGGTATTCCACATAAACCAAAACCACCGGCAATAATGGTATCACCGTCTTTCAACCCTTCCATTGCAGCTTCGTAGCTTGAAACCACCTTATCAAAACCGGCCATGAGTCTCTCCTCATTGTGTGCTAAATTTTGTTAACTATTTACCTTCGTTTTACACTTACTTAAGTAATATATAGGCTAAAAAGTAGTTAACACGTAAGTGTGTCATTGTTGTTTTTTGTGCAGCGCTACAGAAACTTTACTTATTGGCGTTTTGTTAAGCGCATTAGTAATGGCCCAACCTGCATCAACAAGCATTTGTAAATCAATTCCATGGTTTATGCCAAGGCCATCGAGTAAGTAAACGACATCTTCAGTGGCAACATTTCCTGACGCGCCTTTAGCATAAGGGCACCCACCAAGGCCGGCAACTGCTGCGTCAACCGTTGATATTCCTAGGCTTAGCGCTGCGTAAATATTTGTGAGCGCTTGGCCGTAGGTATCATGAAAATGCACTGCAAGCCGGTTGCTGTCTATGTGCATTAAAAGTAATTCTATGAGTTGAGTTACTTTTTTTGCAGTACCTACGCCAATCGTGTCTCCAAGGCTTACTTCGTAACAGCCTAAATCTAATAGCTTTTGTGTTACATCAAGCACAGCCTTAGCGTCTATGTCTCCTTCGTAAGGACAGCCAAGTACACAACTTACGTAACCACGTACACGAATATTATGCTCTTTTGCAAAGTTCATAACTTCACTGAAGCGTGTGATACTTTCGTCAATAGAGCAGTTTATGTTTTTTTTACAGAACGACTCGCTTGCGGCGGTAAAAATTGCAAACTCTTTAATACCAGCGTCATGGGCCGCGTGTGCACCTTTCAAGTTTGGTGTCAGCGCGCTTAAGTTAATATTTGGTAAGTTAAGTGCGTTAATCACATCTGCCGAGTCTGCCATTTGTGGCACCCATTTAGGGGATACAAATGCACCTGCTTCTATATCTTTTAAACCGGCTTGTGCAAGGGCATTAATCAGTGAAATTTTATCCTGAGTATTTACCAAACTCTCGTTTTGTAGGCCGTCACGCGCACCCACCTCAACAATACGAACCGAATCAGGAAAGGCACTCATTAGGCACCTTCCTGTTGTGTGGTATCTTCAACAATGGCGAGTAGGGCACCGTGAGATACCAATTCACCTTCACCAAAACAATAGCTTTGTAAAATGCCATCGTGTGGCGCATTGAGGGTGTATTCCATTTTCATAGCTTCAATGATCACAACAGGATCGCCTTTGCTAATCGTACTGCCAACTTTAACCAAATGTTTAACCACGGTACCATTGAGTGGTGCTGCTAGTGGCAATGCATCACTTTCATGTGAACTTATGTAATGTTTATTAATGAGTTCAAGCTTAGTTTGTAGTGCTTTATTCATAACCGTAATGGCGTCATTACAGTGTGAGACATGCGCAATATGCTTATTGCCATCAATAAATACAGTACAAACGCCTTTAATGACTGTCCCTTGAAGATTAAATACCGTGTTGTTATGGGTAATGTTGAACCCTTCAGATGTTTTAATCGCACTCAGCTGTAAATCTTTAAAGGGCACTTTAATGATGCGTGGAGAATTTAAGTTAAATCCGTTAAGTTGCTGCCAAGGGCTACCATTGCTTTGCTGAGCTTGCTCATTATTCAAAGAGCATAAGTACGCAAATGCACCTATGAGCTCACTAGATTGTAAAAGCGCACTATCAACAGTAACTAAAGAGTCGCCTTGCTCTGCAATAAAGTGTGTACTTGGCGCGCCCTGGTTAAAAGTAGGGTGATTAGCTAAGTTATTTAAAAAGCCAATGTTGGTACTAAAACCCGCTAAATGAAATTCCCCAAGTGCTTGGCGTAAACGCCCTAATGCTTGCTCGCGGTTATCATCATGTACTATAAGCTTTGCAATCATTGGGTCGTAATAAGGGCTGATTTCATCGCCTTGTGCAATGCCGGTATCTATTCGTACAAACTCACTATTAAGCGGAGTATTTAACGATTCAATTACGCCTGAACAAGGAATAAAGTCGTTGCTTGGATCCTCTGCGTAAATTCGCGCTTCAAAGCTGTGGCCTTGTAGTTGTATGTCAGATTGCGTTAAAGGCAAAGTGTGCCCAGCTGCTATATTGATTTGCCAATTCACTAAATCTACACCGGTTACCATTTCGGTTACTGGGTGTTCTACTTGTAGGCGTGTGTTCATTTCCATAAAGAAAAACTCATCGCCACACAGTAAAAATTCAACAGTACCTGCACCGCGGTAATTTATAGCCAGAGCACAACGTACTGCGGCTTCGCCCATTTCTTTTCGTAATGTGTCACTTAAACCTGGTGCTGGCGCTTCTTCAATTACTTTTTGATGACGACGTTGTAAAGAGCAGTCTCTATCACCTAAATAAACACAGTTACCGTGACTATCTGCAAACACCTGTACTTCAACATGGCGAGGCTGGTTAACATAGCGCTCTAGCAGTACTAAGTCATTACCAAAGCCTGCTATAGCTTCACGCTGTGCGCCTTCAAGAGCACTCATAAAATCTTTAGCTTGCTCAACAACGCGCATACCCTTACCACCGCCCCCAAAAGCCGCTTTAATCAGTACGGGATAGCCAATTTTTTCGGCCTCAGATTGTAAAAAGGCAGGGTCTTGATTATCACCATAATAGCCAGGCACTAACGGTACATTTGCTTCAGCCATTATTTCTTTAGCGCGGGTTTTAGAGCCCATGGCTTCTATGCTGCTTGCAAGTGGGCCAATAAACGCAATGTTGTTAGCTTCACAGGCTTTAGCAAATTCGCTGTTTTCAGATAAAAAACCATACCCAGGGTGAATACAATCTGCACCACTATTTTTTGCTACTTGTAAAATTTTATCGGTTACAAGGTAAGAGTCTTTACTGGGCGCAGGCCCAATATGGTAAGCCTGATCAGCCATTTTTACATGTTGTGCGTGCTTATCGGCGTCAGAATAAACGGCTACAGTCGTTAACCCCATTTGCTTTGCACTGCGCATGATACGGCACGCAATTTCACCTCGGTTGGCAATGAGTATCTTTTTTAAAGTGTGTGTGTTCATAATTAATCCTACAGTTGCCAAGCGGGTGGGCGTTTATCAAAAAAAGCACTAAGCCCTTCTTGGCCTTCATCAGATACACGAATCTTTGCAATACGTTCGGCCGTAAGCTCAATAAGTTGTTCACTAATAGGCTTGTTTGCTACATCATTAATTAAAGCTTTAGCGGCTTTGACTGCAACAGGGCCGTTATCAATCAGTGTTTGCAACATGTTATCAAGCGCGCAGTCTAAATTGCCGGTTACTTGATGAACTAACCCAAGTTGTTTGGCTGTGTGGGCATCAAACACCTCGGCAGTTAAAAAATACCTACGAGCAGCGCGCTCACCTATAGCTTTAATTACATACGGGCTAATTACCGCAGGAATAAGCCCAAGTTTAACCTCACTTAAGCAAAACTGAGCATCATCTTTACACAGTGCAATATCGCAACAGGCAATTAAGCCTAACGCGCCACCAAATGCAGCGCCTTGAACAGCACACACGGTTGGGTGAGGGCTGGTTGCTAAAACCTGCATTAGTTTTGCAAGTTGCATAGAGTCGGCAAGATTATCGGCGTAATTGTTATCAGCCATGGATTTCATCCAGGCTAAGTCTGCTCCGGCTGAAAAGTGTTTGCCTTCTGTTTTTAACACGAGCGCTTTTATATCAAGCGTATTTGCATGTTCAATGCATTGAATTAATTCGTGAATTACTTCGCTATTAAATGCGTTTCTTTTTTCAGGGCGGCTTAAAACAAGTACAGCCACATTAGATTTTGTTATTTGTAGTGTTACTGACATTTACTGCGCTCCGGTTACATTCTAAATACGCCAAATTGAGAATCTTGCGCTGGTGCATTTTTAGCAGCACTTAAGGCAAGTCCTAATACGTTACGTGTGTCGGCTGGGTCAATAATACCGTCGTCCCACAAACGCGCACTGGCATAGTATGGGTGGCCTTGCTCATCGTATTGCTCAATGATTGGTTTTTTAAACTCGCTAATTTGCTCATCGGTCATACTTTGGCCTTTTCGCGCTAAGCCGTCTTGCTTAACTTGGGCCATTACCCCTGCGGCTTGCTCGCCGCCCATGACCGAAATACGGGCATTAGGCCACATCCACATCATGGTGGGTTCAAATGCGCGGCCACACATACCGTAATTACCAGCGCCATAAGAGCCGCCAATAAGTACCGTAAATTTAGGCACATCGGCACACGAAACCGCCATCACCATTTTTGCGCCGTGTTTTGCAATGCCTTCGGCTTCGTATTTTTTACCTACCATAAAGCCGGTAATATTTTGTAAAAAAACCAGTGGAATATTGCGTTGTGCACACAGTTGAATAAAGTGTGCGCCTTTTTGAGCAGACTCGCTGAATAAAATGCCGTTATTAGCCACTATGCCAACAGGGTTACCGTAAATGCTTGCAAAACCGGTTACCAACGTTTCACCAAAGTAGCGTTTAAATTCATCAAACGATGAATCATCAACTGTTCGGGCAATGACTTCTCGTACGTCAAATGGCTTTTTAAGGTCGGTACCTACAATGCCGTAAAGTTCGCTTATATCGTACCGAGGCGCTTTTATATCTTTTAATAACGGTGCAGTAGGGCGTGTGTAATTAATGCGCTCAATACATTGGCGTGCGATAGACAGCGCATGCTCGTCGTTTTCAGCAAAGTGATCAGCTACCCCTGATGTTTTACAATGAACATCAGCACCACCAAGCTCTTCAGCAGTTACTTCTTCACCTGTTGCCGCTTTTACAAGCGGCGGGCCTGCTAAAAATATAGTGCCTTGCTCTTTTACTATTATGCTTTCATCGGCCATAGCCGGTACATAAGCACCACCAGCAGTACATAACCCCATTACCACTGCAATTTGAGGAATGCCTTTACCCGACATTCGAGCTTGATTGTAAAAAATACGGCCAAAATGTAATTTATCGGGAAATACATCATCTTGCTCAGGTAGGTTAGCACCGCCAGAATCAACCAAATAAATACATGGTAAATGGCATCGCTCTGCAATGTCCTGTGCTCGCAAATGTTTTTTAACAGTAAGCGGAAAGTAGGTGCCGCCTTTAACCGTGGCATCGTTTGCAATGATCATGCATTCAATGCCTTTTACACGGCCAATACCAGCTACGACACCTGCACACGGGATAGCTTGCTCATAGACGCCAAATGCAGCGAATTGAGAAATTTCTAAAAATGGTGAACCTTCGTCAATTAGCGTACTAATACGATCGCGTACAAATAATTTACCGCGACCTTCGTGACGCTCTTTTAAAGCAGTCCCACCACCTAAGCTTATTGTGGCAACTTTATCGCGTAAATCATCCACTAGCGCCGACATGTTCTTATGATTTTGCACAAAAGTAGGATCGTGTGGATTAACGCTCGATTTTAAAATCGTCATAATCTAATCCTTAACGGCTTTCAGTGAAAAGTTCGCGACCAATTAGCATACGGCGAATTTCAGACGTACCGGCGCCAATTTCGTATAGTTTAGCGTCACGTAGTAGTCGACCCGTAGCGTATTCGTTTATGTAGCCGTTCCCACCCAGTATTTGAATCGCATCCAGTGCCATTTTGGTTGCCAGTTCAGCGGCATATAAAATGGCGCCAGCAGCATCTTTACGTGTAGTTTCACCGCGGTCACAGGCTTTAGCTACCGTGTAAACGTATGAACGAGCAGCGTTCATTTGTGTGTACATGTCGGCAACCTTGCCTTGAATAAGCTGAAATTGCCCAATTGGGGTATCAAATTGCTTACGCTCATGAATGTAAGGCACAACAATATCCATACATGCTTGCATAATACCAAGGGGGCCTGCTGCCAATACAACACGTTCGTAATCTAGGCCGCTCATAAGTACTTTTACGCCTTCGTTTAAGTTACCTAGAATGTTTTCTTCAGGCACTTCACAGTTTTCAAATACTAACTCACATGTGTTTGACCCACGCATGCCAAGTTTGTCGAGCTTTTGTGCGGTTGAAAAACCAGGGAACGTTTTCTCTACTATAAATGCAGTAATCCCTTTAGCACCGGCGTTTAAATCTGTTTTAGCGTAAATAACCAGTGTGTCTGCATCCGGGCCATTGGTGATCCACATTTTATTGCCGTTCAAAATGTACTTATCGCCTTTTTTCTCCGCTTTAAGTTTCATCGATACCACGTCAGAGCCCGCATTAGGCTCACTCATAGCAAGCGCACCAATGTGTTCACCGCTGATAAGTTTTGGTAGGTATTTTTCTTTTTGTGCTTGTGAACCATTACGGTTGATTTGATTAACACACAGGTTTGAATGCGCACCGTAGCTCAAGCCAATAGACGCACTTGCGCGGCTAATTTCTTCCATTGCTATAACATGCTCTAAATAGCCTAAGCCCGCACCACCAAACTCTTCAGGAACGGTCATGCCTAACACGCCCATTTCGCCCATTTGCGGCCAAAGTTGATTTGGAAATGTATTGTCAATGTCGGTTTGTTCAGCTAGTGGCGCAATTTCTTGGCTTGAAAAACTATTTACATGGTCGCGGATCATATCGGCGGTTTCGCCAAGACCAAAGTTCATCTCTTTATAAAGTGAAATAGTGCTCATGATTCATTCCTGTGTGAGTGTGTGTTATCAGTGTGTTTTTATTTTAAAAATAAACTACTCGTCTATTTTATTCAGTGTGTCTCTACAGCGTCGTTCTGCGGTTACCAGTTCCATTAGGACAACTTTAATATCGTCCATTTGCTGCGAAAGGTCGGCTTTTTTCTCTGAAATCAGATCTAGCATAGTGACTAGTTGTTTAGCGCTTGATTTATCAGCGTCGTACAGTTCAAACAAACGGCCCGTTTCGGCAAGCGTAAAGCCTAAGCGTTTACCCCGTAAAATGAGCTTTAAGCGCACTTTGTCGCGCTTTGAGTAAATACGTGTTTGCCCATTACGATCAGGTGATAAAAGCCCTTGGTCTTCATAAAAGCGTATAGAGCGAGTTGTAATGTCAAACTCTTTAGCTAAATCGCTAATGCTGAAAGTTTGTTCATTACTGGTCGGTATAGTGGCGGAACTTGCAAAGTTTGTTTGATTATCTGGTTTCATAATTGTAATTACCTCATTCGAATAACTCCAATATAAGTGAAGTTTACGTAAAGGTAAAGCGCTGGCTGGTGTGAAATAAATATAAGCGAAGTGGTGTGCAGTATTTGTAATTTAAATTATTTAATTACAATGACTTAATTTTAACTTAGATTGTAAGAGCCAAAGGTGGCAAAGAAACCTTACAGATAAGAAAGTATAATTTTAACGGTTTTTAGTTGACGTTAGCGTAAACGTTAGTATTGTGTATGGTTATTAAATAATAATTTAAAACACAATTAATAGAGTAAATATTCTAACAACTATTTACCCTTAAATACAATGGAGTTAGCTATGTCTTTAGAATCAGTGGTAATTGTAGCAGCAAAACGTACGCCTATGGGTGGCTTTATGGGCGGGCTAAGCGATGCTCAGTCTACTGAATTAGGTGCAACGGCTATTAAAAGTGCATTAGCGCAAACTGGTTTAAACACCGATGCAATTGACGAAGTAATTATGGGCTGTGTACTCCCTGCTGGTTTAGGTCAAGCGCCAGCTCGTCAAGCTATGTTAAAAGCTGGGCTAGCATTAAGCACGGGGGCTACCACCATTAATAAAGTATGTGGTTCAGGTTTAAAAGCCGCCATGCTTGCTAACGATTTAATTAAAGCAGGCTCTATAGAAACAGCTATTGCTGGTGGCATGGAAAGTATGACCAATGCCCCTTACTTTATTCCAAAAGCGCGTGGCGGAATGCGAATGGGCCACGGTGAAATTAAAGATCACATGATGAGTGATGGCCTTGAAGATGCATACGACAATAAAGCCATGGGTTGTTTTGCACAAGATACCGCCGACGAATATGGCATTGGCCGTGAGCAAATGGATAATTTTGCACTCAGCTCATTAAGCAAAGCTAATGCCGCAATTGCAAACGGCAGCTTTGAAAACGAAATAGCACCGCACACAATTCAAACACGAAAAGGCGATGTAACGGTATCGGTTGATGAGCAACCAGGTAATGCACGCCCAGAAAAAATCCCAAGTTTACGTGCAGCCTTTAAAAAAGACGGCACTATAACAGCTGCTAACTCATCATCTATTTCGGATGGTGGCGCAGCCCTCGTTTTAATGACTGAGTCAAAAGCAAAAGCACACGGTTTAACACCCCTTTGTAAAATTGTAGCGCACAGCACACATTCTCAAAAACCGAGCGAATTTACGGTAGCACCAGTAGGTGCAATGAACAATGTGCTCGAAAAAGCCGGTTGGACAACAACTGATGTAGACCTTTGGGAAATTAACGAAGCTTTTGCCATGGTAACAATGCTTGCAATAAACGAGCTTAAGCTTGATGAAAGCAAAGTAAATGTTAACGGTGGGGCATGTGCACTTGGCCATCCAATTGGTGCCAGTGGCGCACGTATTTTGGTTACGCTTATTCACGCTCTTAAAAACCGAGGCCTTAAAAAAGGCGTTGCTTCTTTATGTATTGGTGGCGGTGAAGCCGTTGCAATGGCAGTAGAAGCTTACTAAGTACCAATCACATTAAAAATACGCAGCAACATAACAATAATAAAGCTGCGTTATTTTTAAAACTAACACACTAATACAATAGGATTTAATCATGCACCAAGTTCCACTATTAATAGATGGCGAATTTATTCAATCGGCTTCAAAAGAGTTAATCGATGTTATAAACCCTGCAAACCAAGAAGTATTAGCTCAGGTTCCTTGTAGCACCGATGCAGAAATGGATGCGGCTATTGCTTCAGCCTCTGAAACATTTAAAACATGGAAAGATGTGCCAATCACTGAGCGTGCCCGCATTATGATGAAATATGCTGCGCTTTTAAAAGAACACCATGATGAACTAGCCACTATTATTTGCCACGAACTAGGTAAAACCTTTGAAGATGCTAAAGGTGATGTATGGCGAGGTATTGAAGTTGTCGAACAAGCAGCTAATGCACCTTCGTTGATGATGGGCGAAACAATGGAAAACGTAGCTCGCAAAATCGATACCTACTCTTACATGCAGCCATTGGGTGTGTGTGCAGGTGTTACGCCGTTTAACTTTCCGGCAATGATCCCACTTTGGATGTTTCCGCTGGCAATAGTGTGTGGTAACACATTTATATTAAAACCATCAGAGCAAGACCCACTAACGCCAATGCGTTTAGCTGAGCTATTTATTGAAGCGGGTGCACCTAAAGGCGTTCTGCAAATTGTACATGGTACAAAACCGCAGGTAGACCGGTTATTAGAAGATAAAGCCGTTCGTGCTATTTCGTTTGTAGGCTCGTGTGGTGTAGGTGCCTATATTTATTCAAAAGGCACACAAAACCTTAAGCGTGTTCAAGCCTGTGTAGGTGCAAAAAACCATATGGTAATTATGCCAGATGCGAGTAAATCGCATGTTGTAAATAACCTTGTTGGTGCATCTGTTGGTGCCGCAGGGCAGCGTTGTATGGGTATTTCGGTAGCTGTATTTGTTGGTCAAGCAAGTGAATGGGTAGATGAAATAAAAGCAGGCTTTGAAAAAGTACGCCCAGGTTTATGGGATGATAAAGACGCAGCCTACGGCCCACAAACGTCAAAAGCAGCAAAAGAGCGAATTTTATCGCTTATTGCAAGCGGTAAAAAACAAGGCGCGACCTGTTTAATAGATGGCTCTGACTTTACTGTAGAAGGTTACGAGCAAGGTAACTGGGTTGGCCCAACTTTATTTACCGACGTTACAAAAGAAATGGACTTATATAAAGAAGAGATTTTTGGTCCTGTTTTGGCTTGTATGTTTGTAGACACATTAGAAGACGCTATCGCCTTAATTAACGAAAGCCCTTACGGTAATGGCACCTCGCTATTTACTTCAAGCGGTGCAGTTGCACGTAAATTCCAACACGAAATAGAAGTAGGCCAAGTAGGTATTAATGTTCCTATTCCTGTGCCACTGCCGTTCTTCTCATTTACGGGGTGGAAAGGCTCTTTTTATGGCGATACTCATACGTATGGTAAGCAAGGTATTCGTTTTTACACCGAAACCAAAACCATTACCTCACGTTGGTTTGAAGACGATATAGCGTCAGGCCCAAACATGAGCATTAACTTAAAATAATTAATAAACACACACAAAAAATAATAACAAAGACGGGCGCGAAGGTTTTTCACACACATAAATATGCCTTCGCCGCTCTTCACTCATAATCCCAATTCGGGAAAACCGACAACACACAACTAAAGAGGTCTACCATGGACTTTAACTTATCAGAAGACCAACAAGCTTTTGCACAAACTGCTCGCCAATTTGCCGAGTCAGAGCTTGCACCTCACGCGGCTAAATGGGATCGCGAACATATTTTTCCTAAAGATACGATAAAAGCAGCCGGTGAGTTAGGCTTTTGTGGTTTATACACACCAGAGGACGCGGGCGGCCTTGGTTTATCACGTTTAGACTCAAGCATTATTTTTGAACAACTTGCGCTAGGGTGTACGGCAACCACTGCCATGCTCACTATTCATAATATGGCTACCTGGATGGTTGCAAGTTTCGGTACAGACGCTATAAAAGATCAATATGTAGACCAATTAGTTATGGGTGAGTTATTAGCATCATACTGCTTAACTGAGCCTGGTTCTGGTTCAGATGCAGCTTCACTTAAAACAAAAGCATTACGCGACGGCGACGAATACGTTATTAACGGTTCTAAAATGTTTATATCGGGTGCAGGCGAAACCGAAGTGCTAGTGGTTATGGCGCGTACTGGTGGCGAAGGCGCTGCGGGTATTTCTGCGTTTGTTGTACCGGCCGATGCAAAAGGCGTTGAATACGGTAAAGCAGAAGAAAAAATGGGGTGGAATGCACAGCCTACACGACTAATAAGCTTTGAAGATGTGCGTATTCCTGCACATAACTTACTTGGAGCAGAAGGCGAAGGTTTTAAGTTTGCAATGCAAGGGCTAGATGGCGGGCGTATTAATATTGCCACCTGTTCAATTGGTACCGCACAAGCGGCCTTAAATACAGCACGTGAATACCTCAAAGAGCGCTCACAATTTGGTAAACCGCTGGCTGCTTTTCAAGCGTTACAATTTAAAATTGCTGATATGAACACAGAGCTTGTAGCGGCGCGCCAAATGGTAAGGCTTGCGGCATTTAAACTTGATACTGGCGACAGCGAAAAAACTACTTATTGTGCTATGGCCAAACGCTTTGCAACCGATGTTGGTTTTACAGTGTGTAATGAAGCACTTCAAATACATGGTGGTTATGGTTACATAAAAGAATACCCATTAGAGCGCCATGTACGTGACGTGCGCGTTCATCAAATACTTGAAGGCACAAACGAAATAATGCGTGTGATTATTGCGCGTCGAATTTTAGCTGAATCAGCAAGCGAAATATTATAAGGAGCACGGTATGTCTGAATCAAAACCAAGCATTGAGTTAACAACCGAAGGCCATGTTGCTATTTTAACGATGTCTAACCCGCCAGCGAATACCTGGACAAAAGACACCTTAATTGATTTAAAAAATAAAGTTAACGCGCTTAATAACAATAAAAACATTTATGCCTTAGTGCTAACGGGTGAAGGCGATAAGTTTTTTAGCGCAGGCGCCGACCTTAATGTATTTGCAAGTGGTGACAAAGGTATTGCTGCAGACATGTCGCGTGTATTTGGCGAAGCGTTTGAAGCATTAACTAATTTTAGAGGCGTGTCGGTTGCTGCTATTAACGGCTATGCGATGGGCGGCGGTTTAGAGGTTGCATTAGCGTGTGATATACGCGTTGCTGAACAACAAGCGCAAATGGCACTCCCCGAGGCAAAAGTCGGTTTATTACCGTGTGCAGGTGGCACGCAAAATTTAGCATGGTTAGTGGGCGAAGGCTGGGCTAAACGCATGATTTTGTGCGGCGAGCGCTTAAAAGCTGATAAAGCACTGCACATTGGATTAGTCGAAGAGGTTGTTGGCCAAGGTGAGAGTTTTGCTGCTGCGCTTAATCTTGCAAACCAAGTAAGCGAGCAAAGCCCTAGCTCGGTTGCGGCATGTAAAACATTGATTCAAAAAGGGCGCCACCAACCCATGGCGAGCGTTTTACCATTAGAGCGCGAACTATTTGTTGGTTTATTTGATACTGATGATCAAAAAGAAGGGGTAAATGCCTTTTTAGAAAAGCGTAAAGCAAAATGGGTAAATGGCTAATGAGTGATTTAACCTTATTAAATAAAGCGGATGATTCAGTACTTTTTGAGACGGCAACCGCAGCCAACGGCCGTTTAATTGGGCTTATTACACTAAACGCACCTAAATCGTTAAATGCGCTTAATTTTAACATGATCAAATTGCTTACTCCTCAACTAAAGGCATGGGCAAACGACGATGCCATCGCAATGGTTATTTTAAAAGGGGCAGGAGAAAAAGCGTTTTGTGCTGGTGGCGATGTAGTAAGCCTTCATCATGCAATGGCACAAGGTGAACCAACAAGCTTAGTTGAAGAGTTTTTTACCCAAGAATATAAGCTCGATTACCTTATACATACCTACGTTAAACCTATTCTTGTTTGGGGAAACGGGATTGTAATGGGAGGCGGTTTAGGGCTAATGGCTGGCGCAAGCCACCGTGTTGTTACCGAAACCTCACGTATTGCAATGCCAGAACAAACAATAGGTTTATACCCCGATGTAGGCGGCAGCTATTTTTTGCATAAAATGCCCAAAAGTGTTGGCTTGTTTTTAGGGTTAACGTCAGCGTCTATTAATTGCGACGATGCTTGTTTTGTATCACTTGGCGATCACTTTATTGACAGCGGTAAATACAACGACATGCTAAACACTATTTTAGCTACAAGCTGGAGTAAGAGTGCAAGCGAAAACCACGCGGTGCTAACTAATTTATTAAATGAGTTAAACGCGCAGTCTGCTGATATGCCAATAGGAAACGTTAGCGCTAATTTAAAAACAATTCAAACACTAGGTAGTTTTGCCTCATTGCAAGAGCAAGTTGATTACCTATTAAGCTTAAGCACCGACGACAAGTGGTTACAACGTGCGCAAAAATCGTTAAAACATGGGTGCCCACTCAGCTGTGCGTTAGTCAGTGAGCAGCTTAAAGCAAGTGAAGGTAAAACCCTTTTAGACTGCTTTAAAATGGAACTAGGCATGTCGGTAAGAGCCGGTGAAGTAGGTGAGTTCCAAGAAGGCGTTAGAGCACTGTTAATCGATAAAGACGGCGCTCCCAATTGGCAATACCCAACACTCCATGATGTGCCAAGTAGCGTAGTTAATAGCTTTTTTGATAATCGTTACGGCACTCGTCACCCACTTGATGACCTAGACACGGCAACACAAAAATAAAGGAAAGACGATGACTAAACTTAATATTGGTTTTATCGGATTAGGAAACATGGGCGGCCCTATGGCGGCAAATTTAGTAAAAGCGGGGCACACAGTCACTGTTTTTGATTTAAACCAGTCGGTCGTAAGTGAACTTGCTAGCCAAGGGGCTAAAGCGGGCGTTGATGCAGCGCAATGTTCCACCAATGCCGACGTTCTGATCAGCATGTTACCTGCAGGCAAGCATGTGAAATCGCTATACTTAGGTAATAACGATAACAATGGACTAATTGAGGTTTTAAGCAAAAATACCTTAGTGATTGACTGCTCTACAATTGATGCCGAATCGGCACGCGTTGTAGGAAATGCACTTGACGAGCAAGGTATACGCTTTGTTGATGCACCGGTTTCAGGTGGTGTAGCCGGGGCAACGGCAGGAACGCTTACGTTTATCGTAGGTGGTGAACAAACCGCATTCGAAAAAGCAAATACTGTATTAGTAGATATGGGTAAAAACATATTTCATGCTGGCGATATTGGTGCAGGTCAAGTTGCAAAAATATGCAACAACATGCTGCTTAGCATATTAATGGCAGGCACAAGTGAAGCCATTCAAATGGGTATTAATAACGGGTTAGATCCAAAAGTGCTGAGCGATATTATGACTGCAAGCTCAGGTCGAAATTGGACATTAGAGTTATATAATCCGTGTCCAGATGTAATGGAGACAGCACCGGCTAGTAATAATTATAAGCCAGGTTTTATGGTTGACTTAATGGCAAAAGATTTAGGTCTTGCCATGGAAGCAGCTCAGCAAAGTAATTCATCAACGCCAATGGGTTCAATGGCAAAAAACTTGTACACTATGCTTCAGCATCAAGGTGCAGGCAGTGATGACTTTAGCGCAATATTTAAATTGTTTTCGAAGTAGGAGTAAACCGTGGAAATTAAAAATAATACGGTAGTAATCACAGGTGGAGCACAAGGTTTAGGTTTCGCTATGGCGCAAAAGTTTGCAGCTATGGGTGCAAATATTGCACTTATTGACATGGCACAAGATTTATTAAACAACGCATGCGAGCAACTAAACCAGCTTGAAGGCGTAAAAGGTATAATTAAAGGTTACGCTGCTAATGTGACGGTGGAAAGTGAAGTAGAAAACGTATTTAGTACCATTAACAATGATTTTGGCCATATTGGTGTGCTTATTAACAACGCTGGTATTTTGCGTGACGGCATGTTCATAAAAGCTAAAGACGGAAAAGTGGTTAAAAAAATGTCGCTAGAGCAATTTCAATCAGTGATTGATGTTAATCTTACCGGCGTATTTTTAGCAGGGCGCGAAGCTGCAAGCCACATGATTGAATCAGGCAAAGGCGGCGTCATAGTTAATATGTCGAGCGTAGCGCGCGCGGGTAACATAGGCCAAACAAATTACGCGGCATCAAAAGCCGGTGTAGTGGCACTTACCACCACATGGGCAAAAGAACTTGGCCGTTTTGGTATACGCGTAGGCGCTATTGCACCAGGTGTAATAAGCACCGCCATGACCGACGCCATGAAGCCAGAAGCTAAACAACGTATGCTTGCGGTAACACCCGTAGGGCGCTTTGGTGAAAGCGACGAAATTGCCCATACCGCACAGTACATTATCGAAAACGACTTTTTCACCGGTCGTGTAGTAGAGATAGACGGCGGTATTCGTTTGTAAATTAAGTTTTTTACGCTTGAATTTAAAAAGCATGGCGCTTATAGGCTGTGCTTTTTTGTTTTAAATCGGGGAGATTTATAATCGTGAAAAAGGGCTAACAACCCCGTTGGCACCTTGTTGCAGTGCATTAGTAGGATACCCGCTGTATTAAAACGTTAATCATTTTAGCGCTCTAAATAACTCATTAACTGCGTTAAAAACTTCTCATGTAGATAAACTATATAATTAAGTTTTTGCCTTGTTACTGAGCTATTTATCTGTCGCTATAATTGCTCACTAATTCAATACAGCGGGTATTATTTGTGTTGTATGCACATCATTGTGACCTAGCTGTGTTTGTACTGTACGAATATCAGCGCCGCTTTGCAGTAGATGCGTAGCAAATGAGTGTCGCAAAGTATGTGGGGTAACGTGTCTATTAATATGTGCTTTTGTTGAAGACAGTTTAACAGCCTTTCTTACCCCTGAATGATCTAAGTGGTGACGTCTTATTTCTCCTGTTTCAGGGTCCGTACTTAATTTATGTGATGGGAACAGAAACTGCCATTGTAAAGACTTATTAGCGCTTGGGTATTTTTTACTAAGTCGATGAGGCATCCATACACCGGCGTACGCATCATTTTTTAAATCTAACTGTAAATATTCATCAACTTGAATTATTTGATTTCTTAGCATTGGTATTAATTCTTCAGCAAGTGTCACAATACGATTTTTATTAACTTTGCCGTTCCAAATGCGTATATTTTTATAGTCGAAATCAATATCATGAACTCTTATTTTTACTGCTTCCATCAGCCGTAAACCACTTCCATAGAGCAGGCTTGCTATCAAATAATGTCGTTTATTTATATTTCTAAAAAATAGCGATACCTCAGTCTGTGTAAGTACGACAGGCAGTTTCTGTTGGCGGTTACTTTTAACGAAATTTAAATCTAATAAAAGCTCATTCTAATTAATATGTTTATATAAAAAAGCAAGTGCATTTAAAGCGGTTGCTTGTGTTCTCGCTGCTACTTTTTTAGTGACTGTTAAGTGATTTAAAAATATTTCTACTTCATTATTCCCCATACTGGTAGGGTGCCGCTTATTATGAAAATGGATATAGGCAGTAATCCAAAATACATAAGTTTCAATAGATTTTTTAGCATAGTGATGGCTATACATATAGTTGATAATACTATTAAGAAAAGGGGATTTAGTTTTCATTTTAAATCTCAATTAACTGTATTTACATACAATACTGGCGTTTTTCCTCCTAAGTCAAGAAATGAGGACGTTTTCCTCTATTCTGCATATATTTAAAGAGCAGCCTGACTTAAAGTTTAAAGCTGGCAATGTGTTACAGGATTTGTTATTAATATGAAAAAACAATTAAGGGGACATGCATTGCTCATAAAAAGAGGAAAGTGTCCTCTGATAAAGCTGTTATAAGAACAAGGATGTATCGGTGAAATATCTAATAATTACTATATTTTCTGCTTTTTTAGTTGGGTGTGTTTCAACGATGCCCAAAGCTGGCATTAGCCAGACCTATAATCATGTAGGCGCTAAAGTTACTTCGCCTAGTGAGCCAAACTGGTATTTGATGAAACACACTGATCCAAGTGTAGTTTTTGGTAAAGAATATTCCGACAAATCTGAAACTGCTATAGCAAATACTTACCTTTACTGGATTGGTGAATTTCCTACAGACAAAGAATTCTTTGACAAAGTTATTGAGAGTAGAAAAACCTTTGATAACAAAGCTCGCTTTAAACAACTTGAATTAAATTATGAAACGCTCACATTTAAAGGGCGTCCTTGCTTAAAGTATAGTGGTGTTGCCGAAGACCACGGAGACAAGGGGCTAGAGTCAAAAGACTTCCAATACTTTAAAAATCAAGGTTATATTTGTCGTACTAACTTAAATCACACTACAGCTTTATTAATGGAAGTATCACATCGCTCAGATAATAAGGAGTTTCCACAAAACTTGGATAATGTAGCGCTAGAGTTTTTCAATAATATTGAACTTACGGCGTATTAGTTCTTATAACAAGGCATTAAAGCCGGACTCGCAACAGTTTGCTCGGTTCCGCTACGCTTCACATTTTAGCAAACTATTACTCACCGCTTATGGCGGCGTTAGCTGTCAAAGGAGAACTTAGGTGTATATTAAAAGTTTAGGGATGATGTTTTTATTTAGTTCACTGGTCAGCGCTAATGAATTTGAACAAACTCAATTACCATTTTTATCTGGTGCTGTTTATACAATGATGTCTGAAGTTGGTTATTGCGGACATAAATATCCTGAGCTAAAAGCTAATTCAGATAAAATTCATGCGAACCTTAAAACCATAACAGTCAAAATTAAAGATTATTATGTATCAAATGATTCCTTATCAAAATTTGAGAGCATTGAAAAAACATCGGTAAATATAGCTGGGAAAAAGATAATGAAATACCATTCGAGTGGCGGTATATCTTTAGATAAGTGTAATTCAATTTTATCTAACGCTTCACCTGAAGGTTTTTCAAGTGAATTAAAAAGTATCGTGGATAATTTGAGCAGCTAACAAGAAATTCAACAAGGAAAAAAAACAGTTGGCTTTTTGTTCACTACGTTCACCTATTTTAGCCAACTACTTTTTGCCTGTTAATTAGGCGTTATGTGTATCTATCTGGTATCGCAATATTAATCTCATAGGAAGGTTATGGATAAACCTAAAAGTATAAAACTCACAATTATTCTTATTATAATTAGCTGGCTTGCTAGTCTGATCTCGATCTTAATAATTACTAGTAAAGCGCCTGATTTAATGCCAAATACGGTAGCTAAATGCATCTCTTTTGCTGTTACTACTATTTTAATGCTGTGGCTTGCATACAAAATTAATAAAGGTAGAAATTGGGCAAGGGTAGTTTATTCCGTTTTAGTTTTTATAAGCTTAATCAGCACTTTTATAAATTTTCAGCAATTTTGGTTAATGCCATTTGAGTTTGTTTCTCTAAGTGCTATTACAAATCTTAGTCAATTAGGTGTTCTATTGCTTCTATTTACTAAAAACTCCAATATTTGGTTTAAAAACAGTTTTAGTGTTCAATATACATAACAAGGCATTAAAGCAGGAAAATTTACAGTTGGCTGTTTTCACTGCGTTCAACATTTTAGCCAACTATAAATTTCCTCTTAATGAGGCGTTAGCTTTCTTGGAGACATATGGATTACTCGAAGTATTCAGTCAATGAATTAATGGATTGCCTCAATAATATAGATAAAGATGCACATCCGGAAAATTATAAAAAATTAGTGTTGGAAGTTGAAAACAGAAAACCTGAAATTGAGGTTGCTCAAAAACAAGACCAAGAAGAATTTACTTTCTCAACTGAAAACAGGGTCAAACTATTGAGTTGGCTGCAAATAGCAACATGTGTTGGTTTTACTATTGCCTTTGCTGATGTGCTAATTGGCTCCATGGAATTATTAGACTTAATTGTTTATGGAGTCATTGCTGTTTTTAATGGGGCAGCCGGCTATAAACTCTTAAAAAGATCACGCTACGGGTATGAGCTATCTTATCTTAATCAAATTCTTCAAATTTTAACTATAAACACCGGCACTTTGTTTTTTACTTATACAGGCTTAGGCAGCTTTTTGATTGGGATAGAAGGTGAATTATTCTTTAGGGCTAACATATTAAGCACCGATTTTAGATTCTATACTGGTGAAAACTTAGGCCAACTTGGCTTTGGCGTAGACTTAGTGGCTATTTTCTTTTTGAGTGTACTGCATTCATGTAGAGAGTTGGGGCTAGATGCGAAAGCTAACAAGCAAATTAATCAGGACAAATAACAGTTGGTTTTTGCTCCTACGTCGCTTATTTTAACCAACTGATATTCGCCCATTATTTGGGCGTTAGCTGTTTAAGGTAGAGTATGAGTTTTCTGGGAATGATTCCCTTTATTATTGCAATCATTGCTTTTATCTTTGCATTTAAGCATTTCACTAAGTTTGTCGATGGAGCTTGGCGAAGAAGTTTTTCTAGTAAGCACTTAGCTTTATTTTTTGTATCAGCATTTATATTTTTAAGTATGTTTTACATCATGGCTGAATATCATGAAGAGTTAGGTATTAAATCTTCATGTGCAAGAAGTGCGGACTGTTTCCAACAAAACAGCTAACAAGGCGCTCAAAGGGACAAAAAACAGTTGGTTTTTGCTCCTGCGTCGCTTATTTTAACCAACAATTTTTTGCCCATTATTAGGGCGTTAGGTATTTAGAGTCATAATCAAGGATTGTCGATGAAAAAAATTATAATAATCTCGTTATCAATATTACTAGGAGCTTGTTCTACAGTAGGCTCACATGATCGCCCAAGTAGTTACTATGCTAATGATTCAAAACCTAAAGGACTTGCTAGTGATTCTTTACTTGGTGAAAACGATCAAAAAATTAATGAATTACTTTATTACCAAGTAAAATTGCCTCCTAAAAATAGAATCGCAATTTTAAAATTAAGCCAAGATAATCACTGGAAATTTTATTCTAACGACTTCACATCTCTAACCACTTCATTAGTTGATGGTTTTATTTCTGAATTAAGGTCATCTAATAAAGTATATGACGCATCATTTTTACCAGCAATGCTAGTACCTGAGAAGAGAACGGTTCCAACATTAAGAGAAGCTGCGGCAAGATTTCAAGCCGACTTATTATTAGCTTACAGAACGTCTTGTAATTCATACAATAAGTACCGTTTCATTGATCCAAATGAAACTAAAGCTTATTGCTTTGTCGAGGCAATATTACTAGATGTACGCTCAGGTATAATTACAAAGTCTGTTGTTAGTACACAGGACTTTGTTGCAAAAAAACAAAAAGAAGATGTCAACTTCTCTGAAACTGTTAAAAAAGCAGAGTTAGAGGCTATATCTAAATCATTATTAGAGGTGGCAAAACAAGTGAATAATTTCCTGTCAAATGTTGCTGTAATTGGCAAAAATACCTAACAAGTCATTTCAGCAGGACAAAAAACAGCTGGTTTTTGCTCGTGCCTCGCTAATTTTAACCAGCTATTTTATTGCCTCTGAATGAGGCGTTATGTGCAAAGATGATGATTCGAGCATTTGTAATATTAGCTGTTATTTTTTCTAGCGTGGAAGCTAACACCGTGCGCGTAGTATCTTGCAATGAAATTGACTCAGAATATATTGCGTCAATGCTTGCTACTGGAACTCTGATTAAGGCGCATGAGATAGAAAAAACTTTCCCTCGTGGAAGCCTAAAATACAGTGAAATTTGCGAAGTTCGGAACGAAATAATTATGGATGGCTTAGCTTTTACTCTATATAAACCTGATGGCAATAACGAAAGGTTTATATCTGTTTACAACGGCTTAGATGCTAGTTCTAAATTATACGGACCGTTCAAAAAGTAATTTACACATAACAAGGCCATAAAGTAACGGACATATAACAGTTGGCTGTGTTCGTTCCTCACAATTTTAGCCAACTATTATCTGGCCGCTTATGGCGGCGTTAGCCGTCTAAAGGAAGTCTGTTGAAATACGTAAGTTTATTTATTTTTATTCTATGTTTAGCATCTTGCACTTCTAATTATAGAATTCGTACGCAGTCAAATGCGGTGGAAAATAAAACAGAATTTTCATTTCCTTATTCGGCGGAAAATTTGTCTTCCAAACTAGAGCGTATATTTTCAATTCAAAACCAAATTGAGAATAAGATTCCTTTAGCGAGTAGCTTTCATAATGGAGTTTACACTGCCAAGGTTACTAAATTTAACTCTGAAACATATCAATTTGATTTTAACAATATAAGTTCTAATTTTTGGAAATCGGATTTTTATCTCGTAAATGGGGAAAAAGCGAAAACCACAGGTAAATTCCAAATTATTCTTACTCAGACAGGAGTGCAATCAACCAATGTTAAAGTTAGAGTAACTCAGTTACGGGTCATTAATGGTATTGAGTGTTGTGGCCCTCATGGGCGATATTCTCGCTATACTGATGTAGCGCCAACGACAATAGAAGAATATGCTTTTTTATATTTTATAGGTGAACAATTAGGCGTTAAAATGCCCCCTGTAAATAGAGTTAACAACGGCTAACAAGCCACTTAAGGCTCTCGCTCCGCTCTCTGGGACAGTAACACGTAGGCTCTGTCGCTTCGCTCCTAATTTTAGCCTACGTATTACTGCCCCTTAGTGGGGCTTTATAAGGCACTATGAGTTCTGCATTAATCGCAACAGTGTTGCTTGCATCAATTAACACTCCAAACTATGAAGTATCAGCTTGTGACAAGTCTAAGTTTTCTGTTAATCATGCTGTTGCCGCCAAGTGGCCTTTGATTGAAGATCATCTTCGCTTAGATGGAGGGTATGTAAAAATAGAAGCAATAGTAAACTCTGCAGGCTTTGTAACTTCACAAAAAATAGTAGATACAAAACCTCGGCGTGTATTTGATCGCTCAGCTAAAAAAGCTATGAAGCAGTGGTCATTCTCGGAGAGTAACAAAGAAGAAAGATGCTTTAATGTTGTTTTTAAATTCAAACTAGTGCGTTAAAGTACCTTATAACAAGCTAATAAATAAGGACTATGCTCCTCACCCGTTTTAGTGGACACCTCCTCATCACTTTGAGGAGGCTAACATGCCTAGATATACCCAACCCAGAAAGACATGGTTTTACCCCGTTAATTTCAAAATCAAAGCAGTCGAACTAAGCTTACGAGACGATGTCATGTCAAAGGACGTTGCCGAGGCGCTGGATATTCATCCGTTAATGCTTAGTCGTTGGCGAAAAGAATATCGAGAAGGTAAGTTTAAAAACACGCCGCGCTATCAAAGCAACAACAAAACAATGAGTAAACTCCCAACAAAAAAAGAGCTGGATAACATTCAAAAGCTTAAGAAAGAAAATGAGCGTCTCAAGCAGGAGAATGACCTGCTAAAAAAGTGGCAACGGTATCTGGCGGAAGTACATCAGAACGATTTGGATTCATCCAAAAGTTCGGACAAGCCTTAGGCGTCAAATACTTGTGTTCTTGGCTTAATGTGTCGCGTAGTGGGTTTTATGCTTGGCGTGAGCGTACAGTGTCAGCTAGAGCGCTGTCAGATGCTAATTTGTTGCTGAAGATAAAACACGTCTTCAATGTCAATCATCAAACCTATGGTAGCCCACGCGTATTTCATGCGCTAAAAAAAGAAGGTGAAACCAAAGGGGTCAAATCTTGACTTCAGACATCAAAGAGCGAACTGGAAACCAAAGGGGTCAAATCTTGACTTCAGACATCAAAGAGCGAACTGTACGAGTATTGGTTAGCAAACAAAGACTGAAGACTCAGAAACTCATTCAATTTTAGCGGTTTATTACTTTTAAACACACGTTGATTTTTTAAAACAGTAACTTTAGGTTGCTGTTTTTTTATGCCTAGTATTTAAGTTTATTTTAAGTTTGCTCAGTTATTGTAACTAATACTTAAATTCCAGAATCATTAAACCATTGAACTGACTTAGTAACTCATTTTATGTTTTAGATCATTAAGCAGTGAGCGATTAAAGGTTAGCCTGTAAACATGTACTCATACGCATAAGTGAGCTTTTAACTTTAATTCGTTTTTTAGGAGTTATTATGAATTTTAAAAACACAACGACTCATTACAATAAACTCTCTATAGCCTTACACTGGCTTATGTTTATTTTAATTGTCACTGTTTACGGCAGTATTGAACTTCGCGAATTATTTGATAAAGGCACTGAAGCCCGTGATGCCTTTAAAATGTGGCACTTTATGTTGGGTTTATCTGTGCTAGCTTTAGTTAGTGTGAGGGTAGTTGCGCGTTTAGTGAGTGGTGCAGCACCTGCCATACAACCAGAGCCTGCAAAATGGCAAAATAAATTAGCTACATTTGTTCATATTGCGCTGTATGTGTTTATGTTTGCTATGCCTATAGCTGGTTGGTTAATTTTGTGTTTAGCAGGTAAACCCATCCCGTTTTTTGGTTTAGAGTTGCCTGCATTAGCCGCTCAAAACTTTGAACTCGCTAAAAGTATTAAAGAGATACATGAAACCGCAGGGGAAGTGGGGTATTACGTAATAGGTTTACATGCGGCTGCGGCTTTATTTCACCATTATGTTTTGGCTGATAATACGGTATCGCGAATGCGTTTTCCGAAATACTAGAAATAATAAAATCAACGGAGCCAAGCTTTAATTTTGCCTTTAATGTTTGGTGACTGATATTTAGCTGGTACATCCCTAAACGTTGCGTTTTTTAAATTAAACTATTTGAGTGCGTTAGCAGCAAAGAACCAAATGTTGCTCTTTTAGCTTTAAAAGCTTTAATTAGTATTTTTATAATTATTGGGTTACTGTTTGCTAAATTCAATTTTTGAAGGCAAGGGTATGGAATTTATATATCATATTTTAAATTGGGGTTCCCCTTTAGGTTTGGGGTTATTCTTTTTTCTTTCATGTGCTGGTACTGGCATACTATTTTGGGGTTTATCTCAATTTAAAAAAAGCTCTACCACAAATCAATAACGTGGTTTGTTTTTAGTTGGGCCTTTGTTTGAACAACATTTACCGTTCAGTTGCTCAAAGGCCTTAGTTAGAACGCTTTATATTTATCCTGAATATTTGTTATTAGTACCGTCCTTATAAACTGTGTTGGTTTGGTGAGTGTACAATAGATTTTTATTTGCATAATTTGTAATTGAGCCACATAAACAATTTAACAAAATAGTCCCACGCTCTTATTTAGTTTCTCAATATTAAAAATATTATTGGGTTATCTATGTCCTGTTCATTTTTGTTTAGCTAATCTGTCATAACTAACTTCATAATAATAAAGTGCATTTGGTACTTACAAAGCGAACAAATGAACAAAATAAAATCGTTGATTACTCAATTTATTAATGCAATGCAAAAACGACCGGGCTTACTGGCTGTTTTAGCGTTCTGCTCTGGTATTGCAAGCTACGTGCTAGTTGATAGAAAGGAGTCGTTTGCGCAAGTTGTTGCTTTAGTTTTACTTATAAGCTGGTTGTGGTTAATTGTAGATAATTGGCTTCGTGATAAAGTTGAAGAACGATTTGGTGTGAGTGTTTCACCTAATGTAACACGCTTTGCTCTACAAATGATTCAGCAAGAGAGTTTGTTTTTTGCGCTGCCATTTTTTTTAGTTGTTACCCAGTGGGACCATCCTCAAGCAGTTTTTACATCACTTATTATTTTGAGTGCGGTTGCATCGGTTATTGATCCCTTCTATTACAAAAAATTAGCTAAAAATAGAACGCTATTTACGGTGTTTCATAACTTCGCTTTGTTTGTGGTTTTACTTGTTACATTGCCTATTTTGTTCAGCTTAACAACCAGTCAAAGTTTAGCTGCTGCATTAGTTATAGCCGTAGTATTAACATTACCTAGTCTTACTAATTTAATGCCTAATGCGCCGTGGTGGCGTTTACCTATTTTAGCAATAATTTTATTCAGTTTGAGTGTAGGCATATGGCAATTAAGAAGCTTTGTTCCACCTGCCGCGCTGCACCTAACAAGCATTACATTAGCGCATGAGGTAAATGAGCAAAGTAAAAAACCGATAGGAAATATTAACTCGTTAAATGAACGCTCGTTACACGCAAAAGGGCTTTATACATGGACAGCGGTAAAAGCACCGCGAGGGTTAAACGAAAAGATATTTCATGTATGGACACACAATAAAAAGCAGGTAGATAAAATAGCGCTTAATATCAGCGGTGGGCGTAAAAGTGGTTATAGAGCATGGACACACAAAGTAAATTTTCCACAAAACGCGGCAGGAAAGTGGCAAGTTAAGGTTATGACTGAATCAGGCCAGTTAATTGGTTTAACTAAATTTACGGTGACGCCTTAATACAAGCTGCACAAAAATTTGATAAGGGATAAATAAATTAATAAGGACTGTACGTATTAAAAAATTATTGTTAACTATCAAAGGGCTTGATAGGCTGTATTAGTAAACTTATTACATTTATTAAGCAAGGAAGAACGATGAACAGTGATGTTTTAATACCTCATTTACCCGAACCAACAATGTCTGCTTTGGCTACAAAAATATATGTGACTGAGGGGCAACACGTAAAAAAAGATGACACATTACTTGATGTGGAAACTGATAAAGTTGTTCTTGAAATTGTTGCTATGGCTAACGGAGTTGTCACCAAAATAAATATAAATGAAGGTGAGCAGGTTAGCTCAAACCAAGTGGTGATGCAGTTTGAATATGACGAAGTAACTGAGGAGTTAATACAAGCCCCTTTGAGTGATAAACCTGCATTTCAAAATAACACCAGCGACGTAGACCAAATTAACACCCATGATATTCAGAGCTCAGTTACTGAAACACCCATTCATAATGAAATAATAAATCTAGATCCAACGATTGATGATCCCAAACAGGCTTGCTTGGATAAACATAATGATACGCCACATACAGAATCTAAAATAGTCACCAGAGCACAGCTACCTCAAGAAGTAAGCCATAGTGGTGAGAGTAAAGGGGTATTTTATACGGTTGCTGTACTAGTGGTAGGCATTATTATTGGTGTAACAGCGAGTCGCTTTATATTTAATTAGTGGAGTAAACGCCAAAAGCGTGGGCTTTTGGCGTAAAATAAAATTAATTAGCTAATAGCCATTCACTTAACAAGCGTACACCATAGCCTGTGCCGCCAGGTGATAGTTCACCTTTTCCTTTTTTAACTAACGCGTTACCTGCAATATCAATATGAACCCAACGGGTTTCACCCGCAAAATGCTCTAAAAACGTTGCTGCAGTGGTTGCGCCAGGTCCGCCAGACCCTACGTTTGTTATGTCGGCAATGTCTGATTTAAGCATATCTTTATAACCTAATGGTAAACGCCATAGGTTTTCGTTTACCTGCTCGCCAGCAAGTGTTAGCTGATTTACGAGTGTGTCGTCTTTTGAGAAAACAGCCGCATACTCGTTACCAACGGCACGAATTTTTGAACCAGTAAGTGTAGCTACATCAATCATTATGCTTGGGTTGAAGTGCTTACGTGCATACCACATTGCATCACTTAAAACTAAACGGCCTTCGGCATCGGTGTTGAGTATTTCAACACTTAAGCCTTCAGCTGTTCGAACAACATCGCCAGGTGCTACTGCAAATTGCGAAACCATATTTGCCGCCATGCCCATCACAGCTACAACGTTTTTGTCGGCTTTGGCCATAGCCATTGCTTTAACCGTACCGAGTACAGCTGCAGCGCCTGCCATGTCTGATTTCATACGCGCGATAGATGAACCTGTTTTAATACTATAACCGCCCGAGTCGAATGTTATACCTTTACCTACTAATGCTATTGGGTCGTCGTTAGAGCCTTTATAATGGGCAACGACTAAGCGAGCACCCTGATCGCTACCGCGGCCAACGGCTTCTAATGCGCCCATACCAAGCTCTTTAAGTTGTTCAGGCTTTAAAACTGTAATGGTCACGCCTAACGATTCAAGCTCTTTTGCTGCATTTGCAAAATCAACTGGCGTCATTTCAGTGGCTACTTCAGAGGTAAGATCGCGTGCTAAAAATACACCGGCCTGAATACTTTCTAGCTGTTTATACGTCGCTTTCGTCTTTTTTGTGCTATCGACATCAAACGAGTAAGTCACTGTTTGCGTGCTAGGTATTTGTTTGTATTTTTCAAAACGATGGTCACGCAGGTTTGCGCCATGCGCAAAGTTTGCAGCAAGTAAATGGTTTGCATCAACACCCGTTACATCGTCAAATAATACATTGGCGGTATCTGCTTTATATTTAACTAATTGAGCGTGCACGTTTCCGCCTAATTTAGCAATGCGTGCTTTATTTAACTCGTTTTGTTTACCAGTTCCGACAACTAATATACGTTTATAGTTACTATTAAGCGGGGCAATCAGCTGTGTTGTTTTGGCGTATTTACCTTCAAAGTTTTCAACATCAATTATACGTTGCAGCTGTCCATTAAATTGTTTGTCGAGGTTTTTAAATTGGTTGTTTTTTCCATCTTGGCTATAAAACACAATTAATGTGTGTGCATCGTTGTCTACTTTAGAAGAAAACGAAAACTGTGCTGCGTGTGTATTTAAACTAGCGCTTATTGCCAGCGTTAAGAGAGAGGCTTTAATTATGTGTTTCATCGTTCACCTAAGATTAATTTAAAACTGTTTTTTACCTATTTTTGAGTACTTAGTTAAGTGCGATAAGTTGAAACGGCAATTAAGAGCGACGTATAACGGCATAAAAAATACGTTATAAATTTATTTGCATGTCGGTGATACTAGGCATAATGTAAAACAAAATGTTTACATGGAGTTATATTATGAAGTTTTTATTGTTTTTAGGCACTGTGCGTGAGAGCTCCCCCCCTAAACCAGTACGTCTTGGAAGTAGGGTAAGTAAAGCATGTTTATTGTGTTTGCAGTCACACTTTAGTGAACATGAATTTGAAATAATTGATGCGTTAGATTACCCAAACGATGCTGTATTTAAACCTCACTTTGCATATACACAGCACAATGCCCCGACTAAACTGAATAATTTGGCCGATAAAATTAAATCTGCTGATGGCTACATAATGATCAGCCCTGAATATAATCACTCTATGAGCCCTGCATTAGCTGATCTTCTCAATCACTTTGGTAGTTCACTGTTTTCGTATAAACCCAGTGCGATTGTTTCTTATTCTGCTGGGCAGTGGGGTGGGGTTCGTGCAGCCATTAGTATGCGCACTTTTTTATCAGAACTTGGGTGTTTACCAGTATCGTCGATGATTCATGTTCCAAAAGCACAGGATGTGTTTAACGAGCTTGGAGAGTTTGCTACTGATGATGATCAGAACTCTTGGTTTAACTACTTTTCTCGTACATTTAATCAATTAATATGGTGGGCTGAGGCCGCTAAAATACAGGCTGAATGTAAAAACCCTCATAATATGATTGCAAGCTTTAAAACAAGCCCCGCGCAGCGAAATGCGCCTAAAACAACTACTAATTAAGTTATTGTAATTTAAATTATATGTATTTGTACTGTTTGGGTCATCAAAAAGTAAAGAAACCGGTTAGGCGAAATGGAGCAAATAAGTACCCATTTACAGCTACACTGTGTTTATATACAGTGTAGCTGTTGCGTTAATAAATACTAAAACAATAAACTAAGTGTTAGGCGTGCAGTTCTGGGCTCAATAGGGTGAAAATGATTATCTTCAACGCCTTGAGCAGGCTCACCGGCTAAACGCGATGCATAATAGTAATCTATATCGTGGTCGGTACTGTTAAACAAGTTAAGTAATTCAAAGTCTACTTTCCAATGGGTTTGCTTATAGCTCACAGAGCTATTAACTACCGTTAGCGGGTTTGAGCGCTTATCACCGTCGTCTGTTAATGTGCGTTTACCAATATGGCGTACCCTGATCGATGATTGCCATTGTTTACTTAAGTGCCAATTTAAACCTGTACTTGCTACAACGGGTACAGCGCCTTCTATGTAATTGTTATTGTCATTTATATCTAAGCGAGAATGTGTAAACGAGGCTTCTAAATCAATATTAAATTGGTCATTAATCCAGTAATAGGCACTCATTTCTAACCCATACCGCTTAGACGCATCACTTGGCTCTGTATTACCTGCATCTCCGACAAACAATAGTTCTGAGTCGAGTTTTAACCACCAGAGCGCAGCTGACATATTATATTTTTTTTCATCAGCAAATCGTATTCCAATTTCAGCGCCTTCACTTTTTACTAATAGATCGACCCGTTCGGCTTGATCACCTGTTACTGGGTCGATATTTATTGTGGAGCCGCGCGCATCGTTAGAGTGAAAAGATTGCCCCCAATTTGCATAGGCAGCTAGCAATTGAGTAAAGCGATAATTTAAGCTTGCTTTAAAACTGATTAAATCATCACTTGCTTTACCTGAGTTTACGGCGGTAATACTGGTTACATTTGTATCAAAATAGTCGTACCTTACACCTGCTGTTGCTTCTAGTTTTGGGGTAAATAAAAGTTTAGACTCCCAAAAGCTTGAATAACTCGTTTGCTTGAGTGCATCTTGCCTTACAGTGCTTAGCTGCTCTCTGGCTTTAGTGTTATAAAGCCCAACGTTATCTATATCGTCGTGTTTAAGCTCAAGCCCTGCAGTGTGTTGCATGTTTATGCCTGATGTTTTAGTTTCAAACTGATAACTTAAAGTGGTGCCATAAATATTGCGGCTATCTTGCTGATTAAACTGATCGCCATTAATTGGGTCATTTAAAAAATAACTGAAATTAGAATATAGGTTTAAATCGTAATTTATTACATAAGCGCTGGCTTTCAAATGCTCCCCTTGCCAATTACCCGATAAACTATAACGACTAGAGCTGCCGCCAAGAGTGGTGTCGAGCGAGCCTAATTGTGTTATTAAGTTTTGCGAAACAGCACGCTGTGGAATTTGATCGGCTGAGTTCCATGTGTTGTCGTATGCCATTGCGCTTATTGATAGGTCACCATTAAATGCTTTACCAACATAGCGTAATAGGGCATTTTTTTTATTCACGTCTTCGTTTATGTCATCCCAAGGGCCGTCGTAGCCTTGCCATTCAGCAGCCGCAATAAGTTTACCTTTTTTAAAGTTAGTTGAGCCGAGTACTACCGCGCGTTTATAGTTATCTTCACCAATACTTAGTTCTATTTGCTGATGTTTAACATTATCAACGAGTTTAAACTGTGCACTACCAGCACTTGAAAAATCTCCTTGGCTTGCGCTATATGAACCCTTTTGATAGTTAATGGTAGAAATAGATTCGGGAATTATAAAGTTTAAATCGGTGTAACCTTGGCCGTGTCCGTGGCTACGCATGTTGATAGGCATACCATCGATACTTGTGGCAAAGTCGGTCCCATGGTCTAAGTTAAATCCTCTAATAAAGTATTGGTTTGCTTTACCTGAGCCACTGTGTTGAGTAACCGCCATCCCCGGTATGAGCTCTAACATTTCAGCACTTCTTAACATTGGGCGCTGCTCAATTTCACCTTGGCCAATAATGCCGCTAGAGGCACTGATTGATTCGCCAATTAAACCATCACGGTGCCCATATACAGTGAGCTTTTCTATATTGGCATGTACATAACCGCTATATAATGTGCCGATAGTTAAAATTGCTAATGTTTTCATCCTTAAAGTCCTATCTATTATGTTTACTATTCAGTGCTGTTTAAATTAAAACGACTAAGTAAACCTTTTGGATGCAACATTGAGTGTTTTATTATTCAAATAGGGCTTAAGTTTGAAAACTATATGGGTGCTATTGTAATGTCGTTATATAAAACTAATAATCAGAGTGTTAAAACTTACCAGTAATCACATAATTAGAGAGCCTGTATTGAAAGCCAAAGAAATTCGAAATTTTTACATTAACGAAGAGCAATCCGTATATTTGCTGTCGCATCGTGATGCTAAAAAACATCGCCAGTGGCTTAATATTTGTATTAAACAACTTACTTTGCTTGGTTATAAAAATGTAGAAATGATTGGTTCAGGTGCATTTGGGTTTGTATTTGCAGGTGAAGACGACAAAGGCTTGCCTTGGGTGTTTAAGTTTTCACGGATTACGCTTGCTCAAAGTGTACGTGACCGTCTTGAAGACGAAGCGTATATGCTTTCACAAATTAATAATCCGCTGGTGCCTAAATTTTATGCGTTTGAGCGCATTAAAAAGCAGGGCATTTTAATGATGGCGCGCGCCATAGGAGAAGACCTTGAAAAAGTGTCGCTTAAAGAGGGGCGATTTAGCGCTGCTAAAATAATGGCATTAGCCGTTAAATTACGTAATGTGTTACTTGATTTAAGTAACCACAAAAATGGGTTAAGTGCTCAACCAATTGTGCATGGAGATATAAAACCTTCAAATTTGGTGTGGGATGCGCAAACAGACGCTTTATCTTTAGTTGATTGGGGGAGTTCGGTATATGCCCAATTACACAGTAACGGTGAGCCCGTAGCCAGTAACTTTATGGATTTAATGTCGGGAGATTTAAGTACGACCAATGCGCGTATGGGTGATGTGTACTTTATAGGCGAAGCGCAAATGTCGGGTGAGCAATCATCCCCGCGGTTTGATGAGCAAGGTGTTGCAGCAACTTTATATGCATTAGCGTCTGCACAGTCTTGCCGATTTGGTGCTCAGGCTATTCCTGCAATTTCTTTAGGGCTACCTATAGAGCTCGCTAACGTTATAGATGGCATGCTCAGTAAAAGTAAAACAGTACGTGATGCTGCAGGCGATTACTTTATACGTAATATACCAACAATGGCAAAAGCGTATTTACCCGATCTTAAATTAACACAGCAAAAAGCCGCCATCCCGTTTTGGTACGGTACCGATGAAGCGCCAGATACTGTAGTTTATAGCTCGCGTAAACAGTTTTTACGCCAAGCCGACCACAACCAACAGTTACTAGATGTAAATGATGCCCAGTTAGACCGATACTACAAAGAATTTTTATTTGATACTGGCGACACCGAAAAAGCATTTTTGGCCTCCATAAGCCGGCTTGCGAAATACCCAGCCGTAGGAGGGCTTAGTTTTCATTGGAAAGATGAATCGTTGTTTATTGAGTCGTCATTAATAATGCACGATGAGTCACTAGGCAAAGCATTTACAGATTCAATAAACAATACAGTGATGTTAGCCCAAGCAATTAATCAAAAAGGGCTATTTAAATGTTGTTTATTTGATGCACGTAAAACCATTCAATTAGAGCGAGATGGAACCGGTGCATTTAAGTTTGATAGTCTTCCTGAGCTAGATTATGAAGTTGTGAGTGTTAAAGCTAACGAAATAACCCGGCCACATTCATACTTTGAAGATGGTAAAGACCCCGATGAGCAATTACAGCTTCCTAAAAAAGTAATTAAATGTGTATTTGAGCTAAACCAAATACACCATACTGGTTGTATTATTTTTGAAGCCTTGCCCGACAGAATGAAAATTCACCACTACTACAGGCTACTCGACTCGACAAAAGAGGCCGAATTTAAACGTTTGTTAAATAAACTAATGCAATATGCTGTAAACATTACCGATGTGGGCGTTGCGGGCTTTATGAAGCTACCCTATAAAAATACACGAGAGTTTGATTTATGTGCACAACAAGCTGAGCAATTCTTTCCTAAAAACCCAAAACGCGTATAACGTGTCAGCTTTTGTAATGGGTTTTATATGGCTTGGTAAATCAGCCTAATACATTAAAATAACTCACTATGCGGAGACAATGGCTCTAGCTCAAATTGATGAATAAGCTGTTGCTGTTTATTGGTAGCGGTAATTTTATAAGTTTGTTTACTACGGTTATTGGCAAATAAATTAATATTGAATTTTATATTGTTTGTCATTAGAGGTGTGAATCTGCCGGTAATGGTAATTTGATCAACAAATGTATTGTTACCGCTGTGCGCCACTTCTGGGTGTAATAACAGCCCTTCAATCGAAAAGCGATATTGCTGATCAGACAAATACACGTGCTTTTTAACCTGTTTACTAATGTGATTACGATATTTATTAAATTCAGTGAGTGAAAGTGAACCATCGTTGTTTTCGTCAACGCCTAATAATGACGACGCAGGAAGCGACAGCACAACAAACACGTGCTCTTCAACAACATTAAGGGTGCCATGTTGTGCAACTATTAAGTGAGCATGTGTTTTTTGAGATATACAAAAAGCGATAATAATTCCCCCAATGTTATGTATTAATTTTGAAAGGTTCATAACTTAAAGCTCTCCTTTTACACAACGCTGAAAAAACGGGTAAGTGTCAGTTGCATAGTAGTGATAAATACCATCTGGAAATTCCGGTGTAACGCCAATACGGCCATTGCATTCATCTAAATCGCCTGAACCTGCAACGTATTCCCAGTCTTGTGCAAATGTTCCTAATGGGTAAATGTCGGTAGAAGGTCTGTTTGTACTGACTGTGGTAACGTGTTGGTAACTGCCTGTCATTGCAACGAGTTCAGAAGTGGCGTCGGTTGGATCTGAGTAACCATAACGTGCATAAATAGGAAAGCCATCTGCAGCCCAGCCTATTAATGTCATGGTTGTTTCATTACCGCCTTGCATTGTTATAAACCCTTCGGGCATTCCATGGTAATGATACGTCCCATCTGGTTGCACATGGGCATTGTTAGCATCTGTTCCAAAACTAAATGTAGTTTGGCTTAAAGCTTCTATATTCCAGTTGCCGCTATTATCACCTAGGTCGCAATTTTCACCTGAGTCATCACAGCTACCACCTGTGCCGGCATCAATTTTAACGCCATTTAAAACAAGCCCAGTTATACCGCGAGGGCCGCCCATCATCGTAGCGGATGATGATTGAACCGGTGTTAATGTAAAGCTTTCATTTACTGATTGTTCTGCGATGGTATTGGGGTTAGCCGGATTAGGAAAAGTGCCTACGTCGTGGTCAGGAATTCCATTAGCAATGATGTCACGTGTTGTGCCTGTGCATGTCCAGTCAGCTGAGCTTGTTGTTTGTACAGAGTCAGCGTTGTTGTATTCATTGTAAGCGTACTCACATAAAACATTGTGTGTAGAACCATTTGCATCAGCATTTGAACCGTCAACTGTTGTGCTGTCAGTTATTACGTCGCTTATTGAAGTATTTTGCTCAGAACCACCGCATGCAACAAGTGATGATATTGCAGTAAAGCACACAATTAGCTTTAATTTTGTCACTGAATTTTTAGAAATACTATTTAATAGGGATGTACTCATAACTTTGAACTCACTGATAAAGAGATCAAAATATTATTCTGTAATTGTGCAAGCAATGTGCAAATATAAATGAAAATTATGCAATTAAACTTTTATATAAGACTAAACAAAGGGTTTATTATAAAATTTTGGTATATAAGTAAGTACAGGTTGGATAAATGGCAAAGTTAAAACCCAGCGTTACGCTCCAGAGTTATGGTATTTATTCAACTTGGGATAGTAGTAGCAAGGCTCTTCCACAAATTGAGCAATTCACTACCGATGTGATTGCTGAAATAGACGTAGAATTTGGGCTAATAGTAAATATAAAAAAAGCCAAAGGTGAAAAACTACATTTTTGTATTTACCACCCAGACATACCTAACGAAGAGGGGGATGTTATGCCGCCTTTTGAAGGCGTTGAGTACGTTAAAGATAACGATTGGCACTTTTATCTTGGCGATACATTGTGGGAGCCTATTGGCAATAAGCTAGGCCCATGGCGAATGACTTTAACGCTTAATAATAAAATAATTGCAGATAAAACATTTAATGTTGCATTAGAAGCGCAACAAACAGAAGTAGATTTTTGGAAAAAGCGCGGGTACTAGTTCCTAGGCACAACGGCAACATAGGTTTAAATAAGCTAAATTACTCGGTTTACATAGTTATAGTGCTGCAACGATAAGAGCTAGTTACAACAAGGCATAAAAAAAGCCAATAAAAATTGGCTTTTTAAACTCACTGTTAATTACCCCAAGGGTTACTTGGATTAGACCGTTGTTTGCGTTCTCGAGCACGTTGTTTAGTGGCTTTTTTAGCTTGAATGCGTTTTGCGTCACTAAAGCTTAGTTCACAAGGTTCACCTGGTTTATGTTCGGCCGGTATAACACGATCACGCGGCGGTAACTCGTACTGAACATCATCTGGTTTAGGCAAGTTTTTAAGGCGATAAAGGTAAAAATTTTCTACCTTTTCTTGTGCCCATTGGGTTTTACGTAAAAATTTTACAGCAGATTTAATATCCGGATTATTTTTAAAACAATTAAGCTGCAAGTAAGCGTGCAGGAGTTCCCACCCGTATTGCTCAACCAGCTCTTCCACCACTTGTTCTAGTTTTACGCCTTGCAGTGGATTATTACTGAAAAGTTCTTGGTTGCTCATAGGTGTTGCCTCGTTATTAAAATACAAAGTGTATTATAAATTTAATAACGAGGCTTTAATAGTGTAAATAGCCTAACCTTTGCAATTTACTACAACGCGGCCACGAATTTTACCTTCCATGAGTTGTTCGGCATTTTCAATTACTTGTTCGAGTGTAATTTCTGTTGAAATTTTATCTAAATAGTCAGCTTTTGCTAATGTAGCTAACCTTTCCCATGCTTCAATTCTGTCTGCTTTTGGTCGCATAACACTATCGATTCCAATAAGTGAAACACCTCGTAAAATAAAGGGCGCAACTGATGCGGGTAAATCCATGCCCTGGGCTAAACCACACGCAGTGACTACACCACCGTATTTAAGCGACGCACAAATATTTGCAAGCGTATGGCTGCCAACAGAATCGATAGCTGCAGCAAAACGTTCTTTTTGAAGTGGCTTCCCCGGGTTTGATAACTCATCTCTGTTAATTATGTGAGATGCACCAAGTTCTTTTAAGTACTCGCTTTGATCTACTCGTCCTGTGGCGGCGGTTACGTTATAGCCGAGCTGACTTAATAAATAAATAGCAAAACTGCCAACACCACCGTTTGCGCCTGTAACTAAAATTTCACCATCGTCAGGTTTAACTCCTTGTTTTTCGAGTGCTATAACGCTCAACATAGCGGTATAACCGGCAGTCCCAATTTGCATTGCTTGTTTTGGACTAATAGCAGCGGGTAGGGGAATTAACCAGTCACTATTTAGCGCTGCTTTTTGTGCAAGGCCGCCCCAATGTTTTTCGCCTACTCCAAAACCATTTAAAATAACATGATCGCCATTTTTAAATTCATCGCTGGTGGAGGTTGTTACAGTGCCTACTAAATCTATACCTGGCACCATCGGAAAGGTTCTCACTACCGGGCCTTTACCTGTAATGGCTAGACCGTCTTTATAGTTTAATGTGCTGTACAACACATTTATTATGGTATTTTCGTCAGGTAAATCATTTTCGTTAAGCTGCGATAAAGAAGCGCTGTAGTTATTGTCTTCTTTATTAATAACAATGGCTTTAATTGGGTTATTCATATCATATCCTTTTAGACCGATCGTCTTTTAATTGGTAAATAAAAATGCATTATGTAAGTAATGCACGCAAAAACATTTCAGTGTATAGCGTAAGGGGTGTACTTGACTTGGTAAGTTTTGCTCGCATTACTGCGCCTTCCCAACCAATCCAAAAGTACTCGCTCATTAATTGTGTATTTACAGTTTTAGAAATAGTGCCTTGCTGTTTAGCTTGATTTAAACAGTTTTCAATTTGTATTTGCCAAGCTGTGTAGCTTTGCAATAAGCGATTCTTAAATTCGTCGCTCAAGTGATTTAATTCTTGGTTTAAATTACCGACTAAGCAACCGCGTTTATAATCGTACTTACCCATGCCTTTAATGGCACTTTGTGTAAAGTTTACTATGCGTTCCAGCGGAGGAATATTTTGTTGATCGAGGTAATGGTTTAGCTTTGCAATAAAGTAACTGTCGTAGGCGTCAACCAACGCAATGCCATAGGCTTCTTTACTTTTAAAGTAATGGTAAAAGGAGCCTTTAGGTACTGAGGCTTTTTTTAATATTGTATCGAGTCCTGTGGCACTAAAACCAAACTCTGTTAACGTTTCTAAACCCGTGCGTATGAGTAACGCTTTGGTATCGGCGTTATCTCTGGCTATTTTAGGAGGACGGCCACGTCGTGGAGTTACTGTATTATTTTTGTTCATACCTACATATTAGACCGATCGGCTTTTAATGTGCAAGTACTAAATTCATCTGTTTAAAAATATTTTATGAATTACATTTTTGTTTGAACTTCAGTTATTTTTATTAGTCAATAATTAAGGTTGATACACAAATTGTGCGACTTAGTAATTAATGGTTTTAGATAGATGCCTAAGTTGTATATTGCGGTGGTATGACCAGGTTGATTCTTTAAATGTTAATTCATTTTTGCATCAGCAGCTTAGTTAATGTCAAACAATTTAATTGTTTTTGTTATTTGAACTTTACATTTTTATTAACTATTCATTAATTGTAGATTTCACTTATGCTACAAAATATATAATTAAAAAAGGTGAGGATAATACCGATGAAGAGACAGAAAAGAGATCGTTTAGAAAGAGCTCATTCTCAAGGTTTCAAAGCAGGTTTAGCAGGTCGTTCTAAAGAGCTATGCCCTTATCAACAGATAGATCCAAAGTCAGAGTGGTTAGGTGGATGGCGAGAGGCAATTGAAAATCGAAATATGTATAAAACCTAATTATTAGCCAAATTTAAGCAAAAAGGCCGCCAAATTGGAGGCCTTTTTGTATTTATATTGTAAATCTATTAAAAAGACGTGGTGTCTTGAAATAAACCTACTTTTAAATCTTTGGCTTCATATATTACGCGGCCGTCTACTTCAACAGTGCCATCTGCAACACCCATGAAGAGTTTACGTTTAATTACGCGTTTCATTTCAAGGCGGTAGGTTACTTTTTTAGACGTTGGAAGTATTTGGCCTGTAAATTTAACTTCACCTACACCTAAAGCGCGCCCAAGACCAGGACCACCTGACCAACCAAGATAAAAACCCACTAGTTGCCACATTGCATCAAGGCCTAAACACCCTGGCATAACAGGGTCACCTTTAAAGTGACAATCAAAAAACCAAAGGGTCGGGTCAATATCAAGCTCAGCAATTATTTCACCTTTACCGTGGCTTCCACCATCAGCATTTATAGAGGTAATGCGGTCCATCATTAACATGTTATCGCTAGGTAAACGACAGTTGCCTTCACCAAACATTTCACCTTGACCACATAGGATCAATTCTTCTTTTGTATAGCTGTTTTTAGGTTCCATAACTCTTTATCTTCGCTTAGAAATTGCCCGTACTTTAGCGTACACTTGTACGCTAAACAACTCGGAGCAGTTAAATACCTACTATATTGAGTATTAAATCATCAATCAAACAATGCGTTAGGTTTTTGCTTTATAAAACCGCGCAATTACAATCAAAAATCATTATAATTAACGCTGTCTTATAACTAGTCTAAAGGAAGTTTATGATCCTTTTTGTTAACTCACTTACTGTGATAGATTTTTCTTACTTATGTAACAAACGCGGCGCCGTTGGCGAGAGCTGGATTGTTGATTTAACTTTGCACGGTAAACTTAACGACGAGTCTATGGTGTTAGACTTTGGATTAGTTAAAAAACAAATTAAAGGTATTATTGATGAATGTATTGATCACCGTTTAGCTATTCCTAATAGCATAAATGGTTCAGTGACTGAATTTGATGATCACAAAACACTAGATTGCACTTTTGGCGACAACCACCACTTGGCAATGAGTGCACCGCATCAAGCCTATTGTATGATTGAATCCGATGAAATTAATGTGGAGTCGGTAACTGCATTTTTAGTTGATACTATTTTACCTAAGTTGCCTTCAAACATAGAAAAAATAGAGTTATCGTTAAAACCAGAACATAGCCAAAGCTTTTATTATCATTATAGTCATGGTCTTAAAAAACATGATGGCAATTGCCAGCGCATTATTCATGGTCATCGTTCTCAAATAGGTATAAGCCTAGACGGTATTTCCATGCCTCGCTTACAAAAAGAATGGGCAATGCAGTGGGAAGATATTTACCTAGCAACAAGTGAAGACCAAATAGAACCGCAAAACTTAAAGCATATTAGCGCAAGAGATAATGATGTTTGTTTTGCTTATACATCAGCTCAAGGCTATTTCGAAATGGCCATTAGTGAAACGCGCTGTGATATTTTACCGATAGACACAACCGTTGAATGTATTGCGGGGTATATTGCAGGGCAAGTTAAAGCCAAGCACCCTGAACAAAATGTTAAAATAACCGCGTATGAAGGGGTTGGCAAAGGAGCAATTAGTTATGCTTAAGTCACTTTTATCTGCGTTGGTTTTAGCAACATTTAGTGTAAATTCGTTAGCTGTTGAGCTAAAAGGGCACCTTACTCAAGGCGGCTTAGTAACAGGAAAGCTTAGTGATGTGCAGTCTGTTAGTTTAAACGACACACCGTTAAAGCTTTCAAAAAATGGTGATTTTGTATTTGGTTTTGGCCGTGACGCAAAAACAAATCATACACTTAGCTGGGTTGATACGAATGGCAAAAAGCATACCCAGAATCTTATTATTACCAAGCGTGATTACAACATTGACAAAATAACGGGTGTTGCAAAAAAATACGTTTCTCCGCCTAAATCTGTAAGTGAACGTATAAGCAGAGAAGCGGTTGCGGTAAGAAATGCCCGTGCTGTTAATTCAGACCTTACTTACTTTTTAGACCCAGTATTAAAACCTGCACAAGGGCGTATTTCGGGTGTGTATGGCAGCCAGCGTTACTTTAATGGTGAACCACGTCGCGCGCATTTTGGTTTAGATATAGCTAACAAAACTGGTTCGCCGGTGTATGCGCCAATTGGTGGCACTGTTGTTTTTGCAGAACCCGATTTATATTATTCTGGCGGAACACTTATTTTAGATCATGGCCATGGTATTACATCTACTTACATACATTTAAGTAAGTTAGATGTAAACGTGGGTGATAAAGTTAAACAAGGTAATAAAGTTGCTGAAATTGGTGCAACCGGCCGAGTTACAGGCCCGCATTTAGATTGGCGCTTTAACTGGAAAGGCGAACGCCTTGATCCAGGCTTATTAATGCAAGATACGTTAGCCAACAAAAAGTAGAGACTATGACAGACGTAAATCGCGATGCAATTATTGCTCAGCGTATAAAAGATTCAACAACATCAGTTACAAAAACGGTATTCCCAGGGCGTACCAATCATCACAATACACTATTTGGTGGCGATGCATTAGCATGGATGGACGAGGTTGCATTTATTGCTGCAACGCGTTTTTGCCGTAAGCCCTTGGTAACTATTTCTTCTGATAGAGTAGACTTTAAAGAAGCAATACCTGCAGGTACATTTGCTGAACTAATCGCTAAAGTTGTGCATGTTGGTAACACTAGCTTAAAAGTAGATGTTGATATACTGCTTGAAACAATGCACAAAGATGATAAACACTCGGCTATAAGCGGTAGTTTTACATTTGTTGCTGTAGATGATAATCATAGGCCAACACCTGTTGTTTGCGCCAAAATGATTAACGGGTTTAAGTAAAATTAATATAAAAATATAAGCACCAGAGTAGGTGCTTATATTTTAGCTGTATAAGAACACATCATACTTTAATTGTATTAAAGTTAATCTTAACATCGAAATTATGTGTAGAATAAAATTAAACAGGGAATAAGAGGCTTATTACATAATAAGCCTCTTAAATTGAAGGTTTTAGGATACTCAAAGTACCATTGCTGCAATCCAGCCAAATAGTAATAGTGGAATATTAAAGTGTATAAAGGTTGGAACTACCGAATCCCAAATATGGTCGTGCTGACCATCTGCGTTTAAACCAGATGTTGGCCCAAGTGTTGAGTCTGAAGCAGGTGAGCCCGCATCCCCTAGAGCGCCAGCAGTACCGACTAAAGCAGCTGTTGCCATTACTGAAAAACCAAGCTCTAGGCATAAAGGAACAAATAAGGTCGCAATAATTGGTACCGTTGAAAAAGAGCTTCCAATTCCCATGGTGATAAGTAAACCAACTAATAAAATTACCGCCGCTGCTATAGGCTTATTTCCATCAAACAAACTTGCACCGCTGTTGACCAAGCTTTGTATATCACCCGTCGCTTGCATAACTGATGCAAAACCTTGCGCCGATATCATGATAAAACCAATCATGGCCATCATGGCAACGCCTTTACTAAATACGTCTCCATTTTCTTCCCATTTAACTATACCAAATAGGCTAAAAATCATAACGCCTACTAAGCCGCCAAGTATCATTGAGCCACTTATATTTTGCGAAATTAACGAGATAATAACTGCAAAAGAGCCAACTAACATGACTTTTTTTGGGTTTTTTATAGGTTCATGGTTGCTCTGGTTAGTAACTGTGATCGATTTATAAGTACGTTGTTTTTTATAAGTAAAAAATACAGCAATGAGTAGACCAATAAACATTCCTAACGCAGGAATAATCATTGCTACGGGTACACTGGTATTTACAATTTGGAGGCCGTTATCTACAAGATTTTTATGTAAAATTGAATATAAGTAAATACCACCAAAACCATAGGGGAGTACCATGTAGGACGAGGCTAAACCAAATGTTAAAATACACGAGATTGCACGTCGATCGAGTTTTAATTTATTAAATACAACCAACAAAGGCGGGATCAAAATTGGGATGAACGCTATATGCACGGGCACCAAGTTTTGTGATGAGATAGCACACGTTAATATAATCATTAAAATAAAATAACTAAGTAATGTTTGGCTGCCTTGCCCTCTAGCATCTACTTCAGCTAATAATTTATCTGCTAATATGCGGGTTAAACCAGACTTTGATATTGCAACTGCGAATGCACCAAGCATTGCATAACTTAAGGCAATTTCAGCGCCTGCTGACAAACCCGAATTAAATGCATCTAAACTTTCTTTTATTCCTAAACCAGCAGTTAACCCAGCAACTAAAGCAGACAATGTCATAGCTACAATAACATTGACACGAACCAAGGTGAGCGCAAGCATTAAAATCACGCCAACAACAACAGCATTCATAGTTTTCTCTATTTTGAACTTTTAATTAATTTTATCAGATCTTTAGCTTTGGTTTTGCGCTCTTTGGTAAACGGTTTGTTAGCATAACGGCTGTTTTCGAATAAATGTTTAAATTCTATTAGCTCCTTAGACGCGTTAGGTCTTTGCTTTGCCATATGATCAAGTTGTTGTGACGGACTAAGAGAATCGACCGATGTAATTTTGTTTTTATTTCCCCAATCAAAAACTTCATTATAGGCTTTAACTATAGGGGGGAGTTTAACTGGTTTTGCTTTTGGCCAGTTTAAATACACAAAGTAAATTGCAAAACTTAACCCAGCTGTAATTAATACAACTAAAGACACCATCCAACTTTTTTTATTACCAAAGATGGATTTTAAAAAATCATTTTGTTTTTCTTGATCAAAGCCAAGCACCCAACTAGACCATTGATAATCTAGTTGCTCTAGTTCAAGCCTTAACCAGTTTATTGCTGCAAATTTACTTAAGCTAACTAAGCCGAAATCTAAATTATTTTTAAATTCTTCGTTTAGCTCTTGGTTTTGGGAAAGCGATCCATTTAAGCGCTCGGGAGCAACAACAGCAGTGGCATCAAAAATAGTCCAGCCGGTATTTTGTAAATATACTTCAACCCAAGCATGGGCGTCATATTGGCGAACAGTTAGCGTGTTATTGTCGCTATTATATTCACCACCTAAATAACCACTGACTACACGTGCAGGTATGCCCGCAACCCTAAAAATATAAGCAGCGGCACTGGCATAATGCCCGCAAAAGCCACGTTTATTATCAAATAAAAATTGGTCTAGTGTATTATCGCCACTCATTGGGGTCGGCGTTAATGTATAGGTAAAGTTTTGCTCTACAAAGTACGCTAGTAATGCGTCATAAAAAGCCTGCTCATTGGTAACTTGTTCTTTTAACTGTAAAGCAAACTTATTAGTTTTAATATTTTGCTTTAAACTTAAAAATGTATATCTATTTCTTTCAAATTCGTTAAGTGAATTTACTGAAAATTGATAACTTGCCACATCATATTGCAGGCTTTTTGCTTGGTAATTGTTTTTCCTTAATAATCCAAGCGCATTAGCGCTTACATTTTTACTATTGCTGGTTGAATAAGTTAAGCCATAAAGCCATTTTTGCGTTGCAGGTTCTGCAATGACTGAATAGTTTGCAATAAGTATGCTTTTTTCGGATATTAAGTTTTGGTTTGTTTGTTGGTTATTGTATTTTAAAAAATCAGACGCAAGCCATGCATTGCCATTAAATTCATCATGAATAATTGCACGCCAATAGTAAGGTGTTGCAGGCGGGGGATTATTAAAAGTAGCTCTAAATACTAGTTCATCTGAGTTAGACAATTTAGCAATATCAAACGGATCTACTTGCTCAGAAAGCCCAGTTTTAGCAAGTTTTGGCCCGGGTAACTGCCAAAACGCAGGCATTTTTGGTAAAAACAACAGTAAAAAAACAGCCAGTGGTAACGCCATTAATAATAACTTTGAACTTTGTTTAGCGCTTATTTTTAAGTTGTGTTTAGATTCTAATAAACCCATTACTGAAAAATTTAATACATATAAAAAGCTAACAACAGCAGTGGTAAATATAGTTTGGCTAAATAAGTAAACCGACGACAATGAAAAAAAAGTAAGCGTTGTAATTACCTGAAAATGCTTTTTATTTTTAGCTTGTAAAAGTTTAAATAAGCTTGATAACAACAGCATGGCCACAAACAATATTACAGTATCGGACATTCCTATTGTAAATATCATTAAACCCAAAGCACCAGCGGCAAGTATGTTTGCAAGCCATGCATTAGGCTTTGCGGTATTTTTGGCTGTAATAACTGCATTCCATAGGCATAAGCCAGCTAATACACTAATAAATGGGAGTGGCAGGTGTGCTATAAAAAATAGAACTAAACAGGCGTAGATAAAACACAAAGAGAAGTTAATAACTTTTTCATTTTTAAGTTCAATCATTGCTTTTCACCTACAAATGAACTTAAGCATTCTAAACAGTGTTGCTTATGGGCTTGTCCGGTATTAATACTGATTAATTTATTTGGCAGTTTTAACATGAAAGGGGTGTTGTGTTCAGTGGCTTCACACACTAAATAACACAACTGGCTAAGGCGTTGCTCTGTAGCACCACTCATTAAATTAAAATCAAACAAAGCATCAGTGGCTTTAAAATCTACAAAGTCTTTGACTAATAATTGCTTTGTTTTAGCGAAGTGTTTCCACGATATTCTGCTTAAGCCCATTTCGGGTTGATGAATTAATAGATTGTCGAATTCTTCAGTTCCCGACTTTTTTGTCATTCCATTTTGTGTATATTCATCTTCTGAAGAAATGTGTGCATCGCTTAATACGTATTCGTGCGCAGGGTAAACATAAGTTTTAGTGTGTACTTGTAAATAGCTCCATACAGATACCAAACCAAAAGGATAGTTACTGGCTATTTTTATTCGTTCTAATTTGTAGCAACCTCGTGTTTCATACGGAAGCGGTAAACTGCTACTAATCGATTTATTTGAAATTTCATCATGATGTGTACTTGCTTTAAAATCATTGTTATAGGTAATAGAGAGCGATTGGCAGATTGAATTACTATGTAAGTTCAATTTTAAAATGGGTTGTTGTGGAGAAAAACTAGGTAATACTTTATCAAAAGTTACTGTTAAGCCTTTCGCATTGCTGTAGCCCATAAAAACTGCTAATACAATGACCACGAACATCAGATACGACATGATCAAAATTAAATTATTTTGATAATTTATACCCATTACAAAGTTTAAAATAGCCACAATAATAAAATACCACCCAAGGGATGATGGCAAAACATAGATTGTGTTGTGCTCTAACGTAATTGAATTTTTTTGGTGTTTATGTTTTAAAAATTTATCAAAAACAGTACGTTTTAAAGATGCAAATATGCTTAAGCGTTTTGGTTTTTTAGATGGCATAAAAGCTACACCGGAACCGGCACAGCATTTAAAATGTCATTCACTTGAGCTTCACCCGATTCATTATGCAAACCTAAGCGGTGCTGGCACACACTTGTAAAAACTGCTTGTATATCTTCAGGAATTACATAATCGCGTCCATCAATATAAGCCCATGATTTAGCAGCCTTAGCTAACGCAATGCTTGCTCGAGGTGATAATGAAGACGCAAACGCATTGCTGCTTCTTGTATAATTAACAAGCTCTATAATGTAATCAACAATGGGAGTACTAAGTGTAACTTCACTAATTTGTGCCTGAATTTGTTTTAATTGCTGCTTATCTATCCGTTTAGGAAGTTGGCTGTAGTCGCGTTTTTGCATATTTAAAATTAAACGTTTTTCAGCTTCTTTTTGAGGAAAACCAAGGCTTATACGCATTAAAAATCGGTCTAACTGAGATTCCGGTAACGGATAAGTACCCGATTGGTATAAAGGATTTTGCGTAGCAATAACAAAAAATGGATCTGGAAGGCTATACTTTTTGCCATCAACAGTGACTTGTTGTTCTTCCATGGCTTCAAGTAATGCACTTTGTGTTTTTGGCCCTGTACGGTTTATTTCGTCAGCTAATACAACTTGACTAAAAATAGGGCCTTTATGAAACGTAAAGCTGTGATCGTTACTATTAAATACATTTGTACCGAGTATATCGGCAGGTAGTAAGTCACTTGTAAATTGAATTCGTTGATAAGATAAGCCAAGTACTGCCGCTAAACCATGAGAAAGCGTGGTTTTTCCCATGCCAGGCAAGTCTTCAATTAGTAAGTGTCCTTCGCTGAACAAGCAAGTTAGTGCTAATTTTATCTGTTTTTGTTTTCCAAAAATAACATCTGATAAGTCTTCAATAATCGCTTTAACGGAGCTTTGCATGCTAACCTTTTATTATTCTATGTGTTCGAGACGTTTCATTACGGTATCAACTTTTTTTGCATTAAAAGGTTTTGCTATAAACCCTTTAGCTCCAAGCTCCCAAGTATTCTGAACATTTTCTAAGCTGTTATGACCTGAGCACATAACTACATGTGCGTTTGGGTAGGTTATATTAATAAATTCTAAAATATCAGTCCCATCAGAGTCGGGTAAGTCTACATCTAAAAAAATCACATTAGGGCATTTTTTATCAATAACTGGCTTGGCAGAGCTAAAATCCGTGCTTTCTAAAATATCTTCATAACCCAGTTCGGTTAATATTTGGTTTAGGTAATCACGGATTTCTTTAACATCGTCAATGATGAGGATAGGCTCTAAAGGGCGAACAAATTCCATATGTAAGTTACTTCTTTTAATACTTCTTAAGTACATTAATATTAAGCTATGACCATAATAACCTCAAGAACGTTGCTTAAAAAATCACAATACATCCATACTTTTGTTGATTTTGTATTCTACTTAAAAAATATCAAAACAACACTCAATTCTACTACTTTCTAATTAATTTAAAAGTTATCCATTTTATAAACACCCGCACACTCGTTTTTTCAACCACATCTAATAAATTTACAAGTCATTGATATTAAGACTTTTAAATTAACAATTCTAATTTTGTAAATGTTTTGTAATAAAAAAATCGTTGACCTATTAAAATCATTCTGTGATTATGCTCAGCAGTTGGGCTTATGCTCATTGGTGGATTTTAATATAAAGTCACATCCAATGCTCATAATGCTTTTCTACACACTCACACTAAACACTACACAACACGAAGAGCTTATTATGTTAAAAAATAAAAATACAAAATTCGCAATCTCACTATTAACAGCTGCAATGGCTACCTCTATGTCAGCTCAAGCTGATGTTTCTGACTACTTAGACCGCGTTGATGTCGACTTTTTATTAATGCAAAATTTCCAGTCTATTCAAGCAAAAGAGGGGGCGTTTCGTCCTGAAGATGAAGTACAAGAATCTGGATTTGGCCGTGTAAGAGCAAATTTACAGCTTAAATTTCATATTAACGAATTTATTACAGCTGATATTGATATAGCTGAAGAGCCAAATGATTTTGGTGGCGGCGACCGAGATTTTTCATTTCATAATGACTTTGCCGGTGTTGAGTTTGATTTATTTGGCCTTTATGGAACACCAAAAGAAGATGAGAATCTGACCCTTAGGCTTGGTAACATTGGTGCATCACCGTTTCAATTCAAAGGATTCCAAGATGGAGCAGATAACCAAGGTAATGCATTAATTGGTAACGGAATAACTGATTACGCTACAGCTGAAAACGGCGCGCAACTTAGTTATACAAAGAATTACGACAGCGGTTTTCTTCGCTCATACAATGTGGCTGGCCATATAACAACCTCAAGCTTTGGCGAAGCATTCCAAGAAGACCGTGGTTACAATTACCGTTTACAAGGCACATTAGAATTTGAAGGCGGTTTCAAAGCGGGTTTAAATCTTTTCAAAGCCAATCAAGGCGATCAGTTAAACTTTGAAAATGGTGTAGCTAGTTTAGACGGAGTAACTACAACAAACTATCGTTTTGGCGATGGTGAAAACTATAACTTTTCTGCCTCACCATCAAATGAACGTGACACGCACGTAGGTGCAATGCCCGGACTTGAGCAGTCAATCATACAACTAAATCTAGCATACCAACCATCTGACGAAACAAGTTTAGTGTTCATGGTTGGTAAATCATCAGATGATTACACATTTGCAGATGCTGCGGGTAATGCAGTTGCAGGAATTACATACTTTGGTACCGATGGAGTAGCCGACGCTAATGGCACAACGTACGATTCAAACAGTGTGATCAAAGGTGATACATCAGTAGAATATTTTGTTTTTGAAGCACAACAATACCTTATCCCTAAACAGTTATATGTAGCAGCTCGTTATTCAGAAGCAGAAAATACATCTGATTTAATTGAGCAAACAGACAATACAGTAGAGCGTATTCAAGTTGCTGCGGGCTACTGGTTTAACGATAAAACGTTATTAAAAGTGGAATATGTAAATCAAGAAGAAGGCGTTAACTCTGCAGGCCAAATAGGCGCTGGTTTTGACGGTTTCACATCTGAGATTTCAGTTAAATTTTAACTTATATTCAGCAACTTAGTACTTAATATTCACGTAATTAAAGCTATTTTAATTAACTTTTTTAAGTACAAGTGCACCTTTTATTGTTTGAGATAAGGTATTTAAAATGAAAAATAAATTATTAATGCTTGCCTGTGGCATCATGGCAATGAGCAACGCTTACGCAAAAGAAACAATTACAATTGCTACTGTTAATAATGGTGACATGATCACCATGAAAGAACTAAGCAATGAATTCACCAGCCAAAACCCAGATATAGATTTGAAGTGGGTAACACTTGAAGAAAATATTTTACGCCAGCGTGTAACAACAGACGTGGCCACAAAAGGCGGTCAGTATGATGTTATGACCATCGGTACTTATGAAGTACCAATTTGGGGCAAACAGAACTGGTTAACAGAGTTAGATAACCTTGGCAAAAATTACGATTTAGATGATTTACTACCCGCTATTCGAAGCGGCCTTACCGTTAACGATAAGCTATACGCCGCTCCTTTCTATGGCGAAAGCTCAATGGTTATGTACCGTACTGATTTAATGGCAAAAGCTGGGTTAACCATGCCTAAAGCACCGTCTTGGGACTTTATTAGAAAAGCAGCAAAAGCGATGACCAGTAAAGAGGATGGCGTTTATGGTATGTGTTTGCGTGGTAAAGCCGGTTGGGGAGAAAATATTGCGCTTATTACATCAATGGCTAACTCATTCGGTGCACGTTGGTTTGACGAAAACTGGAAGCCTCAGTTTAATACACCTGAATGGGAAAAAACTCTTCAGTACTATGTTGATGTTATGAATGAATCAGGTCCTGCTGGTTCGTCAGCTAATGGCTTTAACGAAAATCTAGCATTATTTCAAACCGGTAAGTGTGGTATATGGATTGATGCAACAGTAGCTGGCGCATTTGTTACAAACAAAACAGATTCTGAAGTAGCCGATAAAGTTGGTTTTGCACTCGCACCAGACAACGGACTAGGTAAACGTGGTAATTGGTTATGGTCGTGGACACTAGCCATTCCTTCAAGCAGTAAAAAACAAGACTCTGCAATGAAATTTATCAGCTGGGCAACATCTAAAGAATATACTCAACTTGTAGCCGATAAAAAAGGCTGGGCAAAAGTGCCACCGGGTACTCGTAAATCTTTATACAGTAACTCTAAGTATATGGAAGCAGCGCCTTTTGCTCAAATAACATTAGATTCAATCGAAACCGCAGATCCTAAAAACCCAACCGTAAAACCTGTTCCTTATGTTGGTATTCAGTTTGTTGCTATTCCGGAGTTTCAAGGGATAGGAACAGCAGTAGGGCAACAATTTTCAGCCGCTTTAACTGGGCAAATGACCGTTAAACAAGCGTTAAGCTCATCTCAACGTTTAGTTGAAAGAGCCATGCGTAAAGCCCGTTACCCTAAGTAGTATCAATTATAGGTGGGCAAGCTCTTAACTTGCCCTGTATTTTATGTCAGTTCTATTTATGATTTTACATATTATTAAGGGTTTCTGATTTTCACTTAATAGTGAGTAAATAGAATTGGCTTTTTTAAGGTCACCGTTATGGCAACAACTAACTCGCGTACGCTTGCTCGGTTCATGCTTCTTCCTAGCGTAACATTGTTACTCGCTTGGATGATTGTTCCGCTGTGTATGACATTGTATTTTTCATTCATTGATTACAATTTATTGGTTCCTGGAGATAAAGAATTTGTAGGTTTTTTAAACTATGAGTTTTTTCTAACTGATCCAGCGTTTTTTGAATCTTTTTTTAACACGCTTTATTTAGTTACTGGCGTGTTACTCATTACCATTTGTGGTGGTATAGGTTTGGCTATTTTATTAGACCAAGCAATATGGGGACGTAATTACGTTCGTATAATGGTACTTGCGCCATTTTTTGTTATGCCAACGGTTTCAGCCTTAGTGTGGAAAAACATGCTTATGAACCCTGTAAATGGTTTGTTTGCTCACTTTGCAATTTGGTTAGGTTTTGAGCCAATAGACTTTTTTGCTCAAATGCCATTATTTTCAATTATTATAATTGTGTCTTGGCAGTGGTTACCATTTGCAGCACTGATTTTGCTTACAGCTATTCAATCACTAGACCGCGAACAATTAGAAGCTGCTGATTTAGATGGCGCAGGCCCATTTAGTAAGTTTTTCTATATTGTTTTACCTCATTTATCTCGCGCTGTGACTGCGGTGATATTAATTGAAACCATCTTTTTACTCTCTATATTTGCTGAAATATTGGTTACAACAAGCGGTGGACCAGGTTATTCATCAACAAATATTACTTATTTAATTTATACCCAATCATTACTGCAATTTGATGTAGGTGGTGGTTCGGCAGGTGGCATTGTTGCCGTGATCATTGCAAATATAGTAGCAATATTTTTAATGCGCTTAATTGGCAAAAACTTGGAGGGGTAAAATGAGTATTAAAAATAACACACGTTCAACACTTATTTATACCATAGCGGCATGGACAGTCAGTTCAATGATTTTCTTCCCTATTTTATGGACGTTGATCACAAGTTTTAAAACAGAATCTGAGGCTATATCAGCTACACCCACTTTGTTTGCATTCGAGTGGACGCTAATAAATTACTCAGATGTATTATCACGCTCACCATACTTTACGCATTTTTGGAATTCGGTTGTTATTTCATTAGGGTCAAGTTTATTAGGTTTATTAATCGCTGTTCCGGCTGCATGGTCTATGGCTTTTGTGCAAAGTAAAAAAACAAAAAATTTACTAATGTGGATGCTTTCGACCAAAATGCTACCGCCGGTAGGGGTGCTAATACCTATTTACTTATTATTTCGCGACTTCGGTTTACTCGATACAAAACTAGGTTTAGTTATCGTGATGACCCTTATAAATTTACCAATTATGATCTGGATGCTTTATACCTATTTCAGAGAAATACCGGGTGAAATATTAGAAGCTTCACGCATGGATGGTGCAACAATTGGCGAAGAAATATTTCATGTATTACTGCCTATAGCCTTACCTGGCATTGCTTCAACATTATTGTTAAATGTAATTTTAGCCTGGAACGAGGCATTTTGGACTCTGATATTAACCGCAGCAAATGCTGCACCATTAACTGCATTTATAGCCAGTTATTCAAGCCCTGAAGGGTTATTTTACGCCAAATTATCGGCAGCATCTGCCATGGCCATTGTGCCAATTTTAATTCTTGGTTGGTTTAGTCAAAAACAATTAGTGCGCGGCTTAAGCTTTGGCGCAGTAAAGTAGGAGAACACACATGGGCAGCATCACACTAAAACAAGTCACTAAAAACTTTGACGACGTAAACGTTATTAAACCGTTAGATTTAGAAATTAAAGACGGTGAATTTATTGTTTTTGTTGGGCCATCAGGCTGTGGTAAATCAACATTACTACGTATGATTGCGGGGCTTGAAGACACAACAAGCGGAAATATTGAAATAGACGGGCAAGATGCAACACATACACCACCTGCTAAAAGAGGCTTAGCAATGGTGTTCCAATCTTACGCGTTGTACCCACATATGAGCGTTCGCAATAACATTGCTTTTCCACTTAAGCGCGCTAAAGTAAGCGCTGCAGAAATAGAAACTAAAATCGCTAACGCCGCTAAAATTCTTAATTTAACTGATTATCTAGATCGAAAACCAGGACAGCTATCAGGTGGTCAACGTCAACGAGTAGCAATAGGGCGCGCAATTGTTAGACAACCCTCTGCGTTTTTATTCGATGAGCCACTATCAAATTTAGATGCTTCATTGCGTGTAAATATGCGTCTTGAAATTTCAGAGCTGCATAAAAGTTTAGCCACTACAATGATCTATGTAACTCACGACCAAGTTGAAGCAATGACAATGGCCGACAGAATTGCCGTATTTAATGGCGGTATTATCGAGCAAGTAGGTACGCCATTGGAACTTTATCAACACCCAGTAAATAAATTTGTTGCCGGTTTTATTGGTTCACCAAAAATGAACTTTATTGATGTACCAAATGGTGACACTAATGGAGCGTCAAGCTTAGGTGTTCGTCCAGAGCACTTTATAATATCGCAAGATACAGGCACGTGGTCAGGTAAAGTAGGGGTAATTGAGCACTTAGGGTCTGAGAGTTTTTTACATGTAACACTTACAAATGGCAGCACAGTGACCGTAAAAGCTGACGGTGATTGCTCGCTCCAATACGGTGACTCTGTATTTTTAACTGCGCAAGAAAATAAGGTACACAGGTTTGATAAAAACGGGGTAACGATTAAAGCTAGCAACTAAGTTTGAAAGCAATAGAGCCAATACCTTATTTAGTCATAATTAACTTTAAGGTATTGGTTATTAGCTCATTATTGGCTTCGGCATTATATAAATAAATGATATATTTGCCTTAAAGCATAAGTTTGAAGCCATTAATAATATCAAACACAAGTTACTCCTTAATTACAGAGGTTTAAGTGGCAAAATTATCGAACACAGAAATAAGAAAACTTGATGATGCAGCAAGAGCGGGGTGGTTATATTATGTCGCCGGCCAAACTCAAGACGAAATAGCGAAAAAGCTTAATGTATCTCGTCAGTCAGCGCAGCGAATGGTTGCTTTATCAGTTAGCCAAGGCCTAATAAAAGTAAGACTCGATCACCCCATTGCCAAATGTATGGATTTAGCAGAAAAATTAAAAAGCCGATTTGGTTTAGCATCATGTGAAGTGGTACCAAGCGATCCTTCTGAACCATCATCTACAGTTGGACTTGCACAAGCTGGTGCCGCTGAGATACAGCGCCATTTGAAATCAGAAACGCCAAAAGTATTAGCAATGGGAACAGGGAGAGTTTTGCGTGCTATTGTTGATGAACTACCAATACTTGATTGCCCACAACATAAAATAGTGGCTATGTTAGGTAACATGGCGTTAGATGGTTCGGCTTCGCCTTACGATGTTGTAGTTAGAATGGCTGAACACACTAATGCAAAACATTATCCGATGCCATTGCCAGTTTTACCGCGCAGTATTGAAGAAAAAAACCAACTTCATGCACAACATAATATAACTGCGAACCTGAAGCTTGCTAAAAATGCAGACGTAACTTTTGTTGGCATTGGTAGTTTAGGTGAAAAGTCACCATTACACATAGATGGTTTTGTTGACGCTGATGAATTAAAAGAGCTTCAAGACTTAGGCGCCGTTGGCGAAATGATCAGCTGGGTTTACGATAAAAATGGTAAATTGCTAGATTGCACTGTAAACCAACGCGTTGCGAGTACGCCATTAGTAACAAATGAAAACAAACAAATTTATGCAATAGCTGCAGGTGAAGAAAAAGTGTTGGCTATACTAGGCGCAGTAAGATCAAATATGATTAGTGGTTTAATCACTAACGAATATACCGCAGAACGTTTACTCAGCATTGATTGAGTTATTTGAAAATTGCATTGTGTATTACAAAATTTTTATAGCGAACAAAACGACCTAATGTCCGATACCGTCTAGTATTGGACATAATAAGAGTGCATTTATGCGCTCTTATCAAATAACATTCAACTACCTATAATTTATATTATGTTAAATGTGGTGTTTTAATTACTTAGTAAGGTAAAGTGCTTATCTATTTAACGTATAAAATGCTCTATTTCACTATTATTTATTTTAAATCATGATTAGCCGCATAAATTTATACCGCTAATCATGTAGATATTTTAATTACAGCCTAATTCACTTGCTAAACCAAATACGGATGATTCTATAGTTTGTGCCTGATTACTCGTTAAATTAGGTAAAACATTAATGCCAGTTCTACTTTCAACTTCATCAATACTTACTTGGGTATTACAAAAATTATCTCTGCGGCCAGCACTTTGCTGCATAATAAATGCTGATGCTTTAATGGTGTTACCAGATTGCTTCATTACAATTTTAAAATAACCACTTGGTATAGTATGGTTTTCATTTGCTCGTGGTAAATCTGCAAAGTAATATTCGTACATTGGACCAGTAACTACATATAAGTTATTTCCATCATCAACATGATTTCTTACCGCTGTTTCAAGCCTAACCCATGGCCCTTGGTTTAATGCTGAAGATTGTGGTGTAATATTAGAAAGCAAATTTGTTAAACGCCAATCAGCTGTATTACTAAAAGATGCCAATGGAACCTGATGCCCTCGGTCAGTATTAATTGTTGCATATGCATCGGTATAATCACTCGGCTCAAGCGTATAATGGGAATATAAATCAGGGTCTGATTTCCAACTTCTTGATCTTGATGGTCCGCTCATTGTATTGGGCGTTACTTGGTATGCTACCCAGTCTGCAAATTTTGTGTAACGGTTATTTTTTAAAGTATAAATACTACGTTCAATTGTTTTACCGTTGTTTAATCCTGTTGGACAACCTTCTAAGCAATTGGCAGCATTGGCAGTTGAAGCTAGTAGTAAGCTTGTTAAGGTAAGTGATATGTTTATAAATGATTTCATTGTTGTTTTATCCTGTATAAATGAGGATAAAAACCTAACAAGTTTATGTTACAGATATATTTAACTTTATTCATATATTCAATAAGTTAATTGCATACATGTATATTTAGCACTTAAGTATTGTGTTTAATTGTTAATTTATTCGTTCTAGTTAATCGGTTAATAAAAAGGTAATAAGCACCCTACCAATAGTTATTTATGCATTTTAAATAAATCCTAGGCATAAAAAAACGCAGGCAAATGCCTGCGTTTTATAATTTAATAAAATATTATTAATGAAGTGCCGCTGTAAATGGAATGCTTTTACAAATTTCAGCCTCAGCAACTAATAACTCTTCTAAACGCACGTCTACTTCTTCTTTGTCAAAGTATTCGTAGGCTAGCTCTACAAATAAGTTTTTGTGCTTTTCTTCTGATTTAGCAATGGCTACATAAAACTCTTTTTCTTTACCTTCAGGTAATGCTTGCGCAACTAATGAAAAACGTTCGTGCCCACGAGCTTCAATTACACCGCCAACTAATAACCTATCCATTAAAAAGCCATCACGTCCGTGTCTAAATAAAGCACGAATTTGCTTTATGTACGGATCTTTTTGGTCATCACCCAGTGTTGTGTCGCGTTCAGTTAATAGCTTAAGTACTTGTTTAAAATGAATAAGCTCTTCAAGGGCTAAATCGGTCATTGCTTTTACAAGTTTACGCTTGTCTGGGTAATGCGAAAGCATTGAAATAGCCATGCCTGATGCTTTTTTTTCAGCAGCCGCATGATCTTGCAAAAAGGTGTTAAAGTCGGCAAGTACAGCCTCGGTCCATTCAAATGGCGTTTGGTATTTTAATTCAAACATAATAAATACTACTTAAAAAATAATGCGGGAATTTTAACGTATTTGAAAATAAAAATCTCGCAATAGGTTTTAGTAAAGCAATGCTCTTAAGGCTTAATTTAGATAATTACAGTTGAGAGGTGTAAGGTAAATGTTTATCTATGCGCCCTTTTGCTGTCGACTCTATTTTTAACGGGTGTTTAATATCGTTCCATGCGGTGACTTTTCCGCCCATATTCATTTTATCAAAATCAGTTTTATCACTTTGTATGTTCAAAAAATCACATACTTTTTGATAACTCCCCGCCTTTGCAATATCAATCGATAAAAAGTCAGCTTGTTTTTTTTCAAAATAATACTGTGCAGCATTTAGGTGACGCTTGTAACAGTCTGCTAAGTAACTATCATCACTAATGTTTTCGAGAGATAAATTAGAAAAAACATCTAAGTAACACCGTTTTATATGAATATTAAAACCGCCATCTGTACGTGTTAAATTAGTATGCATACGTGTGAGTAATTGCCTAATGGATGGCAACCAAACATCAATTTCTCTTTCCAAATATATAAACTTAGACCCTGGGTAATGCTTATCAAGCATTTTATAATCAGTAAATATGGGGGTGTCGGCAATAGCTTGTGCATTGTCAAAACTAGCTTTTGTGTATGCTGTGTGTGCAGTGGATAATCCTAATTCTAGTAGTGCGTGGCACACACTAGTTGTGCCAGTTCTCGGTAAGCCTATTACAAATATTTTAGTCATGTACTGTACTTTAATTAGCTATTACGAGTGAGTAATAAAACAAACGCGCTTATTATCATAACCAGAAAAGTAGCTACAGTCCCTATTTGACGATACTTTAAGTTTTTTTCTACTATACCTAGGTTATGAAAAAATCGACCAATTAACAAAGATGCGCCTAAAAGGTGACAATAATGACTGGCTAGACCTTGGTATTCAGCTAAAAATAATAAAATAACGGCAAAAGGTACATATTCCATAAAGTTTGCATGTGCTCTAATTGCACGTTGTAAAACTGAATTACCGTTATCACCTAATGATATTTGCTCTGCTCTGCGAACTTTTATGACATTAAAGCTTAAATAAATATAAAAAAAAGCGAGTAATGCAGCATATGTTGAAATAATCACAGTGTGTTCCTATTAGTTTTTTTAAACGCATTAAGTATGGGCAGTGTTAAGCTGTGCAGATAATAACATATAAATTAACGGCTTTATCACAAGTTTAAAGTTCAACTATGATAAGGTGATAGCCATATTTTATACGCAATCATAGGGATTATATGTTTGTTCCTCGCAAAGTGGCCGATAGTTATCGTGAAATGATAAACAGCATTGGCTTTTACCCTTCTGTGCTTTCTGTTGGTTTTTTGTTTTTTGCCATCATTACAATGTCGGTTGAATATTTAGCCCCTGTTGAGCAGTTGAAGTCTTTTATCTCAGTGGTTTTGGTTGATAGCGCAGAAAATGCGCGAACAATTTTAAGTACGCTAGCAGGTAGTATTATCTCATTAACTGTATTTAGTTTTTCTATGGTTATGGTGGTTTTAAACTCTGCTAGTGCGAGTCTATCGCCTCGCGTTGTGCCTGGTTTAATTACTAGGAAGTCTCATCAAATGGTGCTCGGCTTTTACTTAGGCAGTATCATTTACTCTATTATCATGCTTATAAATATTAATAAGTTAGAAGGCGGCAGCACTGCAATTCCGTCTATAGGTGTTTTATTTGCTTTAATTTTTGGCTTGATTTCATTAGGGTTATTTGTATTTTTTATTCATTCTATTTCACGCGCTATCCAAGTCGATAATGTCCTCAATGGTTTGTTTAGCCAGACTAAAAAAGAAATTAAAGCGATCATTAAAAGACAAAAAGAGGCCCCTGTTAGTGAGTTTCCAGATTTTTCAACATGGCACTCCATAAGCAGTAAAACAGAGGGTTATTATAAGGGTGTGCAAACAGATAAACTGTGTGCAATTTTAAAAGAGCACGATATAAACTTATATATTTCTGTTAACCAAGGATATTTTACAGTAAAAGGTTATCCATTTTTAAAATGTAATGTCGATATAACCCACGATGAAGAGCTCTTAGAAAAAATATTAGATTGCTTTATTTTTTATATAGAAGAATACATTAGCGACCACTACCGCTATGGTTTAACACAAATATCTGAAATAGCAGTAAAAGCTATGAGCCCTGGCATTAACGATCCAGGTACCGCTGTTAAATCAATTGATATGCTGAGTATTTTACTGATTGAGCGCCTATCTCTTAACGATATAAATTATTCGTTTAAGCACAGTGAAAAAAAACCGCTTTTATATTTACATGAAACCAGTTTTGATGAGTTACTGCATGATAACTTTTCGCCGCTTCGTCATTATGCAAAAGGTGACGCCTATGTAATGACAAATGTATTAGAAGCATTTAAAAATATTTTATTTGTGGCGCACGATAATGAAAAAGCACGCGAAAGCTTATTTAATTATTTATTCGCTATTGTTGATGACATAAACATGAATGTGACTAACGAGTACGACAGGCGCGAAATTTGTAATATGCTAAATTCCATAACACGCATCAATGAGCAACAAGGTAGTCAATTGGTGGCACGTTTTGAGCACCACCAAAATAATTCCTACTCAATGTAATAAATAGCGTAACTAGATGCTGTTACCTTAATTTCTCCACTGTGATACGCATCCGGTACATAATTACCGGGTGCACTATCCGCCATTACCATTTCTTTTGCACGCATATAGGGCTGAGTTTGAACATTAAGTGGGCTCAACGACGCGCTATATAATCCTTTTAACGAAACATCAAAGTCGTCGCTTAATTCTTTAGCCGCTTTTTTAGCATCTTGTATTGCCATTTTTTGAGCTTTTTTATGAAGCTCGTTATAGTTGCTAGCTAAAAATTGGGTATTGTTAATTTGGTTTATGCCGTTATTAACCAAACTTTGTAATAACGTAGGGTATTTACTTATATCAGTAAGTTTGACCGTTAGTGTTCGAGTAATTTTGAAACCTATAAATTCTTGCTGTCCAGTTTGGCGGTTGTATTGGGTATTACGGTGTATATTAATTTGCCCTGCATTAATGTCAGTGTCTTTAACGCCTAACGTTTTTACTAATTTGATGGCTTTTGCCATAGTGATATCGGCTTTGTTTTTTGCAGCTATTAGGTCTTTATTTACTTCAGTGATACCCACACTCATTTGTGCATAATCTGGCATGGTGGTAAGTGTCGCTTGCCCTTTCACATATATGTGTGGTGAATCAGGTGTTGAGCTGGCAAAGGCATTCAAACTAAGTGTGCTTAATGCTATGGCGCTGCCGAGAAAAAGTTTTAGTGTGTTCATCATAGAATCCTTTTTGTTTTATACTAATTTGTTTAATTAAGTATGATCGCGGATTTGCATTAGCTCTATTTAAGAGCCTAATGGGTTAACAATAAATGAACAAGCATAAAAAAACAGGCAAGCGCCTGTTTTTTGTTATGTGTTGTAACGCAGGGTTACATAAAATTACTTATACCACTTAAACGCTGCAACGTTTGTAGTTACGGTATTTTGGTAACCAATAATTTTTATCAATGGCTGCCCACAGAGCATCGTCAGAAATTTCCAATGCAACCCCCTCTTCTATCGCTTTTTTAGCAATAGCAAATGCAATGCGTTTACTAAGCGTTTCAATTTCTGTTAATGCTGGTAATAAACTGCCTTTACCGCTGTTTGCTCGCGGTGAAGACTCAGCAAGCATTTCACTCGACACGCTAAGCATGGCATCTGTAATGCGTGTAGCCTTAGCTGCAATAACACCTAAACCAATACCAGGGAAAATATAACTGTTGTTACACTGTGGAATTGGGAAAGTTTCACCATTATATTCAACGGGATCAAACGGGCTACCTGTTGCAACTAATGCTTTGCCATCAGTCCATTTAATGACGTCTTCTGGGTGTGCTTCTACCTGTTTAGACGGGTTACTTAACGGGAAAATTATAGGTTGTTCACACGTTGAATGCATTGCACGAATAACTTGCTCTGTAAACAAACCTGGCTGACCCGATACACCAATAAGTATGTCTGGTTTTGCACAATGCATTACATCTAACAATGACGCGTATTCACCACTGTAAGTCCAATCATTTAGCGCGTCTGTTGGTTGCGCTAAAGCTTGTTGGAAGTCGCGTAGCCCTTCCATGCCATTAGTTAACAGACCAAAACGGTCAACCATAAATACTTGGCTACGAGCTTGCTCTTCAGAGATACCTTCAAATACCATTTGGCTAATAATTTGCTCAGCAATACCACACCCCGCAGAGCCTGCACCAACAAATACAACTTTTTGTTGGCTAAGAGTTGAGCCTTTAACACGACACGCAGCTAATAAAGAGCCAACTGTTACTGATGCAGTGCCTTGAATGTCATCGTTAAAGCTACAAATTTCTTCACGGTAGCGCTTAAGAAGCGGCATAGCATTAGGTTGTGCAAAGTCTTCAAATTGAAGCAATACATTTGGCCAACGGCGTTTGACCGCTTTAATAAATAGATCTAAAAACTCATCGTACTCGTCTTGGGCTATACGTTTATGGCGCGCGCCCATATACATAGGATCATTTAAAAGCTTTTCGTTGTTTGTCCCTACGTCAAGCATAACTGGCAATGTATATGCTGGGCTTATGCCACCACACGCGGTGTACAATGACAATTTACCAATAGGAATACCCATGCCGCCAATACCTTGGTCGCCTAGTCCTAATATACGTTCACCGTCGGTCACAACAATGACTTTTACTTTACCCTTTGTGGCATTACGTAAAATGTCGTCAATTTGGTAACGGTCTTCGTACGAAATAAACAAGCCACGTGCGCTGCGGTAAATATCCGAAAACTTTTCACAGGCATCACCCACTGTAGGGGTGTAAATAATCGGCATCATTTCTTCAAGATGATCGCGCACTAAGCGGTAGTAAAGCGTTTCGTTGTTATCTTGAATGGCACGTAAATAAATGTGCTTATTTAAATTGTCGGTAAAACTTGAGTATTGTTGATAACAACGTTCAACTTGCTCTTCGATGGTTTCAAAGCGTGGAGGAAGTAAACCTGCAAGGTTAAAATTTTCGCGCTCTTTTTTACTAAACGCACTGCCCTTGTTTAGTAATGGCGTTTCAATAAGGCCAGGGCCAGAGTGATGAATATATAAGTAATTAGGATCAGTATTTGTTGTCATATTTCCAGGCTTTAATGGAGTCTTAAGTTATGATCTGTCATTATCAATGCTCAGAATTTAAATGCAATGAACATAGTACTTGTCAGACCATTGAGAATACAAACACGCACATAGGTCGTGTTTGTATTATACATAATTTAAAATTTGAAAGTGGCGTTATTGTTAGTTAAATCAGACAACGCAACACCTTCACGGCGCGGATCGGCTGCGCCATACAGCTTATTATTTTTCACTTCAACGCCATGTAAACCTGAATTTAGGTCTAACACACGCACTTTATGACCACGTGAAGTGAGTGCTGGTGCAAGTGATTCAATAACGGTGCCTTTTTCAAGGCTGGTGTAATCATTACGATTAGTAGTACGCGGCAAGTTAATAGCTTCTTGCACCGATAGATTCCAGTCTAAAACGCCAACAACTACTTGAGCGACGTAGTCAATAATGCGGCTACCACCAGGAGACCCTACAACTAAACGTAAGCTACCATCTTCATTAAAAACCATAACCGGTGACATAGAACTGCGCGGGCGTTTTCCTGGCTCTACACGATTAGCAACTAACTTACCGTTTTTACGAGGAGAAAGTGAGAAATCGGTTAACTGATTATTTAAAATATAACCATTAACCATAACTGTAGAACCAAATGCCATTTCTATTGAGCTGGTCATTGATACTGCATTACCAAAGCTATCAACAATAGAGACATGCGATGTTGAAGGGAGTTCATACGAATCATCTTGTGCATAACTTAAGTAGTTAACGGGGTCGCCGGCAACTGCATGCTGATCTTTTTCGGTTATGAGTGTTGCGCGTGATTTAATGTAGCTTTTGTTTAATAGCGCTTGAGTTGGTACCTCAGTAAAATCTGGGTCACCCATGTATACATTTCTATCGGCAAAGGCAATACGCGACGCTTGGCTGAAGTAGTGAATTGCTTGTTCGCTGTTAGGCTTTAAGGCAGAAATATTTGTATGCTCTAGTAACCCTAGTATTTGTAAAACAGCCACACCGCCACTACTTGGTGGTGCCATAGAACATACGTTATAAACACGGTATTTTATACAAACAGCATCGCGTTCTTTGCTTTTGTATTGTGCAAGGTCTTGCTGAGATAATTTACCGGGTGCAATTTTTGAATTTTGTACCGAACTTACCATTTTTTTTGCGTTTTCACCTTTATAAAACGCATCAATGCCTTCATTAGCAATGGCTTTGTATAAATCAGCAAGCGGCTGGTTTTTTTTAACAGTACCGGCCTCAATGAGTTTACCATTTGGGTAAAAGTATTCATTTATAACTGGCATACTCATAACACCTGGATTTAGCTGGCGAGCTAACAAACCATGTAATCGAGGCGATACAACAAACCCTTGTTCAGCAAGTTCAATAGCCGGTTTAAATAGCTGTTCCCAAGGTAATAAACCATAGTGCTTATGAGCATTTGCAAAGGCATGTAGAACACCGGGTACGCCTACAGAACGACCGCCTACAACGGCTTCAATCCATTTGACAGCTTTGCCATGCTTATTTAAAAATAAATTTTCATTCGCATTTTTAGGGGCCGTTTCTCTTCCATCAAAGCTGGTTAACTTATTATTTTCTTTGTTGTAGTACATCATAAATGTACCGCCACCAATACCCGATGACTGAGGCTCAACAAGTGTTAAAACAAGTTGAGTGGCTATTGCTGCATCAACTGCACTGCCGCCTTTTGCTAATATTTGCTGTCCCGCTTGAGATGCATACGGATTTGCCGCGGCAACCATGTATTTGTCACCTACAACAATCTGCTTAGAACTAATTGATGTGGTAGCTTCTGGTTCGCGAACTTCTACTTTTGTGGGTTCTTTTGACAGCACCGGCAAAGACAGCACACCTAAGCCGATAGCAAATAATGAGTTAAGTTTAAAATGCATAAAAAATACTAAAAACACTTAATTACAATAGGTAATTGGCATCTTAAAGTTAAACGGGCACAATATGCAAAAATTAATACTAAAAAAATACAATAAAATGCTTAATTTACCTATACAGCCTCGTTATATTTTACCACCTTTATTATTGATACTTTTTAGCACTATTTTTGCTGCATTTGATTTAAATAATTTACTAGAATTTAACCGAACATTAGTTAACAAAGGTGAGCTTTGGCGTATTTTTACTAGCCAATTTGTACACGCAAATTGGGCTCATTTGGGGTTAAATATAAGCGGGATTTTTTTAATTTGGTTATTACATGGTGAGTATACTACCCCTACCCGGTACTTTATAAATACAATCACTTTAGCGCTTTGGTGTGGTTTAGGCGTGTATTTTTATTGCCCAGACATACATATCTATACAGGTTTAAGCGCGCTGTTACACGGTGTTATTATTTGGGGCGCAGTAAAAGATATTACACAAGGGCTTAAATCGGGGTATTTATTATTCATCGGTGTGTGGGTAAAAATAGCATATGAGCAATTGAGTGGTCCAAGTGCTGATATTGGCGAGCTTATTAATTCGACCGTTGCAATAGATGCTCATTTAATTGGCGCTATTGGTGGATCATTGTTAGGCATCGAGCTTGTTATTAAATATTATAAAAATAGGGCCGAAGGTTAAATAAAAACGCCACTTTAACCAAAGTGGCGTTTTACATTGTTTATTTAAAGAGTGTCTTTGAATAGTTTATAAATACGGCGGTATTCATCTAACCAACTTGACGGTTGCACAAAACCATGTGGTTCAACTGGGAAGATAGCCGTTTCAAAGTTTTCTTTTTCAAGCTCAATTAAACGCTGAACTAAGCGTACTGAGTCTTGAAAAAATACGTTATCGTCTACCATTGGTGCATTGATCAACAGTGGTTTATTTAAACCTTCTGCAAAGTAAATTGGTGAGCTACGCTCGTATGCAATGGGATCTACATCTGGGTGATTTAAAATATTGCCAGTATAAGCAGTATTGTAGTGTGCCCAATCAGTTACCGGGCGAAGTGCTGCACCTGATTGAAACAATTCTGGTGCAGTAAATAATGCCATAAAGGTCATAAAACCACCATAAGAACCGCCGTAGGTCCCTACCGCTTGCGTGTCTACGTTAGCATTTTCAGCCATCCATTTAACACCATCAGCTAAATCTTGCGTTTCTGGTGTGCCCATTTGACGATAAATAGCTGTACGCCAGTCGCGGCCATACCCTTTAGATGCACGGTAGTCCATATCCATTACCACGTAACCTTCATCAGCCAATAATGAATGAAACATAAACTCTCTAAAGTATACAGACCAACCCATATGTGAGTTTTGTAAGTAACCTGCACCGTGATTAAAAATAACCGCTTTACGAGTTTTACCACCTTCGCCTTCTACGTAATCAGCTGGGTAGTATACCTTGGCATATATTGGCGCATCAGTATGGCTAGACGGCACTGCAACTATTTTCGGTGCAGTTAATTTTTTAGCTAAAAAAGCGCTTGATACTGTATTAGTTAAACGTGTTGGCGTTGCATTTGCTTTAGCATCCGCAATATATAGCTCGCTAGGCATAGTAATTTTTGAATGAACAAGCAGTAATTTTTCTTCATCTGGACTTAACGTGTAGTCGGTCATGCCATTTAGATCAGTAATTTTTTCACTTTTAGCTGTTTGTGGATTTACACGGAAAATTTCGTATAGACCAGGGTGTTCAACATTAGCTTTGTAATAAATAGCAGAATCATCGCTTGTAACTGTTGGGTTTGATACCTCAAACTCACCCTGAGTTAACGCAACGGCGTTACCGTTTAATGTTTTTTTATAAAGCTGGCTGTACCCGGACTCTTCTGAAAGGTAATAAAGCGTGTTTTCGTTATTCAACCAGCCAAAATTATTAAATGCATAAGCGATCCATGCGTCGTCATGTAAACGATGCTGCGACACCAGTTTATTGTTTTCAAAATCTACGGTCGCAATCCAGCGATCTTTGTTGTCCCACGCTTCAAGCATAATAGCAACTTGCGAACCATCGTTATTCCAAACTATTGGGCTTTGTCCTAATCCCCAATTTGTGATCAAGTTAATAGCGCGTGGTGAGTTTTTTGATTCGTAGGTTTTACCTAATCGTGCATAATTTTCTTGTTTTACACTTGCTAATACATCTTGATCAAAACCTGGCAGCGAATCAAACGCTAGTGTGTTTTGTGTTTTATCATTTAAATTAATGTAGATAACTTGCGATGTTTCTTCTTTTGCATCAGCTATACGACGGCGCACTTTTTTAGGTGCTATGGTGGCGTCGTCAGTCACATAATGTGGCATTATATCGGTGTCACTTCGCCAACTTGATTGTTTTTTTACGACAACTAGTAACGCATCTCCATTGGGTGAAAGTTCTACGTTATCAACTTTATTACCTTTGCCTAAATAGTAACTTGTATTTGCTACAGAGGTATTTAGTTCGTTTATTTGCGCGTTACGTGCGTGTTGGTCTTTTTTATTTTTGTGCTCAAGGGCTATGTATTCAATGAGCTTATGCTGCTCTTTTGCAATGTACGAACTTGGCTCGCTAATTCCTTTTGGTTTATCAGCAAGTTTTAGGTTAGCAATTTCTTGTGTTAACCCCGTTACTAAATCAACTTTAAAAAACATATTACCTTGGCGATAAGCCAATGTACCATCGTTTAAAAACTGCGGATTAGATTCGTTAGCTGTGCTATGGGTTATTTGGCGCAGTGTGTTAGTTTTAATATTTTTTACAAACACATTGCCTTTAAAAACGTAGGCTTGCAGAGCCTTGTCGTTTGAATAAACCGCGTTTCTAGCACCCAGTGTATGTAGTTTATTTAATGCTATTTGTTCTGCGGTTTGCGACGTTACAGACTGGCTAAATAAGTCACGTAATGTGCTACCTTGTTGCTTTTGAGCATAAATAATTGTTGCTGAATCAGCAGCCCAAAAGGCATTTTGTGGTTGGTTGCCTATCCAATCAGGATCGGCCATTGCTTGTTTTAAAGTTATTTTTTCTGAACCAACATCGGCAGGTGTACTAACCACCGCTTCAACTTTGTTTTTTTCCAAAGCATTATTTGTAGAGGCTGTGTTTGCAGTTGCACTACAACCCGCAAGCATTACGCTTGAGGCAACAGCTAATGCTACTAACGTTTTAGATGAAGAAAAATTAAAAATCATAGTGCTTCTATACCGTTATTATAATTAACGGCTATTTAAGCAGAAGCACTAAAGTTAATGCAATTTTTTAAGATAAATAGCCATTTAACAGGGTAAAGCTCAGTTTACTTAAGCCTTAATTATTTAATCACTAAATCTAACCATACTAGGCGATGATCGCTTGATGCACTTCTATCTTTAATTAAGCGATACTGTTCGTTTGATTCAACAGGCCAAAATACCCCGCCTTCTTTAATATCTAAACCGTAAGTTGATGGCAATACATAGTCTACTCGTGCTTGCCAATTGGCAGTAAAGTGTTGTGCATAGGCAAGTTCATATTGCTGTTTAGCGCCTGCACTTTTAGGTACAAACTGTGCATTAATTAATGGATTTTTTAGCAATTGATCTGTTGTTTCTAAACGCGCTTTATCACCTTCTGCTGCTGCGTTTAAATCCCCTAAAATAACAAAACGCGACTGAGCATCTAGCCCACCTTTGTTGCCATTATCATCATATAGGTACTCTGCATTGGCTACGTAGTCGGCAATTAATCTAATTTCGTCATGATTACGTTTACCATTTCTATCTTCTTCGCCGTCAAACACGGGAGGCGTAGGGTGAGACGCCAATACATGCACTGCTTTATTGTCAATAACAACGGGGACATCCCAAAACGATTTAGAACTTAACCTAAGCGCTTGCCACTCTTTAGCGTTATACCAATTCTCGCCTGTTTTTGGCATTAACGGCATTTTTGCATTGGGCATATCTTTGTATTTAAAGGTTTGAAGCGTTCTGATTTTGTCAAAATCGATTGGGTATTTCGATAATATGGCCATACCATAATGCCCTTCAAAAAAGCCAAAGCCTTGGGCATCACCCATTACTTTACTTTTTTTACCATCGTTATCTAGGTCAAACTCTGTCGCAAGGCCTGTATTGACGGGGGCTATATAAGTATAAGGATAGTCTATGGCGTTTTGCTCGTTTTGGCTTACGGTTAAGTAATGCGTTTTAAAGTAATCAATACCTTTTTCTTTAGGAACAAAGTCAAACTCGTTAAGTAAAATAATATCAGGGCGAACGCGCTGAATAATTTCTGCAATATTTTTAATCTGTTGTGTGTTTGAGGTAAGCGCTTTGACTAAGGCATCACTTTTAATAGGCTCGCCTTTGGCAGTGTAATTTGTGGCATCCATACTTACATTAAACGTTGCAACACGAATTGTATCGGTTGCGTACGCATTGAGACTCAATGAAGCAGCTGTTAGCAACGCACCAAACGTTAGATCAAATTTCATTTAATTATCCTACTTATAAAAAAGTAATTTTGATTATTTAATAATGTAACCTGTTTTTGTTTTTTCAGGCAAAAAAAAGCCGAGTTTACTCGGCTTTTATTATTTCATTGTTTGTATTCGCTAAGTTTTGAACTAGTCGGACAGTAACTGCTTCTAAGACCTGCTCAATCCCTAAATAACATCCATAAGCAAAACAGTAATAAGGCTTCCCTAATCATAACCTACTGGACCATATAGCTTTAGCCATAAAAAAAACCAATCCTAACCTAGAATAAGCTTTTCTGCCGTTTTTAAAATTCCCGGGTAATCGTGTTCTGGTAAATAATCAGTTAATTGGCTTAACTTATCTGACAGATCATTCATATTATGAGCCGATACATTTATATGACCCATTTTACGACCTGGCTTAGCCGTTTTACCGTACCAATGACTTGTCACATCAGGTAATGTAAGAACCTCAGCAGGGATGCTTGCTTGTCCTAGTACATTGATCATGGCTGTAATATGTTTAAGCTCAGTATTACCAAGTGGTAAACCTGCAACGGCACGCATATGATTTTCAAATTGCGAACAATGGCAACCTTGCTGAGTCCAATGACCTGAGTTATGTACACGCGGTGCAATTTCATTAACTAATAGTGTGCCCATTACATCAAAAAACTCTATGGCCAATACACCTACATAGTTAAGTTCGTTTGCAATTTTTGTAAATGCATCGTTTGCTTGAGCTTCAACATTTTGGTTATTTTTACCCGCAACCGAAAGTGTTAACACACCATTGGTGTGTTCGTTTTCTGTTAATGGGTAAATTGCAACATTACCGTGCTTATCTCGTGCACCAATAATCGACACTTCTCGGTCAAACGGGATCATTTTTTCAGCAATAATAGTATGCGGCGCATCTAGTGTTCCCGATGCTATAAACTCAGCCATTTCAGACCAAATTTCATCAATTTGATCATCAGATTTTAAACGCCACTGCCCTTTACCATCGTATCCTGCTTGGCAGGTTTTTATAACAAGTGGCTTACCCAGGTTTTTAGCGGCCAACTCCAAATGTACTTTTTCTGTAATTAACTGATAAGGCGCGCATTCAACACCGGTTTTGTTAAGTAACGCTTTTTCTAGTGCTCTATCGCCACCCGTTTTAATTGCAGCTTTACCCGGATAAAACTTATTACTGTTGCAGCATAGCGTTAATACATCATCAGGAATGTGCTCAAATTCTGCCGTGATTGCATCAGCGTCTCTAATTGCTTGTTCAAGTGTAGTTGTGTAAATCTCACCCGTTAGCGGGTGCTTAATTTGTTTAGTTCCCACATCGTAGGCAACTACATTCAAATTAAGCGGTGCGCCTGCAAGGCTCATCATACGTGCAAGTTGTCCTGCACCTAAAATTAAAATATTCATTGTTACTCTGCAGGGTTTGGGTTGGCTAATATTGTGTCTGTTTGATTTTTACGAAACGCTTCGATTTTTTCAAAAATGTCGGGGTTATGGCACCCTAAAATTTGTGCGGCTAATAAGCCTGCGTTTGCAGCGCCTGGTTCACCAATTGCTAAGGTACCTACTGCTACCCCTTTTGGCATTTGGCAAATTGACAATAGAGAATCAACACCATTTAATGCCTTTGATTTCACAGGAACGCCTAAAACAGGAACAGATGTAAAAGCCGCTGCCATACCCGGTAAATGGGCTGCGCCACCTGCGCCGGCAATAATAACTTTAATTCCACGTTCTGCAGCAGAGCTTGCATAATCAGCAAGTAATTGAGGAGTGCGGTGTGCAGATACAACTTTGGTTTCGTACTTAATACCAAACTGCTCTAGCATCAGTGCAGCGTGTTCCATGGTTGGCCAATCTGACTTAGAACCCATAATAATGCCAACAGTCATAAATACTCCTCAGTAATGTATTTTAAAATAGCGGACTTATGTCCGGTTTTAGGCGGGTATTATACCCAAACACGTTTAATTTGCGAGGTTCGAATGGTATTAAATGAAGATTAAAGGCTAATTTTTTATAAATAATTAACACGCAACAAAAACAAAAAAAGCCATGTTAAACATGGCCTTTTGTAAATCTAAAATTACAACGCAATTACGCTTCTTTACTTGCTAGGTACTCAGAGTAATTACCTCTAAAGTCGATTATTTTACCGTCTTTTATTTCCCATATACGGGTTGCAACAGAAGAGACAAACTGGCGGTCATGCGATACAAAAAGTAAAGTGCCTTCGTATGCTTCAAGCGCTAAGTTTAGTGCTTCAATCGATTCCATATCCATGTGGTTGGTTGGCTCATCCATTAAAAGTATGTTTGGTTTATGCATCATAATTTTGCCAAACAACATACGGCCCTGCTCACCACCTGATATTACTTTTACCGACTTTTTAATATCGTTCTGTGAGAACAACATACGACCTAAAAAGCTGCGAACAACTTGCTCGTCGTCGCCTTCTTGCTGCCATTGCTCCATCCACTCAAACAAATTCATGTCTTTTTCGAATTCGTCAGCGTGGTCTTGCGCATAGTAGCCAATGTTAGCGTTTTCAGACCACTTAAATTCACCTGCCTGTGGTGTAAGTTTACCTGCTAACGTGTTAAGTAACGTTGTTTTACCTACGCCGTTTTCACCAATTATGGCAATACGCTCGCCAACTTCTACTAAACCTTCAAGGCCTGAGAATAAAGTATTGTCTTCAAAGCCTTGGCTAATACTTGTCATTTCTAGCGCGTTACGGAACAGCTGTTTTTCTTGGTCAAAACGAATAAACGGTGTTTGACGAGATGATGCTTTTACTTCGTCTAACTGAATTTTGTCGATACGCTTGGCACGCGATGTGGCTTGCTTAGCTTTTGAAGCATTAGCCGAGAAGCGTGATACAAACTGCTGGAGTTCGGCAATTTGACTTTTCTTCTTGGCATTTTCACTTAATAGGCGTTCACGAGCTTGCGTTGCAGCAAACATGTATTCGTCGTAGTTACCAGGATAAATGCGTAGCTCACCGTAATCTATGTCGGCCATGTGTGTACAAACAGAGTTTAAGAAGTGACGGTCATGCGAAATGATGATCATAGTACAATCGCGTTGATTCAATACATCTTCTAACCACTTGATAGTGTATATGTCCAAGTTATTGGTAGGCTCATCAAGTAGCATAATATCAGGGTCAGAAAACAGAACCTGTGCAAGTAACACTCGAAGTTTAAAACCCGGTGCAATTTCTGACATAGGACCATAGTGCTGCTCAGTAGCAATACCAACACCTAATAAAAGCTCACCCGCTTTAGACTCGGCTGAGTAACCATCCATTTCAGCAAATTCAGTTTCAAGATCGGCTACTTTCATACCGTCTTCTTCACTCATTTCAGGTAAAGAATAAATACGATCACGTTCTTGTTTAATAGCCCATAACTCTTTGTGACCCATGATCACAGTATCAATTACAGAGTATTCTTCGTAAGCAAACTGGTCTTGATTTAGTTTAGCAACACGCTCATTTGGATCAGTGCTTACGTTACCCGAAGATGGCTCTAGTTCACCACTGAGTATTTTCATAAATGTTGATTTACCACAACCATTTGCACCAATTAAACCGTAACGGTTTCCTTCGCCAAATTTTGCTGAGATATTTTCAAATAACGGTTTAGCACCAAATTGCATGGTGATGTTAGCTGTACTAATAATAGCGCTACCCTCCAAGGGAGACAGGATGTATTTAAATTGCGCGCAGTTTAAACCAAAATGGCCTATTTTTCTATCACAAATCAAACTTACCAAGCACCAAAACTTAATGATTAAGAGTATAGATTTCTTATTTTATTTTGGTATTTACCTCATTGTTAATATTAAATTTAAGGCTAAATAGCCATGCTCATATAAATTTTTAAAAATTAAGTAAGGTTATGCTATTTAATTGAAAAACATAAGAATTAGAGTTTTTATACTAGAAACATAATTAATAGCTAACTTGAAAAATCATCACAATAATTAAATGTTTTTAAGGTTGTAAATTTTCAAACCACTTGTGTATTTACTATAAAAATACACATTCATAACAACTTAAAAACACAATTAACTCAGCGTGAATGTCTACCTATTATGTAAAAATTTCGATGATGTTTTTTCACTTTTGACAAACAAAGGTGTTTGCTAGTGTGCCCTGCACTTATGATTAACCACATCGCAAACAAGGAAACACACAATGAAATTGAAACTAACATCAATGCTAGTAGCAATAATAGTTAGCCCTTCAGTATTCTCTGAAGTAAACATATACACGGACGAGCGCAATTCAATGAGTGTGGGTGGTTTTATAGACGTAAGAGTAATAAATACGCAAAACCAAACTGAAGTCGTGAACGGTACATCACGTATAAATTTTAAAATTGATCGAAAACTTAAGCAAGGCTGGAAAGCCTTAGGACTAGTTGAATGGGGTGTAAACCCTGTAGGTAGTAGCGATATTATTTACAACAATCGCTTTGAATCAATCCAGGATGAATTTTTATATAACCGTTTAGGCTATGCCGGCCTCTCGCATGATAAATACGGGCAAATTACAATTGGTAAGCAATGGGGTGCATGGTACGACGTTGTTTATAGTACAAATAACAGCTTTGTATGGGATGGTAATGCAGCGGGTGTTTATACCTATAACAAGGACGATGGCGCAGTAAACGGTACGGGCCGAGGCGATAAACTTATTCAATATCGTAATAGCTACAATGACTTAAGTTTTACACTGCAAGCACAGCTCAAAAACAGCGAGTTTTATACCTGTGACGTTAGTGACATTACAGAACAAGAATGCGAAACGCTTTGGAATGCAGGCGATACAGCTGCCCAACAAGTAGAATTTAACTACACATTTGGTGCTTCGGTTACTTATACCCCTACTGACATGATAACGCTTACAGCTGGTGTAAACCGAGGCGAGTTTGATTTGACTTACGGTGATGGCACCACACAAAATGTTGAAGACCTAATATATGGTGCAGGCATTATGTGGGGTCGCGTAGATCAAAAAGGTCTTTATTTTGCAGCTAATATTAATAAAAACAAAAATCATGACACCGATAATCTGGGTCGCTTAATTAAAGACGCAATAGGTATAGAAACATTTGCATCGTACCGCTTTGATAACGATTTTCGCCCTTTTATTGCCTACAACGTATTTGATGCAGGCAATGATTACGTTATTCAGCCAAACTTTAATACCGATCCGAACGATGTATTTAAACGTCAATTTGCTGTTATTGGTCTTCATTATTTAATTGACGAAGACACAATTGCGTATATAGAAGCACGTAAAGATTTTAGTGACTTTGAAAGCAATGATAAAGATCAGCAAGCACAAATGGAGCAGTCAGAAGATGACGGCATCGCATTTGGATTTAGATATCAATTGTAGAAAGCAGTTACCCTTTTGCGCTCTAGTGACTTAGGGCGCTGTGCCCTAACCTCACTCTTGCTTATTATTTCTAATATATAATCACTTGCTAAGATTAGTTATTATCATATATTGTATGATGTGTTCTTTATGGGGTTTTCATAAAGTTACTTAAAGCAAACCTGTATATATATTTTGTAGGTTGTTGACAACGTTTGGTTTAGCAACATATTAAGGCCTTTTATTTAAAAACTTTTGATATCCACCTAACGCATCTGCAACACTTAGTCTTGGATTATCGTTATGTTCCGCATTGGGATTAATAACAGATTCCCACTTTAAGTGCTCGTTAGGGCTGGCCTTTAATGCTTGCTCTAAATTACTATACGCCTCCAACATAAGCGGATGCTCTTCCTCTCCTACCGATAAAAACAAATACGTTGGCTTTTTAAACCTTTTATTCGACGCCTGTAAAAACGAGTCAACTTTGTTTACTACCGTCATATCGTCATACCAGGCGGCAGGACTAAACGCAAAATAGCCATTAAACAGATCCGGTTTAGTATGAAGTGTATATAACACAAAACTGCCACCAGCAGAAAACCCACTTAAAATACGGTTATTGTTTAATTTAAATCGATTAGTCAAATAAGGTAATAATTCTAACTCTATAAACTGTAAAAACTTATCTGCTTCTCCGTTGGGTTCTATATTGTTTGTTGCAGGCGCTTGGGTATTAACGTCTTGGCGAGCATAAGGAGGTACCAAATCACGATTTCGAGTAGCCGTAAAAAACAAGTTAGGGATTGATACCAATATAGCTTGCTCGGCCTGTCCTTTGTTTGAGAATGACGCTAATGTTTCATTCCACGTATCTAGGTTAAAGTTACCGTCGGTTTTTATTATTAACGAATAAACTTTATTGGTATCGTAGTTAACGGGTAGCCTAATAAATACCTTACGCGATTCATTTAAAATTTTTGAATCAAGTTTAATGTCTGTATAAGCCGATACATAATGATTGTAGTAGCGGCCGCCTAAAATAAGTAAGCTTAACGTAATGACAGCTAATACGAGGTTAATTAGATAGTTTTTATTAATTTTTAACGACATGTATCTCTCTTTTTACTAATTATTTTTAAGACTACAAAACCAAATATTTTCGTTATTAGTAAACCCTAGTCCCTCAAGCAACTTGCACGAAGCTGTATTAGCTTTGTTAACCTCTGCGTAAAGCGTAATTAACTCGTAATGCATAACAAGTTTTGGGATTAAAGTTTGCAGCGTTTCTTTCATGTAGCCCTGTTGCCAAAATTCAGGATCTAATTCAAAACCCAAAAATGCGGTTCTTGCTTCTTTATTAATTTTATACAAACCACAACTACCAATTACTTTATTGAGGGTATTCTGAGTAATCGTAAAGCGTATAACTTCTCCCTCATAATAGCCGCTAATATCATTTTGTATTAATTGTTTAATATCACTTTTGCTAAGGGGTGTTGTGTAGTCATTAAACTGGCTAACAAGAGGATTATTTAAAATAGCATGCATACTGGCAGCATCTTTATGGGATATTAACTGAAGCGTGACACGAGGTGTAGCCAAATTTTTATACATGTTGTAATACAAAATTAAATAGCACTTTATGAACGCGTATTATTAACTTACCATAACGTATAAACAAGCATTAAATTGAGAGCAGCCAAGCATGAGTGACGACTTTAAAGTGATACAACCAACAACAACAGTTTACTGCCCTAAACGTGGTGAAGGTTGGACCCTAACCGGCATTACTAATATAAATGAGTTTACCTCAGTCATGTTTGATGGCACACGTTACACATTACCAGCACGTGAAATTATTGAAGAGCTACTCCCTAACCAGCTAGCTCGAGAACAAAATAGCTAACGCTCCATCATTAAAAAAGGCTGCAGTTATGCAGCCTTTTTTATAATTTGCGCCAATTTAAAATGTATCGTCTTCATCGTAAACGTTTACGTTCAAATCATCATCATGTTCAAAAACGACAAATGTAATTGGTTTACAGCATACTTGGCAGTCTTCTATATATTGTTCATCAATGTCAGCTGCATCAAGTAATACATCAATGCTTTCGCCGCAATACGGGCAGTTTATCGATTTTTCGGTTAACTGGTTCATTTAACACCTGCTAATTTATTCATCAATGTTTCCACTTTAATAAACACGCTTTAAAAATACAACATAGTGTTATGTGGGTTACTTATTCAAAATGTGGCTTTAATTACAAAGTATTACGTACATTACTTTGCACCTAGCCTGCTAAAGCAATGAAATAGTAATAACAGTTAGCAGGTCTAGCTATAAAGAATATGTATTTAAACTCATACTAGAGGTAGATTATTATATGAAAAAATCACTTACGCTTGCATTAACATCTGCCGCAATTTTGTTTAGCACTTTTACTCATGCTGCAAAAACCGAAAAAGCGGTTTTAGCCGGTGGGTGTTTTTGGTGTATGGAAAGCGACTTTGAAAAGCTTGAAGGTGTAAAAGATGTAATATCAGGCTTCACAGGCGGTAAGATTAAAAATCCAACCTACAGTGGTAACCACAAAGGCCATTACGAGGCAGTACAAATTACTTACGACCCGCAAGTAGTCAGCTACAAAGGCATACTTGATCACTATTGGGTGAATATTGATCCCTTTGATGCAAAAGGCCAATTTTGTGATAAAGGCCCTAGCTATTTAAGCGCAATTTTTGTAGCTAACGAGCAAGAACGTAAAATAGCTGAACAAACCAAACAGGCCGTTGTGAATGAGTTTCCTAATCAAACAGTAGTAACGCCTATACTAAACGCCTCCACCTTTTATCCCATTAAAGGAAAAGAAAGCTACCATCAGGATTATTATAAAAATAATCCTTTTCGCTACAACACATATCGTTGGCGATGTGGTCGCGACAGCCGTCTTGAAGATATATGGGGCGACAGAGTCACCCATTAATAGCTGCTGTTAAATCAGGCTGCATTTTGTGTAGCCTTTCAAGCTAACGCTCCTCTATTATTAATTTTTTATATATACTGTTTACTATAAAGTGATATTTATTAATTTTAATTACACCAATAAAATAGACTCCTAGATTGTTAAACCTGTATTCAATAACTGGAGTGACACAATATGAAAACTAATCAATTACAACTAGCCAGAGCACTTGATTTACCAACACGTCAAGCTATGTTAAACCGTGAGCATTCAGTTCAACAGTTTTGGTCAAACAATAACGAATTAATAACAAATGCTTGGAGTGAATGGGAACTAAGCGAACTTAATCAATCAGCTTTTACACTCGATGATTCTTTGCTTGATAAAAACTTACGCGAAGCGATTACTAAAGCTTGGCAAGATCCTACTAAAGAACATTTGGTAAAATCGCTTCTTAAAGAAGTAGCAACAGATGTGTACGAGTTTCAATTTTTTGACCCAGAGCGTCTATCTGATTTACGCGGTTACCTTGAGCAAGTGTGGAGCTCTGGTATCCCTATGCGCCCACCATACGGAATTGTATTAAACAGACGTGGCGTAATGCTTGATAAGCGTTCAAGTGGTTATTTAGCAGCGCCAAATTTTCAGGCATTTTACAATGAGATCTTAAACAATTATATGAGACCCATTTCTCGCTTATTGTTCCCTGAGATTATGGGTTATGACACGCAAACATTTGGGTTTTCTATTTACTACGATCCCAACACAGATGCGTCTATTCGCCCACATACCGATGCGTCAGCGGTCACGTTAAATATTAATTTAAATTTACCTGAAGAAAAATTTACAGGATCAGAACTCGACTTTTATGACCAACAAACAGGTAAAGTCACTCAGCTCAGTTTTAAGCCGGGTTGTGCGATGATACACAGAGGCAATGTTGCTCATGCTGCTAAACCTATCCTAACAGGTGATAGAACAAATTTTGTAATGTGGTTATTTGGTGACCGAGGCCGCTTACCAGCCCATGGTACACAACGTAATCATATAGATGCAAAAGAGCGTTGGACAACGCCACAATCAATACCTGACGGTTATGTACCCTTTTAGTATTTAATACTATTGAAAGAGAAACTAACTGTATATAAGGCTGCTAACAAAAGCAGCCTTTTCATTGTATGACTTACGTAAATTTAAAATTTATATGATGCAGAAAACTTAACGTTTCTTGGTGTACCAGGTTGTACCCATGCATCGGCAAACGAGTTTGTGTAATACGTTTCATCAAACAGGTTATTTACCTCAGCCGCAATGCCAATTTCGTCTGTCACATCGTAATTTACAAAAAACCGAGCTGTTGTGTAACTTGGTAACTCAAAGTCGGTACCAAAAAAGCCGTTACGCTTGCCCACATGTAATAAACCACCACCAAACTTAATGGCTTTACCGTAGAGCACTGTAGATTGCATTAACTGTAAACTAAGCTGTTGCTCAGGCACGTTTAATAGTGATGCACCCGCTTCTACTGTGTAACCAAAGTTAGCATCAAAAAATGAGTTTTCGATTGTTGCATCAACGTACGCATACGACGCCCAAACTTCAAGCGTATCGGTAAGCTCGCCCGTTAGGTCTATTTCTATGCCTTTACTTTGTGCTTCCCCAATGGCTGCGTAAGTAAACGCTGTTGCATCGTCTACTACTAGCATGTTGTCTTGCTGTACTTTAAACACAGCAACAGTACCAAATAATGCGCCATCGTTTAATGTAAAATTAACACCCACCTCTGCAGAGCTAGATTGGTTTGGTTCAAAACCATTGCCATTAGCATCGGCCCCCGAAAGCGGACGGAAGTTCTCACCGTAAGCACCATAAACAGATACATAATCGCTTGCTTCATAAATCACACCAAACTGCGGGCTCACGCGTGACTCAGTTTGTTTAGTGTTAGTGTTAGCTAGGCGGTTATTTAAGCGCTGCTCGTAATCATCAAAACGTGCACCAATACGTATATCTAACTTATCGGTTAGGCTTATTTGGTCTTGAATGAATACCCCTACCGATTCTTGAATTTCTACGCGGTCAGTATTTGATGTTGGCGTTGGTAATTCATACGCGCCGTAAACAGGGTTAAATACATTAATGTATTGATCGCCACGTACACGCAGTGCAAATTGATCATTTTCAAATTTATCGGCATCTATACCTATTATTAAACGATTTTCAAAGCCTGCTACGTTAACGTTACCGCTCACTTCAGCTCTTAGTACTTGATAAGTAGAATCGTAATCCCGATAGCGTCTAAAGCGATTTACTTCGCCACCTACTACACCACCAAAACCGGTTTCGGTTGCAAAGCCCTCTAAAGAAGTATCGCGGTAGTTTGCACCAAATAAAATGCTCCAGTTATCATCAAAGTCATGAATATACTCTAACTGGTGCCCCAATACATCGGCTTCAATTGGGCCATCGCCCGGCTCACCTAAAAAGCGGCTTTCAGGTATAAGGCCAAGCTCGCCATCTATCGCTAATACACCTCTATCAAACGGTACCTCTTGGTCGCTATATTCAAGCTCGTATATTAGTTGGCTGTTATTATTCATATTCCACACTATTGACGGGCTAAAGCCTTGTTTAGTGGTTTCTATGGTATCTCTAAAGCTTTCGGCGTCTTCGTAAAAACCAACCAGTCTAATTGCTACGTCGTCGCTAAGCGCCGTGGTGTAATCAACATCGGCGCGGTAAGTATCAAAACTACCTACAGAGAGCTTAATTTCGCCTGCGGTGTCAAACGTTGGGCGTTTAGTAACTAAGTTTACGGTGCCACCTGGTTCACCACGGCCAAATAAAGCCGCGCGCGGACCTTTTAAAACCTCTACCGACTCAATACCCGACAAATCACGTGAGCCACCAAAACCACGTCCTGCATTAAAGCCATTTACTAAGTAATTACTTGGCAGGTTTTCGTCACCTACAAAGCCACGTAACGAAAAGCTATTCCACAGCCCACCAAAGTTGTTTTGGCGCGCAACCGAGGCTGATAAATCAAGCGCTTGGTCAAGGCTTACTGCGCCTGCGTTTTCAAGGGCTTCTAAATCAATTTTAAGCTCTGACTGAGGTGTTTCTAAAGGGCTAAAGTTACCTTGATAAGCCTGGCGAGATGCAACAACGGTTACTTTTTCAATTGCGTCATCCTTTACGCTTTTACTTTGCTGGTTTTGCTCAGCGGCCATAACGAGGCTGCTAAATAAGCCTACTAAGCAAGTACTTAAATAGGTGAGCTTAAGCCCTTTTGAATTGGTTTTCATTGTGAACCTTGTGAGTAATGTAAGTATTTTATAGTTGTGTAGTAATTTTAATCGCGCTAAACAGGTACGTTTAGCGTTGTATTTTTAGTTGCTGCTTTGCGTGGTGTTTTCAAAGAGTGGCATGTTTTCAAGGGCTGCTTTAGTTGGGTCGCCTTTGTAAAATAACCACGGGTAATAAAACTCGCGTAATTGTTGATGATAATCTCTAATTTGCTGCTCATAAGCATACGCGGCAATTGAATCGGTATTGGCTGTACGGGTTAAGCTGCGCTGCAATAACAGCGGTGGCGAAACCCAAGATACAAAACCGGCTAACTCGTATTTTTTAGCGGCTGCGTCGCGATAGGCCTCTGAAAGCTCTGCCGCTTTTAAATCGCCCATTTGTTGAAATGCGTAATACCACTTCCATTCAAATTCGCTTTTCATATCAATATATGGTGCAAGCGCTGGGTACTCTATAATAAAAGGCTGCATAGTGGCAGATTTTGGTAAATCCCACGCATCATTTACGGCCTCGCGTTGAGTAAGCATAATGTCGCCACCTTTAGGCGAATGCACTGACTTGTTTATAGCAAGGTCGCCTAAAATAGGAATAATAAAAGCAAACAACACCCACAAACCAATTAAGCTTGAGGCAACACGCGGCGCACTGGTTGCATTTTTACCCCACCACACGCTTAGTGCAGTCCAAAATGCAAGGTAGACAATACACAACAGCGATACATACGCCACTTCATACGCGCTTGCCCCAGCTATAAATCCGCCTACAAAAAATGGCAGCATTAAACACACTATTATTGCTACAAACCTTACGGTTATACGAGCGCCCCACAAAGCAAAGTAAGACTTAGCTGTAGTGACTAATAAATCGTGCCTACCGCTGGTACGCTCGCTTGCAAATAAATCATGAAACAGCAAAATAATAACCATTGGCGCTAGCGCACTAATTACAAACACAAAATCTATTTTACCGGCTTGAGCCAGCTCAGCATTTTGTGCATCGCTTTCGTAAATTTGCCCCTCAAGCGCTAATAAATTAATGCGGTGTTTCCACGGGAATATATCGCGCTCACCTAAAGCAGCAAATGCCAGGTTAGATGGCTGCGAGTACGTTAAATGAAAGCTGTAATACGCCAACATGCCTGCATCGCTTTGCTTTTTATGTACTATGGCACGGTCGCTTTGATCTGCTACTTTTAAGCGCTCTATTGTTTGCTGCTGTGTGCTTATTTCGCTTAACCCGCTGTAAATTGCAAAACCCGATAAAACAAGGCTACACAGTAGTAATACCACTACGTATTTTTGGCGAAGTAAAAAGCCCCATTCACGCATAAGTTGTGTAATTAAATAGCTCATAACAAACGTTTTCCTAAAAATTTAATACCGCCGACAAGTACTACAATCCACAGTAATAACTGTAAAAACGCAGGTACACTTCTTTGTGCTCGAACATCTGCACTGTCCACATTAAAATTAAAGTCTTGAAGTATTTGCCAGTTTTGAGCGCTTACACGTGCTTTTTTAGTGGCTGCAGCATTGGCGTTTCGGTTCATGTCATCTTTGTAATCAAGCTCTTCAATATGAATTTTGTTAAGCCCTTGCACAAAATCAAAACGCAGCTGTTCGGTTTCACGTAAAAAACGATGATGCGTTTCTATACTTGTACCCACCACAATCATAGAAAGCGAGCGAATAGCCACCATAGGCGATACCCAACCAAAATAACGCGATACCTGAGTTTGCTTAAGTTCACTTTGCATACGTAGCTCAGCAAATTGGTTTAGTACGTTGGCTTGTTTAGCCTCTGATTCACTGGCTACTAAACCTCTAAAGTTTACCGGCAGCTCATCAATGCTATTTACGTTGTACTTTTTAAGGAGTGATTGTTTAAATTGCTTAAATGCAGGGTCGTTCGTGTTATGGCCATCGCCTAGTTTTCTAAGCTCGGCTTTAACAGCAAAATCGGTTTCTATTTTACCGGCAGATGGCACAGCCGTTGAGGCCGAAGTACTTGCTACGCGCGGCATAACAATACACAGTAAAATCCATACAAACGCAAGCGCCGTAAAACTACCACTGTTTTTACTAAACACGCTCGATGCGAGTAAAATCAGTAATACCCACACAGTTAAATATAAAGCGTAACCTACAACAAAACTGGCAACTGCTAATAAGCTTTCACCCGCAGATACCGTAAACAAAGCCGATATAGCCAGTGGCGCAATAACTAAGCCCACTACCGAAAGCAGTGCTAAACCTTTACCGGTAATAAGCGTAATACCCGACGTGCCTTGCGCTAATAAGTACGACAGCGTTTGCGATTCACGCTCACGACTAATAGAGCTGTAGCCAATTAATATAAGCAGTAACGGCGCTAATGTTTGCACTATAAATGCAGGCGTTAAGCTACCTAATTTAGTAAGCGCTGTACCTTGGCGTTGATCGGCGAACATTGCACTGTTTTGCCTATGTCCTTCTAAAAATATTGAGTTACCTGTGTATGCGTCAATACCTGGGTCGAGGGTGCTCAGTGGTGAAGGCGTTCTAAAGGCATAGTGCCCATAGTGCACCATTCTGTGTGGGTGACGATCGGGTTGATCAACAAAACTTTGCTCGGCATTTGATTGAAGTTCATGGCGATCATGGCTAAGTTCAAGCATAGTAATTGCGGTCACCACAACCGATGAAAGCGTAAGCAATAAGCCAATGGCTAAAACGGTCATTGCTAGTTTTGAGCGAAGCCAATAGCGCCATTCATCTTTGGCAACTATAACCACCTTTGAAAAGTTATTTATACTCATTACGCGCCTCTTTGCGCAAAGGCTGCGTGCACTTGTTCGGTGTCAATGCGGCCGTTTTCTGGCGCGTCAAATTCGCCCACCATCTCGCCGGCTCTTAGTAACCCAATACGGTTAGCTACTTGGCAGGCGCCGTATACATCATGCGTAACCATTAAAATAGTAGCGCCGGTTAATGCAAGCTCGCGCACTAGCTGGTTAAACTCATCTATGGCAACAGGGTCAAGGCCCGATGTAGGTTCATCAAGTAAAAATATCGGTGCTTCACGTAAAATAGCCAGTGCAATCGCGGTTTTTTGCCTCATGCCTTTAGAATACGTTTGCATAGGACGCTCCCATGCAGCTTGTTGCAGCGCTACACGGTTAAATGCGGCATTAATTTGCTCATCTGTTTTATTAATATCAGCAAGTGATAAAAAGTATTTTACGTTTTCGCGGGCGGTCAAATGCGGGTATAACGTTGCAGACTCGGGTAAATACGCCGTTTTGCCGCGAACAAAGTCAAGTGCTTTACTCACCTCTTTACCCGCTACTTTTACCCAGCCTTGCGTTGGTTTATTAAAACCCAGTAACGTTTTTAACGTGGTTGACTTACCCGCACCGTTACCGCCAAGTAGTGCATAAATTTCGCCTGAGCCCACAGTAAAATTTAAGTTTTTTAAAATGGCGTTATTTTTAATACTAAAACTTAGCGAGTCCACTTCAATAATGGCTTCACCTTTATTTTTATGAGTACCATTTAATAAAAAATTGCTGGTATTTTCAGCTCGTTGAGGTTCTATTTGTGATGTTTGATTAATTGCAGTAGGTGTTGTCACATTCACACTCTATTAAAGAAAAATTCAATGTGCAGGATGTTATACTATAACAATACTTAATTGCAACAATATAACATTGTATTTTTAATCAATATTTCAAGCAGCTGAGCGTGTAAAATAATATGGCACTAAAAGCGTGATCACAGTCCGTCAACCCTAGCATTCTGGCGAGTTGGTAATTTAAGATATTGTGCTATCTTTTTATTATGTTTAATTAAATAAATACCGGATAACATGCGGATCATAGGCTTCATTATCATCGTATTAATGGCAATATCTGCAACTGATAAAAGCTATGCAAATGACATTGATGTTCAATTTAGCGGATTTGCATCTTTTGCCCTTAGTTACACTGACGACTCAGATATTGGCTTTGCATCTAATTATTCAAATGTAAACAAGTCTGGTTTTTCAGCTACGCGTGATTCAATTTTAGGTGGCCAGGCAAATATATCTTTGTTAAATAACTGGGATTCTGTAGTTCAAATAGTGATACAAGATCATGCATTCAAAAGCTTTGATAATTTTTTAGAACTTGCATTTGTACGTTACCGACCATCACGTAACTGGGCCATCCGCGCAGGTAGGTTAAACAGCGACCTTTACTTACTCTCTGAGTACCCTTACGTTGGATACGCTTACTTGTGGGTGCGCCCGCCTCATTCGTATTACTCGTTTGCAAACATTGCAGGTAATTTTGATGGAATAGACGTTGAATACAGTAAAGCCATTAACGATGGCTTCTTACGCTTAAAACTCGCTTATGGTGGCTCTACAGCAAAAATACACGCTTATAATGACGATTTTTTTATTGATTTTGATAACTTAACAACCCTCAGTGCAACATACTCTTTAGATGCATGGACAATGCGCTTTTCGTTATCAAGGTCCGGTTTTGGCGATTACAAACTAACTGCATTGGATGAGTTTATATCTTCACTAGATTCAGTACCGCAAAGTATATGGCCACAAGCACAAACAATATCGAACAAATTTAATACCGAAGGAAATAGTATAAAGTACGCTGCATTTGGGCTTACTTACGATTATGATAATTGGCTTATTCAATCTGAAATGGGTATTTCAGAGTCAGATTGGATAATTGCACCATCAGTACTCAACAGTTACATTAGCGCAGGTTACCGAGTAAACAATGCAATATTTTACACTAGCTTTTCTGCAGCAAAAAACCGCCACAATGTAATTAAAGTAATTGACCCTGTTTTTTCACCCGGTACACCCGAACAAATATCAAAACCAATACGACAACTGGCTCTAGCTGCTCAAGCTTCAATTAAGATTCCCTATGTACATCAGCATTCGATAAACGTAGGTGTAAAATGGCAACTGTCAGAACGGTTAGCTATAAAAGCTCAACTAGATCGCTTTGATATAAAACCAGTTGGGGCGGGATTATGGAGCTTAAGTAATCCTGCAGATGTCGATAAAGGTCACAAAGTACATGTACTCAGCTTAAATGCTAGCATGGTTTTTTAGTTATGATAATCGCTCGTAACCTTTGCTTTAATTTAATACTTTCCATGTTTCTGCTAGTTGTTAGCATGTATGCCGAGTCTACTGAATTTGTTGTAGTGGTAAACAAAAACAATCCTATTAATGCCTTATCGAAACGGGAAGTAATAGATATTTATATGGGCCGATATTCAACTTTCCCTGATGGTGAAATATCAAAGCCACTCGATCTGCCCGCGAAATCAGCATTCAAAAACGATTTTTACTTAAAATTGGTCAATAAAGATGAGCAGCAAATAAATGCGTATTGGGCCAGGTTATTATTTTCGGGCAGAGGAAAGCCCCCCACACCATCAGCCTCATTGGAAGATGCATTAAAAACAATTGCATCATCGCAATATGCAATTGGCTATATCCCCTTGTCGCACGTTACAGATACAGTAAAAGTGGTATACACGTTTGATTAAAATTATTAGCCAAAAACTCTACTTACGAGTCGCTTTATCTATTGCCTTAGTTGCTATTGTTGTATCAATAGTGTCGTCAATGCTGTCGTATTACTCAGACCTTAAAGAAAAGAAAAACACCAACTATCTACTGGTTCAGCAGTTAGCCCATACAGTTGAAAAAGCAGCGACTATAGCTGCTTATTTAAACGATCAGGAATTAAGCCAAGAAATTATTAACGGCTTGCTAAGTAACGATATTGTGCAAGGCGCAAGCATAGAGGGTAAATCAAACACAAAAGGAGAAATGGAGTTATTTATTGCAAATGGAACTACTAATAAACAAAAAGAAGCAGTATTAGTTAAGCTTGTTCACCCTTTTCTAGATGACACTTTTATAGGCGTTTTATCAATATACCCCGACGATAAATTTATACAGCAACAAGCACAAGCCGCACTAAAAAAAGAATTCATATTAATGCTAATACAATCTATCGTCATTGCTTTTTTTGTGTCGCTTGTTGTACAAAGGTGGCTTACGAAACCTATTCAAAACCTTACTGATAGCTTTGCTAAAATTAATCCATCTAAACCTGAAACCCTTAAAATGTTAAGCTTTAAACAGGGTAAACGAGATGAAATAAGTCGATTAACACAAAATATAAATGCTTTAATGCATGAGTTGCATTTAACTATTAGCAATGAACAAACCCTACGAAAAAAAACACAAGAACTGGAAGCAAAATTTAGACTTATATTTGAACAAGCCAGTGCTGGCATTTGTTTACTGGATGATAAAAATACTATCACTACCTTTAACCCTGCGTTTAAACATTACTTTACCCTACCCGGTGAAGAAAAGTTATCAACCTTGCACTTCCCTGAATTATTAAATAACGTTGAAAAATTACAAAGTCTACTGTTAGATATTCGAAGTGATATAAATCCACCTCAAACAACATTAGATGTTGAGTGTAAAATAGGCTACAAAACGGTTTGGTTTCACTGCTTATTTGTAAGGTTAACAGACCAAAGACAAAACAACCGGAGTCCCCAGCAAGAACAATTAGTAGAAGTAATTTTACATGACGTGACCGAACGAGCAGAACGTGAATTTCAAACCCAATTTGAAGCCGATCACGATCCACTCACTGACCTATTTAATCGCCGTGCCGGCGAAAAGCGCCTAAAAAAAGCACTGCGCGAATGCGCTAAACACGGCCAACATCTTGTGCTTATGATGATTGATTTAGACAAATTTAAACCCATTAACGATACCTATGGTCACGAAGCCGGTGATAAAGTATTAATAGAGATAGCAAACCGCTTTAAAAAGCGATTTAATGACAATACTGACATATGTATCCGCCTAGGCGGTGACGAATTCATTATTGCGCAGCAAATTAATACTTACGATAAAACCGCAACACAGAACCAAGCCATAGCTCTGATTGATGAGCTACAACAACAAGTTAGTATTTCAAACACTAGAACATGCGCAGTGGGTGCAAGCATAGGTATTGCAATAGCCCCTACTGATGGCACTGAACTTCATGAATTAATGCACAACGGTGATAAAACCCTTTATCACGTAAAAGAAACAGGCCGAGGAAAAGTCGCCTTTTACGACGATATAAAAATTAGATAGCGTGAATGAGCATCTATATAGTAAATGCTATAACTTTTTTGTGGCTTTTAAATAATCTTTATTATAAAAATACGCCGCTAAACCAAAATACGAAATAGCACCTAAATAAGCGATTGGAAAGTGGCTATATACGCTAAGGTAGATAAGCAATAATATAAAGAACAGGCTAATGCTAAAGCACATCACTGCCAAAAGCCTGCCTAACCAAGATATAGATTGGGCTGCAATATTTAAAACAAACAAGACAATAGCGCCAAATATTACATACCCTAAAGTGTTTAAATCTTCCCCATGCGCTAAACCGTCTTCGCTGTAGTACATCATGTAATGAGCAAGCGGAGTCATTGCTAATAAAGCCCAGAAACCATAACTGCTCCAAGTTGATGAAACAAAATAGTTATTACCAATGTTAGGCGCAGGAAACGATGCTTTATATCTATTTTGATTCATCAAAAGTGACCTTTTATTTAGTGAATTCAGCTACTATAGCTACGCTTATTATTGATTTTTATAAAAATAATTACAACTTACCTCATTGACCACAAATAACCACACTAGTAAAAAGTGATAAATCAGCCCCCTAAACCCATATTTCCATCCAAACCTTTAAAGTAAATTGAACAATTAAGTTTTCAATTGATAGAATGCCAACCTATTTTTTTATCAAGAGATACAATGGCAAATTTCAATACTCATCTTAATACTGCAGTCATCATCACCGGCTTAAGCTCAGCCACTTTATTAACTGCAGGCCACATTGATTTAAACGGCGCACTTTGGTTGTGGTTTTTAGGCTCCATTGGCGGCTTATTACCCGACATAGACTCTGATAACTCCACATCACTCGATACTATTTTTAACTTATTTGCGCTAAGTACAGTATTAATAGTAATGCATTACATTACCACGGAGCTAACTATTCAAATTAGTTTTGTCGAGTTAATTGTAGTGCCTTTGTTAGTGTATGGATTTATGAAATATATTGTCAGGCCCATTTTTGAATGTATCACAGTACATAGAGGCAGTTGCCACTCTTTATTATTTATACTGCTTTGCGCGTTGTTAACAACACAAGTAACATGGCAATTTAATGACCAATCAACCCTTTATTCGGCAACTTTTGCCTGGTTAACAGGTGGGTTTATTTTACTCGGCGGCTTCATTCATTTATTGCTCGATGAAATTTACAGCGTAGATTTAAGTAATGTGGAAATAAAACGGTCATTTGGATCGGCTCTAAAAGTGGCTGAATTTGATAATAAATTAATTACATTGGCTTCGATTATAGCTATTACATGTTTAATCTATGTGGCCCCACCTACAGCGCAAACTATATCGGCCTTGAGTGACTGGTCTCATTTTAGGCTTTTAGCTAGTTAGTTTAGTATTAGGGCAGTTTGCAATGTTACTAACTTTAACTAGTTATAACATTGCTAAATTAGTTGCCACAATTTGATACAAAATATTTTTATAATTTTAAACGAAATTATTAAATAGTTTCACCTGTCTTATACCTGCAAGTTCGAAAGCTTTTGCATCATTTAAAGCGTCAGATATAAATTATAAGAGGTCCTTAATGGAATTTACGAATAAACGCACCACCCTAATTGCAGCATCTTTATTGTTGGCGTTAGCGATAACACAGGCTATTTTTACAGCGCTTTACAGTGGCGGAATTAGCTTTTCAAGGCAGTATGCATGGGGTCTAGAAGCGGTGCTGTTCACAGTACTTGTTGCATTTTCAGGTGCAGCTATGCTGCAAGCAAAAAATTCTCAACTAGGCTGGTCGGCAATCACATTTAGCGCTGTTCTTAACATTATACAAGTAAGTATTGGCCTAACTTTATTTTCAACATTTGGAAAAGTAGCGGGTGCAGTAGAAGGCGCACAGCCATTAATTGGTGGTGTAGTGTCTTTATCATTTATGATTTACTACGCAGCTAAATTATTATTAGGCTTTGCAGCCCTTGTATTTGGCCTATCTTTTATTGCTAAAGGTGGCAAAGCCATTGGTAGCCTTACAGCACTAGCAGGCGCAATTGCAATGCTTGCCAATGCTATATTAATTATTTTTGGCCGTGATGGATTTCTTCCATCAGGCGTTGCTGGCGCTTCTGGCATGGTTGCAACATTACTTTTATCAATATGCTTAATAAGCCTTTACCGCAAAGCAGACTAAGGCCTAATACCTTACAAGCAAGGTATATATTTTATAGGTTATAAACATCGGCTAATATTACATATAGGCCGATGTTTTACGTTTAACTCACTCGCCCAACGTATTCCAAATTGCGAATCTCTAAACCTACTTATCCAATTGACTAAAAAACATAATATACCTGCCCTCATGTTTACTTAAATCGCCTGTAAAAGAGACCCTGAATCTATTAAATAAAAAGTGCACGTAAACAAGGCTATATTTCTGTAGGCTTTAAATTGGTAGCACTATATATTATTTATAACTTTGCTTTTTTACCCACCTCATTAGTATGCTAAAGTGCCAATACAAGCTAAATTTAATTCTTTAGCATACCCTACTTCGCTAATAGATTAATAATAAAGAGAAAAAATGACAAAATCTAACACCGGTGTTGTTGTATTAAGTGCCGTAAGAACAGCAATTGGCAGTTTTGGCGGAACCCTTAAAAACTTTACCCCTGCAGAGCTTGGTACACTTTGCGCAAAAGAAGCCATTAAAAGAGCACATATTCCCTTAAACCAAATAGGTTCATCCGTAATTGGTAAGGTAATACATAATGGCCCAAAAGATGCCTACCTATCTCGTGTTATCGGTTTAAATGCCGGGCTACCTATCAGCAGCCATGCAGTTACACTTAATCGCTTATGTGGCTCGGGCCTAGAGGCAATAATACAAGCAGCGCAACAAATTCAATTGGGTGATGTGGACGCAGCCCTTGCTGGTGGTTCAGAAAGTATGAGCACATCGGCTTATACACTTCAAAGTAATCGCTGGGGACAAAAAATGGGCAACAGCGTAATGTTAGACGAGCTCACAACGACATTACAAGATCCGTGGGATAACAATCCTATGGGGATCACCGCAGAAAATGTCGCAGAAAAATATAAAATCAGCCGCGAAGAACAAGATAATTACGCAGCGCAAAGTCACAATAAAGCAGCTAAAGCAATTGAAAAAGGTCTTTTTAAGTCTCAAATAGTGCCAATCGAAATTAAATCGCGTAAAGGGAGCCAAATATTTGATACAGATGAACATGTTCGTGCAGACACATCAACTGACAAACTTGCCACACTTAAGCCCTACTTTAAAGAAAATGGCACAGTAACAGCTGCTACATCTTCAGGTATAAACGATGGCGCAGCTATGCTTGTACTTATGTCTGAACAAAAAGCCCACGAACAAGGGCTTCAACCTATTGGACGACTTATTGGCTATTCTCGTGCTGGTGTTGAACCCTCATTAATGGGAACTGGACCTATTCCCGCTGTACAGCAAGTATTTGAAAAAACGGGCTTAACAATCGACGACATTGATATAATTGAGTCTAATGAGGCCTTTGCAGCGCAAGCCTTATGCGTAGCAAACGAGTTAAACTTTCCTGCACATAAGGTGAACCCGAATGGCGGCGCCATTGCCTTAGGTCACCCAGTTGGTGCAACAGGCGCTATTTTATCAACAAAATGCTTATACGAACTAAAACGCATTAACGGTAAATATGGGCTAGTTACTATGTGTATTGGCGGCGGGCAAGGCATAGCAGCCATTTTTGAAGCGCTTTAGTTAGTTTAATAAAAAGCTGTATTCACATAGAGCAAAAAAACACTTTGCTTTTAGAGGAAGTAAGAACGTGTAAGGCTATATATTTACGCGAACTTCCTCTTGAGTCTTTGTTTGTGAAAATTTATTATTTAAAAACTCTTCAAACAGAAAAATAAGAGTTACCTCATTTTATAGTTTAACTATTATCGTTGGGCAAAACTCGATTTATAAAACGTGTTTACAAGTTAACTTTCTTACCCCCAAAAAAGCACCACCAAATGATATTAAAAATAAAATCGGTAAAAACAGTAATGTATTGTTGTTACCAATATTTATAGCTGGGCTGCCAATAACCGCCAGCGTATTGATTAACAATAATACCAAACTTGATTGAAGGTAGCCTTTGTACCCTATAGCCCCTGCAAACAACAACATAAAAAATGAACCTAAAATCGCAGGCGTAAATGGTGCAACGGCGAGTAACATGCAAACGAATGAAAATATAACAGCACATCCAATTATTATTTTAAACATAATAACCTCAATGATAAGTGGCGTTTAGTCCAAGTATTTAAAAGAGGATTAAACCAAATTAACTTTGCCGGGTCTGCTTAACATCCGCAATTTCTAATATTAACCAACTCATTTTGTAAAAAAGCGTATTTTGGCTTCTTTTATTGTGGTTAAAAATATAGAAAATGCACAAATTCCACCAGCCATAAACACAATTTGAAAGCTAGATAACGAAGAAAAGCTATATTGAGGCGAATACACATACTCCCCTAATAATTGTGCAAAAGTCGCTACACCTAAAATTATTAATAAAGGGCACATAACTAGCGTACACCAAAACCAAATACGTTTAATGTCTTTCATAAAAATTTCCTTTGTATTCCTTTAAATTTAACTTAAAAATAAATTAGTTTGTTGGCTGCCTGTATTTTAAAAGGCTACTCGTTTTTGAGCACGAACAAAGTCTCTAACGTATTAATGTACAATAAGCAGCAATAACGATAGCTTTAAAAAAAATCTTAATATGAGTTCCTTACTGAGCTTTTATTAGGTCCCTAAACATTTATATGTACTCTGTTTTTAACAACCCAAAGCATTTAAGATCGTGAAATTGGTTTTTCCAATAGCCACTTTGACGCCTTATACCCTCTTCTTTAAAACCCACTTTTAATAATACGGCCTCAGACGCAGCATTACCTAAAACAGTATCGGCTTGTATTCGGTGTATGCTACACAGTAATTTACCTTCAAAAGCTGTTTTTACAATACAATTTACTGCGTCTGTTACATACCCTTTCCCCCAATAATCAGGGTGTAAATCATAACCAATAACAGCACTTTGCATTCCATGAGTTAAACCCACAAGTACCAATCAGTTTATTAGATTTTTTTAACCTAATAGCCCAGCGTATTCCTAAGTTTTCATTAAAACGAGCATTAAATAACGTGATTAAATTGCTCGCTTGGGTTAAATCAGTCATAGCTTCTAAATCGTAATATTTTATAACCGACTGGTTTGAAAAAAGCTCAAACAGGGCCATAGAATCTGCTGCTGTTACTTGGTCAAGCACAATGCGTGGGGTGTTTAATATTGGAAAATCCATTTCATTCCTATTCAATGCTTATAATTGTGCGTTTGTTAATACAAACCTAGATTTGAATTCGTAATATGCCAAAATACACACAAACACAGCTTCTAATATAATAAACACAACGCCAATTAAACTTGCTGTTTGTACATAATATAAAGCAATAAAAATGCATATACATACCCATACCGCGTTAGCTATTGCCAATACAGTGATTGTGTAAACAGGCTTAGTGACTAAAAAAGCAAGGGTTAAAGCGTAAATCCCATAGATAACATTGGCACTGGCAAGTAAAATTACAATATTTACAGGTAGATTATATAAAACCGAAACCCACTCTAATAAAGCAAATAACAATACACCCACGCTAAAACCAGCCGCGCCATCTACATGTAATATGTTTATAGCTACACCCTCTATTTAGTAATTAACTACGAGTAATCAAGCATAAGCTAAAGCACATACTATTATATCTAGCAGTAAACTTTATATAATCACTAAGCCTTTAACTTATACAGTAAGTTTAGGTTTCACATTTATTAAAAAAACAACCTCAATGCAAAACCAAATGCGCATAGCAATACACCTGAGAACATAATCCATTGCTGTACTTTGGGAATACCTATAGTTGGTGTTTCTTTTGATTTAAAAATATCAGCAAAAGGTAAGAAAAATATTTTCGGTATTAACGCTAAACTGAGTAGCAATAAGAATGCCCCAATACTCATTAATAAATCTTGTGCTTTAAATTCGATAATCCAAAAATCGTGAATGCCGCTAATTAATAACAAAAAAGCAAAACTATTACATAGCGTAAACGCTACTTTTTCTCTTGTAGATAAGTTACTCATAAAATCCTTCTTACATAAATCTTTAATCAGTAAATTAAACGAGTTACGCTAATAAAACCAACTGTAATTTGTAACTATTTATTAGTTAATATTTGGCTTAAAGCAAATGACTTATTTGCTCTTTTTTGGCTGGCTTACATTTATTGTAAACAGAATGACGTGATTTGCTTTCCTGTAATTGTTTTGAAGAGTGCGTGTCTAATAGAATATAAAAAGTCGTACTCGCACTAATAAAGTAAATTTTGCAAATCATTAGCACAATTATAGGTTTTACTATGCTTAGCGAGTTCCAGCATTTCCTCGTTAAAAATACGTGAATAAGCAATGGCCTGTTTTTCCAGCTCAATTTGTGCAGAACAATTACCGCTGTCTGCACCAACCCACAAAACATCCCATCTAGTTTTCAATATAATACATGCTGTCATTTGAATATGTTCAAACCCAGGGCGAGCAGGAACTAAACCATTAGCGACAGCAATAAAAGACACTCCTTTAGCCTGAAAACTGTGTTTTGCATCAATCTCTGCACTTTCAGTAATAAAGTCATTACGTAGGTATTCAAAAGAGCAATCATCTGCAAAAACAAGAGGGGAAAAAAGAAAAAATAAAAGTATAACTATCTTCATGGGACCCCATAATAATTACCGCACTAAAACGGGTGAGGAACATTGTCCTGCTCTAATGATTGTTATATGCCAATTAGCACAATTGGTTCTTCGTTATCCATGAGCAAGTTTAGTTCTTCGATTTTCCAGATACCTGCAGATTTGTACATTGCAACATATGCGAGTCCTGATTTTTCATTACCTATTATTTTGATAGCGAAGTTTGCTTCACCCTTAACCCCACTATCGGAAATTTTAAATCCATTTGCGTAATCAAATGAAAAATCTGGGGATTGACCAAAGTTAGCCTGAACAATAGGATTAGTGGATAGTTTACTTACAGCCATTTTGAATGCACGGCTATCAGAAAAGTTACCTATTAAGGAAACCATTATTATTACAAATATAATGATAAAACCACAAAAAGACATTACTCGTTTATGGAATTTACTTTTACTATTCCACCATGCGAATCCCACATGCATAAATGACATCTAACTCTATACTCCCTTGGCACATAAAGGCTCAATATGCCGACGAAACGAGCTCAGAGAATTGAGGTCGGAATAATTGGATTGTTATGTGATTACAATTTAAAGCCCAGTGCTTTTATTTTTAGACTTAAACAGACCTTTACCAGTTAATAGCGACAAATAAACACCCACGACAATTATCATTAACATTGAGCCAATAAAAAGCTCTCTTTGAATTACAAAAGTAACTGGAATTACAGAGGCTATAAATAACATAAAAGTGGATGAGATATTCTTCTTAGTAATATAACTCGCATTTTTAATTCTAAATAATTTCATTATTAAACTCCTTTTTAGTTTTCAGCAAAAATTACATTACGTTGCTTAATAATTCCACTAAATAACTTTAATGTAAACAGATAATTACGTAGGCTTTAAAACGCTCGTTGTTAAAATACACCAAAACGACTTTTAATAATGTTAAGGGATAAAACACCAACACTGTACAAATAAACAGTACAATTAAATATGCCATTTTTTGCTTATAAAATACTTAACTCACTGGCTGTTAATTTAGCTAGGTGGTTTTATTTTTTGCGGCTGTTGATTATGATAATGCAAAGTCTGCTTTTATAAATTTATTTAAATTTTTCATTCATTTCATTAAGGATCACCGCATGTCTCAGTATGACGAATCTCCAGAGCAAATTGCACAGGCCACTGAAGGCTATGTAATGCAGCAAACTATGTTACGTATAAAAGATCCAAAACCGTCGCTGGCATTTTATCAAAATGTATTAGGTATGAAGCTATTAGGTAAGTATGACTTTCCTGAAATGAAGTTTACGCTGTACTTTTTAGGCTACGAGCCAACACAGCCAGAAGGTGATGATAAGACAAAAGCGAAATGGGTCTTTGGTCGCCCTGCTCTTATAGAGCTCACTCACAACTGGGGCACAGAAAACGACGATAGTTTTACAGGCTACCACAGCGGTAACGACGAACCAAAAGGGTTTGGCCATATTGGTATTAGTGTACCCGATGTGTACGCAGCCAGTGAGCGCTTTGCAAAATACGATGTAGAGTTTGTAAAAAAACCAGACGATGGTTCAATGAAAGGCTTAGCTTTTATAAAAGACCCTGATGGCTACTGGATAGAAATACTCTCACCTGATGGCATAACCGATATTATTTTTGGTAAATAATCTCAACTCTTGATAAAACGGTTACCACATACTAAAAAGCCAGCTGTTAAGCTGGCTTTTGTATTTTATTGTAAAATTACTTACTCAGTGCACTTATTCGAGAGTCAAGCGGCGGGTGAGATGAAAACAGCTCAGCCATGCTTTTACCACCCGCAATACCAAATGCCATCATTGAACCTTGCAATTGTGAAGGATGGTTTTGCTTTAACCTTTCTAGAGCAGAACGCATTTTATCTGCACCAACTAATTTAGCGGCACCGCTGTCGGCTGCAAATTCACGCTGTCTGCTGTAGTGCGCTACAACTAAACTTGCCAACACACCAAACAGGACTTGGAATAACATATCGAACAAAATGTAGGTCCAGCTTATTCCGCCCTCTTCTTCATCGCCATTAAGAAAATTATCTACAATATTTGCCAACACTTTTGCAGCAAATATAACAAAGGTATTTACCACACCTTGAATAAGCGTAAGCGTTACCATATCGCCACTAGCAATGTGTGACACCTCATGAGCTAGCACTGCTTCGGCTTGATCTTGGGTCATACTTTGCATTAAGCCTGTACTTACAGCAACTAGTGAATTGTTTTTACTTGGGCCTGTTGCAAAGGCATTCATTTCAGGGCTGTCGTAAATTGCCACTTCAGGCATTGCAATGCCTGCTTTTTTAGCTTGTACTGCCACAGTGTTTACAAGCCATTGTTCGGTTTGGTTACTTGGCTGAGTAATAACCTGCGCACCCGTTGATTTTTTAGCAATCCATTTAGACATATAAAGTGAAATAAACGACCCACCAAAACCAAATACGGCCGCAATAAGTAATATACCACCTAGGCTACGATGGCTTAAGCCCAGCGCGCTCATTATAATTGAAAGCACCACACCTAATACCAACATAACCGCAAGGTTAGTTAATAAAAACAAAAATACACGTTTCATTCGCGTTCTCCAAAAATAACATTCATTGCTGAGCGATTTACTAAAATTTGATCGGCTGTAAGCAACACTATTGCAATGACACACTATGTCATTGCAATAGTGTTATTCTGTGTCAAACTATGTCACAGCGCAAGTACTATTTATGGATTTATTGATAAATTTTCAAGAAGTGTTTTATAAATTTGTAATTTTGGTGTTTGTTCGCTGTACGGGCTAATAGCAAGAATAGGAAACGGTAAGCGTGCCTTTAAACTATCAAGGTTTGCTTGGTATTCATCCATGTGTTCATCAACTTGGTTGGCTATCCAACCTATACAGTTAATACCTAAGCTTTGTATGTGTGCTGCGGTTAAAAGTGCATGATTTAAGCAGCCCAACTTCATACCAACCACTAATATAACCGGTAGTTTCTCAGCTTTCACCCAATCGTATAAATACTCGGTATTATTAATAGGCAGAGCCCAACCACCAGCACCTTCTGTAAGCAGGTAGTCAGCGCCTTGCTGTTTTACCGTTTTATAGGCTGCAGTAAGTATGTTTACATTAATAGTTACACCCGCCTGCTCTGCGGCTATGTGGGGGGCTATGGGTGGTGCAAAAGTAAAGGGATTTACCACGTCATACTTTGCGCTTACTGTTGCACTTTCCATTAGCATAAGTGCATCAGCATTAACAAGTTGGTCAAACGCCATTTCAGACCCAGCAGCTAGTGGTTTATACCCTATTGCCTTTTTTTTATGTTGGGCAAGCAGTTTTAACAATAAACTGGTTACATGTGTTTTTCCCGCATCGGTGTCGGTACCAGTAATAAAAAATTCTTTCATAGCTTTGCCTTGTAACAAACGATGTTTACGCTTTAGTTAATGATAACAATACTACATGATAAGAAACACACGCTTTTTGGTTTATTAACGGATACGCTGCACACGCCGTTTTAAGCGCCGATTTTGTTAATAGCCCTGGGCGTGTTTTTCCTGTATTCTGAGTGGTTGCGCCAATTGCTTTTATCGAGCGAATTGCTTGCAGCGGTGTCGAGTATTTATCTGTATAAATTGTGCTTTTAGAGCTTGTAACATTAAAACCAGAACTTTGGACCGATTGGTTTATATAATCAACCGAATTAAATGTATTAATATGGCTGTGGCTATCTACCGCAGCAAACGCTGTTTTTATTTCGTTTAGTGAGCCTTCAACCACAGTGCTAATAAAAGCTTGCCCACCCGGTTTTAATACCTCATAAAGTGACTTTAAAAGCACGTTAAAGTTAGCTGACCATTGCACCGCAAAGTTACTAAAAATAATATCTACACTATTTGATTGTAATGGTAAATTGTCCATATCTGCGCATACTTTGTAACCGCCTTTATTACAACTATTGAGCATATTAAAACTTAAATCCATGGAAAGCACATTACCATAAAGGCTTTTAAGTTGATGGGTGTTTACAAGTGGGCCTGCACCTAAATCAACACACACCTTATTTTTATTACATGCTGAAGGCGTTATTAATTTGAACAAATCATCCGCTGCTTTTTTTTGAACATGTGCATGCGTATTGTAATCACCCGCCGCTTTTGAAAAGTTAACCTGTGCTCCTTTTTTAAGTGCTGGGTTAAACCTTTTTAAATGGCACACTGTTGCGGGCTTTGTAACCGGCTTACTATCAAGTGCATGGGCTATCATAATAGTGCCCCTGCTAAATGTTTAACTAGATAAGTAATATCATCAAGGGTGTGCGCTGCCGTTAATGTCACTCTTAAGCGTGCAGTATTGTACGCAACCGTAGGTGGGCGAATAGCGGTTAGCCAAATTCCTTGTTGCTTGAGTTTATTAGCCGCTTTTAATGTTTGCTCTGCACACCCTAATACAATAGGTTGAATAGCCGTATCGGACTCCATTACTGCTATGTTGTGCTGTTGTGCAAGGTGTTTAAAAGTAGCAATGTTTTTATTTAACATTACTCGTTGCGTGTTAGCTTTTTTAATGTGCTTTAAGCGAACTAATGTATTATCTGCCAATAATGGCGACATAGCCGTTGAGTATGTGTAATCTCGGTTATATTGCAGCATGTAGTCTATAAATGCGTGTGAACCCAATACACACGCGCCACTACTAGCAACTGCTTTACCAAATGTGATGACGAGTATGTCGGGTAAAATATCGCCAATAAGTGTTTCGCAACTACCCAGCCCTGTATTACCTAACGCGCCAAAGCCATGTGCGTCGTCTATCATCAGCCATGCATTGTGTTGTTTTGCAAGGAGCAGAAGGTCTTTGATAGGGGCCGTATCGCCATCCATCGAAAAAACACCTTCGCTAATAATTAACTTATTTTGTGCTTTTGACTTTTCGAGCCGAGATCGTAAGTGATTTAAATCGTTGTGGTTAAACCGTATTAAAGCCGCATTTGAATGAAGTGCCCCATCTATTAAGCTAGCGTGGTTTAACTTATCTTGAAAAATAGCGCTGTTTTGCGCTGCTGCTTTATCCTGAAACAACGCTTTAATTACACTGCTATTAGCACTAAACCCAGAATTAAAAAGCAACCCAGCTTGATAACCTAACTGAGTGCATAAGTACTGCTCTAACGCTTGTTGCTGTAATTGATACCCTGTTACTAATGCAGAGCTATGGCTACCTAACGTATTAATATTTTCGCTCTCAATAGTTAAATCACCAAAGCCCAAGTAATCATTACTGGCAAAATTTAGGTAGGTTTTATCATTTACCATAATGGTTCGTGCTGTGGCGCTTTGTACCACGTGGCGTTTGCGTAAAAGCAATTGCTCTGCCCGTTCATTAAGGTGTGTGCTAATAAATTCAAATGGCATGAGTAACGCTTACTTAGGCTTCGTAAAATAATTCAGACGTTGCTTTATCTGCAACTTGTGATGAAAGCGACGCTGCTACAGCTTCATCTGAGTAATCTTCACGCGTTTCTGGGTTCATTCCTAGCTTTTTAATTAGGTTCATATCGGCATCCGCTTCTGGATTTTCGGTGGTAAGCAGCTTGTCGCCATAAAATATAGAGTTAGCACCTGCAAAAAAACACATTGATTGCATTTGCTCGTTCATGGCGTTACGCCCTGCCGACAAACGTACATAGCTGTGTGGCATCATTATTCGTGCAGTAGCAATAGTGCGTATAAACTCAAAATGGTCTAATTCGTCAACGTTTTCAAGTGGGGTACCTTTTACTTTAACTAGCATATTAATAGGTACACTTTCTGGCTGTTGTGGCAAGTTAGCCAATTGCATAAGTAACCCATAACGGTCGGCTGCTTGCTCGCCCATACCGACTATACCGCCTGAACAGACTTTCATACCGGCATCGCGTACATGATCTATGGTGTTTAATCGGTCTTCAAAGGTACGGGTTGATATAATTTGCTCGTAGTATTCAGGTGATGTATCTAGATTATGGTTGTAGTAATCTAAACCTGCACTGCTGAGTTCGTGTGCTTTTTCGTTTGTGAGTTTGCCCAGCGTCATGCAGGTTTCAAGACCAAGCTCTTTTACTTCTTTTACCATTTTCGAAATGTAAGGCATGTCTCTGTCTTTTGGATCTGACCACGCAGCGCCCATACAAAAACGTGTTGCACCTTTTTGTTTAGCTAAACGCGCTTGCTCTACTACTTTTTCTACTTCAATAAGTCGCTCGCGCTCTAGGTCGGTTTTATAGTGCCCTGACTGTGGGCAATACTTGCAATCTTCTGGGCATGCCCCAGTTTTAATTGATAACAGGGTAGAAATTTGCACTTCATTTGGGTTGAAGTTAGCACGGTGAACCGACGCCGCCTTAAAAAGTAAATCGTTAAACGGCATTTCAAATAATGCTTTAACTTCGCTATGGGTCCAATTGTGGCGAACAGGTGCAAGTTCCATAATTCTCTCTTTATTTTTTTCATATCGGTGATGTTGGATTAGTCTAAAACTTCACGTACCATTGTCAACGAAGCCCACCCAGTTAAAGTTTACATATGAACAATAAACACTCAATTGATTTAAATTTTGATCGTGAACACATTTGGCATCCATACACATCAATGACAAAGCCTATTCCCGTTTACCCTGTAACCCACGCTAAACACAATATAATTTACCTCGAAACAGGCGAGCAACTTATAGATGGCATGGCATCGTGGTGGAGCGCTATTCATGGTTACAACCACCCTGCTATTAACAAAGCAATGGTTAATCAAATTAATCACATGAGCCACATTATGTTTGGAGGTATCACACATTCAAGTGCAGTTGAGCTGTGTAAAAAACTTGTAGATATCACCCCCCCAAGCTTAACTAAAGTATTTTTAGCTGACAGTGGCTCAGTAAGTGTTGAAGTAGCTATTAAAATGGCTCTGCAATACTGGTTAAGCCAAGGTATTAAAACAAAACAAAAATTAATGACTCCTTATAAGGGTTATCATGGCGATACGTTTGCTGCAATGAGCGTATGCGATCCTGTTAACTCTATGCATAGCCTATATAAGGGTTTTTTACCTGAGCACGTATTTGTACCAGCCCCTACCAGTAAGTTTTCAAGCACTTTTGAGCAAAGTGAAGCGCTTGAACTTGAACAGTATTTTAAAAATAACCACCAACACGTAGCTGCTTTTATTATTGAACCCATAGTACAAAATGCGGGAGGTATGAATTTTTATCATCCCGATTATTTAGCCTGCGTAAGGCAGCTATGCAATCAATATAATGTACTTTTAATTTGCGACGAAATAGCCACAGGCTTTGGCCGTACGGGTAAGTTATTTGCGGTTGAACACGCTAATATCCAACCCGATATTTTATGTATAGGTAAAGCACTTACCGGTGGCTCAATGACTTTATCGGCAACGCTTACAAGCGATAAAATTGCCACAGGCATTAGTGAAGGTGAAGCCGGAGTTTTGATGCACGGACCTACCTTTATGGGTAATCCGCTAGCGTGTGCAGCTGCATGTGCCAGCATAGACTTATTACTTAAGCAAAACTGGCAACAACGCGTAGAAGAAATAAATAATCAACTTCAGCAATTACACAAATGTATGGAGCTGGAAGACGTTGCTGATGTAAGAGTGCTCGGCGCGATAGGTGTTGTAGAGCTTAATAAAGAGGTTAGCAATATCGATGTTGCGACTATTCAGGCCTTTTTTGTAAAACAAGGTGTATGGATCCGCCCTTTCGGTAAACTAATTTACCTTATGCCACCGTATATAAGTGACGAAAACAGCATTAAAACGCTTTGCGATGCTATTTATAGTGCAATTAAAGGCAAACATTACGCTAAAGCATAGTGATTTTTTAAAATTTAATAGTGGTATTAATTAGTCAATAGCTTCATTAACTTTAAGCAAAAAGCGGATTTAACTTGATATAGATCATTTGTATTAATTAAATTCGTCCTTATGCCTTCAAAAACGTGTTTAGCAGTTTTAGTATATTGCTCTTCGTAATATTTACGGATATGATAATACCTATCATTTACAATTACCTTTTTGGACTTCTTTCATGAACTTATTTTTTAAACCAGCCAAAACATTAGGTGCCTCTTTATTAATAGCGTCTGCGTTTATTGCGCAACCTGTATTTGCTAACGGTCCTATTGGTGAACATGTAAATCACCTTCAAGCTAACCTTAAAAGCTATAACGAAGAAGTTGAGTGGATGGTAGGCAAAGTAGACACGCTTGTTAGCACCTACGAAAATAAAGGCGCTAAGGCCGTAAATACCGACGATTTAATTGAATATTGGGAATCGGTAAAATTTCACAGTGCAATTGAAACTAATTTAGTGCCTGTTTATGCCTCTATTTGGCAGGGTTTGTACGGTGTAAAAATGGCAATTGACGGTGGTAAATCAGCCGCTGAGGTTCGTGTGCAACAAACCGCAATGAATAATGCTTTATGGCAAGGTTTAGGTGCTGTTAAATTAGCAGCTAAATTTCAACAAAAAGGGTTGTTAGAGTCTGTTACAGCTACAGCAAGTAAAGAAATGACACAAAGTGCAACAATAGACGAAATAAAGCACAAACTAGACCGCGTCATCGCAAAACTTGCTGAGCGCCTAAAAGACGAAGCCACTGAAATTGTTCACGATACTTACCTACACTTATTCGAAGGCGTTGAAGGAACACTCATAGAGCAAGATGCAAATTTAGTCGAGGCACTTGAAAAAAATTTTAACGTCACGCTTCCAAAAGCAATCGCAGATAACAAAAGTGTTGATGAAGTACGCGATGTAGTTACCAGCATGCAAACAAAATTAGACCGCGCCAAACGTTTAATTGAAAAAGCAGAAAAAAACCGTAAGGACGTTTTTTAGTGGAACGCAGAACCTTTATACAAGGGTTAGCAGCATTAGGGGTAATTGGCTCATTGCCATTACCTCTATCGCAAGCTTTTGCTAATACAGTAACCAAACCTGTCTCGGTTGACGATTTACCTAAGCTTAAAGGTGATTTAACCTTATATTTAGGCCGAGGTGAAGGTGGTTTATACGAAAACGTATTACAAGCTATCCAAAAAAATAACCCTGATTTTAATTTAGCTATTCGCCGTGGACCAACAGCTGCACTTGCCAACACAATTGTTGCAGAAGCCAAAGCGGGTGTTAAACGTGCTGATTTATTTTGGGCTGTAGACTCAGGTGCAATTGGTTTAGTGACCGATGCAGGTCTTGCCAAACCGCTGCCAGACGATTTATCGGCTCAACTGCAGAAGCAATTTAAATATAAAGACTGGGCGCCAGTAACGGGACGTATTCGTACATTGCCTTTTAATACGTCGCGTTTAACTAAAGATCAAATTCCAACCAGCATTATGGAAATTGCTGACAGCGACTTGAGTATTGGGTGGGCCCCTGCTTATGCGTCTTTTCAATCGTTTGTTACGGCAATGCGTATTTTACAAGGCGATGATAAAACGGCTAAATGGCTCAAAAAAGTTAAAAAACGTGCAAAAACATACGCAGGTGAATTAGGCGTTGTAATGGGTGTGGAACGGGGTGAAGTTGATATTGGCTTTGCTAATCATTATTACACTTTACGTTTAAAATCAGGCAAGCCGGATGCCAATCTTGATTTAGCCTTTACCCAAAACGATGCAGGTTGTTTAGTAAACGCCTCGGGTATATTAACGCTTAACAACGACCCGCTTGCAACTAACTTTATGCGCTATTTACTCAGCAAAGAAGTACAAGGTTATTTAGCACGTGAAGCCTACGAAATCCCCCTTGTAAACGGTATTGCTCAGCCTGATGGTTTACCTTCGCTTTCGAGTGTTTCACCACCTAAAATTGATTTAACACAGCTTGCAGATTTGCGACCCACTATTGACTTAATGCGCAGCAACGGCGTTTTATAATGCGATTACCCCCATCTTACCCAATGGCGCTGCTTGCAGCGCTCATTACGCTTACCCCTATTTGTATATTAATGGTGCTTGCTAGTGACTCAAGTTCCTATTTTGATAGCCATAATTTAACCATATTAGGTAATACACTGGCCTTAATGGGCTTAACTGTTTTAGGCTCAATTTTAATCGGCGTACCACTTGCGTTTATAAGCGCCTATGTACACTTACCATTTAAAAAAGCATGGCTTGTATTATTTGCCGCTCCCCTTGCTATACCCAGTTATATTGGTGCGTTTACGCTTTATGCTGCATTTGGCCCTGGGGGTGAAATAAATAATTTACTTGGATTTGAAACACCGTCTATGTATGGGCTATCCGGCGCTGCAATAGTTATGACCCTGTATACATTTCCATTTGTGATGATGACTACCCGATCATCTTTACTCAGTTTAGACGCCAGCATGGTAAACGCAGCTCGCACATTGGGTATGTCGATGACGCAAAGTGTATTCAAAGTTATTCTACCCCGCGTGGTAAATGGCATTGCTGCTGGGTCGTTATTAGTAGCACTTTATACTTTATCTGACTTTGGCACCCCAGCCATGATGAGACTTGATACATTCACCCGTGTTATTTATGTTGAATACAATGCGTTTGAACTGGGTCGCGCAGCGATGCTGTCGCTTCAATTAATGGTTATTGTAGGCTTTTTATTACTTATAGAATCGCAAATAAAAACAGCGAGTGAGCGTCATGGCCGCCCCCTTATTTTATTCCCGAGTAAACTTCAATTGAGTGCGTTATTTACTCTGTTCGCTCCTGTGCTGTTGCTAGCAATCGGCTTACCCTTGGCAATATTTTTTATATGGCTTGCACGAGATGGCTTAAGTAATTTTGATTTTACCATTGCATGGCATTCAACCTATGCGTCTGCACTTGCTGCTATTGTTGCCGTAATAGTAGCAGTACCTGTTGCGCACGCGGCACTCAGTGGCAAAGCAGGCAGGATTATGGAGCGCGTTACTTACTTTGGCTTTGGCATACCCGGTATTGTAATGGGCACAGCGCTGGTTTATGGCGGGTTGCAATTACCATTTTTGTATCAAACTTTGGGGTTACTTATTATTGCCTACATGCTACGTTTTTTGCCTCTCGCGGTTGGTTCAATTCGTACTAGTACCGAACATTTAGATCCAAGCTTAGTAAAATCTGCTCGAGTGCTTGGTGCAAGCCCGCGCGAAGCCTTCACACGTATTACTTTGCCTTTAACCATGCGTGGTATCGTCGCTGGTGGTGCATTGGTGTTTTTAGAGTCAATGCGTGAACTTGAAGCCACTTTATTGCTAGGCCCTACTGGGTTTGAAACCCTGTCTACTTATTTATGGCGTGTTTACGAAGCTGGCTATTTTGGCCGTGCCGCTATACCTGGGCTGTTATTAGTGGTGATCTCTGCTTGTGGTTTAGCTATTATGATGTCTGGCGAAAAACGTAACCAGTTTGAACATTAAGGATTTGAAGTAAATGCTATCTGTAAGTCAGTTGTCTATAGATTATGGCAGTAATCGCGTTGTGAGCGATTTGAATTTAACGCTTGGTGAAAACGAAATCCTAATGCTTGTTGGCCCCACCGGTTGCGGTAAAAGTACAATATTACAAGCACTCGCAGGCTTAATACCTATTTCTGAAGGTGAAATAAACGCAGATAAATGGCGTGCAACCCCTAATAAATCAGTGCCTCCTGAGAAGCGCAGTGTAGGTATGGTTTTTCAAGACTTTGCGTTATTTCCGCATTTAACGGTTGAGCAAAATATTTGTTTTAAATTAAAAGATCACAGCGTTGCAGATCAATGGATTAACCTACTTGGTCTTGAAGAGTTTAGGGCTAAGAAACCTGCGACCCTGTCTGGCGGTCAAAAGCAACGTGTTGCATTAGCACGTACTCTTGCTCACCAGCCTGACTTTGTATTACTTGATGAGCCGCTATCGAATCTAGATGCCGCGTTAAAAGACATGCTGCGTTGGGATATCCGAAACGCACTAAAAAATGCAGGTGTCCCTGCTATTTGGGTTACCCACGACCAAGAAGAGGCACTATCGGTTGGGGATCGTGTTGGTGTTTTAAAAGGTGGGCAAATACAACAAATTGACACTCCCGAAAAATGCTTTAGCACCCCAGAAAACCGCTTTGTTGCACGTTTTTTAGGTGAAGCTAGCTTTATAAAAGGCACATTAAATAACGGCCAAGCACTTACCGATATTGGTAATGTGCCCGCGCATGGTGTTGACTGTGCTCAAGGCAATGTTGATGTATTGCTTCGCCCCGACGATGTTTTATTAGTACAAAGCAGTATAGGTAATAATGGCGAGGTTATTTGGGTACGCTTTGAAGGCGGTAGTCGATTATGCGCTATAAAACTTGCCTGTGGTACAGTAGTCACTAGCCGCGTGAGTCATGAACTGGTTGTACACCCTGGTGACAACGTACATGTTTCGCTAAGTACCTCTCATCCGCTGGCTGCTTTTAAAAACTAGCGCATTAAATATTTTACTTTAGAGGAAACTATGAACGGACCAAATCCAAATAACCCATCTCCAATGCAAGGGTTTCCTCAAGTAGGTTATTTAAAAAATTTTATTACGTCGCCTAATATAGAAGTGGGTGATTATACGTATTACGACGACCCTAATGGGCCTGAACACTTCGAAAAAAACGTACTTTATCATTTCGATTTTATTGGCGACAAACTTATTATTGGAAAGTTTTGCGCCATAGCAAAAGATGTAACTTTTATAATGAATGGGGCTAATCATCAGAGTACTGGTTTTTCTACCTACCCATTTTTTATATTTGGTAACGGATGGGAAAAGTCTGCACCTCAACCAGGTGACTTACCATTTAAAGGAAATACAGAAATTGGCAATGATGTGTGGATTGGCTGTAACGCCACTATTATGCCAGGGGTAAAAATAGGAAATGGCGCTATTATTGCTAGTAAATCGGTAGTGACCAACGATGTACCAGCTTATGCTGTCGTTGGTGGTAATCCAGCAAAAATAATCAAACAGCGTTTTGACGATAAAACGATTAATGCACTGCTATCTATTGCATGGTGGGATTGGAGCAGTGACAAAATCACTGCTCATTTAGATGCTATAACTCAAAATAATTTAGACTTACTGTCTAAACTATAACACTACCATTCAAACATATACGCCATTTTACTTATGGTTTTAAGCGGCACGTTATGCGAATTGCGTTTAGCGTATAAGTGCTGCATGGATTTATCTTTTACTTCACCCACTATCACTTCTTTAACTTGGTAACCTAATGCAACAGCTGCTTGAGTGTATGCAACAAACTCCCATTTTTTTATATTGGTGTTGTCTACAATAACGAGCGGAATATCTTGTGCGAGCGCTTGTATAAAACGCGCTAAATTTAAATTATGGTATTGCGGTAATTTAAATTTATCAAAATGATATTCGCCCTGCTCATTTAAAAAATAATCATCTGTTGAGCAAATCAAATATTGGCTTTCATCTGCAGTCGCTAATTCGTCTGCTAAATTTTGTGCATAATACGACTTACCGCTTCCAGGTAGTCCACGTAAAATAAAAACTTGTTTCATAGCATCCATTTCTAAAGTAATGGTCAGTATTGAGTAATCAAAGAATATATAATGCCACAAAATCGCTAAACTTCAGAGCAGCAAATTACAAACTTAGTCATTTGTGCCTAAAAATCGACTAAAAATAAACCGCCTTGATAAAAACTTATAAAGAGTTGCCCGCAATAGTTTTTTTATTTTACTTTACTAGGTAAGATACAGGGTTCTAGTACAGCACCATCTATAAATAAAATATGGTTTATAATCTGTACATTTTTAAATAAATAAAGTTAGGCAACTTATATCATTGGAGTGAAGATGAGCCATTTAGCGATTTCAGAGCTATTAAAAGGCAATGTTGCGGTAGACAGCCAAGTAACAATTAAAGGCTGGATCCGTACTCGCCGCGATTCAAAAGCAGGAATATCATTTTTAGCCGTTCATGACGGTTCGTGTTTTGATCCTATTCAAGCGGTAGTTCCTAATTCACTAAATAATTATGATGAAGTTACTAGCTTAACAGCCGGTTGTTCTGTATCGGTTACTGGTGTTTTAGTTCAATCTGCGGGCAAAGGCCAATCGTTTGAAATTCAAGCGAATACGGTCACTGTATTAGGTTGGGTAGAAAACCCAGATTCATACCCAATGTCGGCAAAACGCCACAGCATTGAATACTTACGTGAACACGCTCACCTTCGCCCACGTACTAACATGATTGGCGCAGTAACACGTGTACGTAACTGTTTAGCACAAGCCATTCACCGTTTTTATCACGAGCAAGGTTACTACTGGATCAGCACACCTATTATCACAGCAAGTGACTGTGAAGGCGCTGGCGAAATGTTCCGTGTATCTACACTTGATATGCAAAACTTACCGCGTACAGATAAAGGCGATGTTGATTACAGTGAAGACTTTTTTGGAAAAGAAGCATTCTTAACTGTATCTGGCCAGTTAAACGGCGAAACTTACGCGTCTGCAATGTCAAAAATTTATACGTTTGGCCCTACTTTCCGTGCAGAAAACTCAAATACTTCACGCCACTTGGCTGAGTTTTGGATGGTTGAACCTGAAGTAGCGTTTGCAGATTTAGAAGATATTGCAAAGCTTGCTGAAAACATGCTTAAGTACGTATTTAAAGCGGTACTTGAAGAGCGCCGTGACGACATGGAGTTTTTTGCTCAACGTATCGAAAAAACTGCTATTAGCCGTTTAGAAGAATTTGTTGAAAAAGACTTTGCACAAGTTGATTACACAGACGCAGTAGAAATTCTTAAAAACTGCGGTAAGAAATTTGAGTTTGATGTTGAATGGGGTGTAGATTTACAGTCTGAGCACGAACGTTACCTAGCAGAAGAACACTTTAAAGCACCGGTAGTAATTAAAAACTACCCACGTGATATCAAAGCATTTTACATGCGCCAAAACGAAGACGGCAAAACCGTTGCCGCTATGGACGTAGTTGCACCGGGTATTGGTGAAATCATTGGTGGTTCTCAACGTGAAGAGCGCCTTGACGTACTTGATGCGCGCCTTGAAGAAATGGGCTTAAACAAAGAAGATTACAGCTGGTACCGCGACCTACGTAAATACGGTAGTGTGCCACATTCAGGCTTTGGTTTAGGTTTTGAACGCTTAGTTGCATATGTAACAGGTATGGGCAATGTACGTGACGTAATCGCCTTCCCTCGTACTAAAGGCAGCGCAACTTACTAAATGAGTATTTAGTAAATTGTTTAAAAATTAAAAACCAGCCAATTGGCTGGTTTTTTTATGGCTAAAAATTAGCGTATAAAAAAAGCCGCAGCACCCATCAGGCACCACGGCTTTCAACCAGAATAAGGTTTAATAAATGGTTATAGTGCGCTTTCTAATTGCGGTAACACATCAAATAAATCGGCAACGAGTCCATAGTCTGCAACCTGAAAAATAGGTGCATCGGGATCTTTGTTAATTGCAACAATCACTTTTGAGTCTTTCATACCCGCTAAGTGTTGAATGGCTCCGCTAATACCCACTGCGATGTATAAGTTAGGCGCTACAATTTTACCTGTTTGCCCTACTTGCATATCATTAGGTACAAAGCCTGCGTCTACCGCAGCGCGCGATGCACCAATAGCAGCACCTAATTTATCGGCTATACCGTTTAAAAGAGCGAAATTTTCGCCATTTTGCATACCACGACCGCCAGATATAACCACCTCAGCAGCGGTAAGTTCTGGGCGCTCTGACTCAGTTTGCTCAACGCTTACAAACGTACTTAACTGTGAGTCCGATACTGTATCTAAAGTATTAATACTTACAACGGCTTGCTCGCCTTGTAAATCAAAACTACTTGCGCGTACGGTAATCACCTTTTTAGCATCAAGTGATTTTACAGTCGCAATAGCGTTACCGGCATAAATTGGGCGTTTAAACGTATCAGCATCTATTACATCAATAATTTCAGATATTTGTGCTACATCTAAAAGGGCCGCAACACGTGGCATAAAATTTTTGCCTGTGGTAGTTGCACTTGCCACAATATGACTGTAGCTGTCAGTTAACGACATGACTAAATCGGTCATGCTTTCTGCTAGTTGGTGTGCATAAGCTGCATTATCTGCAACAAGCACACTCGCAACGCCTTCTATACTAGAAATAGTCTCGCTCATACTGACGATGTTTTCACCGGCCACTAATACATCAACAGGAAAACCCATTTGAATAGCCGCATTAATTGTTTTTGAGGTTTCTGGTTTTAAGGCACCGTTGTCGTGCTCTGCAATTACAAGTGTTTTCATTTAAATCACCTTTGCCTCTGTTTTTAATTTTTCTACAAGTTGTGCAACGTCTTCTACAATAATGCCACCACTACGTTTAGCCGGTTCTTCTACGCTAACAAGCTGAATACGAGGTGTTAAATCTACACCTAAAGAGTCTGCAGCTATTACATCAAGCGGCTTGCGTTTTGCTTTCATTATATTGGGTAGTGATGCATAACGTGGTTCGTTCAAACGTAAATCTGTAGTGATAATGGCTGGCAATGAAAGTGCGACCGTTTGCAAACCGCCGTCTACTTCGCGCGTAACATTTACTTTTCCATCAGCAACAACCACTTTAGACGCAAACGTACCTTGCCCACGATTAGTTAATGCTGCAAGCATTTGACCCGTTTGGTTATTGTCTGAATCAATCGACTGCTTTCCTAAAATAACAAGTTCTGGCGCTTCTTGCTCTACAATTTTTGCGAGTAATTTTGCAATGTGTAATGACTCTAATTTTTCATCGGTTTCGATGTGAATTGCTTTATCTGCACCCAGTGCAAGCGCTGTGCGTAGTTGTTCTTGCGATGTTTTAGCGCCAATAGTAACAGCTACAACTTCAGTGGCTGTACCGGCTTCTTTTAAGCGAATAGCTTCTTCAATTGCAATTTCACAAAATGGGTTCATCGCCATTTTAACGTTCGTTAAATCTACATCGCTGTTGTCACTTTTGACACGCGCTTTTACGTTGTAATCTATAACGCGTTTTATTGGTACAAGAACTTTCATAGGAACTCCATAATTATTTAAACCTACAACCTAACGTGTACGTCAACCTATTTATTTTATGAAATCAGACTACTTCCTGTTGACGTAAACGTCAACCTAAAATAACCTTTAACTATTCACAGCCTGTAACGAAAAATTGGCATTGTAATAAATAGGCTGAATACCTTATTCAAATACTGAGGCAGTATTGAGTGAGTCCGTCATAAATAAAGAGGTTATTATGGTCGAACGTGAAACCATGGAATTTGATGTAGTTGTTGTAGGCGCTGGACCTGCGGGACTTGCTAGTGCAATAAAACTCGCACAACTTGCACAAGAAAAACAACAAGAGTGCATGATTTGTGTTGTAGAAAAAGGCTCAGAAGTTGGCGCGCATGTTCTATCGGGCGCTGTATTTGAAACAAAAGCGTTAGATGAATTACTACCAAATTGGCAAGAGCAAGGTGCGCCAGTAACTACGAAAGTTACAAATGATGAAATTTATTGGTTTAATAACGAAGAAAAAGCAACATCAATCCCCCACTTTGCTGCGCCTAAAACATTTCATAATAATGGTAACTACATTGTTTCAATGGGTAACGTATGCCGCTGGCTAGCAGAGCAAGCTGAAAGTTTAGGCGTAGAAATATTTCCAGGCTTTAGCGCACATTCACTTATTATTGAAGACGACGCAGTAAAAGGTATTGTTACGGGTGACATGGGCGTTGATAAAGAGGGTAATGAAAAAGATGGCTACATGCCAGGCATGGAGCTAAGAGCTAAATATACTATTTTTGCTGAGGGCTGCCGAGGCCATTTAGGCAAACAACTTATAAACCAGTTTGCACTTGATGCTGACTCATCGCCTCAACATTATGGCTTAGGCTTTAAAGAAATATGGCAAGTAGATGAGTCTAAGCACCAACAGGGTAAAGTAGTTCATGGCACAGGTTGGCCGTTAAGTGGTGATACGAGCGGTGGTGCATTTATGTATCATAGCGAAAATAATCAGGTCGTTGTTGGCTTAATTGTTGATTTAAATTACACAAACCCGCATTTAAGCCCGTTTGATGAATTCCAGCGAATGAAACATCATCCTGTTTTTAAACAAGTACTTGAAGGCGGTGAGCGTATTGCTTATGGCGCGCGCGCTATTGCAAAAGGTGGATTACACTCTTTGCCTAAAATGCATTTTCCTGGCGGGTTATTAGTAGGCTGTGATGCAGGCACATTAAATTTTGCAAAAATTAAGGGAAATCACACAGCAATGAAATCAGGCATGATAGCCGCTGAAGTCATTTTTGAAGCATTAGAAAATGAACAAACTAATACTGATTTAGTAAATTACCACACGCAGTTTGAACAATCTTGGGCTTATAAAGAGCTTTATCAGTCTCGTAATTTTGGTCCGGTGATGCATAAGCTAGGTAAATTTTTAGGGGGTGCATATAACACGCTCGATCAAAATGTATTTAACGGTGCTTTACCATTTACCTTTAAAGATGATGTACCAGATTACTCTACGCTGGTTGATGCTAACATTGCTGAAAAAATAGCTTACCCTAAGCCTGATGGTTCACTTAGTTTTGATAAACTTTCAAGTGTGTTTTTATCAAACACGAACCATGAAGAGTCTCAACCTTGTCACCTAAAACTTAAAAACGCAGCAATACCAATAAAAGTTAATCTTGTGAAATTTGATGAACCTGCGCAGCGCTATTGCCCAGCAGGTGTTTATGAGGTGCAAGAAATAGAAGGTAACAACGAGTTTGTAATTAATGCACAAAACTGTGTTCACTGTAAAACCTGTGACATTAAAGATCCGAGCCAAAACATCACGTGGGTTACCCCAGAGGGCGCTGGCGGTCCTAATTACCCCAATATGTAATATCTTTTACATATAAATTATAAACATATCCTAAATTGCAGGGGCTTCGGCCCCTTTTTTGCGCTATGCTGATTGTATAACTAATAAAAAGAGTAAAGCTTATGCCGTCGTCAAATGTTGTTTTTCGTTTTTTAGCAGAACCTACCGACGTTAATTTTGGTGGGAAGGTACATGGTGGTGTGGTTATGAAGTGGATTGACCAAGCTGGCTATGCCTGTGCTGCTGGCTGGAGTGGTCATTATTGTGTAACCGTATCGGTGGCAGGTGTTAAATTTAGACGCCCTATTCTGGTTGGTCAAATAGTAGAAGTGGAAGCTAAAATTGCACATACCGGTAAAACAAGTATGCAAATATTTATACAAGTTCGGTGTGGCGACCCTAAAACACAGAACGTGGTTGAAACAAATCACTGTGTAATAAGCTTTGTTGCCATGGATGAAACAGGTTACCCCGTTGCAGTGCCAGAGTTTAAAGCGGTCACCAATGAAGATGTAAAATTAGAAAACTACGCAATTAAAATGAAAGAAATTGCGATTGAAACCGAAAACTTACTTCATCAAGTGTAAATACGCATTAGCTAATTTTTGTACTGTAAAAATCACCTAATGCTTTGTAAAAAATACAATTTATTTAAAATCGCTAAATCTTAGCAGTTAGCAATTTGTTTAATAAAAAACCTAAACAACCCAAATAACCAATCCAAAAATACTAGTTTAGATGTTTTAGTAATCAATTTAATCATTGGCATGTTCACTGCAAATAAGTAATTGAAGTTTGAAAAATCAAACCATTTTATTTTTTAAAGGAGCTATTTAATGATTAAATCACTTTCACTTTCAGCACTAGCGCTAGCAACACTTGGTTTTAACTCTGCGGCGCAGGCAGATATTTCCGATTTTGATTCTCCACGTATTTATACCGGTATAGGTTACGGACAGTACTCTTTTGAGTTTGAAGACAGTGAAAACGATACTGATTTTGATGATGACGCACAAATGCTCAAAGGATATGTTGGTACGCAATTTAATGAATATTTAAGTGTAGAGCTGGCTTATCAAAACTTTGATGAAGTTAGCGATATTGATAGCAAAGTTGAAATTGACGGCGTGTCATTGGCCGCGCGTTTAGGTATCCCATTAACTGAGAGCTTTTCGGTTTATGCCAAAGGTGGTTGGTTAGAATGGGATGCAGATATAAAACAAGAACTCCCTGTTGGAAGCGTATCTACTTCACAAGACGGCGGTGACGCATTTTATGGTGCTGGTTTAGAATTTGCTTTTTCTAGCAATGTGCAAATGCGTTTGGAGTACGAGCGTTACAAACTAGACGATGATATTGATCCTGATATGGATGTAGCATCAGTATCACTGCAATACATGTTTTAAACTATAAACAGGTTGTTTAACAAAGGTAAGCTTAGGCTTACCTTTTTCTGTTTTATATAAACCACTCAGTCTAAATTTATTTTAAACCGTACGGTCTAATTAAATAAATTGCTCTGCTGTGATGCGATGGCCTATAAATAAAGGTAGAATGCCCGCCTATTCTATTTGTACTTGAGTGACATGAGCGACTACAGCATTTCGGCCGTTGGCCATATACAATCTCCTTATAAACAAAAGTTTGCCATACCAAGACAACCTCGTTTAGTACCTGAAGCCAAAGCAAAACTTATTTTTGCGCCTGATTTTAACCGCGAAGAATTTGTACGCGGTATTGATGAATTTACCCACATTTGGTTATTGTTTCGCTTTCATGAAACCGCAGATAAAGGCTACTCGGCCATGGTGCGCCCTCCTCGCTTAGGCGGTAATGAACGCAAAGGTGTATTTGCTACTCGTGCTACTTTCAGACCAAATGCCATTGGTATGAGTGCAGTAAAGCTTGAGGGTATAGAATATAAAAATGGCCAACTCAGTTTATTACTTGCCGGAATAGACCTGCTTGATGGCACGCCCATCATTGATATAAAACCCTACTTGCCTTATTCAGATGCCATGCTTGACGCAAGTGCTGGCTTTGCAGATACACGCCCAGAAACACAAATGAGCGTAGAGTTTACCCCCGAGGTGACATTATTCATTGAGCAACAAACTCAATACCCTGATTTATTAAACTTTATTAGTAATGTTTTAAAACAAGATCCACGCCCTGCTTACAAAAAACAAAAAGACGGCGAGCAGAGCTATGGAATGACATTGTATGATTACAATATATGCTGGCAAGTTAATGGCGAGCACAACCTAGTAACAAGTATAGAAAAAAGCTAAATAAATCACTTAGCGCTTTTGTGTAAAAGCAACCGCTGGTAAACTTAAGCTCTATTAAAAGAACATATTACTCTATTTCGGAAAAATAATGCGTACCAGTCAATATATACTCGCAACACTTAAAGAAACGCCTTCAGATGCTGAAATTGTATCGCATCAGTTAATGCTTAGAGCCGGTATGATCCGTCGCGTCGCTTCGGGTTTATACACTTGGTTACCCTCTGGTTTACGCGTTTTGCGTAAAGTTGAAAACATTGTTCGTGAAGAAATGGACAAAGCAGGCGCAATAGAAATGCTGATGCCCGTCATACAGCCTGCTGATTTATGGGAAGAGTCAGGCCGTTGGAGCGAGTTTGGTCCAGAGCTAATGCGCTTTACAGACCGTCATAATCGTGAATTTGCACTTGGTCCAACACATGAAGAAGTAATCACCGATTTTGTTCGCAAAGAAGTGAATAGCTATAAACAGTTACCACTTACTTTATATCAAGTACAAACTAAAGTACGTGACGAACGACGCCCTCGTTTTGGTGTTATGCGCGCCCGTGAATTCACCATGAAAGACGCTTATTCATTTCATTTGAGTGAAGAATGTTTAAATAATACGTATCAAGCAATGCACAAAGCATACTGTAATATTTTCGAACGTTTAGGCCTAAATTATCGCCCAGTAATTGCCGATACAGGCTCTATTGGTGGTAGCGTGTCTCATGAATTCCATGTTTTAGCCGAATCAGGTGAAGACGCTATCGCATTTAGCGATGGTAGTGATTACGCCGCTAATATTGAAAAAGCAGAAGCTCTTGCCCCAACAGAGCCTCGTGCTGATGCTACAAAAGAATTAAAAGCGTTCCCGACTCCAGATGCTAAAACAATTGAAGAGCTCAAAAAGCATTACGGTGTTAAACCACACCGTAGTGTTAAAACGTTAATCGTTTATGGTGCCCCAGATGAAAACGAACAACGTGGTTTAGTTGCCCTTGTTATTCGTGGCGATCACGAATTAAACGAATTGAAAGCGGAAAAGCACCCTCTCGTTGACTCACCGCTTGAAATGGCAAAAGAAGCAGACATCATTGCTGCAATCGGCGCAAAACCTGGCTCACTAGGTCCTGTAGGATTAACAATGCCAATTATTGTTGACCGCACAGCCAACGTAATGGCTGACTTTGTAGCCGGTGCTAATAAAGACGACGAACACTTTAGCGGCATAAACTGGGACCGTGATGTAACTAACTACGACGTTGCTGATATTCGTAACATTGTAGAAGGCGATCCTAGCCCTTGCGGCCAAGGCACATTACAAATTAAACGTGGTGTTGAAGTAGGACATATATTCCAACTTGGCACAAAATACTCAGAAGCCATGAAAGCAGGCGTATTAAACGAAGATGGTAAAAACCAAGTAATGACCATGGGTTGTTACGGTGTAGGTGTATCGCGTATTGTGGCTGCTGCTATTGAGCAAAACAACGATAAATACGGTATTATTTGGCCACAATCTATTGCTCCGTTCGACCTTGCTATTGTACCAATGAACATGCACAAGTCGCATCGTATTCCTGATATTGCAAACAGCCTTTACCAAGGTTTAAAAGATGCAGGTGTGGATGTGTTATTTGACGATAGAAAAGAGCGCCCAGGTGTCATGTTTAATGATATGGAGCTTGTAGGTGTGCCTTTCACACTTGTAATTGGCGAACGTAACCTAGACGAAAATAAAGTAGAGCTTAAAAATCGTCGCACAGGTGAAAAGCTAATGATTGACATAGATACCGCTATTGAAAGCATTAAAGCAGCTATGCAAGCCTAAACACTTATTCGTTATTCAATAACGTGAATGCAAAAACCGCTTTTTTTAAGCGGTTTTTTTATGCCTAAATTTTGTGTCATATAGCTTTACTAAAAATGTCGTGTAACTGTCATTTTTTCTCTCTAAAGTAATTTATAGCTAACAAAACTAACGAGGGACAATATGAAAAGTGCTGAACAAAAGGCTAAATACCCTGCTATATGGATATCAGATGTTCACCTAGGCTATAAAGATTGTAGAGCTGATTATTTACTCGATTTTCTAAGCGCTGTTGACACTGACGTTTTATATTTAGTTGGCGACATTATTGACTTATGGTCTATGAAGCGCCAATTTTATTGGCACCCCTCTCACTATCAAATACTTAATTGCATTCAACAAAAAGCGGCCAACGGAACACGCGTAATTTATATACCAGGAAACCATGACGAAACCTTTAGAAACTATATAAATCAAACCCTATTTGGTATAGAGGTCCACCAGCAGTATATTCATGTAACTCAAGCCAATAAACGCTTTTTGCTCGTTCACGGCGATGACTTTGATAGCGCAACTCGTTATAACAAAATTATTAGCATTGCTGGCGATGCAGGCTACGATTTGCTTTTATTTTTAAATCGTTGGAGCAATAAAATAAGAAAGTTGTTTGGGGGTAATTACTGGTCGTTAGCGTCGTGGATAAAAGCACGAGTTCATAAGGCACGCGAAGCAATAAATGCATTTGAAGACGCAGCTATTCATGAGGCAAAAAAACAAAAAGTAGATGGGATTATTTGTGGGCATATACACCACCCTAAAATAAAAGTGTGCGACGGCATAGTGTATTGTAACGACGGCGATTGGATAGAAAACTGCACCGCCTTAGTGGAACAAGCCGATGGAAAAATAGAACTGCTTCACTGGTCAGATACACACACAGTTTTAGACAGCGCCGACATATCTAACATTTCATCGCCACTAATGAGTAATGACCATGCGAAACCAAAAAAGTCGGCAGCCTAATTGCTGACTTTAAACCAAGTCATAAATTTTAACCCTTGTTGACGGTCTTAAACAAAAAAGCATCACTTAAGTGATGCTTTTTAAAGATGAGTAGCACACTATCTAAATAGTACATCTTCTCGGTTAAACCATTTAACGCAAAATGCTAGTAACGCACCTGCAATAAGAGCGGTTGCTAAAAATATGAGCCCTACAAACGTGTAATCTACAGTGCCTTTAATTATGTCTTTAATGGCTAATGCAACGTTGGTTACCGGAATAAACGCGGTTTTAGCAGTCAATTCCATATTTGGCATTATTGAAATAATAATAGGGAAAAACACCCCCATACTTAAAGGAGCCATGTAGTTTTGTGCTTCTTTAAACGTACGCGCATAAATAGATATAGCTAACGCTAAAGAAGAAAATATGGCAGCCAATGGCAGTAATAATACAAAAATCATCAGCAAATCGGTAACCGCCAAAGTACTAAATGCCGTTTTTATAAAGTCTAAGTCTGCGAACGCCAGTGCAACAGCAACCCAACACCCCATACTCACAACCGTAATAGTGGTTGATGCAATAGAGGTGGTCAGTAATGTTATAAATTTACCTAATACCAGCTCTGTGCGTGTTATGGGTGTAAGTAAGAGTGTTTCTAGTGTGCCGCGCTCTTTTTCACCGGCCCCTAAGTCAATTGCAGGATATGTAGCGCCCATTAACACCAATGGAATAAGTAAATATGGTAAAAAGCCACCTATTTTTTCACCTAAGTTTTCACGTTTATCGGCCGTATCTACTTTAACAACTTCAATAGGGGTAAGGATAGCTTTGTGCGTAGAATCTTCTATCCCAAAGCTTTTTAATTTTTTGGCTTGCAATACGTCGCTGTATTCTTGAGCTAGTTCTTTGACCCGATCAAATAAAAAATTTATTGATTTTGCGTCGTTAAATACCACTTCCCATTTGCTTTGTTCACCACTGTCGAGTGTATCTTCTGCGTTACTTGGCAAATAAATACCCATATCTATATCGCCGGCAGTAACACCTGCTTTGAGCTCTTCTATTGTATTAAAGGTTTTACTGCCCTTATAAAGTTCAAAGCTTTTGTGGTAAAACACTTTGTCGGTAAATTCTGGTGCGTAATCACCATTAATAATTACGTAAGTATTAACTTTTTGGTCAGCTTCAAGTGCCGCTTGCGAGCTAATAAAAGCCATAACGGCAAAAATTATTGGAAAGATAAGTACTGGCAGCGCCACTACAAACATAAGCGTTTTTTTGTCGCGAAGGAGCTCTTTTAATTCCTTTTTATATACTTCAAACATGATGCTTCTCCGTTAATATGTTCATAAACGCTTGGTTTAACTCTTCACTGTTTCCGGCTTGTTTAAACTCTTCAACTGTGCCATCAAAGCAGCTTATGCCTTCGTTAATTACCGCTACACGGTCACATAACAATGCGACTTCATCTAAATGATGGGTAGAAAAAATAACCGGTGTGCCTTGTGCTTTTAAACCTTTGATAAATTCGATCACTGTTTGTGTGGTCATGATATCAAGGCCTGTTGTAGGCTCATCGAGCACAACTACTTTTGGGCGATGTACAACTGCACGGGCTATATTTGCTTTTTGTTTCATACCAGTTGATAAATTTTCAGCGCGCTTATCTATAAATTTATGCATATCGAGTAATGTAAAAAGCTCATCACAACGTGATGCTATATCGCTTTTTTTCATCCCGTGAAGTTTTGCAAAGTACTCTATGTTTTCTTTAACGGTCAGACGACCATACAAGCCAGTAGAGCCTGATAAAAACCCAATCGACTTTCGCCCTAAAAGAGGTTTTTTAACAATATCGTTGCCATCAATTGTAATAGAGCCTTCATCAGGCTTTAAGGCTGTTGAGATCATTCTTAAGGTGGTTGTTTTACCTGCGCCATTTGGGCCTAACAACCCTAATACTTCGCCTTCAGCGCAGCGAAAACTGACATCTCGTACTGAATGAAAGTAGTCTTTATCTTCACGCGGGTCGATATCGTCTACTTTATTTTTTTTATGGTCTTTCGTCAGCTTAAAACGTTTTTTAAGCCCGGCAACTTCTATCATGCGCATGTCCTTCGTTTGGGTCTAAAGTAATCCGTATTATTGTAAAATGTGTCGTTTTCATTGTCTTCATGCCAGCCAGGTACACCTAATAATGGTAATGGCGAAAGCTGTGAGTTATCGGCTAAGCAATGTTCTATTTTAATCTTCTCATAAAGTACTTGATCAAGGTACTGGTATTGCATTGCTAAATCTTTACAAAATATTTCGTCGGGCACATTTATAAATAATGCTTTTCCTGTTAGCCCTATATAAGGGCGAGTCAACATTTCGTAATTGGCATGACCAAACATAAAAGCCTGAATTGACTCTCCCCACTCATGGCGGTGCTCTACAAATGCTTTGTGCCATTGATGATCGCGCAGCCAGGTTTGCCATTTACTGTCACTAATGGCCAGTACAACACCACATTCATCAAATAGTGTGAGTGCGTTTCTGTGTTTGGTGCGCTTAGTTAAACCATATTCGGCAATGTCCTGAACATGCCGATGATTTATAAGTGATTTTGTTTTAGGAAATAAGCACCAAATAAAACCACCGAATAGATCGTGCCAATTTTCTGTCCGTGTGGGTACTTCACCAGTTTCAAAAATTACTTGTTCGTAATAGCGCTCAGCAAAATCTATTTGTGCATCGTCAACAAACTGTATCGGTAAATTATTCTCGTTCGTTGCATTTAAATAAGGAGTAAACCATTTTGGTGAAGGCCATTGAGTTTGCTCATTAAGTTTAAACAAGCTGTTTAGGTGATTAAATGCACCCGTTTTTAGGCAATTGGGTTGCCATTGTTCAGGAGGAGTAAAACGCTTCATTATTATAAATTTCTAACTTGTATAGGCCTTTAATTTTGTAACAGTTTACCGCAAAAGCTAGCCCTACTTAATAGAAGTTAATATACTTATTTAATCTTAAAACAATAATCGAGTTAATATGAAACGCAATTTATCTCTCACACTTCTTGCCAGCGCTGTTTTAGCTGGCTGTGCAGCAACAAGCATAACTCCTTCAGATGTAACTAATGGCTATAACAGTATAAAAGCCGATGAGTTAGCAAAACACATAAAAGTATTGGCATCTGACGAATTTGGTGGCCGAGCGCCTTCGTCACCTGGCGAAAAACTAACATTAGATTATTTAACAACCCAATTTAAAGCATTGGGTTTTGAGCCTGGCAATGGCGATAGCTTTTTACAAGAAGTCCCCCTTGTATCACTAGAAGCTGATTCAAACATGGTTTTATCAATTGGTGGCAAAGATTACCAATACAAAAAAGACATGGTTATGGGCAGTAGCCGCATTAGTGAAAAAGAAGGCATTGAAAATTCTGAGCTTGTATTTGTAGGCTACGGCGTTAATGCACCAGAGTATAACTGGAACGACTACGAAGGAATTGATGTTAAAGGTAAAACCGTGGTCATGCTTGTGAACGATCCTGGTTTTGCAACTAAAGATCCTGCTTTATTTACTGGCGACGCAATGACTTATTACGGTCGTTGGACCTACAAATATGAAGAGGCAAGTCGCCAAGGTGCTGCAGGCGCTATTATTATACACGAAACAGCACCCGCTTCATATCCTTGGTCGGTTGTTGAAAATTCGTGGAGTGGTGAGCAATTTGGTTTTCAAAAAGAAAACAACAATATGGACCGTGTTGCTGTAGAAGGCTGGGTTACTAGTGATGTGGCTAAAGAGCTTTTCAGTAAAGCTGGTTTAGATTTCGATACCGTTAAAGAAAATGCCGCAAAAGGTGCTTATCATGTTGATATGGGTGATTTAACCGCCTCTGTTAATGTGACTAATACAATTAAAACGTCAGTGTCTTACAACTTTATTGCGACCTTACCGGGCAGCGAATCGCCAGACGAACATGTAGTATATTCAGCGCATTGGGATCACTTAGGCACAGATACAAGCCGCAAAGGTGACCAAATTTATAACGGTGCTCACGATAACGCAACGGGTACTGCAGGCTTAATAGAAGTTGCAGAGGCATTTACTAAATTGCCAAAGCACCCTAGCCGCTCAATGACATTTTTAGCAGTAACCGCTGAAGAGCAAGGGTTACTTGGCTCTAAGTATTACGCCGCAAACCCTGTTATTGCAGCTAACAAGACGGTTGCTAATATCAACATGGATAGCTTAAATTTATTAGGCAAAGTAAAAGATATGAGTGTGGTAGGCATTGGTAAATCTCAAATGGATGAGTTTTTAGCTAATGCAGCAAAAGATCAAGGTAGAACTTTATCAGGCGATCCTAAACCATCGTCGGGTGGTTATTACCGTTCTGATCATTTTGCGTTTGCCAATATGGGCATACCTGCAATGTACGCTGGTGGTGGTACTCAAGCAGCGGATGAAGAAACAGCCAATTATCGCAAGCGAATGAGCCTAGTATTACGCGGTTGTTACCACCAGCCTTGTGACCGTTACCGCGATGAGTGGGATTTATCGGGCGCTGTTCAAGACTTACAATTATTTTATAAAGTAGGTTTTGATATTTCTGAGCAAGAGCAATGGCCTACTTGGAATTCAAATTCAGAATTTCAACGCAAATAGCCAAGGTTTTAATATCGAAAAACTCCATGTGAGTAATCGATTTAAATACAATTAAATGATATTGATTATCATTTACTAAAATTATACAGTGTTACCCTGTTTATTAATTTGGTAACACTGTATGAACTCAATTACACAAATAGGACTAATTACGCCCGCTTCAAAACGCTTTGTTAGCCAAAATAAACGCTTATTACTCCCTCTTTTTTTGTTGGTGTGCTTTGCTGTGCCATCACTTCGTGATATTGCAATTACCGCACTAAGCGACGCTTTTTTTCAAGTCAGTGTATTTGTTGCTGCTACGTTACTGATTTATTACTACGCTATTGAGCGTTTACCTCAGTTGGAGCTTAGTTATCTAAGTGCCAAGTCACCGGCTTTAGAGGTCTTTTTTGCGGCTTTACTAGGTGCCTTACCAGGCTGCGGGGGCGCTATAATAGTGGTTACACAATTTACCAAAGGTCAAGCAAGCTTTGGTGCTATTGTTGCCGTACTAACAGCAACAATGGGCGATGCTGCATTTTTACTTTTAGCTACACGCCCTACTGAGGGCGCTGTAATAATGGCTATAGGATTAGTTGTTGGAACTATGTGTGGTGCTTTTGTAAATACAGTTCATAAACACGACTTTTTACGCCCTTCTTTAAAAGAACAAACGCGCCAAGTTAAAATATTGCCTACCCGCATTATTAGAGTCAGTAAGCCTGTTTGGATGTTAGCGATTTTTCCAAGTTTAATTATCGCGTTTTTAATCGCATTTAACGTGGACTTTAACCAATTTGGAGAGTACACAAACACTGGAATACATTTATTTGGTGCGGGCATGGCTCTATTTATTGTCACGGTATGGGCTTACTCGTCTAAAGGCGAAACATATAAACAAATTACCAGTGAAGAGGATGAATGCAATCCATCCTCTAAAGTGGTTAAAGTGCTCCAAGACACACACTTTGTGACTGCATGGGTAGTGGCGTCGTTTATGTTATTTGAAATACTCGTGAATGTAGCCGGACTTGATTTAAAAACATGGTTTGCCCACTACGCTTATTTAGCACCGCTGATTGCTGTGATCATTGGTTTTTTACCCGGTTGTGGACCGCAAATAATAGTCAGCACGCTTTATATACAGGGGATTATTCCATTTAGCGCTTTAACAGCCAATGCAATTTCAAACGATGGAGATGCGTTATTCCCTGCAATTGCGTTAGCCCCTAAAGCCGCAATAATAGCCACTTTATATACCGCACTTCCTGCTCTGGGGGTTGGCTATGGGTTGTATTTTATTTCGTATTAAATTTTAGGCATAAAAAAGCTCAGCGAACACTGAGCTTTTTAGGTTAAAACTTTACTTTATACAGCAGCAGGTTCTGCTGCTAACTCTTTTGGATTAGGACCAAAATCGTTCTCGCCTTCATGTGAGTCTTGTGCAAGGAACACAATTAATACAATCCAACCAATAATTGGCACTAACCACAGAAGCTGCCACCAACCAGAGCGGCCAGTATCGTGTAAACGACGTGCACCAGCACTTAAACCAGGTATCAATAGCGCTAAACTATAAAAAGAACCAATAAACATAGTACCTAATGCGCCATCAATAACATTACAGATAATTGAGAAGATGGTATTAAATAATACAAACATCCAATAAGCTTTGCGGCGGTTACGACCTGAAAAATCTGCGTAGCTACGCAGTGCGTTCATATAATGTTCCATAAAATTTCCTTAGTGTTATTTTTTATATTCCCTAACGGGCTCTTTAAATTACTTTTTAGTAACATCTATATCTTAATTAAAAACGCCTAGCTTTAAAACAAAAAACCAGCAAATTGCTGGTTATTTATTAGGGCGTGTTGACCTTTGCGGATTGAAATTTGTTCAATCTAGGGTCGATTAAATCGCGGCGCGAGGTTTGTAACCTAGTGGGCTAAGTAAAAACCGAGTAACAAAGAGTTTATTGCCCCTAGGCAGAACCCGAAGGGCAGCGCATGTTTGGCATTTATGCTGCGTTATCGCCTATTTATGGGGAATAACCACACTTCATAGGCTCTGCCTTGCCTAAAAACCAAACATACTGCTGCAAATTCAACCATCAAAGATCAACACGCCCTAGGTTTAAACAATTATATTTTTAACTCATGGCCATCATCATTGCCGATGGATTTTCTAAGTACGATTTCCATAAGTTATTAAAGCGAGCAATTGTTCCGCCATCAATAACACGGTGATCACCAGACCAACTAACTTGCATAATGGCCTTACTCACAACATGGCCGTTTTCATCAAAGCGTGGTAAATGCTGCAATTTACCTAGCGCTACAATAGCAACTTCAGGTTTATTAATAATTGGTGTGGCAATTGTGCCGCCAATTGCACCTATGTTTGAAATGCTAATAGTACCGCCTTTTAAGTCTTCAGGTGGTACTCGCCCTTCGCGAGCGGACTCAGTAAGGCGTGTAAGTTCATTAGCCACATCAACAATATTTTTACTTTGGCACGACTTAATATTAGGCACCAATAAGCCAATTTTAGAATCGACTGCTATACCAATATTATGATCGTTAAAATAAGTAAGCTCAGAGCAATCTTCATTTACTTTAGAATTAAGAACCGGGAATTCTTTCATCGCAAGCGACAGTGCTTTAACAAAGAAAGGCATCATAGTGAGCTTAACGCCTTGTGCTTTGTATTGCTCTTTCATTGAAGCTCTTAGGGCAATAAGGTCTGTTAAATCTATTTCATCACAAAATGTAAAGTGTGGAATGGTTGAAACAGAGGCAACCATTTGTTTTGCCATCGCCGCTTTTATGCCTTTAATTGGCTCTACACGCACGCTAGAGCTCTGCGTTTTACTTTGTGTGTTGACTGCACTGCTATTAAGCGGTGATGTATCAATACTGTTAGGTACTTCACCTTTAATAAACTCTTCTATATCTTGCTTATAGATACGTCCATTTTTACCACTACCCGGCACTTGTGTTAAATCAACATCAAGCTCACGTGCTTTTCGTCTAACAGCCGGTGATGCAACAGCTTTTGTGTTAACCACTTTTGCTGTTTGATTAACTTTTACTGGTGCTGCCTGCTCTGCTGCATTTGTCTGCGCTTTTACTACGGCTTGGTTTACATCTATGTTTTGCTTAGGTGCACTTCCAGCAATAGTCATTTGAAACAGTGGGCTATGTACTTTAGCTATTTCGCCTTTCTGATAATACAGCTTTTGTACGATACCGGTGTACTTGGCCGGTATTTGCACAAGGGCTTTATCAGTCATTACATCACAAACAGCTTGATCTTCTTCAATTTCATCGCCTTCGGCTACTAACCAGTCGACTATTTCGCACTCAACAATTCCTTCGCCAATATCTGGTAAAATAAAATCTTCTAATTGTTCAGCTGTATTGTTGTTTTGGGGTGCACTGTTATGCTCTTGCGTTTCAACGTCAGCCGCTTCGCCTGCTACATCCATTGCAAACAAGGGTGCATGCACTTTAGCTATTTCGCCTTTTTGATGGTAGAGCTTTGTAATTACTCCATCGTGCACAGCAGGTATTTGTACTAGGGCTTTGTCGGTCATCACGTCACAGATGGGTTGATCTTCACAAACGCTATCACCTTCTTTTACTAGCCATTCAACCACTTCGCACTCAACAATGCCTTCACCAATATCGGGTAATATAAAATCTTTAGCCATGGGAACCCCTAAAAATCCATTGATTGTTTAATTGCAGCTAATACTTTGAGCGCATCAGGCACGTACTCTTTCTCAAGCGCCAGTGGGTAAGGTGTATCTAAACCGCACACACGTAAAATAGGTGACTCTAAATGGAGGAAACACGCTTGTTGAATTGAGGCAGCAATTTCTGCACCAAATCCATTTGTAATAGGTGCTTCATGGCTTATCACTAAACGGCCAGTTTTAGTGACTGATTTAGCAATTGTGTCTATATCCCACGGCAAAATACTACGTAAATCTATAACCTCACAATGTATGCCTTGCTCACTTGCTTGTTTTGCAGCATCTTCAATAATTTCCATTTGAGCGCCCCAAGCAAGCACTGTAATGTCACTGCCTTCTTGCACGACTTCAGCTTTACCTAACTCTATTGAGTAATCTTCTTCAGGTACTTCACCCGTCGATGCGCGGTACAAACGTTTGGGCTCAAAAAATATAACCGGATTGTCATCTTTAATACTTGCACGTAGTAAACCTTTAGCTTGATATGGATTACGTGGCACCACTATTTTTAAACCTGGCGTATGTGCAAAGTAAGCTTCTGGTGATTGCGAATGATATAAACCACCAGCAATACCACCACCATATGGTGTGCGTACAGTTAAGGTACCTACATTAAACTCATTACCACTACGGTATCTGAATTTTGCTGATTCATTTACTATTTGGTCAAAGGCCGGGAATATATAATCTGCAAATTGAATTTCAGCTAATGCGGGGGCACCAAATGCCGCTAAACCATTTGCAAAACCTAAAATACCTTGCTCAGTTAGAGGCGTATTAAATACACGGTGTTTTCCGTATTTTTCTTGTAAACCTGAGGTCGCTCTAAATACACCACCAAAATACCCAACATCTTCGCCAAATATACACGCTTGCGGGTGTTCATTCATGGTTATATCAAGAGCAGAATTAATTGCATGTAGCATGTTCATTTTAGCCATTACTTAATTCTCCCTGATGTAACTGGGTAAGCATCTGGGTGCTTTTGTATATGTTCTTTTAGTTCATTGTATTGACGAACAAGTGAAGGGATTGGCGTGTCGTAAACATCTGATACTAGCTCTTCTAGAGCAGGCTTTTGTACTACTTCTGCACGCTTTAATGCCGCTAATATATCTTCACGTATAGACTCTTTTGCTTTTAAATCGTCTTCTTCGTTGAGCCATTGCTGTTTTACTAGCCACTTTTTAAATTTTTCTATTGGGCATGTTTTGTAATTAGCCTCTTCGTCTTTTGAACGGTAACCACTTGGGTCATCTGACGTGGAGTGAGCGCCTAAACGGTAAGCTATTGATTCAATTAAAACAGGCTCGCCTTGTGTTGAGGCAATTTCACGTGCTTTTTGCGTTGCCGCAAACACAGCAAGTGCGTCTGTGCCATCGACCCTAATTGTTTTAATGCCATAACCCACACCACGTGAAGCAATACCATCACCTTTAAATTGCTCATCTGCCGGGGTCGAAATCGCATAGCCGTTGTTACGTGCAAAAAATATCACGGGTGCTTTATGCACTGCAGCCATGTTTAATCCTGCATGAAAGTCACCTTCAGATGCAGCGCCTTCGCCAAAGTAACAAATAGTAACGTTATCAATAATGCTTGCAAGCTCGCCTGTTTTCGCATCTATATGCTTTACTTTTTGTCCATATGCATACCCTGTAGCTTGTGGTATTTGTGTGCCAAGAGGAGAAGAAATAGTCATATAGTTTAATTCGTTCGAACCATAATGAATTGGCATTTGACGACCTTTGCCTAAATCTAATTCATTTGAAAACATTTGGTTCATAAATTGGTCTAGTGTAAAACCACGGTAATGCAGTGCAGCTTGCTCACGGTATTGCGCCATTATCATGTCTTCTTGGTCAAGCGCAGCAGCGGATGCCGTAACGGCAGCTTCTTCACCTAAACATTGCATGTAAAAGCTTACTCGGCCTTGGCGCTGAGCACCTTGCATACGTTCATCTAATAAACGTATAAAACGCATAGTCTCATAAAGTTTAATTGCGGTATGTTTTGAAATAGCGGGTGCTGTCGCACTTGGGTGAATGTCGCCATCCTCAGTTAAAATACTAAGGGTTGGAATATTAAGCGCATTGCCGTCAATAAATTCTAGCGCATGGTTAATATTCAGCGATACGTTATTTGGATTACTCATAACCTACCTTCTGTTGTTGTCAGTAACATAGTGCCCCTTTTACATTATTATTATGGGTGATCATTGCTGAATAAACTTTGCAATATCTGCACTATATTTAATTAAAGCTGCCAACACTTTACGTTAACGTAAAGTGTTATTCAACAAATCTGTGACGAAACAAAAGTAAATATTGGTTAAATAAGTGGCAAGTTAACAATACAGCCACTTAAATTATTAGTAATCAGTTAGTTAACTTGCAGGACAAAGAGGTCTAATGAGTTGAATTATACAAAGTTACTGTCTATTGCCATTGGAACAACGGTGAGTAATGCACGTTGCCCTAAGGCTACTTTTGCATTTGGGAATATGATTGCTTCTCCTTCAACGTCCGCATAATAAGGAGTATTACCATCGGTTGCGAGCAGGTCTCCTTTTGCAAAGCCAGTAAAGTTCTCTGCATCATCAGAAAATGGAAAACTAAAATCCTCTTGAGTACGATTAATTGTACGGTGAACAGCGAACAGTTCAAAGTCGCTTGCATTAAATTGTGGGTATTCAACTTCTTTTTGACTAATTAATGCAGTTAACGTTTGTTTTGTTTTTTCAAAACGTGTCATATCGTTTTGGCCAAATGGCTTTACTTGCCCAAGCTCAACTGTAAACGAATCTGCACCATGAACAAAAGATGAGTAATAACTAAACGTTGTCGCTGGCGACTTCATCATTAATACAGTATTTACACCACAACTTAGTAAAAATTGTAGCTGTGATTTTTTCCATGGTTTACCGTGCAAAAATGGATACACAGCAAATTTTTCATTTTTTGAACCACGAATAGCCGTGTGCAAATCGTAATGACTGCGCTCACTGCCCTTTTCCCCTCTGGCAAAAAAGTCAGTTACGTAGCGTTCAAGTTTTGCCGCTCGAACGCGCTCGTCATTCATTTCAACACCATCAACAGTGTGGTGTCCATTAAATAAACGATTAAGATTTTCTTCAACAAAGCGCAAACCAATATTAATTGATTTAGGGTTTCCGTATATAAAAAGGACTCGCTGATTAAGCTCAAGGTTTTGGGAAATAATTTGCTTTATTAGCTCATCACAAATTTCAATAGGCGCTGTTTCGTTGCCATGTACGGCACTTGATAACACAATATCTTTTGAGGTAGTAACCGCTGGCTGAAACTCAATAACCCCAGTATCGTGTACGTTAACTCGGGTTCCATTGTTGAGCGAAAACTGGCTCGGTTCTAAGTGCCATTCGTTATCTCGGCTAATGGTTAGAAAATCACCGGTTGATTGCAATAAATTTAAATAATCGGGTGTGGCTGACATAATAAAAGCCCTTTATGGTGTGAGAGATACAAAAAAACGGCTGAATAATTCAGCCGTTTTTAAATAGTTTAAGCAGGTTTAGCTAATAACTGAATCAACTAATTGTTTAGCTTCTTTTTCTAAAAGAGCTAAATGTGCTTCGCCTTTAAATGATTCTAGGTATATTTTATAAATATCTTCAGTACCTGATGGGCGAGCAGCAAACCAGCCATTTTCTGTAACAACTTTTAAGCCGCCAATCGCTGCATTGTTACCTGGAGCATGAGTTAATTTTTGTAAAATAGGCTCTCCAGCTAACGTTTCGGCTTTCACGTCGTCTGCACTTAAAGCTTTTAAGCGCGATTTTTGTGCACTACTTGCTGGCGCATCTAGACGCTTATAAAGTGGCGATCCAAATTCTTGTTCTAGCTCTTTATAAAGCGCTGATGGTGTTTTACCCGTTACTGCAAGTATTTCAGCTGCAAGTAAACCCATAATAAAGCCGTCTTTGTCAGTACACCATACGCTGCCATCAAAGCGTAAAAACGCAGCACCTGCACTCTCTTCGCCACCAAAAGCAAGATTACCTTTGTTTAGGCCTTCCACAAACCATTTAAAGCCTACCGGAACTTCTTTTACTTTTCGCTTATTGCGCGCTACAACACGATCAATCATCGAACTCGAAACAAGCGTTTTACCAATCTCTACGCTACTATTCCACTCGCGGTGGTTTAATAGGTAATCAATAGCAACAGCTAAAAAATGATTCGGATTCATTAGGCCATCGGGTGTAACAATGCCGTGACGGTCGTAATCAGGGTCGTTACCAATCGCTATATCAAAATCGTCTTTTAATTTAATTAAATTAGCCATCGAGTAAGGCGATGAACAATCCATACGTATTTTGCCATCTTTATCAAGTGGCATAAATGCAAAACGCGGATCAACACTGTCGTTTACTACGGTTAGATCTAAATTATATTTTTGCGCAATAACTGGCCAAAAATTTATACCTGAACCACCTAATGGATCAATGCCTATTTTAACGCCCGCATCACTAATTGCTTTTAAGTTAACGATATTCTCTAAATCGTTAATATACGGAGTCATTAAATCTTCGTAGCGGATAAACCCTGAGCGAGAAGCTTTAGCGAATGGGAAAAGCTCAACCTCGACTAAATCTTCAAGTAATAACTTGTTAGCCCTGTCTTCAATCCAGTTAGTTACGTCTGTATCAGCAGGCCCGCCGTTAGGTGGGTTATATTTAAAGCCGCCATCTTCAGGAGGGTTATGTGAAGGCGTAACAACAATGCCATCTGCAAGCTCATTAGGATTGCGTTTATTGTGACAAACAATTGCATGGCTAATAACAGGAGTTGGAGTAAAGTCGCCATCTTGCTGAGTAATTACTTGTACTTCGTTAGCAACAAGCACTTCTATTGAAGAGTTAAAGGCAGCTTCACTAAGCGCATGAGTATCTTTACCTAAAAATAATGGCCCAAAAATATCGTTTTGTTTACGGTAATCACAAATGGCTTGTGTAATTGCTAAAATATGGGATTCATTAAATTTTACATCATAAGAGCAGCCGCGGTGTCCAGATGTACCAAAGGCAACGCCATGCTCTGGGTTTTGCTCTAAGTCTGGCTCATTTAAATAATAAGCCGAAACTAATTTAGGAACATTAACAAGTGCTGATTGTGGAGCAGTTTTGCCTGCGCCTGAGTGAATAGCCATTATATTTCCTTACAGGTAATCGCGAATTTTTTCAGCTTGCTCTGCACTGTAACCTAGGCAAAGAGCTACTTCATGAAGCATCATTTTTTTGCGTGTTGTATTAGAGTTAGTCATTACCCAATATTCACTGTCGGTGATATTTTTAGGGTTCATGCTACTTCCACTATTTACTAAATCTTCTTTGCTCGTTGCGAAATAAACACGGTCACGGCCTTTAATATCCAACACAGCAGAAAAATCAGATTTATGAGTGCGATAAAAAGCACTTAAAATAAATAAGAAGCGACCCACCACGCCTTTTTGCATTGCTAGTTCTTCTTTATTTAATACATTAAAAACGTTAGCATTTTTTTGCTTCACTGGTGTGACAGTTTTTGGAACTTCAGCTTCTGCTACAGCGTGCTTTAATTCTGGCGCAGTAGATGGCACAGATGTAGTTGTTGTTTGTTGATTTTGTGTTATTTCTACGTCAGCGGTTAATTGTTTTTCGCCGCTCATGTTTAATAAACGACGCAAAATTGTGGATGCACTTTCACCAATACTTTGCGTGTTGCTGGCAATGTATTGATATAACTCGTCGTCTATGTCGATTTGTTTCATGTTCTTCCTGTCATTACGGGTCACATTTTTTTCTCACGCCTGATTATACCCAATCCAATAATAAATGCGAGTTACAACAAGCACTCGCAGGCATTTCGAAAATCTATAACTAGTTAGGTAAATTTTTAGTCAATCAATTTCTCTAATTTTCGAATATCATTTAATAAAATGGTTAATTAGACACTATTTTTTGCTTTTTTAAGTATTGCTCGGCAAACTAAGGCGAAATTTTTAGGAGCAACGTATGCAGCTAAATTATAAGCAACTGGGACAAGGTCCTGATGTTATTTTAATACATGGACTATTTGGTTCATTAGAAAACCTGAACGTAATTGCTAAGCCGTTAAGTGAGCATTTTACAGTTACCAATGTAGATTTGCGAAACCATGGCCTCTCCCCTCACAGTGATGAGATGAGTTATCCTGCTATGGCAAAAGACATTGTTGAGTTACTTCGACACTTGAATATAAAAAAAGCACATATAATTGGTCATTCTATGGGTGGCAAGGTTGCTATGGAGCTTGCATTAACTCAACCCGAGTTAATTGAAAAATTAATTGTGCTTGATATAGCACCCGTTACCTACCCACCGCGGCATACTAAGATATTGCAGGCGCTTAACGCAGTTGCATCTGAGCATATAGAAGACAGAAAGCATGCTGATCATTTAATGCAGCCTTATATTGACGAACTTGGCGTTCGTCAGTTTTTATTAAAAAGCCTAGCTAAAAATGAAGCAGGAAAATTGACGTGGCGATTCAACTTACCTGTTCTAGATAAGAAATATTCAAATATACTCTCAAACGTTAATGAAAACAATTCTTGTTTGTGCGATACTCTTTTTATCAAAGGTAACGATTCAGATTATATTTTACCCGAGTACCGCACTGCAATTGTCACGCGTTTCAAGAATACGAAAGCAAAAATCATTCACGGTGCAGGTCATTGGTTACATGCGCAAAAACCTATGGCTGTAAATAAGGCAATAAGTGACTTTTTAATTCAAAATTAAAGTAATTTTAATCGCTTGTTTTTGATTGCACGTACTAAATATATGAATATTTTTGTGCTATAGTACGCGCCGTTTAATTTAAAGGTTATACGTTGATGGTCAGTCAGTTAATTAACGAATTTGATACCCTAGGGTTGTATTTTGGCTTAGCCGGTATTTTGATATTCATCGGCTTGGCAATTAAAGACGTACTTAAAAGTGGTAATGTACCTAAGTTTGGTCGCTATATAGTATGGACTGTACTCTTTTTAGGCTGTTCAGGCTTTATTGCTAAAGGACTTATTCAAGTATTTTGGCAAGGCGCAGGTGTAGGTTAGGCATGGCGAAGTCAGAAACAGATAGAACAACACTCGATTTATTTGAATACGAAAAGCGTCCAGGCCGACCTAAGACCAATCCTCTTTCGCGGGATATGCAGTTAAAGGTTAATAAACGTAATCAAATAAAAAGAGACAAAGCACGTGGTTTAAAACGTGTTGAATTTAAAGTTTCATCGCAGTTGTATCAAGCGTTAAGTGATATGGCAGATGCACAAAATATTAGCCGCAGTGCGCTGATTGAAACGATTTTACAAGAAAGATTGGCTATTGATACATAAAAGGTTATAAATCCATGGCAAGTGTAGGCATTTTTTTCGGAAGTGACACAGGTAACACAGAACACGTAGCAAAAATGATCCAAAAAGAATTGGGTAAAAAGCTTGTGGCTGTGCATGATATTGCAAAAAGCTCTAAAGAAGAGATTGCAGATTTTGATTTAATCTTATTTGGTATTCCAACGTGGTACTACGGCGAAGCACAATGTGATTGGGATGATTTTTTCCCAGAGCTTGAAGAAGTAGACTTTGAAGGCAAACTTGTTGCTATTTTTGGTTGTGGTGATCAAGAAGATTATGCTGAATACTTCTTAGACGCTATGGGCATGATCAACGATATTGTTACTGAACGTGGTGCTATTGTTGTAGGTCACTGGCCTACTGAAGGCTACGATTTCGAAGCCTCAAAAGGTATGGCAGACGATAATCACTTTGTCGGTTTAGGTATTGATGAAGATCGTCAACCAGAACTCACAGAGCAACGCGTAAAAGCATGGTCTGCTCAAGTATTTGATGAAATGTGTTTAAGCGAGCTTGCTTACTAATCCATCCGATATACCGCTAACTGTTTAAATAGTTATCAAACAGTTAGCGTTTTCTTTATTTACTGCAATATAAATCATTTCTTCTTTGCACTTGAGGCCTAGGCACGTTATCCTATTTGTTGCTTATGTATCGTGAGCATCTTTGCAAGATGTCTAGTATAACCAAATAAAATTGAGACAGATTTAATGACTGATCATAACTTGGAACTTAAAAAAGCCGGTTTAAAAGTGACTTTACCGCGTATTAAAATTTTAGAGATTTTACAGTCTCCAGATAACCAACACATCAGTGCTGAAGATGTTTACAAAATTCTTTTGGATTTAGGTGAAGAAATTGGCCTTGCAACTGTATATCGCGTACTCAACCAATTTGATGATGCAGGCATTGTAAGCCGTCATCACTTTGAAGGCGGGAAATCAGTATTTGAATTATCGGGCAGTACTCACCACGATCACTTAGTATGTTTAAAGTGTGGAAAAGTTGTTGAGTTTGAAGATGAGATGATTGAACGTCGCCAGCTTGAAATAGCTCAAGAAAACGGTATTACTTTAACAAACCACTCTTTATACCTTTACGGAGAGTGTGATGATAAAGCTGCATGTAAAGCGTTTAGTGATGCAAATAGTTAGTATATCCTAGCTATAAAAAAACCTGCTATTTGCAGGTTTTTTTGTGCCTATTATTTAAAGTATTACTACACCCACAAGTGAGCGGGCGTAGTAAAAATAAGCTTATTGTGTTTTAGACCATGAGTCACGAAGACCTACTGTTTGGTTAAACACAACATTTTCTGACTTAGAATCTCTTGAAAAGTAACCGGTACGTTCAAACTGAAACCCCTGCTCTGCTTGTGAATTAGCAAGCGAAGGCTCAAGTTTAGCATTAGTCAAAACAACTAATGATTCTGGATTTAATGTTGTTTCAAACTCATCAGCTGCAGCTGGGTTTGGCACATTAAATAAACGATCGTACAAACGAACTTCAGCTGTAATAGCCTCAGAAGCTGATACCCAATGAATAACGCCTTTAACTTTACGACCATCACTTGGGTTTTTGCCTAGTGTTTCATTATCATAAGTACAATAAATAGTGGTTATTTCACCGTTTTCGTCTTTTTCTACACGATTAGCTTTAATAACATAAGCGCCACGTAAACGAACCTCTTTATCGAGCACTAAACGTTTAAACTTATTATTTGCTTGCTCTTTAAAGTCTTCTCGTTCAATGAATATTTCACGCGTAAATGGCACATCGCGGCGACCCATCTCTTCCTTATTCGGGTGATTAGCCACCGATAAGGTTTCTGTGGTGTCTGCATCGTAGTTTTCGATGATCACTTTAACCGGATCCAGTACAGCCATCGCGCGAGGAGCATTTTCATTTAAGTCATCACGAATACACGCTTCTAGCATACCCATTTCAACCATGTTCTCTTGCTTAGTAACCCCTATTCGTAAACAAAATTCACGAATTGAAGCCGGTGTATAACCACGGCGACGTAAACCTGCAATAGTAGGCATACGTGGGTCGTCCCAACCTTCAACGTAGTTATTTACAACAAGGTCATTTAACTTACGTTTGGACATAATTGTGTATTCAAGGTTTAAGCGAGAAAACTCAATTTGCTGTGGATGACATTCAATGCTGATGTTATCAAGTACCCAGTCATATAAACGACGATTATCTTGGAACTCTAGTGTACATAGTGAGTGCGTAATACCCTCGATTGCATCAGAAATACAATGCGTGAAATCGTACATTGGGTAAATACACCATTTATCGGCAGTTTGATGGTGATGAGCAAAACGAACACGATAAATAATTGGATCGCGAAGCACCATAAACGAACTTGCCATATCAATTTTTGCACGAAGAACACATTCGCCTTCTTTGAAACCACCCGCACGCATTTTTTCAAATAATGCTAGGTTTTCTTCAGGAGATGTATCTCTGTATGGACTATTTTTACCTGGCTCCGTTAAAGTTCCGCGGTATTCACGTGCTTGGTCTGCTGTTAAAAAACAAACATAAGCTAACCCTTTGTTTATAAGCTCAACAGCATAGCCGTATAAAATATCAAAATAATTAGAAGAATACTTGATATCACCATCCCAGCTAAAACCTAACCATTGAACGTCTTCTTTTATAGAATTAACGTAGTTAATGTCTTCTTTTTCTGGGTTTGTGTCGTCAAATCGTAAGTTACATAAACCGTTATAATCTTTTGCAATACCGAAATTTAAGCAAATTGATTTTGCATGGCCTATGTGTAAAAAACCATTGGGCTCAGGTGGAAATCGTGTGTGCGTTGCTGCATGCTTTTTACTTGCTAAGTCTTCATCAATTCGGGTTCTAATAAAGTTACTTGGGCGATTCTCAATTTCCGCCATAGGAGTACGATCCTCTAAATATTACTTAATTACAAAACTAATGCATTATTACAAAAACAGTCACTAACATACAGCAATAGATTACGCTTTATCTTACTTATTGATTAACTTTAATTCATCTAATCTGTTTTTAACGAATAAAGTTTGTTTTAGCGCAATATTTAATTCATAGAAGCGCTTTATAGTGCGTTAATACCGTACTTTATAAGGATTAAGAGATGGCTACACTTAACCAGCACCGTGTTTATATACCTAGTAATGCACGTGCTAATCATTACTTACTTGCAGAAATTACCCCTAACGATAGTTTTTACTTAAGCTTCAACTCAATAAACTGTTGTTACGAAAGAATAGCACGTCAATTATTTGCAGCATGCGATGAGTATGAGCTCCATAATGTGCATATTTTAGCAAACGACAAACTTCCTGTTGTCAGATTCCATGATGAGTCTTATCAGTTAGAAACTAATAAGCAAATGCTCATATTTTATAACCCACGCTATCACGAGGCACATAAACTCTATTATTCAACAGACACGCAAAGTAAAAAGGTACGCTTACTCTTTTTAGCTACGGGCGAAGATATACGAGCTAACTCCGCTGTATTTCACAAAAAAGTCCAAAAAGTATTAACGGTAATGCAAGAACAATTATTTATTGATCAACCCCAATTTAAAGTGCGTGATCATCAACATTTAACTTACGACTTATTTGCTAAAAATAAAGGAAACAAAGAAACCTACGGCTACAAATTAAGAAGTTTGTACCCAAGATATCAAAATCGCCAATGTGAAATACCTAAAAAACATGCAGAGATGACATACACGACATTTTCTATTCCTGTATCAAGGGCTATTAAAACTCAATTTCAAACTTTAATTAATAATGGCGATTATGATCAATTTTATAATTACTTTTTAGATAGCTTCAAACGGTGCTGCGAGCTTAATAAGCTAACACATGGGGCATTAATAGCTAATGGTGCCAAACCTATTGTTAGAAATAGTAAAGTGGATATTAACGAAGGAAACGAAGAGCTTCAAAAGCTGAGCTTTGACATAGACTCAGATAAAACACAGCTAAAGTGCTTTTACGATGAACAAAGATTAGTTGAAACAATTCATTTTGTTATTGCAGCTGCCAATCATAACAAGCAAGAAATTGGTTATGGCAAATTTATGAATCAGGTTGAAAAAACGATTTTTCAACTTTGTGATGAGCTAGATATAAGTAAAGAAAGACAAGATCTAACCGTCAGGTTTTTTCAACATATCAGTTACCCGTTTTAATTAAGTGCTCAAAACAAAAAGGCTCGCAAATGCGAGCCTTTTCAAAGATTAAATAAACTGATTACCAGCCTGTTTTCTCTTTAAGTGCTTTACCGATATCAGCAAGTGAACGTACAGTTTGTACGCCAGCAGCTTCTAATGCAGCAAATTTCTCATCTGCAGTACCTTTACCGCCTGCGATGATTGCGCCAGCGTGACCCATACGCTTACCTTCTGGTGCAGTAACACCAGCAATGTAAGATACAACAGGTTTAGTTACGTTAGCTTTGATGTACTCTGCAGCTTCTTCTTCTGCAGTACCACCAATTTCACCAATCATTACGATTGCTTCAGTTTGTGGATCTTTTTCGAACATTTCTAAAACGTCGATAAAGTTAGTACCTGGGATTGGATCACCACCAATACCAACACACGTAGACTGACCAAAACCAGCATCTGTAGTTTGCTTAACCGCTTCGTACGTTAAAGTACCAGAGCGAGAAACAATACCTACTTTACCAGGCTTGTGGATGTGACCAGGCATGATACCAATCTTAGTCTCACCAGGAGTGATAACACCTGGACAGTTAGGACCGATCATACGAGTACCTGTTTGATCTAGTTTAACTTTAACGTCAACCATATCAAGTGTAGGGATACCTTCAGTGATACAAACAATTAGCTCGATGCCAGCATCGATTGCTTCTAAGATTGCATCTTTACAGAAAGGTGCTGGTACGTAGATAACTGAAGCAGTTGCGCCAGTTTTTTGTACTGCATCACGTACTGTGTTGAATACAGGAAGACCAAGGTGCGTTTGACCGCCTTTACCTGGGCTAACACCACCAACCATTTGTGTACCGTACTCAAGCGCTTGCTCTGAGTGGAAAGTACCTTGGCCACCAGTGAAACCCTGACAGATAACTTTTGTATCTTTATTGATTAATACAGACATTATTTGCCCTCCGCAGCAGCAACAACTTTTTCAGCAGCGTCTGTTAATGATTCAGCAGCGATGATGTCTAAGTCAGAGCTCTTAAGAACTTCACGACCTAATTCAGCATTAGTACCTTCTAAACGCACAACTACAGGTACGTTTACGCCAACTTCTTTAACTGCGCCAATGATACCTTCAGCAATCATGTCACAACGTACGATACCGCCAAAGATGTTAACTAAAACAGCTTTAACATTGTCGTCAGAAAGGATGATTTTGAATGCTTCAGAAACACGTTCTTTAGTCGCGCCGCCACCAACATCTAGGAAGTTAGCTGGCTTGCCACCGTGTAGGTTTACGATGTCCATAGTACCCATTGCTAGGCCTGCACCGTTAACCATACAACCTACGTTGCCATCTAGTGCCACGTAGTTAAGCTCAAAGCTTGCTGCATGTGCTTCACGCGCATCTTCTTGAGATGGATCGTGGAACTCACGGATTTTTGGTTGACGGTAAAGTGCATTACCATCGATACCGATTTTGCCGTCAAGACAGTGAAGGTTACCTTCGTCTGTGATTACTAACGGGTTGATTTCAAGTAATGCGAAATCGAAATCGTTAAACATTTTACCAAGACCCATGAAGATCTTAACGAACTGTTTCATTTGTGTTGGGTTAAGACCCAATTTGAAACCAAGTTCACGTGCTTGGTAAGCTTGAGGACCTACTAGTGGATCGATCTCAGCTTTGTGGATAAGTTCTGGTGTTTCTTCAGCAACAGTTTCAATTTCAACACCGCCTTCAGTAGACGCCATGAAAACAACTTTGCGAGAAGCACGATCAACTACTGCACCTAAGTACAATTCGTTGGCGATATCTGTACAGCTTTCTACTAAAATTTTAGCAACTGGCTGACCATTTTCGTCTGTTTGGTAAGTAACTAGGTTTTTACCTAACCAGTTAGCTGCAAACGCTTTAACTTCATCGATAGTTTTAACTAGCTTTACACCGCCAGCTTTACCACGTCCACCTGCGTGAACCTGAGTTTTAACAACCCACATATCACCGCCGATTTTTTCAGCAGCTGCTGCAGCTTCTTCAGGTGTATCGCAAGCGAAACCTTGAGAAACTGGTAAACCATATTCGGCAAAAAGTTGTTTTGCCTGATACTCATGCAAATTCATGATGCTTTATCCAATTTTTTATACTAAAAGAGCTGAATATTTATTCAATAAACAACTATCCCAAATTGCGCACCTAGTATAGTTGCCAAGGCTTAACATGAAAACCCCAGTACGACCAAAGGCGCAAAAAAAAAGCTGTGAATTGTGGTTCACAGCTTATATTTCATACTACTTGATTAAACATCCAGTAATAAGCGAGTTGGATCTTCAAGTAACTCTTTAATAGTTACTAAGAAACCAACAGATTCTTTACCATCTATTTGGCGGTGATCGTAAGAAAGTGCCAAATACATCATAGGAAGAATTTCAACTTTACCATTTACTGCCATTGGACGGTCTTGAATTTTGTGCATTCCCAAAATTGAAGACTGTGGCAAGTTAATGATAGGTGTAGATAGTAATGAACCGAATACACCACCATTTGTAATAGTGAAGTTACCACCTGTCATGTCGTCAAGCGTTAGCTTTCCGTCACGGCCTTTAAGTGCTAATTCACGAATGCCTTTTTCAATTTCAGCAACTGATAACTTATCACAGTCTTTAAGAACTGGTGTTACTAGACCACGAGGTGTAGAAACAGCAATGCTGATATCAAAGTAATTGTGGTAGACAATGTCGTCCCCATCAATTGACGCATTTACATCAGGGAAACGTTTAAGTGCTTCAGTAACTGCCTTCACGTAGAAAGACATAAAGCCTAAGCGAATACCGTGACGTTTTTCGAATACTTCTTGGTACTGCTTGCGAAGGTCCATGATTGGCTTCATATTAACTTCGTTAAACGTAGTTAACATTGCAGTAGAGTTTTTAGCTTCTAGAAGACGGTTAGCAATCGTTTTACGTAAACGTGTCATAGGAACACGCTTTTGAGTACGATCACCCATTGGCGCAACTGGAGCAGCAGCTTCTGCTTTCTTCGCTGATGGTGCAGGTGCTTTCAAGAACGTATCAACGTCTTCTTTAGTTACACGACCATTTTTGCCAGTTCCTTTAATTTTAGAAGCATCTAGGCCTTTTTCAGCAATTAAACGACGAACAGATGGAGTTAATACATCTGAGCTATCAGTTGAATCTGCAGCAGGAGCCGCCTCTTCTTTAGCAGCAGGAGCTGCAGGTGCACCACCTGCTTTTACTGAACCGATCACTTGCTCACCAAGAACAGTATCGCCTTCAGCGTTAATGATGTCGCCCATGATACCGTCTTCTTGAGCTACTACTTCAAGAACAACTTTATCTGTTTCGATATCTACCAGGTTTTGATCGCGCGTTACTGCGTCTCCTGGTTGAACATGCCATGTAGCAACTGTTGCGTCTGCAACTGATTCTGGGAGTACAGGTACTTTGATGTCCACTTCTTTACCTTCTGATGCTGGTGCTGATGGCGCCGATGGCGCGTCTTCTGATTTTTCTGCTTCACTTGAAGATGTGCTTTCGCTTGAAGGCGCTGCATCAGCATCGCCAAGTAAACCCATAACTTGGTCACCAAGTACGGTAGCACCCTCTTCTTGAGAGATTTCTGTAATTACACCGTCATGTTGTGCAACTACTTCTAACACTACTTTGTCTGTCTCAATATCTACTAAGTTCTGATCACGAGTTACCTTGTCGCCAACACTTACATGCCATGTAGCAACGGTAGCATCTGCAACCGACTCAGGAAGAACAGGAACTTTAATTTCTGTGCTCATCGCTTATCCTTTATTTTCTATAGTAAGCGCGTCAGCAACGAGCGCTTGTTGTTCTTTAGTATGTACTGACATGTAACCACACGCTGGTGATGCAGATGCTTTACGCCCAGCGTATTTCAACTTAGCACCTTGTGGAATTGCGTCAACAAAATGGTGTTGAGAACAGTACCATGCACCTTGGTTTTGTGGCTCTTCTTGACACCATACAAAATCAGTAACGTGTTGGTAACGTTCCATAATAGTTTTCATTTCGTCATGTGGGAACGGGTATAATTGCTCTACACGAACGATGGCAATATTATTTTGTTCCAGCTTACGACGCTCTTGTAGTAACTCGTAATAAACTTTACCACTACAGAAAACAACGCGTTCAACGTTCTCAGGTTTAATATCATCAACTTCGTCGATCATATTATGGAATACACCGTTTGAAAGTTCTTCAAGTGATGAAACTGCAAGAGGATGACGTAGTAACGATTTAGGCGTCATAACAATCAATGGACGACGTAGAGGTCTTACTGACTGACGTCGTAACATTGCATATACTTGCGCAGGTGTAGACGGAACACAAACTTGCATGTTGTGATCAGCACAAAGCTGTAAAAAACGCTCTAAACGTGCAGAGCTATGCTCTGGACCTTGGCCTTCATAACCGTGTGGTAACAAAATAGTAAGACCACATAAGCGACCCCACTTTTGCTCACCTGAACTCAAAAATTGGTCAAATACAACTTGCGCACCATTTGCAAAGTCACCAAACTGAGCTTCCCAAAGTACAAGAGAAGTTGGTTCGGCAGTCGCATAACCATACTCAAATGCAACTACTGCTTCTTCAGAAAGTACTGAGTCGAAAACTTGGAAAGCGCCTTGATCTTCACTTAAGTGTTGTAAAGGAAGATAAGTCGCACCATCTTTTTGACTGTGAACAACGGCATGTCTATGGAAGAAAGTACCGCGACCAGAATCTTGGCCTGTCATTCTAATGTCAGTGCCTTCGGTTGCGATAGTTGCATAAGCAAGTGTTTCAGCCATTCCCCAATCAAGCGGTTTTTCACCAGTGGCCATTAACTTACGATCATCGTAAATCTTTTTAACGCGCGACTGAGCTTTATATTCTTCAGGGTAGCTCGCTACCTTTTCGCCAAGTTCTTTGAGCTTTTCAACCGAAACACTTGCGTCGTAATCAACATCCCAATCGTGGCCCACGTATTTAGCCCAATCTGAAGAATGAGAGGTTTCTGGTTGAATTTCAGATACAACGCAATTACCGTCATCTAACCCATTACGGTATTCATCGGCAAGTGCTTTAATTTCTTGTTCTGAAAAAGAGCCTTCAGCGATTAGTTGATCTGCATAAATAAGGCGCGGAACTGGGTGTTTTTTGATTTTTTGGTACATCAAAGGCTGAGTAGCATTTGGCTCATCAGCTTCATTGTGGCCATGTCGACGATAACAAACTAAGTCAATAACTACGTCACGCTTAAATTTGTTTCTAAAATCAAGTGCTATTTGTGTAACAAATGCAACCGCTTCAGGATCATCAGAATTAACGTGGAAAATTGGTGACTGAACCATTTTGGCGATATCAGTACAGTAATCTGTAGAACGAACATCGTCTTGTTTAGAGGTAGTAAAACCAACTTGGTTATTAACAACAATTCGAATACTGCCACCACAACTAAACGCATTAGTTTGAGACAAGTTAAACGTTTCTTGTACTACACCTTGACCTGTTACAGCAGAATCACCATGAATTGTGATCGGTAATGCTTTTATTCCCGTAGTGTCACCTAAACGATCTAAACGAGCGCGTACAGACCCCATAACTACAGGGTTAACTATCTCAAGGTGAGAAGGATTAAAAGCAAGTGCCATATGAACGTTGCCGCCTTTAGTGGCAAAGTCCGATGAATAACCCATGTGGTACTTAACATCACCAGAACTTAATGTATCTTTATGCTTGCCAGCGAATTCATCAAAAAGCTCTGATGGATTTTTACCTAAAACGTTCACTAAAACGTTCAAGCGTCCGCGGTGAGCCATACCAATTACGGCTTCTTGTTGGCCACTTTCACCAGCTCGGTGAATGAGCTCTTTAAGCATAGGTACTAATGCATCCCCACCTTCTAGTGAGAACCTTTTTGCACCAGGGAACTTAGCACCCAAATATTTTTCAAGACCATCAGCTGCAGTTAACCCCTTGAGGATACGTAGCTTTTCTTCTTTTTCGAATTTAGGCCTAGATTGAACAGATTCTAAACGTTGTTGTAACCAACGCTTTTCTTCTGTAGATGTGATGTGCATATACTCTGCACCGATAGAACCACAATATGTAGTTTTAAGTGCTTGGTATAATTCACCTAAAGGCATAGAGTCTGAACCAACTGCAAAAGACCCTACATTAAACTCTCGCTCAAAATCAGCTTCTGACAAGTCGTGGTAATCTAGCTCTAAATCTCGAACACGCTCTCGTTCCCAAATACCTAATGGATCTAGGTTTGCATTTTGGTGTCCACGAAAACGGAAAGCATTAATAAGTTGCAGAACTTTAACCTGTTTAAGGTCACCGCCGCTACCCTCTGCTACCACTACTTCTCTATGCTTGTTTTTTGCAAGCTGTGCAAACTGTGCACGAACTTCTGAATGCTTAACTTCAACATCCACACCATTAACTTTTGGTAATTGTTCGAACACTTCTCGCCATTCATCTGGCACAGAAGTCGCATCATCTAAATACGCTTCATAAAGCTCTTCTACATAAGCAACGTTACCGCCGTTTAAATGTGAAGATTCTAACCATGCCTTCATCACACCTTCGTGCATTTATAAGCCCTTTTCTTTAGCGCAGAAATTAATAGTTATAATAACAAGATGGCTAGTAATGAGAACTAGCCATCTTACGTTTCTATGTATTTAAACTGAACGGTTTAATAACATAGATTTGATTTGCCCAATCGCTTTGGTCGGATTAAGACCTTTAGGACAAACGCTAACACAGTTCATGATACTGTGACAACGGAACACACTGAACGCATCGTCTAGGTCTGCTAAACGCTCTTCTGTTGCTGTATCTCGGCTATCAGCTAAGAAACGGTAAGCATGAAGAAGGCCTGCTGGACCAATGAACTTGTCTGGATTCCACCAGAACGAAGGACACGATGTTGAACAACATGCACATAAAATACACTCATATAAGCCGTCTAATTTATCACGTTCTTCAATAGACTGAAGACGTTCACCTGCAGCAGGCGTGTCATTAATTAGATAAGGTTTAACTTTTTCGTATTGAGTGTAGAACTGACTCATGTCAATAACAAGGTCACGTACCACAGGTAATCCTGGAAGAGGACGAACTACTATTGTACCTTTACCGTTATTTTGTAACGTAGATAAAGGAGTAATACATGCTAAACCATTCTTACCATTCATGTTAACACCGTCAGAACCACACACGCCTTCACGGCATGAACGACGGAATGAAAGTGAAGGATCTTGCTCTTTTAATAATAAAAGTGCATCCAGAACCATCATGTCGTGACCATCGTCAATTTGCAAGGTGTAATCTTGCATACGCGGTGCGTTGTCAACATCTGGATTGTAACGATAAACTGAAAATTGTACTTGTGCCATCGTCTCGCTCCTAGTATGTACGTGCTTTAGGTGGAAATGCTTCACGCGTCTTAGGCGCGTAGTTAACGTCACGCTTACTCATTTCATCCGTAACAGGATTGTATACTGAGTGACATAACCAGTTCGTGTCATCACGATCTGGGAAGTCAAAACGAGAGTGTGCACCACGGCTTTCTGTACGGAAGTTCGCAGCTACTGCTGTTGAGTAAGCTGTTTCCATTAAGTTATCAAGTTCAAGACATTCGATACGCTGCGTGTTGAAGTCTGACGATTTATCGTCAAGACGAGCATGTTGTAAACGCTCGCGAATTTCTTTAAGTTCTTGAAGACCAGTCGCCATTGAATCACCTTCACGGAATACCGAGAAGTTAAGCTGCATACATTGTTGAAGATCTTTCTTAATTTGAACAGGATCTTCACCTTGACCAGCTGTTGAGTTTTCCCAACGGTTATAACGTGCAAGAGACGCTTCTAAGTCTGATTCAGAGGCAGCTTTTGATACTTCAACATCTCTGAGGTATGTACCTAAGAAATTACCTGCAGCACGACCAAACACTACTAAATCAAGTAATGAGTTACCACCAAGACGGTTTGCACCGTGCACAGATACACATGCAATTTCGCCTACAGCAAATAAACCTTCAACTACTTTTTCATCGCCTTGAGCATTGATTTGAAGCACTTGACCATTCACGTTAGTAGGTACACCACCCATCATATAATGACATGTTGGTATAACTGGAATTGGTTCTTTAGCTGGGTCTACGTGAGCAAATGTTTTTGCAAGATCACATACACCAGGAAGACGTAAATTAAGTGTCTCTTCACCTAAGTGGTCAAGCTTAAGCTTGATATGAGGACCCCAAGGACCATCACAACCACGACCTTCACGAATTTCTGTCATCATAGAACGTGCAACAACATCTCGAGATGCTAAGTCTTTTGCATTAGGTGCATAACGTTCCATGAAACGCTCGCCATCTTTATTTAAAAGATAACCACCTTCACCACGACAACCTTCAGTCACAAGCGTACCTGCCCCTGCAATACCTGTCGGGTGGAACTGCCACATTTCCATGTCTTGCATAGAAATACCAGCACGTGTAGCCATACCAACACCGTCACCAGTGTTAATGTGAGCATTTGTGGTTGAAGCGTATATACGACCAGCACCACCAGTAGCTAGTACAACCGCCTTTGATTTGAAGTAAGTGATTTCACCTGTTTCAATCTCAATTGCAGTACAACCAACAACATCGCCGTTATCATTTTTAACTAAATCAAGTGCATACCACTCAGAGAATACATTTGTTTTATTTTTAACGTTTTGTTGATAAAGAAGATGTAATAAAGCATGGCCAGTACGGTCAGCTGCTGCTGCAGTACGTGCTGCTTGTTCGCCACCAAAATTCTTTGATTGGCCACCAAAAGGACGCTGGTATACACGGCCATTTTCAAAACGTGAAAATGGTAAACCCATGTTTTCTAATTCAGTAATTGCTTCTGGCCCAGTTTGACACATATACTCGATAGCGTCTTGGTCACCGATAAAATCGGAACCTTTAACGGTATCGTACATATGCCATTCCCAGTTATCTTCGTGTGAATTACCAAGCGCTACTGTAATACCACCTTGAGCGGATACGGTATGTGAACGCGTTGGGAATACTTTCGATATTAGTGCACACGTTTTGCCAGATTCAGTAATAGCCAAGGCAGCGCGCATACCTGCACCACCTGCACCGATTACTACGGCGTCAAATTCACGAACAGAATATTTCACTTAAACACCCCATAATACAATTAGACCAATAGCTACGTAAGCAACGGCCATTAGGTTTAGAACAAACCCTAAAAATGCGCGTAACTTTGAGTTTTTAACATAGTCTGTTAAAACCTGCCAAAGGCCAATGCGGGTATGAACCATAATGCATACTAGGGTTACTAGCGTAAACCCTTTCATAGCTAGGTTAGAGAAGAGGCCTGTCCAGGCTTCGAAAGTGACTTCCGGCGTCGCTAAAAAATAGCCGATAATAAAAATAGCATATGCGCTAATTATTAATGCCGTGGTACGTAAAGATACATAATCTTGTACACCATCACGTTTAAGAGTTGCTTGATTTAAGACCATATCCACACTCCCGCTAATACAGCGAATACAACGCCAAGAGCCATTGCAATTTTAGCGCTTAGGTTACCTGATTCAAGTTCTTCCCAGTGTCCCATATCCATTACCATGTGACGGATACCACCAATAAGGTGATAGCCTAGTACTGAAATAGTGCCCCAAGCTATAAATTTGGCAATGAATCCGTTAAACAGACCCTTGACGAATTCAAAACTTTCAGCTGACGAGAGAGACTCAGACCAAGCCCAAATGACAAACGTTAAAGCAAAAAATAATGCAACACCGGTGACGCGGTGAAAAATTGATGCTTTAGCCGTTGCCGGCATAGATATAGTTGTTAGATCTAGATTTACAGGTCTTTGCTTTTTCACAGTTACTTGCCCATCTTGCTCACATTGGAGCTCATCTACTTGCTTTTCTAAAAACCCACCAAATGTTTCTGGTGGAACTATCAAGATAAACGAATTAAAACATTAAAAGTTCACATTAATGTAAATTTTTTGAATGTAAAAATATCTTTACCCAAATACAATACGGTTTTAAAACCTCCGTTAGTATATATACCCATAAGGCTTTTTACAATTCTTGTTTATTTAGAGATGTTTGCGAATTAGCCAATAGTATAATACATATATGATACAGAATATTTATTATACAAATGTGCATAATGTTTATAAAAATTGACTTTAACCCCCTCTTTCACGTTAAAATGCGTAGATGTGCTTAAAACAGATTTCAGAACTTTAAAAATCTAAAAATCAGAATAGATATCTTAATAGGAGATACATAGCGATGGCAGATAAAAAAGCCACAGTTCATATTGATGGACTTGATCCAATCGAACTTCCAATTTATCAAGGCACTGCTGGCCAAGATGTAATCGACGTACGTACGTTAGGTTCACATGGCCACTTTACCTATGACCCAGGTTTCATGTCGACTGGTTCTTGTGAATCTGCAATCACCTACATTGATGGTGGTAAAGGTGTTTTACTTCACCGCGGTTACCCAATTGAGCAACTTGCTGAACAATCAGACTATATTGAACTTTGCTACTTACTTCTTAACGGTGAGTTACCATCTAAAGAGCAATACGATGCATTTGCAGAGAAAATCACTCGCAGCACAATGCTAGATCAAAAAATTGCTAATTTCTTCCAAGGTTTCCGCTTTGATGCACATCCAATGGCAATGCTTTGTGGTGTTGTGGGTGCTCTTTCTTCTTTTTATCATGAAGATTTAGATATTACTGATGCAGAGCAACGCAAAACAAGTGCTGTTAGGTTAGTTGCTAAATTACCTACAATTGCTGCAATGGCATACAAAACAAACATTGGCCAGCCTTTTGTATACCCACGAAATGACCTTAGCTATGCAGAAAACTTCTTACACATGATGTTTTCTGTTCCAGCCGAAGAATACAAAGTAAACCCGATTACTGCTAAAGCAATGGACAAAATATTCATGCTTCACGCAGACCACGAACAGAATGCTTCTACATCTACAGTTCGTCTTGCTGGTTCTTCAGGTGCGAACCCATATGCATGTATTTCAGCCGGTATCGCTTCTTTATGGGGCCCTGCTCACGGCGGTGCTAACGAAGCATGTTTAAACATGTTAGAAGAAATTGGCTCAGTTGATCGTATCGATGAATACGTAGCTAAAGCAAAAGACAAGTCAGACCCGTTCCGTCTAATGGGCTTTGGACACCGTGTTTACAAAAACTTCGACCCACGTGCAACAGTAATGCGTCAAACGTGTCACGAAGTATTAGAAGAGCTAAACATTCAAGATCCTCTTCTTGATATTGCAATGAAGCTTGAGCAAATTGCTCTAGAAGACCCATATTTCGTTGAAAAGAAACTTTACCCTAACGTAGATTTCTACTCAGGTATTATCTTAAAAGCGATTGGTATTCCGACAAGCATGTTCACTGTAATTTTTGCAATGGCACGTACTGTTGGTTGGATCACTCACTGGGATGAAATGCTTTCTCAGCCTGGTCATAAAATCAGCCGCCCTCGTCAAATGTATACTGGTTACACTGCCCGTGACTACGTATCTGCCGACAAGCGCTAATATTATTTAGCTATAAAAGGCCGCTTTTGCGGCCTTTTTTGTGTTCAATACTTGAGAATTATTATAAACCCATTACAATTTGCGCCTCAAAATGAACATGTTGAAGAGCTATGCCTGCTTTAGAATTTAATATTAATAAAATTAGAAATGACTTTCCTACTTTAAAGCAGCAGATAAATGCTAACCCACTTGTTTATTTAGACTCTGCAGCAACCACTCAAAAACCCCAATCAGTCATAGACGCTATAAACGAATTTTATACCAGCCAAAATGCAAATGTACATCGCGGCCGTCACACATTGAGCGAGCGTGCAACAAGCTTATACGAGCAAGCTCGTGACAAAACAGCCAAGTATTTTAATGTATCAAGTAAAGAAATTGTTTGGACTAAGGGTGCTACAGAGGCAATAAATTTAGTAAGTAATGGTTTACGAAGCCGATTTAACCAAAACGATACTATTATTATCTCAGTATTAGAACATCATGCTAACATTGTGCCTTGGCAAGTACTTAGTGAGCAAACAGGCGCAAAATTATTAGCACTACCAGTTAATGATGATGGAACATTAAATATTAAACAATGCTGTGATTTTATAAAGCAGTCAAAACCTAGTATGTTTGCAATTACACAAGCATCTAACATGCTTGGTAATATCACAAATTTAAAGCCCCTTATTACTGCTGCAAAAGAAGTAAATTCACTCGTTTTGATAGACGGCGCTCAAGGCGCAATGCACTTAAAGCCTGATTTACATAACTTAAACTGTGATTTTTACGTGTGCTCAAGCCACAAGATGCTTGGTCCCACAGGTTTAGGTGTACTTTATGGAAAATATCAAGAACTTAATTCTTTAGATGTGTATCAAACTGGCGGGGAAATGATAGATAAGGTGTACCTTACGCATAGTACTTATCGCCCTGCGCCTGCAAAATTTGAAACAGGTACTCCTAATATTTCTGGTGTAGTAGGTTTTTCTGCGGCTTTGGATTATTTAAACGCATTACAAAACGAACAATTACAAAAGTATGAGCAAAAACTATTTAATTATGCGGCTGAAAAACTGGTAACCATTAAAGGTATTACAATTTACAGCAACCTATCTGATAATATTGGCACGCTAAGTTTTAATTTTAAAGATGAGCATCCTTACGATTTGGCAACATTACTTGACGGTTATGGCGTTGCAGTCAGAGCAGGCCACCATTGTACGCAACCGCTTATGACTCATTTAGGAATAAATGGCACCTTAAGAGCCAGCTTTTGTTTTTACAATACCTATGAAGATGTTGACATATTCATCAACTCACTCAAAGAATGTATCGCCTTATTAGGTTAAACGTCGTTTTTATATATTTTATTAGGATAACTCATGACAAATACGTTTAAAAAAACCACTGAGTCAATTGAAAAAGCGTCTTCTTGGCAGCAAAAGTATCGTGAAATAATGCTTTTAGGCAAAACTTTGCCCGCTTTACCTGATGCTCTAAAAACAGAAGGTTCACTAGTTCCCGGCTGTGAAAGCAAGGTATGGATGTTCGTTGAATTTGATTTAAAAGAAAATACGTTAGTAGTCATTGGTGATTCAGATACACGTATCGTAAAAGGTTTGCTAGCAATTATTTTATCTTTATATAACGGACTGACACCAGAGCAAGTAGTGAAAATAGATGCGTATGAGGAGTTTGATAAGCTAGGTCTTATTAGCCACTTGAGTACATCACGTGGTAACGGAATTAAAGCCATGGTTGATAGAATCCAAACCATGGCACAGCAAAAAATAAGCTAAGTAGTGCTAAACCTGCAAACGCTGCTTTTTATCTAGGTATTTGCGAATAGCTTTGGCTGCTACAAAAAAGCCGAAACTTCCTGTAATCATCGTTACAGAGCCAAAACCGTTATTGCAATCCATATTCATGCTGCCATCTGTACTTTGCTTTGCATGGCAAACACTACCATCACTCCCTGGATAAACTAATTGCTCTGTTGAGTAAACGCAATCAACATTAAATTTTCGTTTAGGGTTATTACTAAAGTTATACTGTTTACGTAATATGTAGCGCACCTTTGCAAGTAAAGGATCTTGCGTTGTTTTAGCTACATCACCGAATGTAATTTGACTAGGGTCAGTTTGACCACCAGCACCACCAGTGGTAATAATAGGCATTTTATTTCGCTTGCAATGGGCAATGAGTGCTGCTTTTTCTTTGACCGCATCAATGCAATCGATCACATAGTCAAAGCCGTGAATGTGCTCTTTAATATTTTCGAGTGTTATAAAGTCATCAATGACATCAATGTTGCATTCTGGATTTATAAGTTCACAACGCGCTTTCATTGCGTCGACTTTAGCATGACCAATCGTTCCAGATAAGGCATGGATTTGACGGTTTACATTGGTCGCACAAATATCATCAAGATCTATGAGCGTTATTTTACCTAAACCGGTGCGGGCTAGCGCCTCAGCTGCCCAACTCCCCACTCCACCAATGCCAACAACACAAAAGTGAGCCTCTTGAAGCCAATCGAATTGCTGATGACCATATAAACGTTTAATGCCACCAAAGCGGATGTCAGTTATTTTTTCACTCATTTACCAGTCCAGTTCCCATGGCGAACGCCATGCTTGAAAATTATCATGTTGTAGCAAGGTTAAAAACGCATCACCGTTACTAGGTAATAGCGTAAATTGTAAGTTCTCACCCTTCCAAGTAAAGCTCAATGCATAAGCATGCAAATATGTTCTATCTGAAGCCGTGCCTGAGTAAGCAATATCACCCAATATTGGGGATCCTATACTTTTTAAGGCAACTCTTAGCTGGTGTGTTTTACCCGAGAAAGGTTTTAAAATAAACGCTCTAAAACCCGCTTTAAAACTAATTGAATAAAAACGGGTAATTGCAGGATTTAAATTAGATGCCAATAGCTTATAGGTACCACGGCGCGACTTGGCCATGTCTCCTTTAACCCAACCTTGCTTTTTTTTAGGTTTAGAGTCTGTAATAGCAAGATAAAATTTATCAATAGAATGTTGTGCAAAAAGCTCCGTAAACGTTACTGCAGCGCTTTTATTTCTTGCTAAAATAATTAGACCCGAAGTTACTTTATCTAGTCTATGAACTGCGTAAAGTTTCTCATTAAATTGTCGCTCAGCTAGCACAACAAAGCCAGGTCCATCTTCTGAATGAAAGCTTAGTTGTGTTGGTTTTTCGACAACATAAAAATCAGAATGCTCATATACCACGTTTAATATTAAGTTCATTCAAAGGTCACGCATTTTTATTTTGTAAAAACGCGATTACTTTTGCTAAATCTTCAGCGGTATCAACACCTGCATGCGGAGCTACTTTTGCCTGCTCTATTTTAATACTATAACCATGATACAAAACACGCAGCTGCTCTAATGACTCTAATAACTCCAAAGGAGAAACACTAAGTGCAATATATTGATTAATAAACCCTGCTCTGTAAGCGTAAATACCCACGTGGCGTTGAAATGATGAAAGCTCTAAATCTCTTTTTTCTTCTAACATCGCATGTCGATCAAACGGAATACTTGCACGCGAAAAATACAACGCGTTTTTATTTATATCGCTAACAACCTTGACTGCATTAGGATTAAATATGTCGTCTTTATCTTCAATGGCAACGCTTAATGTAGCCATGGGTGCTGATGATTCATTTAACAACTTAGCTACTTGTAAAACGTTATCGGGAGCTAGTAATGGTTCATCACCTTGAACATTTACAACTATGGTATTGCTATCTAAATTTAATAAAGCAACTACCTCCGCTAAGCGCTCGGTGCCTGACTGGTGATCTTCACGCGTCATCACAACATCATTAGTAAACGTACTAACCTCATCAAATACTTTTTGATGATCGGTTGCAATTATCACTTGGCTTGCACCTGATAAACATGCTTTCTCATAAACATGTTGAATCATAGGTTTACCACAAATATCTGCTAGCGGTTTTCCTGGTAATCTTGTTGAAGCATAGCGCGCAGGTATAACGACTACGAATTCCACTTTTCAACCTCTTCTAACGATAACTCTCTTGCTTCATTTTCAAGTAATACCGGAATATCATCTTTAACAGGGTATGCGAGTTTTGCAGCAGTACTAATTAGTTCACTGTTGTCTTTATCAAAACGTAATTTTCCTTTACATACAGGGCATGCAATTATGTCGAGTAATTTAGTATCAAAGGCCATTTAGGATCCCTTTTTCTTTTAATATTAAAGTTAATTTATTTATTACAGCCTGTGTTGGCTTTGCATTTACTGGTAAATAATACCAATTATCTTTGGCAAACTCGCTGCATTTTACGGCGTCTTTTTCGGTCATTAGAATATTGTCGTTACCAAATCGGGTAAAATCTTCGGCAGTGTATGGATGATGATCCCTAAAGTGATTTGAAGATAATAATGTTATCCCCTGTTTTTTTAAGGTATTTTCAAAACGCTTAGGATTACCTATTGCGCTAACTGCATGGCCATTTGTAATCAATTCACTAACAGGAAAGGAACTTTTTACTGACCTGAGCGCTGCAGGCTCTAATGTGTAGTTATTACTATTCTGCCCACCGTTTTCAACAATCAAATCTACCGACTTCAAACGTGCAGGAGTTTCTCTTAATGGCCCTGCAGGCATTAGTAACCCATTTCCAAATTGACGTTGACTATCGACAATACAGCATTCAATAGTCCGCGCCATTTTGTAATGCTGCATACCATCGTCAGAGATAATGATATCTAAATTATAATCACGCGCTAGTAACTCAATATTGCGTTGTCGGTTTGGCCCTATAGCAATTGGGCATTTTAGACGATGAAACAGAAGTTTAGGCTCATCACCCGCCTCAGCAGCTGGCGTATTATCTTTAACAATTAAAGGATAATTAGTCGCCTTACCACCATAACCTCGGCTAATAATTCCAACTGACAACCCTTGTTTTGTTAAAAAGTCATAAAGCCATAATACAAACGGTGTTTTACCATTTCCACCCACGCTAATGTTACCAACAACAATAATAGGTATGTCGCTTTTAAATTGCTTAAATATTCCAAAGCGATACATCTGCTTTCTGGTAATCGAAATTAGCCAAAATAAAGCTGACAATGGCAAAAAAAGTAATGTGATAATTCCAACTGGTTCATACCAGCTTTTTTCGATTTTATTCACGGTTACTCGCCAAACTGCATTTTACACAACGCTGAATAAGTTCCATCGTTTGAAAGTAAGCTGGTGTGATCGCCACTTTCAATAACACGGCCATTATCGATAACGTAAATTTTATCGCTATTTTCAATTGTAGATAATCGATGTGCAATGACAATTGATGTTTTATCTTTCATTAAGTCATCAAGCGCATGTTGAATCAGTTTTTCGGACTCTGTATCTAATGCAGATGTTGCCTCATCTAATATTAAAATAGGGGCATCTTTTAAAATAGCTCTAGCTATAGCAATGCGTTGACGTTGACCACCAGAGAGCATCACTCCGTTTTCACCTACCATGGTATTTAGCTTTTCAGGTAAGTCTTTTACAAACTCCCACACGTGCGCCTGCTTAGCTACCTGCAATAACTCAGCATCTGTAATATCTCGCTGAATTCCATAACATATATTGTTAGCTATAGTGTCGTTAAACAGCACAACCTGTTGCGATACTAGCGCAAATTGGCGTCGCAAATCTGTAAGCTTATAATCATTTAAAGGAATACCATCTAACAGTATTTGACTTGGTAAGTCTAAATCATAGTAACGTGGTAATAAATTAGAAATTGTTGATTTACCTGAACCCGAACGCCCAACTAACGCAATACTTTCGCCGGCTTGAATTGTAAGCGTTAAGTTATTTAATACAGGCTCATCTTTTGTGGGATATTTAAAGGTCACATTTTTGACCTCAATTAAACCTTTGGCTTTTGTTACAGATACTGTGCCTGTATTTTTTTCTATACTTTCGTCAAGTATTAAGAATATACTTTGCGCCGCAGAAATACCGCGCTGCATATCACTATTAACGTTAGCTAACTGTTTTAGCGGACGAAGTAACATCATCATCGATGAAATAAGCACAACAAAGTCGCCTGAGCTAATGCTGTCTATCATTGAAGGCATTGATACCACCCACAAAATAACGGCCATAGCACTCGCTGCAAGTATTTGAATAACTGAAACACTTAATGCCTTTGTGGCATCCATTTTTATACGTTGTTGTCGGTTATGATTATTAATTTTAGAAAATTGATTAATTTCTCTCTCTTGACCGCCAAAACCATGAATCACTTTATGGCCACTGAGCATTTGCTCTGAGCTTCTTGTTACTTGGCCCATAGCAGATTGTATATTTTTAGAAATATGACGAAAACGCTTAGATACTATTGCAACGATCAGCGCAACTAAAGGAATAATAACTAAAAATATCAGAGATAATTGCCAGCTTGTATAAAACATTACACCAAGCAGAAACACAACAAATGCCCCTTCTCGCACTACAATCAATAATGCTTTGGTTATTGCTTGTTGAACTTGTTCTGTATCAAACGTAATTTTAGAAATTAGGTCACCTGTTGAATTTTTATCGTGAAATGAAACAGGTAAATGTAAAATATGTTCAAATAATTCCTGTCGGAGTGAACGAACAACTTGCGAGCCCACATAGCTTAGGCAATAAGATGACATAAAATTAAAAATACCACGACCAATAACCAAAGCTATTACTACAAAAGGGGCGTATTTTAATACTTCGTTATTTCGTTGATTTAAACCTTCATCAATAAAAGGCTTCATTAATTGAATAAATAAAGCATCCATACCGGAATAGCCTATCATGCCAACAATAGCAATTATTGCCACGCTTTTGTAAGCACCTACGTAAGAAATTAAACGCTTGTAAATTTGTGTAGTACTTTGATCCATAATACTCTCTTTATTCAATTACAGACCCTATTGTATCCTTGCTAGAACTAAAACAAAACGTCAATCTTTTATAAACCAGTAGCTTTGGTAATCTCGTGCTGTAATAACAGTCACAGTCTTTTCGTAAAACTCCACCGTAATTTGCCCGTGTTGCCCAGTAACATACTGCAAGGCATTAATGTTTCTATAACGCTCAACAACTTCTGTTTTAGGAAATTGCCACTGCCCTTTGTAAGCACTTGAGTGAATAACAATCTGTGGCATAACTGCAGTAATAAATTTCTTACTTGATGACGTACTACTACCGTGATGAGGGCTAAGTAACACTGTACTTTTTAAACTATCGCTAGAGTTTATCAGTTGCGATTCTCTATTTTTTGAAATATCGCCTGTAAATAGAACGCTGTGCTCTTTATCTGAAACCTTTATTACACAAGATTCATCATTTTCATTGCCATATAAGGGGGATGAGAAGCTTTTAATTACTAGCCCAGCCATGTTTACTTCGTTTGGAATACACCCCTTTGAGGGTCCATTAGGGTGAAATTCATTAAATGAAAACTTTAAACCTGCGCCGATAAAATGAGATAAACCACCGGAATGGTCATTATCAAAGTGACTAACTACAGAATGAGTCACTGCAATATTATTTATATCAATAAAAGGTAACAAAATACTTTTAGCACGGCTAAAACGATTAAAGTAACTAGGTCCAAAATCATAAATAAACCCTTTATCATCTTTTTCAATAAGCGCCATAAGACCGTGCCCAACATCGAATACATGTAATTTCCATGTAGGCTTATCAGCAAGTAAATAATCAATATAGAGCATGATTAAAGGTAAAAAAGCGAGCCGCCTATATGGCGAAAAATAAAAAATTAAAAGAGTAAGATAAGCATAAATAATGACACTTAGACCAATAATTCCTATGTTTAGCCAACCAAAACCTGCCGGTAATTTATTTAAACAGGTAAAAATAAAAGCTAAACCGCTATCGATAAAAATAATCACCATACTAATATCAAATACGGCACTTATAGCCGTTAATAAAAATAAACAAGGCATGAAAATCAATGAAAGAAATGGAATTGCGACTAAGTTTATGACTAAGCCAGCAATACTCACGCCATTAAAAAAGTAAAAAGACAGAGGCAGTAAACCAATAAATAGTGCAGCCTGAATAGTAATTAATGCAAAAAGTACCTTTAGAAATGAATTGGTAGAGGGAGGTATATTTTTAATAACTAAAAAAATAACCACGACTGCAAAAAATGAAAAATATAATCCAGGATTAAGGGTATTGAACGGATTAACAACGAGTACAATAACAAGCGCAAACAAAATACTGCGCCATCTCATTGGCTGCCTTTGAAAATAATATAGAAGTAAATAACAGCCAAGCATTATTAGTGCACGAGTCGCTGAAACCAAAAAGTTACTTAAATAGACATAAACAAACGCTGATACAAAACCAATCGCACTGTAAGCAATTGAAAAATTCATCGTTTGATTATTAAACAATTTAACGTGGATAAATACCCATTTTGTAATGAAGAAACCAAAACCGAACACCAACCCAATGTGTAAGCCTGAAATAGCAAGTAAATGGCTTAAACCCAGTGATTGCATCAGCTGCTTATCACTCGGTGTCATTAACGTCTTATCCCCTGTTAATAAAGCATAGTAAAGCCAATTTAGTGTTGTATTTTCGTAAGTATTTTTAATGAAGCTTTTATAACTTTGAACACTATTTTGTTCTGAAGTGCTTTTGATTTTTAATTCTTTATTAAGAACTTTTCCTTTAAAGAAAATTCGCTGCTTAAATGCATACAGTTCGTTATCAAATACATTAAAGTTCTTATTACTTCTAAATTTTTTTAAATTAACACTTGCCACAAAACGATCATTAGCACGCAATGGGTGATCTAAATTAACGCTTAACATCGCGCTAGGTGCACTCAAATTAGAATAGTATTTTCCATTAATACGCACTAATTTTGCTTTGACATATTGGGGAGCTTTGTTTGAGATGACTTCTTTTATTACAACTTCGACTGGATATGCGTACTTTTCATCATTAATTATGTGCTCAAAGTTATAAAAAATATGATAATGCGCTATAACGATACAAATTCCACAAATAAAGCCTAACAATAAAGACAAAAACGGCTTAAAATAAGCGCCTATTATTACAATGGACACTGTAATAATAATAAATTCGAGAGTTTCGTAATAAAACACGGTTGAAATACAGCCAATTACAAAACCAAGACTGATCCACACTGATGTAAATGGTTGCTTTAAATGGCTAAGAAAACTATCCAAAGATTTTTACCCGATCCGAATAAAATTAGACATCACAAATCGTTAAAAATTTTTGGTAAGCTTTTGCAAGATGCAAATCTTTGGCACTTAAACAGACGTTCTGCTCGAGGAGCCTTTGCAGTTGGTTTATTTTTTGCTTTCATCCCTGTTCCCTTTCAAATGGTTTTAGCCGCAGCGACTGCTATTTTATTTAGAGTTAACTTACCTATCTCAGCAACACTTGTTTGGCTTACTAATCCTTTAACCATGCCACCTATTTTTTATGGGTCTTACCTCGTTGGCACTCTTGTTTTAAATCAACCAGAACAACACTTTGCTTTTGAGCTTAACTGGGCTTGGTTTGAGCAGAGTATCGAAACCATTGGCCCTGCATTCTTAGTTGGCTCGCTTGTATGCGCCTCTATAGCATCAATCATAGGCTATTTTGGCATTGATATTTTATGGCGCCGCTCTGTTGTAAAGGCAAGAGCTGCACGCAAATAATATCGATCCTTTGAATAGTATAGACGAAAAAAAACCCAGCTAGAAAGCTGGGTTTTTTATTCAAAAATATTTAAAAACGAAATACGCGTCGAATACCAATTAATGGTAACAGAAATAACGCTAACCAAGAGGTACTGGCTGAACTTCTTTCAAAAAATTCGGCCTCTGGCGGTGCGCAATCTTCAATTTCACCATTATCCAGAGGAGTTAATTTAACTGCAACAGCGACGGTTTCAAATTCAATATTACCGTTGATATCAGTCACTATACCACCAAGTGTGTCACGCTTTTCTACTGTTTTGGTGGCTACACCAAACACTTCGTTATTCTCATTAATAACATTAGCTTCAACAACTGTGTATGGGTAATCAGTTTCACCATCTGATTCATAACATGGTAAAAAGTCATTAATGTTAGTTATTTTATCTTCACCAATTTTATAAATAAATGCGGCTTTATCTCGTGAACTGTCCGATCCACCTAATTCACTCTCACCAACAATATAACCTTGATTATTGATATCGTTAGCAGTCGAGTTTGCTGCTAAAAAGAAGTTTGTAGGGTAAACAGTGTTACCAGTAGCGATATCATGATAAAAGAATTTTCTTACCCGAGTGTTTTCAACTATTCGAGTTACATAACCAGCAATAATATTTTCATCATTTATTGCTGAAGAAATCCCTGTCTGATTAGAGTCATTTTCTTGGTCAATATAAGTAACAACTTCGCCATCTTTGAAGTACACAGGCATTGTAACAAATGTATTATCATTATTTTTATAACGTGTATGTGATGAGCCTACTGCAACACCATTTGCATTTACTGCAAAAGCAGTACTGGTAAATGTGTCTTCTTCCACTTCATCTTCATCTGGAGTTAAAGCTAACCCAAGTTCTTCTACAGAAGTAATATTAAGGGAGTCATCCAACTGCCACTTGACAGCTCGCTTGTTAAAAATTCCGCCAAGAAAATTGCTATTTAATAGATTAATACAAGAAGAAACGGGTTCATCTTCGCCATCGCAATTTTCATCAATATCTTCTAATCTTTCAAAGTTAATATCCGTTGACACATTGCCTACAACAATATAACCATTATTAGTTTTAACAATATCATTGGCACGGCTTGTACCCCCGTATTCATTGAACTCAGGAACAAGAGGTACTTCTGTGCCATCAGCACCTATTACAATTCCTTGTTCGATAAAGTCATGAGTAAACCAAGTTTCAGCCTCATCTTCATCCTCTGGTGTGAAAGAAACTTTGTCATAGGGTGCACTCCCCCAACCAACTGAGACTCCGTCTTCGCTCACGGCGTTGTAAACGTTAAAAGTAGAACGAGTTAAACCATCATAGTCTACTGAAGAAACATCAAAAAGAGACTGTTCAACAACTTCATTTTCGTTAAATCTAATACCGGTAAACGAATTTAGTTTTTGATATTCAAAATTAGTCGATAAACCTGATAAAAATCTAACCATAAAGTCATGTGCATCAGGATTAGTCAAAGCTGCATCATTATTCTCTATATCATCAAGTGTAAAAGTAATTACCTTATCACTTAGTTCGAAAATTGAAACTTCTCTGTCGTAAGCACTCTCAATTGTATTATCTGTAAAATCAATATAACTGGTATCTATGGGTAAGTTATATAACTCATTTGCTAAACCAATTATGTGCCCGCTTTCACTTGCATCAGTAACGTAAGAAAATTTTGCATTATCGAGTGTGCCTAATTCACTTAATTGGTATGTTGCACTAATAGCTGATGTACTCAATGTCGCTAAGATACTGGCAGCGAGTAATTTATATTTCATTTTAGTCCTTACTACTGATTCTGTAATTCTTCAAGTTCTTCCCATCGCTCAAAAGCGGCTTCAAGGTCAGACTCAAGTTGTGCTAAATGGTTCAATGCTTTGGTTGTTATGTCACTGTCTTGTTTAAAAAAGTCAGGATCGCCTACCACATTTTGCTGGGCTTCTACGTCAGCTTCAAGTTGCTCCATTTTATTAGGCAACTGCTCTAATTCAAGTTTTAATTTGTAAGAAAGCTTATTCGTTTTAGCGGCTGGCTTTGCAGCAGGGGTCGGTTGCTTTTCTACTTTTTTTGCAGCTGGTTGAACAGCTTGTTTTTCTTGTTCTGCTAAATAACTTACATAAGCTTCATAGTCACTATAACCGCCGACTATATCTGTCACTTTTCCGTTACCTTCAAATGCCCATACACTAGAGCATGTATTATCGATAAATTCACGGTCATGGCTTACAATAATAACGGTACCTTGATACTGATTAATAATGTCTTCTAACAGCTCAAGTGTTTCAATGTCTAAATCATTGGTTGGCTCATCCAATACCAGGATATTCGATGGTTTTAAAAATAGCTTAGCAAGTAATAATCGGTTTTTTTCGCCGCCAGATAAGGCCTTAACGGGTGTTCTAGCGCGCGCAGGTGGAAACAAAAAGTCTTGTAAATAACCTAATACATGACGAGAGCGCCCCCCCATCATGACTTCTTGCTTACCTTCTGCAACATTGTCTTGTACTGTTGCTTCTTCGTCTAACTTTTCACGGTATTGATCAAAGTAAGCAAACTCTAAGTTAACACCCTGCTTAGTTTCACCGCTGTCAGGTGCTAAGTCACCAAACATTAGTTTTAATAGAGTTGTTTTACCCACACCATTAGGACCGACTAAACCGATACGGTCGCCACGCATAACTAAAGTAGAAAAATCGCTTACAATCGTTTTCTCTTTAAAAGCATGAGATAAATGCTTAGCTTCGAAAACTAATTTACCTGAGCGGTCTGCAGTTTCAATATTGAAATCTGTTTTACCAACTTGATCAACTCGTTGCTTGCGCTCATTACGTAATTGTTTTAATTCACGAACACGGCCTTCATTACGAGTTCTCCGGGCTTTTACGCCCTGACGGATCCACGCTTCTTCTTCAGCTAATCGTTTATCAAAGAGTGCATTTTGACTTTCTTCTACTTTTAAGTCATGCGCTTTTTGTTCTAGATAAGTGGCGTAGTCACCTGGGTATGAAATAAGTTTGCCGCGGTCTAAATCCAAAATACGCGTAGCAATTGCACGAATAAACGCACGATCGTGAGATATAAATACAATCCCACCTTTAAAGTCTTTTAAGAACTGCTCTAACCACATCACACTTGTCATATCTAAGTGGTTTGTTGGTTCGTCTAATAGCAACAAGTCTGGCTCACTAACTAATGCACGTGCCAGTGCAACCTTACGTAACCATCCACCTGAAAGCGATTCAAGTTTCGCATCAGGTGTCAGCTCAAGCTTAGTTAATACTAATTGAATACGGCTATCGAAGCGCCAGCCATCAGCGGCTTCTAGCTTATTAGATAAGCGCTCAAGTTTATTTAATAATTGATCGGTACATTCAGTTTGCAGTTCATTACTCACATGGTGATAATCGATAAGTAAATTAGCAATTTCTGGCATACCTTGGGCAACATAATCAAATACGGTACCGCTGGCCCCTTTAGGTGGATCTTGTTCAAGACGAGAAATCTTTAAACCACCGAGCTGGTTTATTTCACCATCATCCAATATTACTTGGCCGTCTAATACTTTTAACAGCGTTGATTTACCTGCGCCGTTACGCCCCACAATACAAACTCGCTCACCACTTTCAATAACAGCATCTGCGTTGTTAAGTAACGCATGTGTACCAAAGGCAAGCTGTGCTTTCGAAATTCTTATTAAATCCATAATTCTACAATGCTCTTAATCTGCCAGTGCTAAAAATATTTGCACTTGTTCTGCAGTAAAAGGCCAAAACAATTGTTGGCCATGTTCATTTTTTAAAACAGGAATACTTACCTGATATTGCGCAATAAGCTGTTTGTCAGTCATTATGTCTGTTAACAATAAACTGCCCTCGCTCATTAATAACGGTGTTATTAATGCGTGGGCTTGTTCACATAAATGACACCCTTCCGTATGGTATAAAGTCCACTTAGCCATGGGTAATTAACCAGCTGTTATGAATTTTTTTATTACGCTTAAAGTCTGGTGAGAGTGTTTTCTCAGAAATATTAACGGCTTTTAAACCTAAACCAATCAATCCAACTTCATCCATAACAAAGCCACGTTTGTTGTTAGAAAAAATCAATGTTCCAGACGGGCTAAGAATTTTTTTAACCCAAGTAAGTAACTTAATATGATCGCTCTGGACATCAAACGCATCTTTCATTCGCTTTGAATTTGAAAATGTTGGCGGATCAAGAAATATTAAATCATATTGCGCAGTCGCATGCTCTAGCCATTTAAGGCAATCTGCTTGCTCAAAACGATAACGCGTGTTGCTAATATTATTTAAATCAAAATTATCTTGGCCCCATTTTAAATAGGTTTTGGATAAATCAACTGTGGTTATAGCCTTTGCCCCACCAATGGCTGCATGAACTGAAGCACTTCCTGTGTAGGCAAATAAATTTAAAAAACGTTTGTCCTTGACGTTTTCTTGAATGTAGCGACGAACTAAACGATGATCTAAAAATAAACCCGTGTCTAGATAATCAAATAAATTAACCTTAAATTTAGCACCAAACTCTTCAACAACCATAGTTCTATTTTGCTTAGCCATAGGGGTGTATTGCTCTTCACCTTTTTGCTTTTTGCGAACTTTTACGGCTATGTTTTCAGGTGCTATGTTTAGTTGTTGCGCTGTTAAGCTAATGACGTCCTGAAGGCGCTTATCAGACACCTTTTCATCTATTTCTTTCGGTGCCGCGTACTCAAAAATTACAGCACTGTCGTTATATACATCAACCGCTACATTGTATTCTGGAATATCAGCATCATAAACGCGATACGCGTCGACTTTGTTTTGCTTTAACCAATTTTTAAGGCCTTGTTTATTTTTTTTAAGACGGTTAGCAAACGACATTGAACCTTCATAATTAAGGGCTTTTTTGTCATCAGTCGTCAAGCTGACTTGCTTGTCATCTAGTTGATATAAGTTAAGCTCTACATCTAATGGACCATTTTTAAATTTATAACGTTTTAATTTAACAAGCTTTAAAAGTTTAAATAAACTCTCATCCATGCCCAATAACGCCAGTTTCCAATGGTTAAAATGCTTTTTAAAGCCGACACCTAAATTACGGTGTAAATCAACTAACTCAGCCATAGAGCCAATACGTTCACCATAAGGCAAATTTGAAATAACCACACCTGGTAATTTAGCTACTGCGGTTAACTTTGTTGCGTCGCTTTGCTTAAATTTAATTATGTCATCAAGCTCGGCACGCTTTGCATTATCAATGGCTTTACTTAATACCTGAGCATCGTAGTCGTGGCCTATTAACCAAAGTTTCGGGTCGGTTATATTTGCAAGTAGTTCTTCTTTTAACGCTTTAAATTTTGCCACTCTAAAACTAGGTAAACGCTCAAAAGCAAAGCCTTCACGAAACAAACCTGGCGCTTCATTACGTGCCATACCTGCGGCTTCTATTAAAATAGTACCCGCACCACAACATGGGTCAAACAGAGGTTGTTTAACGTTATCTAGCCATCCGCTGCGTTTAATAATTGCAGCCGCTAAATGCTCTTTTATCGGCGCTTTACCTTGTCCCTGTCGGTACCCACGTTCAGATAGTCTTGGTCCTGAGTAGTCAATATATAAAGAAACACCGTGACGATTTAAACGTGCAACAACACGAACATTGGCATCCTGTTTATCAACATTAGGGCGTTGCTCATACAAATCATTAAAGTAGTCAACAATAGCATCTTTAATTACTAAACCTGAAAACTGTGTATTCTTTAACGAATCATTAGTACCGTTAAAATCTACAGCAAATGTTTGCGTTGGGCCAAACCATTCTTGCCAAGGTTGAAAACGAGCAAATTTATACAAGCTATCTTTATCATCAACGCCTTCTTTTTCTTCGATAAGCATAAGCACACGCGTTGCAAAACGGCTTGATAAACAAACCTTTTGCGCTAGTAATGAGTCAGCCTCAAAACGAACAGAACCAACAGTTTGCTTAGACACAGCAGCGCCAAGTTCTGTTAACTCATCAACCAATAAATTTTCGATTCCGATAGAAGTAAGTGCGATAAATTGCAAAGTAGTAACCCTTAATAGCTAATTGCGCAGGATTATACCATAGGTTGAGGGACAAACACGCCATAACACATGCTTAATAGCGTAAATTACTTAGGCAGTTTTAAATTTAAGTTGCTGAGTTAAGATAGGATGAACGCGATTATTTAGAATTTTGATAGCTTCAAATTGAGCAAGAGATAAATTTTCGTCTAATTGAAAATACTCGCTTAAATTTAAGCAAACCGAGGCATCACTACAGTGATCGACAATCAAAAAGTCGCCCGTTTGCGCCTTAGAGACTAATTTAACGACTGCTTCAACACTTGGTTGGCTGCCGGTATATTCATTAAAAAACCAGCTTTTTGCTAGCACAGGTTTTAAATGAAACTTAACCGCTGTAGCATTTAATGCTATTTGACATATTTGTGCACCAGACCAGATTTCAAACCCGTCCAGATAATTATAAACTTGTTCGTAAAATGCAGCATCTTCTAAACTAAAGTTAGGGTTTTTGATAACTAAATCTGTTAGCTGCCTTATTTTATAAGGTGTGCAAAGCTGCATTTCATCGTTCAAATCAAGTAATAAACGATTTTTATTAGGACAAGCAATCCACTGCCATTGCTTTGATGCTTGTAACATTTGCTCCTCCTTGTGGGCTTTATTAAAAATAGTATCAGTTCAAAGTATAACTGCTTTTGACCATTTTATACATAAATGCTTAGAACATTTATCGAACGATCAAAAGCTTAGATAACTGATCCTTATAAGCCGTTTACGATCGATTTTACCAATTCAGGGCCTTTATAAATAAAACCTGTATAAACTTGGACTAAACTAGCACCCGCATTAAGCTTCTCTTTAGCTGAATTAGCATCATCAATTCCGCCAACACCAATAATAGGTAACTGGCCTTTTGTTAATCGTTTTAATTCACTAACTACTTCTGTAGAACGTGTTCTTACAGGGTGTCCTGATAAACCACCGGCTTCCTCAGCATACTGCTGACCGATCACATCACTTCGTTCTAGTGTTGTATTAGTTGCAATTACCCCGTCAATTTTATTGTTTAGCAGTGATTCACTTACCTGTTCGATTTGAATAGGATCAAGATCCGGCGCAATTTTAACAAGCATAGGAACTTGCTTATTATGTTTTGAAATTAAATCTAGCTGCTCATTTTTAAGACTTTGCAATAAATCATCAAGTGCAGCACCGTATTGTAAATCTCTCAGGCCGGGTGTGTTTGGTGAAGAAATATTCACAGTAATATAAGAGGCATGCTCAAAAACTTTTCTCATACAATGTATGTAATCGTCTTTACCTTGCTCATTAGGGGTATCTTTATTTTTACCTATATTAATACCTAATATGCCGTTGTAATTTGCTGCTTTTACATTACTAATTAAATTATCAACACCTTTATTATTAAAGCCCATACGATTAATAATAGCGTTTGATTCTGGCAATCTAAATATACGGGGTTTATCGTTACCTGCTTGCGGGCGAGGTGTAACAGTACCCACCTCTATAAAACCAAAACCCATTTGGCTAAATGCATCTATGCACTCTGCATTTTTATCTAAACCTGCAGCTAAGCCAACCGGATTTTTAAATTCAAGACCTAAAAAGTTAACGGGCTTATTTGCTACAGATTGCGACCATGCGGCACTCAAAGGCGTATTAGCAAAGCGGCTTAAATTATTAAGAGCAAATTCATGTGCCCACTCCGCATCACGGGTAAACATAAAACGGCGAGCTAAATCGTAAAACATGAATATATTCCTCTTTAAATTACAGACAAAAAAATACCTCAGTCAAGGCTGAGGTATTATATAACATTTTTAATAATTAGCTTATTACTTAGTTAATAAATAATAATGCGCAAAATTATTTTATTTTGCTGGTGTATCACAATTGTGACTCAATAGCATTAGTTCACGCAATGCCACTGAGAACTTGGCAAAATCATGACTTTGCGACGTTTTAAATTCAGCCAGCATTTGCTTCCAACGAGTAAGTAATAATTCCTGCTTATCCATCCACTCATCAATTTGGTAATCAACGTCTTTTTCATCTGCTTCAAAGCTATTTAAAACAACCTGAGCCAATGTTCGTTGCTGCCAATCTAACTCTTCACGATATGATGAACGGGCCAACGCTTGCCAATGGTTAGCAACAGGTTGGTTAGTTATTTGATCTAAGAACCAATGTAAGCCCATTCTTGCACCAAGCTTAAAGTAAGTATTAGACACCATAGCAATGCCTCTACGCGAATTATTAGCAATTTCTGCTAAGTCCATCACCGAGAACAAGCTAGATAATGAAACGATGCGCTTAGCTATATCTAATGGTACTCCACTATCTGTTAACTTAGTTGCAGCTTCATCTATGCGAGCACTTTCCTTTTCAACAATATAAGTGTTCAAGTTATCACTCAAATCACTAAATGTTGGTGAGAAGTACTCAATACCTTGCTCAATCGTTTGTGATTTATTGCGATGACGCAAGAACCATCGAGTTGCTCTGCGAACAGTTCTACGAAGTTGGTAAAGCATTTCTGTCTGTACTGCCGCTGGAATTTTATTATCTAAAGCGCTGATTGATGACCACGTATCACGCATTTCAAAAATTTCACTGGCAATTGAGTAACACATCGCAATTTCTGCTTCGCTTGCACCTGTTTCTTCGTGCATACGAACCATGAAATTTAAGCCCATGTCATTAACAATATTATTAGCAAGTTTAGTCGCTATAATTTCTTTACGAAGTGGGTGATTATTCATTGCGTCATTAAATTTCTCACGTAGTGGACGTGGGAATGATTTAACTAGTAATTGGCGATAATACAGGTTTTCTGTAATTTCATCCGTTACAAGCGAATCTTTTAACACCATTTTAGCGTATGAAACTAACACTGAAAGCTCAGGACGCGTTAGATCTTTGCCTGATGCTGCTCGCTCTGCTAACTCTTCATCACTTGGAATAAACTCTATCGCACGGTCTAATTTGCCATCTTTCTCAAGGGCATGAATAAAGCGGATCTTTTCCTTAAGTGTCGATGTACCACGAGATTGCGTGATTGAAATTGTATGTGTTTGACGATAACAGTCTTTTAATACCAATTCTGATACTTCATCAGTCATAGAATAAAGCAGTTCATCACGCTGCTTAAGTGTTAAATCACCTTCAGCAACTAAACCATTAAGTAAAATTTTAATATTTACTTCATTATCTGAACAAGCAACGCCGCCAACGTTATCAATAAAGTCAGTATTTACGCGTCCGCCTTGTTCAGCAAATTCTATGCGTCCAAGTTGCGTAGCACCTAGGTTACCACCCTCACCTAGTACTTTAGCACCCAATTCTTTACCATTTATACGTAGCGCGTCGTTTGCACGGTCGCCTACGTCAGCATCGGTCTCTTTTGTGTGCTTGATGTATGTACCAATACCACCATTCCAGAGCAAATCAAACTCCATCATTAATGATGCTTTCATCAACTCATTTGGTGTCATGCTTGCTTTTTTAGTACCCAGCATTTTTTTCATTTCTGGGCTAAGGGTAATCGATTTTGCAGCTCGAGAGAAAATACCACCGCCGGCTGAAATAAGATCTTTGTTGTAGTCTTCCCACGAAGAACGAGGCATATTAAATAAACGTTCACGCTCTACATACGATTTTGAGGCATCAGGATTAGGGTCTACAAATATATGCATATGGTTAAATGCAACTTGTAAACGAATGTGCTTAGACAGCAACATGCCATTACCAAATACGTCTCCAGCCATATCGCCAATTGCAACTACTGTAAAATCAGTAGTTTGACAGTCAATATCCATCTCACGGAAGTGACGCTTAACAGACTCCCATGCACCTTTAGCGGTTATACCCATTTTTTTATGGTCGTAACCTACAGAACCACCCGATGCAAAGGCATCACCAAGCCAAAAGTTGTACTCATTTGCAATACCGTTAGCTATATCAGAAAACGTTGCTGTTCCTTTATCAGCAGCCACTACTAAATACGCATCATCTTCATCATGACGAACAACATTACTTGCTGGCACTATTTCACCACGTGCAATATTGTCAGTGATATCTAATAAACCTCTAATAAATATTTTATAACACTCTTGGCCTTCTTTAATAAAAGCATCGCGCTCTGATGGTAGCTGCTTACATACAAATCCACCTTTAGAGCCAACAGGTACAATTACAGTGTTTTTAACTTGTTGCGCTTTAACTAATCCCAAAACCTCTGTTCGGAAGTCTTCACGACGGTCCGACCAACGTAAGCCACCGCGAGCTACCTTACCAAAGCGTAAATGTACGCCTTCAACACGAGGCGAATAAACAAATATTTCAAAAGCAGGTAGCGGTAACGGTACGTCAGGGATCAAACTAGGTTGTATTTTAAATGATACGTATGATTTAAACTGGTTCTGAGCGTCTTTTTGGTAGTAGTTAGTGCGCAGCGTAGCCACAATCATATCTACGTATAAACGTATAATGCGGTCATCATCAAGATTGGCTACGTTTTCAAGCTCAAGGTAAATTTGTGCTATTAACTTGTCCAATGTTTTAGAACTCGCAGGGCTCTTCACAGAAAAGCGTTTAGCGAATAAGTTAACGATTTGAGACGCAATATGTGGGTAGTTAGCAAACGTACTTTCAATATATGTTTGAGAAAAAGTAACACCAATTTGGCGCATGTATTTAGCATAAGCACGCAAAATAGAGGCTTCACGACCCGTTAAGCCGCCCATTAGCACTAAACGGTTAAAACCGTCATTTTCTAAACGGTTATTCCATACATTGGTTAAAGCCGCACGAAAACGAGCAGACACCTTATCAAAATCATCCATCCCTTTACTGGCAATCAGCATAGAGAAATCCATAATCCAATTAATTCGGCCATCACTAGTTTTAACCGAATAAGGTGTTTCACCTATTACACGTAAACCAAAGTTTTCTAGCATTGGCATTACATCTGATAAATGAATTGGCTCATCTTTATGAAATAAGCTCAAACGGACAATATTTGTATTCGCCTCTTCTTGAGGGCGATAAAAAAGCATCTCAAGTTTGTTTTCTTCACTTAATAGCTCTAGTTTTTCAATATCAACTACTGCGGCACTCGGTAACACTTCATCTTTGTATGAACGGGCAAACGCGTTACAATATTTACGGTTTAAATCATTTCCACGCGCTTCACCTGCAGACTCTAAAAGCGCAGATTGTAGTTTGTCTTCCCAAGTACGGGCAGCTTCTATTAAATTATTTTCGATGTCTTTCACATTAAATTCGATATTGTTGTCAGTCACACGAACAGTGTAATGAGTACGTGCTAGTGTTGACTCGGAGAAGTAAGTGGTAAATTCGACTTTTTCGTCAGAATTAAATGCATTGCCTAAAATATCTTGAGTTTCCCTGCGCAGGGCTGTGTTGTAGCGCTCGCGAGGAACATAAACCATACAAGAGAAAAAGCGACCATAGGCATCTTTTCGCACAAATAAGCGACACATATCACGCTCTTGCACTTGTAATACACCGGTTGCAACTTCAAGTAACTCATTTTCGCGTGCTTGTACTAACTCATCACGCGGGTAAGTTTCTAAAATATTTAATACCGCTTTGTAAGCGTGTGTGCCTTTTGCAAAATCACACATATCCATTATGCGAGTAATTTTGCTTTTTAAAACAGGAACATCAGCAGCACTATTATTATAAAAATTAGATGAAAATAAACCAATAAAACGGTCTTCACCAATAACATTCCCTTCATCATCAAAACGTTTTACACCAACGTAATCAATATAAGCGGGACGATGAACACGAGACTGTGAATTAGTTTTAGTTAGGATCAATAAATTACTGCTGCGTGCTTCCTGGCGAGCCACCTCAGGTAACTCAGAAAGCAAGCGAGTATGCTCTTCAGTAGAGTTTTTTAACAACCCTAAACTTGTATCCATTTTACCTTTAAGCTGATAGTCCCCCTGAACAGGACTTAACTCGTATTCACGATAGCCCATAAGGGTGAAATTATCGCTAACTAGCCAATCTAAAAATTCAACGGTTTCTGCCACTTCACTTCTATTTTTGCCGTGGCGGCGCTTAGGTAGCTCTTTACTTACTTCAATTAGTTTTTTTCTTATTGGCTGCCAGTCTTCAACAGCTACAGACACATCAACAAGTACGGATTCTAATTCTTTTTTGAAAGACTCAATGGCAGACGAATCTGTTTGGCGATCAATTTCTATGAAAAAAACTGTTTTTGTAGATGTAGATTCTTGCTCTGCTTTTAAATTAGATAAACCTGAGATTTTAGCGCTGTCATCGCGTTGAATTTTAAGTGGGCTATGAAGTAATAAGTGAGAGGCGATATTTTCACGAGTCATGGCCATACGAACAGAATCAACTAAAAACGGCATATCTTTAGCAATAATTTCTACGATGGTATGTGATGACTGCCAGCCATCTTTTGCCACTTCGGGATTGAAAACGCGAATAACGGCGTCGTCAGTAGTATTTTTTTCTAGCGAATTCCAAAGGCTGAGTGCAGCACCGTATAAGTCACTGTCGTTTCGATTTGCCAAATCCTCTTTAGACATATTGCTGTACAAGGCTTTGGCGAATTTCTCAACGAGTAACACATTATCAGCGTGAACTTTTTTCTGGATAAGCTTACAGACATTATCTAGGATAACCGAGGCTTGGCCTTCATTTCGTGTCATTGTATGTTCCTTAATCTATTACTGCTCAAGAGCAGGAATTTGTACAGCCATTTATTAGTGTGGAGTCAGATAAATTCTAACCCTTTTACAGCTAATAAACAGCTTTTTCGATGAAAACATTTCAAGCTTTTCAGCTATTTGGTCATCTATTCACAAATTATAGATATAAATGGCCAATAGTGGCCATTTAGGAGCAATATTATTCACATTATTTTTTCTGGTCGGTCCACAGAAGACTTCCAATTGCAGGTAATAACAGCACTGCACCTAACATATTCACTAAAAACATGAAGGTTAGAAGTATTCCCATATCAACTTGGAATTTCAAATCTGAAAAAATCCATGTGCTTACACCAATAGCGAGAGTAATACCGGTAAATAGTACCGCACTACCGCGTTCAATGAGTGCATTACGATAAGCAATCGACAATGGTACATTTTGTTTAAGCTGCCCCATCATCGACGAAAGTATATAAATACCGTAATCCACACCAATACCTACCCCTAGGGCAATAACAGGTAAAGTTGATACTGTTAAGCCAATTTCTAGCTGTACCATTAACGCTTGTGCAAGCGTTGATACTATATAAAGCGGTAACACCACAGCAATAGTCGCTTTTACGCTTCTAAAACTCAGTAAGCATAATGCAATAACAGCACCGTATACATATAGCATCATTGGTATTTGAGCCTCAGACACTGACTCGTTTGTAGCGGCCATTACGCCGACAGGACCAGACGCTAATTTAAAGGCAAGCTTTTCTGTCCCTTCTTCATTTGCGAACTGTTTAACGCTTGCAATAACGCGGTCGATTGTCTGCGCTTTATGATCATCTAAAAAGATAATAACAGGCATCACAGAACAATCACCGTTAAGTAAACCCGTGCTTGTTTCAACACGTGCTGTAGACTGCACTAATGAAGCCGAATTACGCGGCAAGCTCTGCCATTTTAAATTACCTTCGTTGTAACCCGCATTAACAGACTGAGCTACCGAACTTAAACTAACTGCAGATTGAACACCTGCAACATTTTCAACTTTGTATTGAAAACGGCTAATGCGCTCCATTACATCATATTCTGTACATGCTGCTGGGTAAGCTTCAACTATCACTTTTAAAATATCTGACGAAATAGTGTATCTGTCCGATATTAAAAAAGTATCCTGGTTATAGCGAGCATCTTGATGAAGTGACGGCGCGCCTGCATGCAAATCACCTATCCGCATTTTATCAGCTTGCCAGTAACCTAAAGCAAATAAAACAAGCGTAAAGCCAATAATGATTTTAGCTACTTTAGGATCGGTTGCTTTTACTAATAAATCCCTAATTTTATCAAGCATATTTGGCTTGTTTGCGTCACCTGATTGAATATGAATGCTATTTTCAAATTGCATGTATGAAGCCCAAACAGGCAATAAAATTAAGTTAGTAAAAATAATAACCGCAACACCTAAGCTAGCCGTAATTGCAAGCTCACGGATAATACCTATATCAATCGTCAACAAAGTTAAAAAGCCAACAGTGTCTGATAAAAGAGCAATACCACCTGGAATTAAAAGCGCTCTAAAACTTGATTGACAGCAAACTCTCGTACTTTTCCCTTCGCTTACTTTTTTACCTATCGCGTTTATCATTTGTACGCCATGGCTCACACCAATAGCAAATACTAAAAATGGAACTAATATCGACATTGGATCAAGTCCAAAGCCAAGGCTTGAAAGCAACCCTAACTGCCATGCAACCGCAATGATCGAGCATGCAATGGGTAAGATTGTAAGCTTTAAGCTTCCACAGAACAGCCAAACCATAATAAATGTGAAGGCTATGGCAATTGCAAAAAATAACACAACGCCTTTAGCCCCTTCTGCAATATCACCAGCCATCTTTGCAAAACCGATAATATGAATACTTACTTTATCGGTACTCAGAGGCTCTCTTAACTCTGATTCGAGCTTTTCTGCAAAGGCTAACGTGTCTAACTTTTCTTGCGTTTGTGGGTCAGTTTCTAATAATTGCGCTGTTACCATTGCACACGAATAGTCGCTTGCAATCATACGACCAACAACTTTTGCTTTTTCTATATTTTCTTTAACAACGGCTAAGCCACGTTCGTTAGCCTTAAAGTTTGCAGGAATAATTGGGCCTCCGGCAAAACCATCCTCAACTACTTCGACAAATCGAGCGCTAGGAGCAAATATAGAGTTTACGAGTGGTCTGTTTACACCCGGTATAAAATAAAGCTGATCATGAACAGCTTTTAACTGAGTAAAAAATTCTGGATTGAATATGTTACCACTGTCATCACACACTGAAATTAAAATACTATTTGCACCACCAAACTGCTTTTCATGCTTGGTATACACTTTCATGTATTCGTGATTTAAAGGGATATTTTTATTAAATGAAGCGTCTAGTTGAATGTGCGTGGCTTTAAAAATAAGCAAACAAGTAATAATTGCAAAACTTATAAGCACAACTAAGCGATGTCTAAAAATCGCTTTTTCTATAAAATCTAAAATAGTATGCATTAAGGGGTCAACTCCTTCACTTTAATGCCATCTTCAGTAGCCATTACCAATTTGTTATTTTTAATCACACCATCAAGTATCGCTTTCCCATCGGCAAGTTGCTCATGAGTTAATAACCCATCCTGTAAGTGAAAAATCACCCCGCTATTTGCTAACATTAACCACTGTTTGTTATTGTAATTAATAATGCTGTTTACAGTAGCAGCTTTAGTACTTTCAAGGTGAAGCCACTCTTCTTCATCACGCTGCTTGCTGAAAACATTACCTCTAAGCCCTGCGACTACCTCTTGAGAATTATCTGAATTAAAAGCGAAGAAAGAACCTGGGTATATTTCTTCAAGACGCAGCCAAGTTTTACCATTATCTGTGCTTCTCGCTAGTAAGCCCATCTCACCAACAAGCATTAAGCCTTCAGAAGTTTGTTCAATTCGATTAAAATGTGGCAGGATTGATGCTGTTTCGGCCTCGTATCCTTCAGGATCATTGTCTTTTAAGTCGTTTAAATAATCTCTGTCTTCACTGAACAATAGAGAATCTAAAAATCGTTTTTCCCATTGTTTACCACCATCGGTGGTATGGTAAAACATGCCATATGCACCCACTGCAAAACCTTCTAATTTATCTTTAAATAGAATATCTAAACACGGCTTATCTAAAGAAGGCTTAGCCTGTTGTAATTGCCAATTATTGCCACCATCAACAGTGTTAATAATTGTGGCATCGTGCCCACATGCCCAACCGTTTTTTTCATCACTAAAATCAACAGCGGTTAATAACACTTGTGTAGGCACTAGTTCTGCTTGTTGCCACGTTTCACCATTTGTACTTTTTATAACTGTGCCATGTTTACCTACAGCAACTAATTCATTGCCTGTATTGATAATATCGGTTAATAGTGTTTTTTGTGCATTAGGCGCACTAATTGCGTTTTTTGGTGTATCTTGAGCAAAACTCGCACCGCTTATAATCAGGCTGGCACATACCAAATACTTCATAAATTTTAATCGCCTTGAACTGAAAGGAGTGTTTGTCTTTGTAAACGAGGAAAGTTTTTGCGTTGAAAGACAAACGCGATGAGAAAGGAAAAAGGCACCTAACTTAAACTTAGGTGCCTAGTTTTAATTTATCTACCTGCGCGACGTAATGCGCTAGATGTAAATTCATTATCATTAAATGATTTTGAAAAATCGTACATTTTTTCTTGGTTATCTAATCCTATAGCTAAATAACGACGTGAATTCAAATCATGATAAACTTCTAACGTACTCCACTGAGTAGGTACTTCGTAGTAGTTAAGACCGTAAGCCATTGCTACACGGTAAAGCTGATCACGGTTATCGTAAATGTCTGTTACCGTTACTTGCCAGCTATCTTCATCTATATAAAACACACGTTTTTTATAAATGTGACGCGTATCATCTTTGAGGTTTGCCTCTACTACCCAAACACGGTGCTTTTCATAACGAGTATGCTCAGGATTGATGTGGCCAGGCTTTAAAATGTCATCATACTCTAGCTTGTCACTGTGGAGCTTGTAGCTATTATATGGAACATAAAGCTCTTGCTTACCTTTAAGCGTCCAGTTGTAACGGTTTGGTGAGCCATTGAACATATCAAAGTCATCAGTAGTACGTAAGCTATCTGCTGCAGTACCCGGTGCGTCATAAGCAACGTTTGGTGCACGGCGAACACGACGCTGACCAGAATTATATGTCCATGCTTGGCGTGGCGTTAATATTTGGTCCATTGTTTCATGTACTAGTAATGCAGTACCCGCAAGACGTGCCGGTTGAGTAACACTCTGTTTAAACTTAAACAATATGTTTGAGTCTTGCAGCTCGGCAGGTGTAGCACTTGGATCAGAATATTTAACAAGTAGCTGTTCATCAAAACCAACATAGTTGTAAGAACCAGATGCTGTAGGTGCAGCTTGTCCACCAAAACGTTCGATTGACTCACCTCTAAAACGTAATAAATGGTTCCAAATTGCTTCTAAACCTGTTTTAGGGATAGGAAATGGAATACCAATAGCCGTATTTTTAATTCCGTTTCCGCCTTCAATCAATTCGGCAGTAGGCGCAAACTCTTTAGTTGCATCATAAACAAACTGAGGATATGAGGCCGAACGGCGTGTCTCATACACTGGCATTTTGAATGTGTCTGGATACGCTTCAAACAAAGCAATTTGGCCTGGGCTCAAGTTAGCTTTATATTTATCGATGTTTGATTTATCAATAGTGAAAAGCACTTTATCACTTGAAAAAGGGTCTAGGTGATGCATGCCAACTTCGTACCCTGCAGGAGCTGCAGTAATACCATTGTTCCATGCTGGAATTGAGCCGTCAGCGTTACCTGCTTTTTCGGCGCCCATTGGCGTTAAATCTTGACCTAAACGCGCTACTTCTTCAGCTGATAGTTTTGCTAAAGTAGCATTACTTGCAAACAAGCTAGCAAAAGCTGCTGCAATGAGGGTAGGTTTTTTAAGCATAATAATGTTACCCCTAAATAGAATATTTTAAATTGAAAGAAACGTAATCGCGGTCTGAGAAGGTGTTTACACCACCACCGCCCCAAAATGAGTTGTAGCTCACGTCAAGTGACCACGCATTTTGGTAGTTAAAGTTCATAGTAGCACCTAATGACTTACGATCTTCAATGAACAAGAACATCGGATCAGGTGTGTTACCATTTACGTCATGTGAAAATACAAAGCGAGGTGAAAAGTTGATACCGTTGTAAAGGTTAAAATAGTCACCCTTAGCAATTAGTCGGTAACCCCACGATGAACCCGTTGCAAACGACTTTTCTTCAGGACCATTTGAAAGACCTAAATGCAACGTTGAGTAATCTGTTGTACCTGGGCCAGTGATAACACCACTTCGACCAGTACCTGACACATTTAAACGCATTTCATCGTAATCTGGCATATCGTGAATTTTAACGGCGCCCACTTCACCTACCACAGCCCAACTGTCAGCTCCTAATGACGGGCCAAATAAATGCGTTGCAGTAAACTGAATTTGTGAGGTATCACGTTCAATATAACCTTTTGCAACTTCACCTGGACCTACAGAACTGATTGCATCACCAATACTCATTTGCGAAATACCGGCAAAATCAGGACGAATACCAGCAACAGCTAGCTGTTCAGGCATTGCTGTGTAAAGTAATTCTACATCATCAATTTGCAGAGGCTCGTCTTGTCTAAAAGCAAATTCACCTGCAAACGCAGTCTCGCCAATAGTCGTATTAAAGCTCACACCATAAAGTTTTATATCTTCAGGGTATTCATTCTCAGCTTTAGAAAATGCAACTAAGTCAGCAACATTATCATCAGTGATTTCTGTTGTAGAAATCATTGCTAAATCTTGTGCAATGGCAGCTTGAGAAAAATTAGATACACGCCCTGAAATAAGAGGACGACGGCTGTGGTAATTTACGTGGTAAAGCGCAATTTCAGTGTCATTCCACTCGGGTAAAAATATGCCTAATCGTAAACCATATTGACCACCATCATCTGGTTCAGTTTTACCGTTACCACCTTTACCTTTAAGTGCAACCTTGGTTGGGTGCGCTAGGTACATATTAGCTAGTAAAGCTTGGCCTTCTGCACTTGTAGGATCAATACCCTGAGCCGCAGCTACTTGAGCATAGGTTGCAGTTAAGTTATTTAAACTTTCAGTTAAAAATGCAACATCTATATCAGGGTTAGACGTAAAGCCTAGCTGAACATTTTGTTGGTAACCATTTTCTGCTGCAAAGTCATTGGTAGAAAAATAAGTACCTGCAGCTGGCAAGCGAGTCTCATGCCATTGGTACTGATAAAAACCTTCTAGGGTGATGTTATCAGTAATACCCAATGATGCCCAAAGCATACCAACAGGAATAAATGCTTCTTTAAGCTCAGCGCCTGGCGCTTTCAATCTATCGATATCTACAGGGTTAACATTTATACCATGAGATATAAGCGTGCTTTCACCCCAGTTAACAACTTGTTGACCAAGACGTACTGAAAGTGGGTTTTTGCCGTCGTTTAAGTCGAAATCAGCCCAAACAAATGCATCAAGTAGGCGAATGTCTGCACAGCTCTGTTCTTTTGTATCTTCATCATCACAAGGATCTACGCTTTGACCTGATGTAGGGTTTGCATAGGCAAAGTCACCATCCATCAAAGCAAAGTCATAAAAGTACATAAAACGAGTAAATAGACCGTAGTTATCTTTGTTTATTGAAAGGTCATGTGTTCCCTTTAACAGTTTGGAGAATGAATCACCGCTGTCAAAGTTAAGATTACCTGCGTCACCATTATTTGAATACGACCCAGGCTGTGCCCAAACATCTTGTGAAGAATAAATAGTATTTAAGGCTGGGTTGTAACCAGTCCAATCAAAAGCAGGGTTATTACTTTTACCTATTAAGCTAAAGTCTCTATCTTCTACACGAATACTTTGGCCGTAAGAAAAAGTTGAATCGAAGGTTATATCAAACCCTCCGGCGTCAAATGTTACAGCCTGTGAACTTGCTGTAGTTAGGGCTAAACTAGCGGCTGCTAAACCTATAGCGATTTTGTTTTTAACAAAAAGCGATCTTCTTATCATTGTGGTTCCCCCCTGTCGCGGGTCATATTGTGTGATCAAGTTATTGTTTTTAGTGTAATCGTAACGATAGAAGCGAATTGTATAAATTACAAATAGTCGCATTCAATCTGTCATATATATAGTGTGTCAGCTGACGTTTACGTATTGGTAAGACGTCATACCAGATAATTTATACACGTTATTTAACAATAGAACAAATTGAAATTAACAAAAAGACAATATTTTTATGGTTTTATAACATAAAAATAGCGCTCTAAGCCACTCGTTCAATACGAATAAATTTATTTTCAGGGGTGAGTAACATTCTAAAACGCCCTCTGACACCTAAACTTGTAACAAACGGTCTTAAATGATCGGCAGAAAACCGAATTGATTTTCCGCCCTCTTCAACCACTTGCACAGAACTATATCGACCGTGGTAGTAATCCATACAGTCGTTATAGCTCAATCTTAAATTAAAGTAATATTCAAGCATTTAATTAAGCGCTTTTTCAACCTTCTCGAATAAGTCGTCACTTAGTCCATCTAAATTAGATAAACGTTCCAATTGCGTTTTCATAAGCGCTGAACGTGTTTTATCATAACGTTTCCAAGACATAAACGGTGTTAACATTCTTGATGCATTTTGTGGATTTATTGCATTTAGCTTAACAAGTAAATCACCAAGCAATACATATCCTTGTCCGTCTTCTCGATGAAATTGCTCAGTATTAAAGTAGCTAAAACTCCCCACTAAAGCACGGACTCTATTGGGGTTAGAAAAATCAAAACTTGGGTGCTCGTATAATGACTTAATATTAATAATAGCATCTTCACCTGTTTGCATTGCTTGAAGCGCAAACCACTTATCCATAACAAGTACATCATGTCGCCATTGACTATCAAAGTGCGACAATAAATCATCACAAAGTGGATGAGAGGCTTTAACCACAGCGCTAAGTGCCCCCAATACATTGGTCATATTTGACGAGCTAGCAGCTAGATTAATAAATTTATCTGTTTGTTTGCTCGGCACCTTTGCAACATAATGCAGGCAAATTTGCTGTAGTGAGCGCACAGCAACCGCTTCGGCGCTTATGCTACCATCGTCATGTAATGAACCAAAACATGCGATAAGCTCATCATTAAGGCTTGTGGCAATTTGTATTTCGAACTGTGCTACAACACGAATAATTTCATCAACAGGAATAATTTCAAATTCTGCGGCTAAAGTGTCAAAGCTAGGTAATTTTAATAACTCAGCAATTAACGCTAAATCGCCTTGTTTTGAAACAATTAAAACACGCAAGGCTTCAATTATCTCGTCACTTAATTGAGATTGTGTATCTGAGTTAATTGCTGCTTTTACCGCTTTTATAAACAATTGTTGCTGTGCATCCCAACGTGAAAAATCACTTCGTGCAAAACGCATAATATGCAAAAGCTCAAGCTCAGTTGTTTGTTGGGTTAGGATACACGGAGCAGAAAAGTCTTCTAACAACACGGCAACAGGTTTACAAGTCACATTCTCAAAAGTATAACTCTGCTTTTTATCGGTAACATCAAGCACATTACTAACTTTTAAACCTTTGTACTGTAATTCGATACTACTGCCAGATTCGTCCAACAACTCAATAGCAAACGGGATGTGCAACGGTTTATTATCGGGCTGATTAATCGGTGCATTTTGCTCTATGGTTAGTGTGTAGGTATTTGAGGCACTATCGTAATGTTCTACAGCATTTAAGCGAGGCGTACCCGCCTGACTATACCAACGCTTAAATTGCTCTAAATTAACACCCGATGCGTCACTCATAGCACTGACAAAGTCGTCACACGTAACTGCTTGACCGTCATGGCGTTTAAAGTAAAGCGTCATCCCTTTTTGAAAGTTAACCTCACCAAGCAAGGTATGCATCATTCTGATTACTTCAGCACCCTTGTCGTATACTGTTACGGTATAAAAGTTATTCATTTCAATAACTTTTTCCGGTCGAATAGGATGCGCCATAGGACCTGCGTCTTCACTGAACTGATGCGTACGCATCACCTTAACAGCATCAATGCGGTTGAGTGCACGCGATCCAAGATCACTACTAAATTCTTGGTCTCTAAATACAGTGAGCCCCTCTTTCAGTGATAACTGAAACCAATCTCTGCACGTAACACGATTACCAGTCCAATTGTGAAAGTATTCATGACCTACTATAGACTCAATAGTATGGTAATCTTTATCCGTTGCTGTTTCTTGATTGGCCAAAACACATTTACTGTTAAATATATTTAAGCCTTTGTTTTCCATTGCACCCATATTAAAGAAATCTACGGCTACAATCATGTATATATCAAGGTCATATTCTAAATTAAAACGCTCTTCATCCCATTGCATAGATTTCTTAAGGGATTGCATCGCATGCGGTGTTTTAGGCAAATTACCCTTATCTACAAATAATGCTAAATCAATTTTTCGGCCACTTTTAGTTGTATAGGTATCGTTTAATACATCAAAATCACCAGCAACTAATGCAAATAAATAGCTTGGTTTTTTAAATGGGTCTTGCCATTTAGAAAAATGACGGCCGTCAGGTGTCTCACCTTTGTCAATTTGGTTACCATTAGATAATAAATGCGTATAACTTGAATCAGCTATAATAGTCACATCAAACGTAGACAACACATCAGGACGATCCATGTAATATGTTATCTTTCTGAAGCCCTGCGCCTCACACTGTGTACAATACGCTCCACCAGATAAGTAAAGACCTTCTAAAGATGTATTTGTCTCAGGAGATATCTCAGTCACAATACGTAATTTACAACGCTCTGGTAAGTTATTAATAATTAGCTGCTCATCAACAACGCTATAATCTGTTATCTCAATCGCATCTATCGATAAGGACGTTAAACGTAAATTTATGCCATCTAGAATCAGAGGTGATTGATTATCACCAACACGCGTTAACGTCAGTACGCTTGTTACCGTTGTATTTGTAGGCTGAAGATCAAACGTTAAGTCTGTGTGGTCTATTAAAAAATTTGGTGCTTTATAGTCTTTGAGATATTGAGCTTGAGGGGTTTTTGAGTCGGTCATGATTACTCCAAAAAAAGCGCCTCTATATGAAGAGGCGCTACTAAATTTAGGCTGATTGTTTCGGCTTAATACGTAAAATTTTAATACCGAGATACGCATATATAACAGCTAGAACGGGATTAATTAAGTTAAAGAAAGCGTAAAGTGCGTAATCGAAAGGGTTTATTAAAAGTACACTTTGCATGTAAGCACCACATGTATTCCAAGGAATAAGTGGACTGGTAATCGTACCGCCATCTTCTAAGGTACGAGATAAATTAACTGGCTTTAAACCGCGCTTTTCATATTCATCTTTAAACATACGTCCAGGAACCACAATAGCAATATATTGATCGGCTGCAATGAGGTTAGTACCAATACACGTCGCAATTGTCGAGGCAATTAAAGACCCTGTACTTTTCGCTATTTTTAAAATACTTTTTACGAAAATGTCTAACAAGCCTGTTTTTTCCATAATAGCGCCAAACATAAGCGCAGTCATAATTAACCACGTCGTTGTTAACATTCCCGCCATACCGCCACCGCTAAGTAGTGAGTCCATTTTGTCATCACCGGTATCGATGCTAAAACCGTCAAAAAATGTCGTCCATACTAATTTGAAATACCCAACCACTTCGCCTTGAGAAGTATCAATTTGAGAACCAATTAAGTCAGACTGAAATAGCATAGCCCAAACAGCACCAACCACAGCACCAATAGAAATAGCAGGAAAAGCAGGCATTTTTTTAATTGCTAGCACTAAAAGCACAATTAAAGGAATGAGCATCTCAAAACCAATATTGAAGTTTTGCTCCAAAATTAGCGTAATTTCGTCTAAACGCCCAGCCTCATTAGAAGCCGTTGCGTTAAAGCCCATAAATATAAATATAATAAGCGCAATCACAAAGCTAGGAACTGTTGTCCATAGCATATGCTGAATATGTTCAAATAAGTCAGAGCCAACCACTGCGGGCGCTAAGTTAGTTGTTTCAGAGAGTGGGCTTAGTTTGTCACCAAAATACGCACCAGATATAACAGCACCAGCTGTAACTGTCTGATCTAAACCAAGACCCGTAGCAACACCTAATAAAGCGACACCAATTGTAGCTGCAGTGGTCCACGAGCTACCAATGCTCATAGCCACAATGCCACAAATTAAACAACTTGCTGCATAAAACCAACTAGGGTTAATCACTTGCAGGCCATAATATATTAGCGTTGGTACTGTGCCCGATAACAACCAAGTACCTATCAAAGCACCTACCATTAATAAGATGAGTATAGCGCCAAGAGAAAGTGTTATCCCCTCTATCATAGCTTGCTCAAGCTTTTTCCACGTGTAGCCGTTTTTTAGGCCAATTAGAGCAGCTGCGAAGGTTGCAAATAAAAGTGCAATTTGGTTTGGTCCAGATGACGAGTTGTCACCAAATAAGTAAACCGCAGCCCCTAACAAGCAAATTAAAACTGAAATAGGAATTAATGCATCAAGAAATGAGGCGGGTTTTACTGGTTTATCATCCAATGGGTTCAAAGTTGAGACTCCTACACACATACAGCGTGTTTAATTATTATTTTTAGCACTTAGTGCGTATTAACTGAGCATTTCTAAGCCGGCTCAATTTTTAATAGTTAGAGATTATAACAATTTAGGCTGTGATAGGTAGCAAAAAAGGCGCACGAGCGCCTTTTTTGTAGTGGTAAAACCAGTTTTTACTTTTTGGCGATGCGACCAAAGTTAATGTAGTCCTGAGTAATTAAGGCCGCTTCTTCAAGGAACGGGTCAAGCTCATCAATTACATCTGGTACATCATCTAGGTTTTCAACCGGATCTTTACCTAATCGTTTCAAGCGCTCATTTGTACGAACTAATGCACGCGCTTCACCTTCTTCTTTTTCTTTAATACGCGTGGCTTCAACTAAAGAAATCGTTTTACGATCTTTTTCTTCGTTGTACAACGCTATATCATCAAACACGTAGCCGAACTCAGGTTCAGATTTAATACGATCTTTATGCTGCTTTTCTAGGTAAGGAATAACTGGAGTTAAATTTCCTAACTTTTTATATTTTGCTTTAACAATGCTATCCCAAGGAAGTGCATTATCTTGTTTACTTTCACCCCACTCGGCAGGATCTATAGCCGATGGAAATGAAATGTCAGGAATAACACCTTTGTGCTGAGTACTGCCGCCATTAATACGGTAAAATTTAGCTATGGTGTATTGCACGCTACCTAATGGGTTATCGTAAAGATCATACGCTCTTGCAAGACCTTTATGTTGCTGAACAGTGCCTTTACCAAATGTTTGTTCGCCAATAATAACAGCGCGACCATAATCTTGCATTGCAGCGGCAAAAATCTCAGATGCAGACGCACTGTAACGATCAACTAAAACCGTTAATGGCCCGTCGTAATAAGTAACTCCATCACGATCTCTTTGCTCTTCAATTCGGTTATTTAGAGTATGTATTTGTACAACAGGACCTTGATCGAAAAATAAGCCAGAAAGCTGGGTCGCTTCGTATAACGAACCACCACCATTTTGACGTAAGTCGATAATAATACCGTCTACTTTAGCCTCTTTTAATTTAGCTAACTCAACTTTTACGTCTTTAGACAAATTATTGTAAAAACCTGGGATTTCAATAACCCCGATCTTGCTTGATAAATCAGAATATTTAGCTTCAAACACTTCTGACTTTGCAGCTCTGTCTTCAAGACGGATTTTGTCACGAGTAATTTCGACCACTTTAGGTGTGCCATGAGCATCTGCACCTTTCAAATATTGCAAACGTACTTTCGTGCCTTTAGGGCCTTTTATTAAATCTACAACATCGTCTAAACGCCAGCCAATCACATCGGTAAAATCTTCACCGTCTTGTGCTACGCCAATAATACGGTCATCTGCTTTAATTTGTTCGGTTTTGTCTGCAGGACCACCTGGTACAAGACTACGAATTACGGTGTAATCTTCGTCAGGAGTTAGTACAGCACCAATGCCTTCAAGTTCTAGGTCCATATCCATTTTAAATTGTTCAGCACGTCTTGGTGATAGGTAAGACGTATGCGCCTCAATCGTGCGAGCTAAAGAATTTAAAACAATTTGAAATGCATCTTCTGAGTTAGATTGAACTAGACGCTTTTCAGCGTTTTTGTATCGCTTGGTAAGAACCTCTTTGATTCCTTCCCAATCTTTACCAGTCATTTTTAATCGCAGTGCATCGTACTTAACACGCTCTCGCCAGATCTCGTCTAGCTCTGCTTGCGATGTTGGCCACGTTGCATCTTCACGATCAAAAAAGTATTCATCTTGTTTTTCGAACGTCATTTCATTTTCTAATAAAGAAAGTGAATATTCGTAACGTTCAAAACGGCGCTTTAGGCTTAAATTAAAAATATCAAACGTAAAGCCTAGCTTGCCGGTAGTTAAAGCGTTGTCAAAGCTATCGCGATATTGCTCAAAGGATGCAATATCACTGGCTAAAAAAACGCTTTTATTAAAATCAAGGGATTCGATGTAACGATCGTACACTTTACTAGAAAGTTCATCGTTAAATCGAACCGGGATATAGTGTGAACGAGTAAATAAGCTTGCCACGCGCTTACTGGCAGTGCCATGTTGACTTTCTTGCTTGAGTAGAGGTAAATCATCAATGGTGACAGGCTCTACAGCAGCAAATAATGAACCTGAAAACAGGGCTGCAACTACCGGAATGAGCGTAAACTTTTTACTCATACAAACTCCTTAATTTATGTACAACTTAAACAGTGTATAAGCTGTCTGCTTTGGTTTTAACTTGCATACCAGTCACTAACTCAACATGAACGTCGTCTTTATTTACTTCAGTGATTACTGCATTTACAAGTGCTTGGCCTAGTTTAACTTTAACCTTGTTATTAACCTTGACCTCTGTTGCTGGTAAAGGTTCAATTTTACCTGAACGTTTAGCTGGTGCAGATTTAGTTGCTTTGCTAGCTGACGCATTTTTATCAGCGCCCTTGTTTGCATGTGCAGGCTTTTTCTTAAAGTTTTTAGAATCTGAGTCTTGACGTGGACGCTGTTGTTTCTTGCGCTTCGCCATTTTTGCACGGCTTTCTTCTAGTGCTTTTTGAGCATGATCAATGTGCTCTTGCTCAACTTTTTCACCTTCATTGCCATCAAGGTCAATACGAAACTCCGACTTTGTCACAGCTTCTAAATAACGCCAGTTAGACGTGTATTTTCTTAATGCTTGACGTACTTGAGTCTTACTTACTTTTTCAGACCCTTCAATACGCTCAGCAATATCTTTAAAAATACCGACTTTAAGCGGTTTGATACCGTCTTTTTGTTTAAAACATTGTGGAAATTCTTGGTACAAGAACTCCAATACTTCATTAATATCTTTTAGCTTGTTTGTGGTTTCCATTTTAGAACCTATTTTTCACATCTTTTCATCAAGGGACGAATCAACATAGTGTATTACCCAGTCGACCAGTTCTTCGAAATCGGCTTCAAGTACAGCCATATCACCTCGAAGGTGTTCCCAAATACCATTTATTATTTCATCGATTGATTCACAATCTAAATCATCTGGGAGTTTGTCCCAAGCAATGTGAATCAAATCATTGAGCGTTTCCGCTACATGTTCTTCTTCGCCTTCCCAATCGCCTACATCTTGTATAGCAAACAGGTAGTCCTGAACATTTAGCAAATCTTTCATTACAAGCTAGCCTCAAAGCATTTAACCAATGCTTCTAATCCCGCTTTGTCATCAGTATCAAACCGAGAAATACTAGGGCTATCAATATCTAGCACTGCAAATATTTTACCATGTTTCATGATAGGTACAACAATCTCAGAGTTTGATGCCGCGTCGCAGGCAATGTGCCCGTCGAATGCATGAACATCTTCAATTAGTTGTGTTTGCAACGTAGCCGCAGCCGTCCCACATACACCCTTTCCTACTGGAATACGAATACATGCTGGATTACCCTGAAATGGGCCTAGTACTAATTCTGACGGCGAATCAATAAAGTAAAAGCCCGCCCAATTTACATCATCTAAAGAGGTAAATAACAGCGCGCTTATATTTGCCATATTAGCAATTACATTCGACTCACCGGCAATCAGCGATTCAGTTTGTTTAACTAATGACTGGTAAAAATCGTGCTTTTGCATACCAAACTACTTCTTATTAAACATACAGTAGTTAAAGGTACTCTTTGTGGTGAAAAATTGGAACCTTTTGCAGGTAAAAAAAAGGAATTTCCGTAGTTTAAGTACGCCCTTGGTTAATAAAAAAGCGATTATGATTTTGAAGTTTTACGAAGACCAAATAAAAACAGCCCTGCCGCTATTGCTGACATAACACTATTTATTAAAAATATTTCGCCTGTGGAGGCACTTAAAAGAAAGCTAAAAATAGCACCACCAAGTAAACCAAGCGTTAAAACACCGGAATAGTTTACTTTTGAATATTTAAACATTAATAAATAGCCTGGGACAACAAATGCAGCCATTGTTAAGCCAACAATATGCGCATTAGATATGGCCGTCATCAATAATGAAAAAAATATAGAGACAAATTCACCTTGTAGCGTTATTGAATAATAAATACCTAATAGGCTACCCACAATCACAGGAGAAAGTAATGAAAGCGCAACGCTTTTTGCTAATTGGTGTTTCATTTAATAATCCTTAACAACACACTTAAACTCTATTTATAAGCATGCACCAAGAACCCAAAGTTAGAAACAGAGACTATGGTCGTAAATTACGAACAAAAATAAAACACATTAAACAACAAACGACCTACCGTTCCCGGCTAATAATTTTAATAAAGGTAAAGTTATTGCTTTTGAGTAACAAGACAGGTGATTCATTTTCAGATGTTAAACAGGAGAGTTATTTGATGTCTTCAGCTTCATGCTTAATTTTAAAATTGATCAAACATAAATGCCAATTGCAATTGATAGTCAAATTCAAAAAACAAAAAAGCCCGCTGTTTGCGGGCTTTAATATAATGGTGGAGAGATAGGGATTTGAACCCTAGATAGGCTACAAACCTATGCCGGTTTTCAAGACCGGTGCATTCGACCACTCTGCCATCTCTCCTAAAGTGCTATAAACTACAAGTAAGAGTGTACTCATAGTTATTGTAATAAGTGGTGGAGAGATAGGGATTTGAACCCTAGATAGGCTACAAACCTATGCCGGTTTTCAAGACCGGTGCATTCGACCACTCTGCCATCTCTCCGCACGGCCTGCATAATAGGGAAACCCGTTGGCTTTGTGAAGCTTTTTTTTAAAAAAATTGCTTAAGTGCTTAAAAAACAATTAATTTGTTCAAAGATAAAACAAAAACTTTCTTTTTGGTGGTTAAATGAACTTTAATTTAAAAATTAATGTCTATTGATCCACAAAGGTTTGCCCAAACATATAAGAGTTGGTAATCTAATTTTAGTTAAATTATCGAAACACACGTTTCACTTAAAGGAGCTCTACAATGGCGTTTAATCAATCGTACAATACCGCTAAACCGGTAATGTCTACCATTGAAACAAACAAGGTACTTAAAAACACCTACTTTTTACTTGCGATGACACTTGCATTTAGTGCAGTGACTGCCGGTATCTCAATGGCACTACAATTACCTTACTTTATGGGAATTGTGTTCACACTGGTTTCGTTTGGTTTATTATTTGTTGTAAACAAAAAAGCTGACACCGCATCTGGTGTATTTTGGGTATTTGCTTTCACAGGTTTAATGGGGGCTGGTTTAGGTCCAATGTTAAACCATTACGCTGCCATGCCTAATGGCCCAATGCTTATAATGCAAGCTCTTGGTTCAACAGCACTTATTTTCTTTGGTCTATCTGCATATGCGCTCAACACCAAAAAAGACTTCTCTTTTATGGGCGGCTTTTTAACGGTTGGCCTAATTGTGGTTATTGTTGCAAGCATTGTTAACATATTCATCGGTAGTTCTTTAATGTTTATGGTGCTTAACGCTGCGGTTGTATTAATTATGTCTGGCTTAATTTTATTTGATACAAGCCGCATTATTAACGGCGGAGAAACTAACTACATTCGCGCTACAGTATCTTTATACCTAAATGTGTACAATCTATTTACTTCACTACTGCACCTACTTGGCGCAAGTGATGACTAATTAAATAGTTCTGTTAAAATAGCCCCTTTATTGGGGCTTTTTTATTGGAATTGTTTTGGCACGATTTGTTCTTTCATTACACACACCACCATCAGATCACGACACCAGCCAACGCATAATTAAGTTTGCTAATGCGTGTTTATCTCAAGGGCACACCATAGACGCAATATTTTTGTATCAGCAAGGCGTTTATCATGCATCAACACATTTTGACTTAGCCTCTGACGAGCTTCAAATTAGCGCATTATGGCAGGCGCTATCAAGTCAAAATATTAATCTTATGCTGTGTGTAACCGCGGCAGAAAAAAGAGGCTTAGATACGTCAAACACAGGCGTATTTTCTGTTGCAGGTTTAGCTGAATTCGCAATGCTTGTAAGCGACGCTGATAAATGGGTGCAATTTAAATGATTAATGTATTAGTAATGAGTCAAAGTAGCCCATTTGATGATCTTAACCTGCGCGATGCCCTCGATATGACGTTGATTTTTGCTGCTGTCGATCAAAATATAAGCTGGTTATTTAGTGGCCCCGCTGTTTTAGCATTAAAAAAGAATCAAACCCCTTCCACCATAGGTATTAAAGATTTTTTTAAAAACATTAAAACGCTAGAAATTTATGACGTAGAAAACATCTATGTATGTGAAAAATCGCTCCTTGATTATGGTCTAAGTAAAACTGATTTACTCATAGACGCGCACGCGGTTACATTTGGTGAACAACAAACACTTATCAAAAAACAACATCACGTGGTGACCTTATGAGCACACTACATATTTTTTCAAAACCATTAAATTACTATTCTGCTAACCAGCTAGAAAACTTAATTTGTGCTGATGACCGTATATTGCTTTTAGGTGACGCATGCTTTGCTAATAAACAATTTAAACAATTTTCAGACACCCTCTTAGTACTTGAAGAGGACGCACTCGTTCGTGCAATTAAGCTATCAAATAACGACACTGCCATTAGCTATGACGAGTTTGTGTCTCTTACTTTAACCTCTACGCAATTAATTACTTGGTAACCCATGCTTGAATTTAACCAACAAACAATAGACACAGATAAGCAAGGTTATTTACTCGACCATACACAATGGTCTAAGCAACTAGCCCCCATTATTGCAGAGCAAGAAAACATATCGCTTAGCGAACAACACTGGGAAGTGATTAACTTCGTCCGCGAATTTTATCTTGAATACAACACAAGTCCAGCCATCCGAATGCTAGTAAAAGCCATGGCCAAAGCACTCGGAGAAGATAAAGGTAATAGTATTTACCTTTATAAATTGTTTCCAAAAGGCCCAGCTAAACAAGCCACAAAAATTGCTGGATTACCAAAACCAGCAAGGTGTATTTAATGAGAAGTAAATCGAGTAACAAGCAACCCCCCGCTTCCTTAACCAAGCGTAATACGGGTCGCACGTATTCTAGAAGTGCAATTAAAAAGCCTACAAACAAAAGAGAAATAAAACCTCAAATAGACGCTAAAGACAAAAAAATTGTACTTTTTAACAAGCCATTTGATGTGCTTTGTCAATTTACAGACGATGCAGACAGAAAGACGCTAGCTGAATTTATTCCTATCAAGGATGTATATGCTGCAGGACGGTTAGACCGCGATAGCGAAGGTTTATTGCTGCTCACAAACTGCGGGAAACTACAAAATACATTAACAGCACCTAATAAAAAAACCAATAAAACGTACTGGGTTCAAGTAGAAGGTGAGCCTTCGACTGAGTCAATACAAGCTTTGTGTAAAGGCGTTGAGCTTAAAGATGGGCTCACACTGCCTGCTAATGTAAAAATGATAGAAGAGCCTAACATTTGGCAACGAACTCCCCCTGTACGTGAACGAAAGTCTATACCTACCTCATGGCTCAGTATTACCATTAATGAAGGTAAAAATAGACAAGTTCGCCGAATGACAGCTCACATTGGCCATCCTACTCTTAGGCTAATTCGTTACAGCATAGGTAATTACACTTTAGACGACATTAATACTGGTGAATATAAAATCATTAAAGGTAGCATTAATGCATAAACCAAATGTAACAGTAGCCGCAATAGTTAAAAACCATAACGAATACTTATTAGTAAAAGAACGCGATAAATTTACTAAGCAAATTTGCTATAATCAACCGGCTGGTCATTTAGAAAAGAACGAAACACTAGCTCAAGCAGCAAGCCGCGAATTATATGAAGAAACAGGTTTATCGCTCACCCCTACAGGCTTTTTAGGTGTTTATAACTTGTACGCTGACAACGGCGTTCATTACCTAAGGTTTTGTTTTTTATTTGATGCTAGTGGCACCAACCAACAACTTAACCCTATTGATGATGATATTATAAGTGCCCATTGGTTCAACCTAGAGAAAGTTAAATCTTTACCACTGCGAAGTCCGCTCGTTCAAAAGTGCATTGATGACTCGGTAACGCGTCCGCTATTAAGCCTAGATACTATTTACAACTAATAAAAATTTAAGGCATATTAATGGTCTGTTTTAAAGTTTACTCTGCCTAGAGGGATTACTTAGTGACGTGGGGTGTGTAATTGCTCCAGCGCTATTCTTCTGACTTGCATCCATGTAAGTATAAGTAAAAATAGAGCAAAACTTTCACGCCATCGCTACCCCCTCACCTAAACCTTTGTAATAAAAATTTAATCTAACTTTCAGAGTGTAGTGCAATACAGTTTCGGCCTTGCTCTTTTGCATAATACAGTGCGTTGTCGGCTCCTTTAACAAAGCTTACCTTATCGTCTTGGGAACTAGCCGTTGAGTTAACGCCCATGCTCACTGACAAAAAGCCACTGTAGGTATCTTCATGCACAATTGCTAAACTTTCAACGGCCTTTTGTATTTGCTCAGCAATAAATAATGCACCTTCCTTATCAGTATCAGGGAGCAATACAACAAACTCTTCACCACCATATCTGGCAACAAAGTCTTCAGGACGGTTTACTGTCGAAGCAATAGTTTGAGCCACTTCATATAAGCAAGAATCCCCAGCCAAATGTCCGTAACGGTCGTTAAACTGTTTAAAAAAATCAACATCAATAATTATTAACGATATTGCCCCTTCACATTCCTTTGCTTTATCAAATTCATGGGCAAGTTTTTCATCAAATCGACGCCTGTTGGCAATTTTGGTTAATGAGTCCAAAAATGCCATATCCCTTAAAATATCCTCAGCCTCTATTCGCTCGGTTGCATCTTTAAATACGGCTAAAAATTCTTCGCCTATCTTTATGCCCGATACCTCCATAACCACTTGAGTGCCATCACTACGTGCAACTGTGTAGTTATTGGCAGGTATATCGTCATTACTACTTTTCGCTTTTTTTAAAGCTTCAGACCATAAATTTTGAGCTTGCACTCTGTAGTGCGGATCTGGGTAGGCCTTTTTCCACCATGCATGTAGGTTAGGCACATCCTCAACAGTATAACCAAACACATCTACAAACCGTTGGTTTACTCTAAGAATATCACCGGTTTTGCTACACACATTACACACTGGCATAGGGAGCACGGAAAATAATTTAGCATAGTGACTTATCTCATGTTTTCGCATTGGGTTTAAGGTACTGCGTGATAAAAAGCTCATCGGCATTTCTTTGCTTTCAGCGCTCAATTGTTCATGCATTTGTAAAGCAAAATACCATTCTAGCCACCAGTGTTCTAATTTATCTAAAAGCTTCATTTCGAGGCTAAGCACTTCTGTAGTGTTTTTAATTAAATTAAACAAATCACTGATTTGGTGATGGGATTGAGCTTGCTGAACATGCTTGAATTTTATTAGTTCATAAAAAAGATGGTAGGCTGACTTTTTTAATTCTTGCAGGTTTATGATTAAAAGCTTATTTGAGATAAGATTTACTTGGTGTTTGTTTTGTTCTACAAACGATCTAATTTTATTAATTTTGTATGCGTGATTCATATATTCATTCCATTGATTATATTTTACAGCTTATTGAATGGGCTAACCCATCAAACTTTATTATTAATGAGTGTATATATACTCTAATCACTTTTAAAGAACTTATTATTAATTTTTAACATATGGCTCGTATTTTGTTCTGTACGTTAAGCGTAGAATTAGAATCAACTTTTATCAAAAAAATGTTATGTAAGCGCCTTAGGTATCTTAGCTATTTATTATATTAATAAATTACTCACTAATTGTAAGGTTTGCCTTGTTAGTCTCTTTAAGCGCAAACAAAATACATGCTATAATCGCGGCCTTTCCAAGTTAACAGTAATCTGTATAAGCGAAATTATTCATGAGCGAAAATAGTCACATTAAAGTCATCGTTGGTATGTCCGGCGGTGTTGATTCTTCAGTATCTGCATATTTGTTACAACAACAAGGCTACCAAGTAGAAGGCCTGTTTATGAAGAACTGGGAAGAAGACGACAATGACGAGTACTGTGCCGCTGCAGAAGACCTGAAAGATGCGCAAGCAGTGTGTGACAAGTTAGGTATCGAACTTCATACTGTTAACTTTGCAGCTGAATATTGGGATAACGTATTTGAATACTTTTTAGAAGAGTACAAAGCAGGCCGCACGCCTAACCCCGATATTATGTGTAATAAGGAAATCAAATTTAAAGCCTTCTTGGAATTTGCTGCACAAGCACTCGGAGCTGACTTTATTGCGACAGGCCATTATGTGCGTCGTGAGCTTCGGGACGACAAATATGTGATGTGCCGTGGTTTAGATAACAACAAAGACCAGAGTTACTTTTTATACACGTTAAGTCATGAACACATTGCTCAAACGCTATTCCCTGTAGGCGATATAGCCAAGCCAGAAGTTCGCCGTATTGCTGAAGAGCAAGATTTAATCACACATGATAAAAAAGACAGCACTGGTATTTGTTTTATTGGTGAACGTAAGTTTAAAGACTTTTTACAAAAATTTTTACCTGCCCAACCAGGTGTTATTGAAGACACTGAAGGTAATAACGTTGGCGAGCACGAAGGCTTAATGTACCACACACTTGGCCAACGAAAAGGCTTATTAATTGGCGGTATGAAAGAAGGCTCAGGCGAACCTTGGTACGTTGTAGACAAAGATGTCGAGCGTAACGTACTTATTGTTGGCCAGGGTAAAGACCACCCTCGCCTATATAGTAATGGTCTAAATGCTAACCAACTTCACTGGGTAGACCGTGTAGGTCCAAAAGGAACAACGCGTTGCACAGTTAAAACACGTTACCGTCAAGAAGATATAAACTGTACTTTGCTTGTTGGTGATGACGGTATGGCCCGTGTGTTATTTGATGAACCTCAAAAAGCGGTTACACCAGGTCAGTCTGCGGTATTTTATGCGCAAGAAGTTTGCTTAGGCGGCGGTATTATTGACTCGGTGATCAAGTAATGAATGAACACCAAGTTATGGCGCTTGCCGCTATGTGCCAAGCCGCTAAACAAGTACAAAAAATAGCGCAATACGGCAGTAATAATGAACACGATTTAGACATATTGCTGTCTAGTATTGTACAAACATCGCCAGCATCACCCGAAGATGTATATCAAGGCACTCATAATTTACGAGATGGCTACAAAACGTTGATGGAACAGCTATCAGCGGGCGCTCAGAAAGACGTTGAGATTGTAAAATATGTAGGTGGCTTAATGCAGCTTGAGCGAGCACTTAGCGCAAACGACAAAAGCTTAAACGAATTAGGTAAACGTATTGATGATATTCATCGTCGTTTAGACCATTTTGCTATAACCGATGACACCGTTGTTGCCGGTTTGGCAGATATATACTCGTCGGTGCTAAGCCCCCTTGGGCATCGAATACAGGTTTATGGTAAACCCGAGTTATTAAAACAGCAACTCACTCAAAATAAAATCCGCGCATTACTACTTGCCGGCATCAGAAGTGCAGTATTGTGGCGACAAATGGGCGGTAAACGCCGTCATTTTTTCTTTGCAAAAAGAAAAATAATCGCCATTGCTAAAGCAAAAATTTAATTATCGTTCAAACAAAAATTTAGGAGTTATTATGGAGCTTTCAGCGTTAACGGCTATCTCGCCAGTTGATGGTCGCTACGGCAGCAAAACCACTGAACTACGCAGTATTTTCAGCGAATTTGGATTAATTAAATACCGTGTAATTGTTGAAGTGCGTTGGTTGCAAGCGTTAGCTGCAGCAAGCGACATTAAAGAAGTGCCCGCATTTAGCGACCAAGCAAATGCACTTTTAAACGCTATTGTTGATAACTTCAGTGAAGCCGACGCGCAGCGCGTTAAGGATATTGAACGAACAACTAACCACGACGTCAAAGCCGTTGAATACCTTTTAAAGGAAAAAGTAGCTGATAACGCAGAGCTACATGCTATTAACGAATTTATTCACTTTGCATGTACCTCAGAAGACATTAACAACCTATCACATGGTTTAATGTTAACTGAAGCACGTGACAGCGTATTATTGCCATACTGTGACCAATTACTTAACGCCATCAAAGAAAAAGCAATTGAGTACAAAGCAGTGCCAATGATGACTCGTACGCACGGACAACCTGCTACACCATCAACTATGGGTAAAGAGTTTGCAAACGTATACATGCGTTTAAAGCGTCAACGCGATCAAATTGCGCAAGTAGAAATGCTTGGTAAAGTAAATGGCGCTGTTGGTAACTATAATGCTCACCTTAGCGCTTATCCAGATTACGACTGGCATACTCATGCAGATAAGTTTGTATCGAGCCTAGGTTTAACATTGAACCCGTTTACCACACAAATTGAACCACATGATTACATTGCAGAATTATTTGATGCAATTGCACGTTTTAATACTATTTTGCTTGATTTTGACCGTGATGTTTGGGGTTACATTGCCCTTAACCACTTTAAGCAAAAAACCATTGCTGGCGAAATTGGCTCATCAACTATGCCACACAAAGTTAACCCTATTGATTTTGAAAACTCAGAAGGTAACTTAGGTTTAGCAAATGCAATTTTTGCACACCTTGCACAAAAACTGCCTGTATCTCGCTGGCAGCGTGATCTTACCGATTCGACAGTGCTACGTAACCTTGGTGTGGGTATGGGTTATGCGCTTATTGCATATCAATCAACGCTTAAAGGTGTTAGCAAGCTTGAAGTTAACGAACCACGTTTACTTGAAGAGCTAGACCAGAACTGGGAATTGCTCGCAGAGCCTATTCAAACAGTTATGCGTAAATACGGCATTGAAAAGCCATACGAAAAACTTAAAGATTTAACCCGTGGAAAGCGCGTAAATCAAGAAATAATGGCTGACTTCATCGATGGTTTAGATCTTCCTGAAGTTGCTAAAGTAGAAATGAAAAAACTAACACCGGCTAATTACATTGGCCGTGCGGTTGAATTTATTGATGATTTAGTTTAATTATCAATCACCACTATCAAAAAGCGAAAGGGTTATCCTTTCGCTTTTTTTGTATAAAAAGCAAAGCAATTACCGGCAGGCAAACGTATGTATCAATTAAAAATAAACGATTTATCTGAACAAGAATTTTTAACCCACTTTTGGCAAAAAAAACCTCTTTTGATCAAACAAGGGTTTAGTCACTTTGAAGATCCACTTGATGCAAACGAACTTGCTGGCTTAGCAATGGAAGACGCTATTGAATCGCGTATTGTTACAAATCACAATAACGACTGGCAAACCCATCAAGGGCCATTCGAGGACTTTGATTTACTCACAGAGGAAAATTCAACGTTATTAGTGCAAGCAGTCGACCACTGGCATCCAGAGGCAGCCCAGCTGCTAGAACCGTTCAGATTTATCCCTAACTGGCGCATTGATGATTTAATGATCAGCTTTTCTACCCCTAATGGGGGTGTTGGCCCGCATTTAGATCAATACGATGTTTTCATTATTCAAGGTGAAGGAAAGCGTCATTGGCGAGTTGGACTACCCGACCCAACTCTTAAGCAATTTGCTCAAAATAAAAAATTATTGCAAGTTGAAGCCTTTGAAGCAGTCATAGACTGCATTTTAGAGCCCGGTGATATTTTATATATTCCACCAGGCTGCCCGCATGAAGGCTACGCGGTTGAAAATGCACTTAATTACTCTGTTGGTTTTAGAGCACCAAATCAGCAAGATTTACTATCAAGCTTTGCCGATCATGTTATTGATACTGAAAGCGGTCAAAAACGCTACACAGACCACAACTTAGTTACAAGAGCCTCAAAAGGTGAGCTTACAAATAATGAAGTTGAAAAGGTTAAGCATCTTATCGCCTCAATGCTAGAAGATGATGGTCTTTTCAAGCAATGGCTTGGCAAAACTTTAAGCCAACCCAAACATGAAATGGACTTGGCACCAGTAGAACCTGCTTTTTCCCAAGAGCAAATAGCAAACGAATTGGCAGAGCCAGATACTATTTTTGAACGTGTAGGTGGAACACGAGCAATTTATCAGCTGTGTGAAAATGAGCTTTTAGTAAGTATTAATGGTGACAATTTCACTCTTCCTATCGGGGACATAGCAGCAGTAAAATTACTAACGGACGAAACCGAGTTTAATACTAATGAGTTAGCTAACGCTCAAAATAGTCTAGTTTTTGTTCAAATGTTTACTATACTTGTTAATGAAGGCATTTGGTTTAACGCAAACCAAGAGTAACAAGTAGGAGGCAATTGTGGGTTATCGTATAAACAAAGTTGAATGGGATCGACAAAAAAATGAGTTACAACAAATAAGGGAGCGTGTATTTGTTTACGAATTACATATCCCTAAACGCGTTGAATTCGATAACCTCGATAAATTAGCTTTGCATGTGCTTGTTACAGACGACAGCTTTTGTCCCGTCGCAACAGCCCGCCTATGTAATGATGGCTTAATTGGACGGTTAGCTGTACTGCCTGATCACAGAAACCGAGATGTTTACTGCTCGTTACTTAATTATATTTTTGACATAGCAGTAGAACAAGGTATTGAATCAATTAGCGTTAATTGTGTTCTACACGAAGTTGAACGATTTAAACGTAACGGCTTTATAAAACAGGGTAATGTGTTTATGGAGGCAGGTATACCTAGGCAAAGAATGAAATGCCCGGTTAGGTGTGCTGATACAGCACCTTTCACACTAGTTCATTAATTAAGTTGTAAGGGTAATCAAAGCTTGATTACCCTTTTTTGATTACTTTGGTTCGTGAGCCCACAGTTTGTCGTTATCGTATAACTCGTAAAGGCCATGTGCTCTTTTCACTAATAGGTTAGCAAAGTCTGCCTGTGTTTTATCGCGTGCGCCCGCACTCATTATCTGGTCTGCTTTTAACTGCCATTGCAATGAAAAATAACGCATGGCATCACGCGCATCTGACGCTGCACCCACTTCAGCATGGTCTGTTGGTAATTGACCTGTAACTACCCAATACGTTTTTCCGTTTTGCGCTTTAAATTTCCACATGGCGCAAATAGGGGCTAAAAATCTGCTGTCTTGCTCAACTACTGATTTAGGCATAATGCCTTTTTCTGCTAAATACTTTTGTGCTGTTTGAAAACATCCACGTTGCCATGCAACACGTTGTTGCTCAGCTAGTGCTTGCTCTTCAGGTGTTAATTGTTTTTGTTGTTGTTCCATTGTAATGACCTTATTACTTCTTTTTAAACACTGTAAGGTCTTAGTAAATAAGGTGCAAGCATAAAACAGGCTGCTTGCACTTTAAAAACTCTGACTGCTTTGTTTTTATACAAATTGCTATTTTATATTATGGTCAAACGAACCAACATCCCCAGGGAACACAACGGGCGACTCAAAACCATCATGACTAACAGATGAAATACCAAAGTAATAATTGTCTATTACTACATTCTCAAGTGTAAAATCAGAAACATTACCAACGTATTTACTAAACTGCCATTGCGGCTCGCTTGTGTAACGCCAATATATTTTATAACCGGCAATTGTGTCATCATTACTTTTTTGCCACGAAATCGAAGTACTAGCCTTTACTGCGCCAGTAATTTTAACGTCTTTAGGAGGGGCTGGAGCCCAAGCCATAGATGCCATAGTTACCGCATTGAGTGATGTTAGTTTAGCTGCATAATCAAAATCAACCCCGTCAATCGTATCGCCATATGTAATGCCATTTTCTGTTCGTAGGTCTTGGTGTTGACGATCATAATGCTCGTTTGTTTCCATTATGCGCACTGCTGCAAACCCAGCATCGTTAAATGGACGATGGTGCCCGCCTCGTGCAAACCTGTCTAGCCTGTAAACAAGCATTGTATCAAGGTTGGGGATGTACCTATCAGCAACAGTGTCAATATAACGGGCTAAATTTCTACTTGCAGAATCAACCTCACCACCCGTAAATCGACGAGTTCGAGCCTGTGCTTTTGTTTCAACAACACGTGTACCTTCTGAAAAAATACGTGCGGTTGTGTTGTCAGTCACTCCATTTATACCGGTAATATTGCCAATCATGTCATTATTTAAAACACCATGTACTTGCCAGTTATTCTTTTGAGCGTGCGCGGTTAAAATTTTACCACCAAATAACCCCTGCTCTTCCCCTGATAACGCAGCGTAAACCACAGAGCCATTAAATTTATATTTACTCAGTACGCGTGCCGCTTCAATAACACCAGCAACACCAGATGCATTATCATTAGCGCCAGGAGAGTCACTAGTAAAATCCATTACATCGCTTACACGTGAGTCTATATCACCCGACATCATCACCATTCTATTTGGTTCAGTACTGCCGCGTTGAATAGCAACAATATTCACCACCTCAACAGGATCAGGTATGCGTTTTTCGCCTGAAATAGTGTCTGATACCTCAATAATCTCTAAGCACCCACCACATTGTGCGGATATTTTTTTAAACTCAGCTTTAATCCAACGTCGAGCAGCACCAATACCTCGAGTGTCAGATTTAGTCTCTGAAAGTGTATGACGTGTACCAAAGTCCACCAGCGTTTGAATATCGCTGCCAATTCGCTCTGCTGACACACTTGCCGCAATATCATGCAGATTTTGTTGATCTTTATATTGCATATCAGCCGCAATAACGCCACTTGATGCTGAGCAAGCAAACGCAAGCATGCTTAGCTTTAATAATTTGATTGATGGTTTAAGCATTTATGTAGCTCCTTATTTTTATTGGTTTACAATTACCTATGTATTTGTATATCGCAATTAATTTGAGGTAGATACGAAAATAAGCACGCTAAAGCGCAGAAAAGAATAGTACTAATTCGAGTTCAATATAAAAATAGTTACCAAAGTTATGAAGTAAGGTATCAGACCAAATATCCAAAGTTTTAACCCAAGCGTGTAATGCCTAAGCACTGTTGTATTCAACCTTGCACGAACTCTGCTTTTATAATCAACAGCGTTACCCAACGCTAAATGCATACCCCCTAAAATTAACGCTAAATAAAGTGTACTGAACACGATTAAATTATTTCTAACGGAATCAGTAAGTAATTTTACATAATCAAAATAAAAGAAAAGAGCAAATAAACCAATATAAATAGATAGCACCATACCGATTAGGACACTCGCCTTGTACCCCGTTTGCGTATTATTTGGGTCAACTTTTTTTAGCCATTGAGCACACACAAAATGTACAGCACAAATAAACGATCTCATCTTCTACCCTTGAATTAATGAGTAAGTTGGATATTGTTATAACCTATAAAACGGTCATGTAACCCCACACTTAATAACACTGCAGCAGAAAACATAAACAAAAGTATAAACACCACACAATTAACGGCTGCGCTTGTTTGCATACTAGTAGAAAAAAAATGTAAACATAAAGCCAAAACAGCTGTGAATATTGCAAATTTGTTGAATACAAAATAGCTGGGTATTTCAAATGCCCACAACGACGTTTCATTTATAAATTGCCTGTAACCATAAAATACAAAGGCAATAGCACCAACTAAAGCAACGGTGAAAGTAATTAGCGTGATCTCTAAAGCCATATTTTTATAAATAAGCAAATAACCGAGTCGAATTGAGTAAATAAAAATAGCAAACCAAATTAACAGCACAGGGCCTAAAATTAATCCCATTTTTCTCTCCTTGAATTTTTTAAATGATTTAATTTAAACCAAAATACTACACGGTAAAGCAAATCAATAAATTTATAACCAAATAACTTAAGTAAACTTTTTATTTTCGTGCCAAACTAAGAAACTTAGACTCTGGATAATAGAGCGATCCCAAGCACCTATTGCCGGTAAATTCGCCTTGTTTTTATTAAAAATCCCAGACTAGTAAAATTTAATTATCATCATGATTTAACACGTTAGTAAATCACTTAATCAGAGTTCCGGTTAAGTAGTCAATTTAAAAAGTAAGAGTATGCGCCAGTTAAAAAATGAAACGTTAAAATGTAACCTTGTACAATTTAAGCAAACCACGCTTGGTCCTATCTATGTTTATGAAAACGCGCAATACCGTTGGTTAACACTAGACGAAAAACGTGAACAAGATGCTGTTATTCAGGGCGTAATGAGCAAAAGCAAATCAGAGCAAGTTTTGGTACCTGTAAATCAAAGCATGCTGCTGTTTTTATTAAAACCGGTAACCAATCTTAAAATGCTAAATTTAGGGTTGGGAACCGCGGGCGTAGAGCGAGTTATCTATTATCTTTTCAATAAAACAAAATTTTTAAATACTCTACACACCTTTAACACCGTTGAAATTAACCCAGATGTGGTTGAAATTGCACAAACACATTTTTATTTGCCAAAACCACACTCTGTATTTTTAGAGTCAGCAGAGCAATTTATCCAGCAATGTAAAATTAAATACGATGTGATCACCATCGACATATTCAGTGGAGAGTACCACCAACCATTTTTAAACAGCGCTCTTTTTTGGCAAAATATGACGCGCTGTTGCAATTCAAGCAGTCAAATAACACTCAACTTAAACCCTAAAACAGGTCAAGAGTTACAGCTGTTGTTGGCCTTGTTAAGAAAGTACTTTAAAGCAATCGCACTTGTTGAATTTAATGAGTACAAAAACATTGTTATTGTTTTAAGCCCTAGCTCACTAAAACACATTACCGTCGACAATATTCAAGATTCTGACGTTTTTAAGCATCTTGCTCCCAATTTATATCAAGATATTAATCATATTTACCACATTGAATCTTTTTAATTAGCGACCGGGTTCATGCTTTTCATGGCAAGGCAAACTGGTTTCTAACTGTTCCCAATTCGCTTTTGATGTAACAAAATTATGAGATATAGGTTTTTCTGCAATATCTGAATCCAGTAAACCTAATCGAATACGAAAACGGCTTTTATCACTGGTATTTTCGCTATAAATAGGCGAACCACAGCAGGCACAAAAATACCGTGTTCTACCGGGTTTAAACGCGTATCCACTTAATGAGTCTTGCCCTTGAGTGATTAAAAACTCATCAGCGTTTACAAAACCATTTGTAGCAAACGCTGTTCCGCTATTTTTTCTACACAAAGAACAGTGACAGTGAATAATACTGGTAATATTGCCTGTAATTTTCACATTTACTTTTCCACACAAACAAGAGCCTAAATACATAACACTTCCTTATTAATTTCAAAAATAAGCACAGGCGTATGTTAACTATAAAGTTATTTGATATGAATAAGTTATAGTTATTTACTGGGCGCGACTACAAAATTTATATAGCTTTTGCTTAAACTTAAGCGCGTTAAATTATTTTGGTTTACAATAAATCAGTTATTGGTTATAAATAAACCACGATTTGGTAATGTAAAATTTAATTTATTCAACAATATGTTATTACCAATAATAATTTATTCCTGTTTATGCTATCAATAACAATTAAATAAAGAGTAAACAATGCGCTATAAAAACGTTCTTCTGCCAATGTGGTTAATCACGTTAGTAGCATGCAGCCAAAATCACCAACACCCTTCCACAAATCAATGGCTGTTAATCGATAATTTTGAAACGCAAACGCTAACATGGCAAAAAGCTGATACAGACAATCAAACCAATCCATACATAGCCAACCCACAAGTGACAAAAATTTCACGAGAGGCTGAATCCTCAAATCATTACTTATTAAAAAAACCAGCCGCCGAAGGCATTATTGGTAATCGAAAAGCACTCAGTTTTACTAAGCTACCAAAAGTAGTTGAAGTAGGAGAAACCTATACATTTTTTACGCGCATAAATGTAGAAGCGTTTCCTAACAATCACGCTTTTGGCTTAAGTAACTTACAACCTAATGAAATTAAAAAGCATGGTTACAATGCGTTTGAACCTACCTTACGTGTAACAGACAAAGCCGAGTCGAATGGATTTAAAAACGATGGCGCTTTAATGGTCAAAACAGATAAAGGTTACAGCAACATTCAAAACTACAACGCCGCCCAATCAGCAAAGCCCCTTAATACAAATCAATGGTACAGCATCTGGTATGTAGTGAATAACGCGCCTACAAAAATGCAAGGCCAACAATACAATGTGTATGTTCTTGGCGGTGAGTTTACAACGCAAACACTCGTGTATAAAAATGCAAAATTTAGAATGAAACGTGAACAACCACTTATTTACTTTTTGGCAAACGCAAATACTGGTCCGGCTAAAAAGCCCTATGGTAACGGCGGTTTAAAATACGATGACTTATATATGAGCCGAGGCATTAACCTTTCAAACCCTGTTAGATAAAAAGCCTGTATAAGTAATAACTAACCTGAATTTTAGATATAAAATCTCTCAACTAAAGCTCATGTTAGTTAATACAAAACTGCATTTAAAAATACATAAATGGTATGATACTTCACATTATTTGCTATTTAAGTTTTTAAAATGTATCGACTCTTTGAAAGAATGACCAACGCATTTCCTGAGGAAAAACCCACTCAGCCGCCTTCTACTTTATTTGCGTTTTGCCGCCATTACACCAAGGGCATGGAACTCTCGTTAGTGCTTATGTCGATAAGTGCTGCGCTGTTAGCAATTTTAGAAGTATCGTTATTTAGTTATATGGGCCAATTGGTTGATTGGCTAAGTACCCATACACCACAAACCCTATTTGTAGAGCAAAAAACTGAACTGATAAAAATGGCTGTTATGCTGTTAGTCGTTTTGCCTATTGTGGTGTTCTTTCACGCCGCTATTTTGCATCAAGCCTTATTGGGTAATTACCCTATGTCGATTCGCTGGTCAGCGCATCGGTATTTACTTCGCCAAAGTGTAAGTTTTTACCAAAATGAATTTGCAGGACGTATTGCTACCAAAGTAATGCAAACGTCTTTAGCTGTTCGCGAGGCGGTAATGAAACTGCTTGATGTACTTATGTACATAGTGGTTTATTTTGGCGCTATGGTGTTTTTAGTGGCTGAAGCTGACTGGCGCTTGATGATCCCTTTGCTTGTATGGCTTGCTTTGTATGCTTCAATACAGGTTTACTTTGTACCTAAACTTAAAAAAATTGCCAGCTCACAAGCCGATGCGCGATCAGAAATGACGGGCCGTATTGTTGATAGCTACACTAACATTTCAACTATTAAACTTTTTTCGTACACCCAACGCGAAGAGCAGTACGCCAAGCAAAGCATGGATGTATTTTTACAACCCGTATATAAACAAATGCGCTTAGTGACCAGCCTTAACTTTGCTATTAATACGCTTAACTATTTGTTGGTATTTAGTGTTGCCGCATTATCGCTTTATTTATGGTCAATGAGTGCAATTAGTGCTGGCGCTATAGCTGTTGCAGTTAGTTTATCGCTTAGGTTAAACGGTATGGCGCAGTGGATCATGTGGGAAATAAGCAGCCTGTTTGAAAATATTGGCACCGCCACCGATGGTATGAAAACATTATCAAACCCAATAAAAGTAGACGATAAACCAAACGCAAACACCCTTGAAGTAACCCATGGCAGTATTGAGTTTAAAGATATACATTTTAATTATGGCAAAGCCGCCAACGAAACTAACCGTGGTCCGGTAATGCATGGGTTAAATCTTAATATTAAACCCGGTGAAAAAATAGGTTTAGTTGGCCGCTCTGGCGCGGGTAAATCAACGCTTGTTAACCTACTACTGCGCTTTTACGATACCGACTCTGGCACAATTAAGATTGACGGGCAAAATATTACTGACGTAAGCCAAGAAAGTCTTCGCCGCTATATTGCTATGGTAACGCAAGACACTTCTCTGCTTCACCGCTCTGTTAAAGATAATATTTTATACGGTCGCCCCGATGCAACCGAAGCTGAAATGTTAAACGCCGCAAAACAAGCTAAAGCGTTCGATTTTATTAGCGATTTAGAAGACTCAAAAGGCAATAAGGGGTTTGATGCACAGGTTGGCGAACGTGGTGTAACTTTATCAGGCGGTCAACGCCAACGTATTGCCATTGCACGAGTGTTACTTAAAAATGCCCCTATTCTTATTTTAGACGAAGCGACCAGTGCACTTGATTCAGAAGTTGAAACGGCTATTCAAGCAAGCCTTGATGATTTAATGACAGGAAAAACGGTTATCGCTATAGCACATAGGCTGTCTACCATTGCACAAATGGATAGACTCATCGTGTTAGATAATGGTGGCGTCGTTGAGCAAGGCTCACACGATGAACTCATTGCACAAGGGGGCATATATGCAGGCCTTTGGGCTCATCAAACAGGTGGATTTATTGGGGTAGAATAACACTTAATACAAAAAACCGACGTAGTAGTACTAACACTAAAACGTCGGTTTTTATTTATTAAGCTACCAAACGAAAACCTATTAGTACCAACATCACAATGTTGGCAATAAAGCTAATTAAAAAGAAATACGTACGCGGGCTTGGGTTTTTCTCTGTTGCAATCACATAGTATAAAATCATGTGAATTAAACGCGCAACTACATACACCCACACACACATTGCAAAAATTGCGCTTTGGTAATTAATTACAAATGCAAATAACACCGTGCCTATAAATAGTGCGCTGTTTTCTAATGTATTTTGAAACGTACGGTGCGCTCTAAATATAAAGCTTTCGTGCGATAAATCGTCGCTAATTTTACCCGGCACTGCACCAGGCTCCTTGGCCTTGCTAAAGGTCGCAACACCCCACTGCACCACCAGCATAATTAAGTAAAAGTAGAACCCTAAATAAGCAGATAAAGACACGTCATTCATTGTTAAATCCTTTATTTTAAAACTAAGTAATTAAAGCTGCATTACTTGTGCAAATTAAATACCAAATAAAAACTATATCTATTCAGTAGCTTGCAATATGTTGGAAATTACTTTTGTAATAACTACATATTACCAAGTGCCATTTTACAACGGGCTTTTTAAGTTCTGAGGTTTAAAGTAATACACACAACGCCATGGTCAGTGGTTAAGTCGTCTCGCTCATATTCGGGGTTAATTAAATGCCTGTCGTACGTATTATGGTTACTTACTTCAAAAAAACTATCATCGTAGCTTGGGTCAAACTCGCACGACAGTAAAATATAATCAAGCACTGAGCTGCTTGTACCAAAGTAGTGAGTTGCTTTACGCGTTAGTCGTGCTGTTTGAGCAGTGTTTTCACCATCACTGTTATTTGCTTGTTGAGCATCATCACCAGTAATTACTAGTTTTTCAAATAATGCCCACGAATCATACAAACAGTACTTAGCTAGGTAGGCTTTGGCATCCATTGCGGGCGCAAACCTTAATGTATTGGTTAGCAGGTGGTTAAGTACACCATCAGCAAGGTCGTTGTTAAAATCGCCCATTAATACCATGGGGTTTTGAGTCGCCTCTCGTCGGGTGATCATTTGTATCATGAGTAAAGTCGCTTCGCTGCCACGTTGAATTGTTGAGCCCCAACTCCCTGCTACATTCGCTTTTAAAATATCGACAATGTTTTGCTCGGCTGTTACCGCTTTATTGTGTTCGTCTACCTCAAGCATGCCCCGCTTAGATTTAAAGTGCACTACATAGCAATCTGTATCTCCTAAGTGAGGTAACGTAACTGTGGCCCTGAGTACTTTACGACTAAATGAAAACGCCTGTGTTAAACCAAGTGAGCATGCGAGTTCCTCATCATGCTCCACTGCTATTACATCAATAATCGGGTATTTAGAGGCAATACCAACAACAGGGTGCTTAAAAATAAAATCATCTATAACATGGGGTTTATCAACTACAGCAAAATGGTTATAACCTTGGTTTAGCATTAATTCTTTAAGTGACTCAATACTAAATATTTCCTGAAAACCAATTACATCGGGCTGCTGCTCGTTTATGTATTCGGTGATCCAGCGCTGTTTTCTTGCCCATTGCTCAGCGGTGTATATACGTTCAAATTCGTAATAGGCGTTAGGTGGTTCAAGGTAGTTAAACAAATTAAAGGTGGCTATTTTAAGCTCGGTATTATTAATTACAGGCTCTGTGGGGAAGTTAACTGATTCGTCGTTTATTTTATTTGGGTTATTGATAACTAAACACCTACATTTAATACTGCAATGATTATAACGCAGGAAGGCCGTATGTATAAGTCGTGAATTATTCTCATCTATAAATTTACTCCGTTTTTTTACGTTATACTCTTTGCCTAATTTATTAAATGTATTAGGTTTTATGAACTATTCACACTTTGGCAGCAAATTTACTCAACCCAATGGCATTACACAGCTAATGGAAGATCTTGGTAATGCTAAAAACAGTAATAACCCTAATTTAGTGATGCTTGGCGGAGGCAACCCCGCCTCTGTGCCACAAGTAAACACAGCGTTTATTAACGAGCTAAATCATTTAGTAAAAAATAATAAAATAGCTCAAATAATGGGCCTTTACGATGGCCCAACGGGTAACGATGAGTTTAGAGCAGCCCTTGCCAATCAGTTAACACAAGAATATGCGTGGAATTTAACAGCGAGCAATATTGCATTAGGAAATGGTAGCCAAGCTAACTTTTTTATTTTATTTAACCTATTTGCAGGAAAAATGGCTGATGGCAGCCATAAAAAAGTACTTTTTCCACTTGCGCCAGAATACGTAGGCTATGCCGACCAAGGTTTAACTGACGATATGTTTGTGGCCATTAAACCCGAAATAGAAATACTAAATACACCAAACGGCTCTAAACGGTTTAAATATGTAATTGATTTTGATGCGGTTAAGGCTGTACTTGCCAACGACAACAGCATAAGCGCATTATGTGTGTCGCGCCCTACCAACCCAACGGGTAACGTAATCACCGACGATGAAGTTCATCAACTAGATTTGCTCGCAAAGCAATACAATATCCCCCTTATTATTGATAACGCCTATGGCGACCCATTCCCTGGCTGTATTTATACCGATGCAAACCTAATCTGGAACTCAAACATTATATTGTGTATGTCACTTTCAAAACTGGGCTTACCAGGCCTGCGCACCGGTATAGTGGTTGCCAATAACGAGATTATTAAAGCAATTAGCCGCGTTAATGGCGCTATGGTGTTATCACCTAATAGTTTTGGGCCAAGCTTAGTCACCCGCTTAATCAAAGACAATAAACTACTGCCTCTGTGTAAAAATACCATTTTGCCTTTTTATAAAAATAAAGCACAGGTCGCTGTTAGCCTATTTGATGAAATATTTGCTGACTTACCGGTTTATTTACATAAGGTAGAAGGCGCATTTTTTATGTGGCTATGGTTTAAAGATTTAAAAATAACTAGCGAACAGCTTTACCAAAAACTAAAAAAACAAGATGTGTATATAATTCCTGGCCACAACTTTTTTATAGGTATTGAAGATAGCTGGGAGCACAAACATCAATGCGTGCGTATTAATTACGCCACCGATGAAGCAACGCTCAAAAAAGGCCTAGAAGCAATTAAAACACTCATAATGTAAATACACATACAGTGTCATTATGAGTTTAATTGATACCCTCATACTCGTTTAAAGTTCATGCAAACGCGTTCTATCCCCTTTAAATTTATATATAAATTGGTATCCTACTCGACCTTTTTTAGCATATGCTTACATAAAAGCACCCGTAAATAAATGTCTATAGCTGCACCGCACTTATTTTAAGTGGCGGCAATACACAACAGGCTTGGCGTATAATTATTGGTTTTAAACGTTAGGTGTAACTTTAAATAGCAACATGCAATAACACTATTAAGGTAAATTATGCGATTAGGTCCAGGATTACTCGTCACTGCTGCCTTTATTGGGCCAGGTACAATCACTACAGCCAGTGTGGCAGGCGCAAACTTTGGTTTTGCGCTTATTTGGACATTACTATTTTCAGTTATTGCCACTATATTACTGCAATCAATGGCGGCACGCCTTGGCGTTGCAACAGGCCAAGACTTAGCGCAAGCACTTAGGGCAAATATTCAAACCCCGCTATTTAAATCGTTAGCCATATTTTTAGTGATCAGCGCCATAGGTGTTGGCAGTGCAGCATACGAAGCGGGTAATTTAAGTGGCGCGAGTATGGGATTAATTGGCATATTTCCAAACGTTAATCCGCAAATATGGACCCCTCTAATTGCTTTTTTAAGTGCCGGGTTACTTTATAGCGGCAAACATAAAGTGGTAGAAAACGCACTTATAGTATTAGTGATTTTAATGAGCTTGGTGTTTATATCGACATTGATCATGGCTTCACCATCACTGGCTGATATATTGTCAGGCTTTACGCCAAGCTTGCCCGAAGGCTCAATAACAACTGTTTTAGCGTTGGTTGGTACAACCATAGTGCCGTACAACCTGTTTTTGCACTCTGGCGTTTTAGCAGCTAAGCACGACAGCAAAAGTGACTTACAAAAAGTAATTAAGCAAACCAATGTTGATACTGGCCTTTCAATTACTTTGGGTGGTGTAATCACATTAGCTATTTTATCTACCGCGTCGGTCGCTTTTTATGGAACAAACGCAGGGCAAATTAGCGCAGCAAACATGGCAGTACAACTAGAGCCCTTGCTCGGTGATGGAGCCCATTACTTTTTTGCTATAGGGTTGTTTGCCGCAGGGCTAACTAGCGCAATAACCGCGCCGCTTGCTGGGGCCTATGCCGTATGTGGTATGTTAGGTTGGTCAAACGATATGGCAAGTACTCGCTTTAAAAGCGTTGCTATTATCATCTTATTATTTGGTGCTGCGGTAGCATCTCTTGGGTTAGACCCTGTCGCAGTTATAATATTTGCCCAAGCAGCTAATGGTTTATTACTTCCTGTTATCACTATTTACTTAGTGTGGTTAGTAAATCAAAAATCGGTCATGGGGAAATTTACCAACTCGTTTATTTTAAACCTAGTTACTCTACCTGTGTTAATGCTTATTTTTGGCTTAAGTAGTTACAAACTCATTGGTTTATTTTTTTAATAAAGTATAAAAAGGGTTTTAAAAAGCCGTGGTTTTCATTAAACAGCGGCTTTAGCTAAGGAACTAGCCTTAAAAAACACTTAGTTTAACTTTATGTTTTCAAATACTTTAATTAGTTTTGCAAACGCGTAACCGCCAATAGCGCCTGCAACCAATTGTAAATAAAAGCCCCACCCTCTTGCGCCAGCAATAATGGTTATATTCATAATAGACTCAATCGCAATGAGCGCCGTCGCAAAAGCGGCTATACCCGCTATAACAAACAGCCCAGTACTATGTGCTTTTAATTTTTTATTAATAAACCAAGTCACTAAAAAAGCAATAGTGAGTGCAAGGGCAATAATAGCGCCATACGTAGGAAGTAAACCTAACCAATCTTCGAGTGTTAAATTAACACGGTCTGCAAACTCCACAACTACACCTACATTAACTAATTGATTGACAACGTATTGGCTATGAAACAAGCTAGCAAGCGTAAACGTTAGTAACCAAGCAACTAAAAATGAAGGGAGTATGCGTGTTAAAAACAACATGGTTATCTCAATTTAAACTAAATAATTTTTCATACAGTAGCAAAGGCTTGCGCGGTAAACAATGCATCTCGCTTTTTATACTATTCCTGCTCTTCTCATTTAACGTCAATGCAAACAATGCATTACCTAAAAAACAATATACAACGCAAACACTCGCTACACAGCTAAACTCGCCTTGGAGTATGGTGCAACTGCCCGATGGCACATGGTTAATAACCGAACGCGACGGCCACGTAGTGGTTATTAAAAATAACGAGCAAAGTAGAATAAAATTACCACTTGAAGGTTTATACGTTGCAGGTCAAGGTGGTTTACTTGATATAGTACTCACGCCTAATTTTGCTAAGTCCAAAGAAGTTATTTTTACCTACGCCCAAGGCAATCTTGATGCAAACAGGCTCGTAATAGCTAAAGCTACCTTCAACGGTACACGTTTTACAACGCCAACCATCATTTACAACGTAGCCACAGATAAAGACACACCACAACATTACTCTGGTCGCGCCCTTATTCTCCCCGATAACACTATACTGTTTTCAAGTGGCGATGGTTTTGACTACAGAGAGCAAGCACAAGTAGTAACTAGCCAGCTTGGCAAAACACTGCGCATTTCAGCAAATGGCAAAACACCCAAAAATAACCCTTTTATTGACCACAAAAACCCAACAGCTCATGCAGTGTATTCATATGGGCACCGTAACCTTCAAGGTTTAGTGTACGACTATGACACGCAACAAATTGTAAGCCACGAACATGGCCCCGCAGGTGGCGACGAGCTAAATTATTTAACGGCTGGAAATAATTACGGTTGGCCAGTCATTACAAACGGTGACGATTACTCGCAAGCGCGCATATCTCCATTTAGAGACTACCCAGGCATGCAAAAACCAAGCGTAGATTGGACGCCATCAATCGCTCCATCGGGTATGGCGTATTATGGCTCTAAACACGCCGCATTCCCTTCGCTTCAAAAACATGTGCTCATCACCACGCTTGTAGATAAAAAACTCTACAGCGTTAATTTAGCGAATGGTAAATTCACCCAGTCGCATGTATTTCCAGAAGCAACAGGACGATTAAGAGATGTATTTGTAACTACTCAAGGTAATGTAGCCATATTAACTGATGGGAAAGATGCTAAGCTGATGTTGTTTAAAGCTGATTAATTCACAAAGAGGATTTGAGGCGCTCCGCTTTTAGAGAAATATAATGGGTTATATTAGGACGCTTTAGCTATTTGCAATTTGATGTCTGAAGTCAAGATTTGACCCCTTTATCTCATTTAGTTTAATTGTCAGTGTATTAGTACCAAAATCTAATATGGCTTGGTATTTTCTAAAAAATGGCGAGACTAATAACCCATGTATTGAATTGCCACCACCAGCGGCCTGAACATGGTCTAGGTCTAGTGATACAAACTGCGTACTTTTATACACCTGCCCTGCCAGTTCAAATTTTACAACGTCTGTTAAGCCCATTTCGTGTTCGGTTGTACCTAAACCTGCGTCATTTTCTTCGCTTAGTGCCTCTTGTATTCCAAGCTATTTAATACATGCTCTATCTAAAACAGATGCACCCGCCGCTGTATCTAAAATTAAACGTACTGTATGCCCATTTATTTCAGCCTGAACAATTTGATGACCTGTTTCTGATACTTCAAATTGCAAGCTTGTAGCTTTAGCTAATTCCATGAATGTTCCTTATTTAGGTTAATTAACTAACACTTTACTGCAGTTACCTTCCAAAACAACAGAATAAATAGTAAGCCAGTGGCTTTTCACTTACATCCCATTTGCAGTTAAAATATGGCAGAGATTTTTAAGCTAAAAAAACAAAAACTAATTTTTTTAGAGCCAGTTTATTAACAAAGAGGGTGAGAGGCGCTTCGCTTTAAGAGGAAAATAATGCACAAACTAAAGTTACTTCGAGTTAATTGCGACTTGATGTCTGAAGTCAAGATTTGCCCCCTGTATTTTCATAAGTGATTGCTCCCAACCTTTAATTATACGTACATTACTCAAGTTCCGGGATTGTTTTAAGCACAGCCTGATTATACATTAATAGCGCCTGTTCTTTAATTGGGCTGGGTAAGTCACAGATAATCTCCGGAATCTCACGTAACCCTTGTTCCAAACCTGATACCATTTGTGATTTTGTTACTTTTTTTGAAGTAACGAAATCCTCAATTTGTTTAAGTGATTGCTCCCAACCTTTAACTAACTCTCGGATAGTTTCATTGTCCAAGTTTTTAAACTCATCACTTAAGTCGAAATAGGCTTTTAAATATCTATCGAATTTCGTCATCCTCAAAATTTACACCTATATCGCAGTACGTATAACGCCCTGTTAACAGGCAAAAAATAGTTGGTTAAAATTAGCGACGAAGGAGCAAAAACCAACTGTTTTTTGTCCTTGTTTAACAGTTTGTTAGCTGTACATTCCATAAGTTATTGCATACCAGCCATTTTATATAAAAAATACGCAAAACCAGAAAACGCTAGAACACCAACAACTACCATTATTGTTAATGTTTTTGATTTTGTCATTGAATCTACAAGTGCAACTTCGGTTTGCATCCGAATAAGATCTAGATTGTCATTAGATTCTTTTAACTGAGGCTTACCACTTTTCTGTTCCATGAAAATATACTCCATTAATTGAAATGATTCTTGTACTGCTAACGCCCAATTAACGGGCTAAAAATAGTGGGCTAAAATGGAGCGAAGCGAAAAGCCCGCTGTTTTTAGTCCTGTTGAATGCCTTGTTAGCAGTACGATAACTCAAACTCTGAATTATTTAAAATACTCTCGATAAGTTTCTGATAGCTATTGGGATTACAAACATAACCAGAATAGTTTTTGTTATTGAAACTAAATTGATGGAGAGAAGAAAGCATAACTTTTTGACTATCTAGATACTCCTCAAATGAGGTAACACTCACGGCAGAACAAGAAAAATCAAAGAGACCATTTATTGATAATTCAGTTATTACACCTTCAGATACTTGGATATAAAACCACTGTAATTTAGAAAGTTGATTACTAAGATCTCGTAAACACAAAGATACGGCTTTCTCGGCTGTTTTAGATGAACTTTTGACCAAGGCATTAGATGGAAGGTGAATTACACTCCCAATAAAATTTCCTGATTTTTCCTCGACACCTATTTCTAACACTGAACTTTCCTGTACTGCTAACACTTTACATAAGCGGTTTGGCGGCGCTTTTCCGCCAAATCCGTCTTTATGTTTTTGTTATGTTGCCTACCTAACATTTTGAACAAACTTTGCTCCATCTTGCTTCAATAGTGTGCTCTCAACAGAGCATGTATAATAATCATCCATACTTGAAGAAAAGCTAAATTTCAAATGCAAACCACGTACTTCAGATAGTAGTAAGTTTAACTTGGCTAAAATGTCCTTGAACTTCTCTTGCAATGCAATACACGACGATTCCAATTGATCAATTCTGCGAAGTTCACATGGATAAGGATTGCTATCCAATAAATTGACGCTAGCTTCAATTAATCCTTTTTCTTCGCACAGTTGGCCAATATATGGGTGTAAATAACTCAATCCACTCTGAGCATGGTGCGCAATATCGTACGCCGCACCTTTTAATGATTTTAAAGAGGCCATAACTTACCCAGCAACATAACGCCTCATTCAGAGGCAAATAATTGTTGGCTAAAATAGCGACGCAGGAGCAAAGCCAACAGTTATTTGTCCTGCTGAAATGACTTGTTAGGTGAAAAATCACCAAATTTTAAATTACTGCTAGTAGAAGCATTGCATTCTAACTGCCAATGGAAGTGATTGTTTGCTGGGTTCATATAATTGTATTTTACAATCGTTATCCAATCATTTTTGTTTTGGGTTACTTCAAACGTCTGATTTAAAAACAATGCACCTCGTAGTATTTTATATATCTGCTGTGACTTTATAAATGGATAAGTAACCACATAATCATACTCATCGTCACTGCCCATATAATACCAACGGTTTCCAAATTTAGAATCTAGTGTTGTACAGATAGTGCTTTTTAATTCCGTTATATTAATCTCATCAGCATATAAAGTAGGTGCTATCTGTGCAGCTGCTTCTTTACTTGATTGAGATACAACATGACCAGAGGCTAATCCTACAGTAGCTGAGGTCTCAAGCAGGCTACAACCTGAGTTTATTGTTATAGATATAAATATAGCGAATATTAGCCGCATTCTCATTTCACCTAACGCCTTACTAAGAGGCAAATAATAGTTGGTTAAAATAAGCGACGAAGGAGCAAAAACCAACTGTTATTTGTCCTTTTGAGTAACTTGTTATAAAGCATTTACACCGTTAACTGTCAGCAATATCTCAATAATTCCATTATTTGATATTACAAACCTAGTTTCACCTTTGACTCTAATTTGTTTTTTCAAATCTTTGGATAATTTAAGCTTAGAATCAATTAACTTCACTGTATCTATATAAACAGCTTTGTAATCCATACTTGGCAACATAATACATGTAGGGTTGTTAAGCTTTAGAACTAAATTATCTGAAGTTGATATATCACCCAAAAACATATCTTCTTTTGAAGGGACACTTCGACAGTATTCTACTTCATCAAGAGTGTAGCCTTTTGATGAAATTAAAGAGACAAGAATAATGATTAGATAGCGCATAGTTCCCTTGCTTTATAACGCCAAGCTAAGCGGCGTTTAATAGTTGGCTAAAATTAGTGAGTGAAACGAACGCCAGCCAACTGTTAAACGTCCGATTAAGCGCCTTGTTATAACTCACGTTTGATATACACAAATACTACGTAAATCACTAACAATATTAATATTAAATTTGCGATTGCATCTACAGCATCAAAAGCCTTCAATAAGACACTAGTCATAATTACATTATGCTCTTGGGATTTATTAAATATTTCAACAATCCCTGCGATATTATGAGTTTCCACCTGTCTTACAAATGCTTCTTCTAATGCCTTATTCGTAATTTCATTTTGCTTGACCAAGTAGGAAACTGACACAAATTTTTTATCATTTTCATCACTAGGCAGATTAATTATTAGCTTAATAATAATTGAGGAAATAATTGCTAAAATTGGAAATATGATAAATTTTGATTTTGGCACAATTTCCCTCGTGAGTTATAACAATTTTGTCTACGACATTTGTCGTTTTATAAACCGACAAATGTCCATAAATTACAATGCATTTATCTTAACCATCAAATAAACACCTGTAAACAATTAGTTAACTGAAAATTATTTTTAATCAGTGCGAAAATACACCGAAATGGTTGAGATCAGTAATATTGGACAAAACAATATGCACTGTCTATATATACAGTTAAATTTTGCTAGAGATTCATATCATGAAATCACCTTTTTTAACTATGATAGCCGAACAAATGTATCTAAAGCGTTATGCTAAAAGTACCATTAAAGCGTATTTATACTGGATAGCTTCGTTTATTCGTTTTAACTCTATGAGGCACCCAACAACGATGGGAGATAATGAGGTCGAACTTTTTTTAAATCATTTAGTCAACCAACAAAATGTTGCTCCTAATACTCAAGCACAAGCCTTAAATGCGTTGAGCTTTTTATTTAAAGAAGTGATTAAAAAGCCACTCTCATTATCATTAGGTTTTATTAAGAGCAAACGAGCAACTAAACTACCGATAGTTTTAACGCAGCAGGAAATAAATAATTTTTTTAAAGTGTGCTCTGCGAAGCATTATTTACCCTGTGGACTACTTTATGGCAGTGGTATGCGATTAATGGAGGTACTGCGTTTACGAGTACACGATATTGACTTTGACTATAACTGCATTCGAATTTGGGATGGCAAAGGAGGTAAAAATCGTGTTGTGACGCTTGCAGTAGAGCTCATACCGCAATTACGTTCTCAAATACAATTAGTTGATAGTTACCTGCAATTAGATCTGAAAAACCCTTTATATAGCGGCGCTTACATGCCGCATTTGTTACGTAAAAAATATCCAAACCATAACAGACAATTAGGTTGGCAATATTTATTTTCATCACATAAATTAAGCATTGATCCTGAGAGTAAGCAGCTGAGGCGTCATCATATTGATGAAAAGCAATTACAACGCGCTGTTAAACAGGCTGCTGACGATGCAAAAATTAGGAAACACGTTACACCACATACCTTACGCCATTCATTTGCAACGCACCTATTGCAAAGTGGCGCTGATATTCGTACGGTTCAGGCACAATTAGGCCATAGTGATGTGCGAACAACCCAAATATATACTCATGTTTTACAGCAAGGAGCCAATGGTGTTGTAAGCCCATTTTCGAGATTATAAAACCAGCAAAAGTTTTTAATTGTGTGTCACGCGTTAAAGTACGCCTTATACAAAATAGCGCCGATAATGTATGAAGCCGATCCTTACACAATGAATTTCACTGCGAATTAATATCTCAGCTTTTACCTTTAACCTCGAACCTTTTCCCTTTAACCTTTTACCCACAAAAAAGCCGCTGTTCGTTTAAAACAGCGGCTTTTCTACTTAAAACTTAGAGCTTATAGCTAAAAACTAATAGCTAGTACTTTAAGCTTTACCAATCACTTCAAGTCCACCCATGTATGGGCGTAATACTTCTGGTACGACTACTGAACCGTCAGCTTGTTGGTAGTTTTCTAGTATGGCAACTAGTGTACGGCCAACGGCTAAACCTGAGCCATTTAGTGTATGTAGTAACTCTGGCTTTTTAGCACCTTCACGGCGAAAACGAGCTTGCATACGGCGCGCTTGGAAATCGACCATATTTGAACAAGACGAAATTTCGCGGTAGGTATCTTGCGCCGGTAACCATACTTCTAAGTCGTATGTTTTAGCTGCGCCAAAGCCCATGTCGCCCATACATAAAATTACTTTACGGTATGGTAGTTCTAATGCTTGTAAAATTTGCTCTGCGTGGCCTGTTAGCTCTTCAAGCGCTTGCATTGAATCTTCTGGTTTAACTAGTTGTACTAGTTCAACTTTATCAAACTGGTGCTGGCGAATTAAACCACGTGTATCGCGACCGTAGCTGCCCGCTTCACTTCTAAAACATGGTGTGTGCGCAGTTAAGCGAATCGGTAAATCACTTTCGTCGTAAATTTCGTCGCGTGCGCTGTTAGTCAACGGTACTTCTGCTGTAGGGATTAAGCTAAAGCCAGCTTGTTGTTCACCGTCGTCGTTTACTAGGCCTAATGTATGGAATAAGTCGCCTGCAAACTTAGGTAATTGGCTTGTGCCGTATAGGCTTGCGCTGTTTACTAAGTACGGTACATACATTTCTGTATAGCCGTTTGTGTCTGTGTGGGTGTCTAACATGTATTGCGTTAGTGCACGGTGCATACGTGCTACTTGGCCGCGCATTACTGTAAAACGTGCGCCACTAATTTTAACGCCCATTTCAAAATCTAGGCCGTTTAGGTCTTGCCCTACATCTACGTGATCTTTTACTTCAAAGTCGTACTTTTTAGGCGTGCCCCAGGTAAGTATTTCAACGTTGTCGTCTTCATCAGCGCCTTCTGGTACTGATTCGTCTGGTAAATTTGGAATTGCTAAAGCAATGTCGTTAATCGCGTTGAGTACTTCGTCTTGCGCTTTTTTAGTTGCGTCTAATTCGCTGCCTAAATTTGCCACTGCGTCTAATAGCGGCTGTGCGTCTTCGCCTTTCGCTTTTGCTTGGCCAATGGCTTTAGCACTGGCGTTACGTTGACTTTGAAGCTCTTGCGTTTTTACTTGTAATGTTTTGCGTTGCTCTTCAAGTTCTGTCACTTTTGCAACATCAAGCTCGTAGCCACGAGCCGCTAAGCGTGCTGCAGTTTGCTCAACGTCTTGTCGTAAATATTTAGAATCTAACATGTTAGTTTTTTAACCTTTTTGCATTACCAGCTGAAGGCCCAGCCAAGCCATAAAAATACAGACCATCACATTTAAGATGATATTGAGGGCCATTTTAATAAAGTGACCTTGTTGTAACAACAACAACGAGTCCATTGAGAATGTTGAAAAGGTGGTTAATGCACCTAAAAAGCCAATACCGATAAGGGTTTTAGCGGGGCTTACAGTGATAATTTGTTTATCTATCAAACCGTATAAAACGCCCATTAACAATGAACCCAGAATATTAACCGCCAACGTACCAAAAGGGAATCCCCTACCAAGGAGTTTTAGCATGGTTTCGCTAATAAAAAATCGTAAACAAGCCCCTGAGGCACCGCCAAGGGCGATCATCATATAAAGTTTAATCATTTTCGTATCGTTTAAGTGGGCTTTGCGCATCGCGCTCTTTTAGGTAATCGAGTTTTTGTTTAATTTTTTGCTCAAGGCCGCGATCGCTTGGTAGGTAATATTCCTTGCCGTCCATTTCTGGTGGTAAGTATTTTTCACCGGCGGCAAAGGCGCCCTCTTCGTTATGCGCATAACGGTACTCTGCGCCATAACCTAAGTCTTTCATTAAGTTGGTTGGTGCATTGCGTAAATGCTCAGGCACTGGGTAACTTGGCTCATTTTTGGCATCAGCTTTTGCTTGATTAAACGCCATATAAACCGCATTACTTTTGGGTGCGCTGGCTAAATACAAAGTGGCTTGTGCAATGGCGCGTTCGCCCTCACTTGGGCCTACACGCTGAAATATATCCCAAGCGTTTAATGCCACTTCCATCGCACGTGGGTCTGCGTTACCTATGTCTTCTGTGGCAATGGCAAGTAAACGTCTTGCTACATAAAGTGGGTCGCCACCACCGGCTAAAATACGGCAATACCAATACAGCGCACCATCGGGTGAACTGCCTCGTACCGATTTATGAAAAGCCGAGATTAAATCGTAAAATTCATCGCCGCCTTTATCGTATTTAGCCAAATGCGTAGGCAGTACTTGGCTTAATACGTGCTCATCTACGTTATATGTGCCGTTATGCTCGGTGGTTAAATCAACCGCTTGCTCAAGTAGGTTTAATACTTTACGGGCATCGCCGCCGCTTGCTTGGCAAAGCGCCTTTTTGGCGTTATTAGCAATCACAATGTTTTTTTGGTTTAGCTGCTCATCTTGCTCAAGTGCGCGCTCTATTACTGTGTATAAGTCGGTATCGGCAAGCGACTTTAAAACATACACGCGGGCACGCGATAAAATAGCATTATTAAGTGCAAACGAGGGGTTTTCGGTTGTCGCGCCTACAAATATAAACGTGCCGTCTTCTATGTGAGGTAAAAATGCATCTTGCTGCGATTTATTAAAACGGTGTACTTCATCCACAAACATTAAGGTGCGTTGCCCGCGGCTTTGTAGGTTATCATGTGCTTGCGTTACGCTGTCGCGAATATCTTTTACGCCTGCGGTCACAGCCGACATTTGTATAAGCTCGGCATCGGCGTGGTTTGCAATAATTTGCGCCAAGGTTGTTTTGCCCACCCCAGGCGGCCCCCACAAAATTAAGCTATGGCAGCGCCCTGCAACAATAGCTTGATGCAAAGGTTTGTCGCTACTTAGTAAATGCTGCTGACCTATGTATTCATCAAGCGTTGTTGGGCGCATTCGCGCCGCAAGTGGGCGTACATCGGGTCCAAAGTTAAAGCCTAAATTACTCACCGTGGCTTTGATCGTCTATTTCAACACCTTCTGGCGGTGTAAATTCAAATACTGTGGCATCAAGCTCGGTGTTTACTTTAGCATCGTTAAAAGTGAACGATGAAAGTTGGCCCGAGTTATCTGTCACTACTAATGTTGCAAGGCCTGCTTGGTTATCCACAAATGTAATATCTAACTGCTCTACTTGGCTTTCTACGCCTTTATTTGGCGTAACACTATAGCCAGACTCTGTTGCTTGAACACTGTATTTTTCCCATTGTGCAGGGTCTTTTGAGGTAAGTAATACAAACGGCGTTGAGTCTATTAAGCTGTGAGTATTCATTATGGTTACTTGCTCAGCAAAACTGTCGAAGTAATAGGTTTTATCACCATTAGATACAAATAAGGTGTCGTCTGGGTTGGTTTGTTCCCAGCGTATCATCATAGGTTGTTTAAGGGCGATTGTACCCTCGCCTTGCATTACGGCTTGGCCTTCTTTGTCTGTTACTTTTTGTGCAAACTGCGCTTTAAAGCTTTTAAGTGTTGCCAGTTTGTCTTGCAGTGCTTGGCTGTCGTCTGCAAAACTCGGTGCGGCAATTAAGCCACTTAATACTAATAATAAACTATTTAATTTTTTCATTGGTTTGCTCCATTAGGTACTAATACATCGCGAGCACCATTATGACCTGGTGAACTTACGATACCTGATGTTTCCATTTGTTCTACTAAGCGTGCTGCACGGTTATAGCCTACGCGTAACTTACGTTGTACTGATGAAACCGATACCTTGCCTGTTTCAATTACAAATGAGACTGCTTCGTCGTAAAGTGGGTCTGACTCTTCATCTGCACTTTCACTTGCTTCACCGGGTAGTAAAATATCTTCAGTGGCATCGCCATTAAGAATTTCATCTATGTAATTAGGCTTAGCACGCGCTTTCCAATCGTTAACGACTGCGTGTACTTCGTGGTCATCTACAAATGCGCCATGCACACGCTCTGGCACGCTTGTGCCTGGCGGTAAATAAAGCATGTCACCCATACCGAGTAAGTTTTCGGCTCCTTGCTGGTCAAGTATGGTGCGCGAATCTATTTTACTGGATACCTGAAACGCCATACGCGTTGGTATATTGGCTTTAATTAAGCCTGTAATTACATCAACCGACGGGCGCTGTGTTGCAAGTACTAAGTGAATCCCTGCTGCACGTGCTTTTTGCGCTATACGTGCAATAAGTTCTTCTACTTTTTTACCAACAATCATCATCATGTCGGCAAACTCATCAATTACCACAACAATGCTTGGTAGTTTTTCAAGCTCGTCGGGGCCGTCCTTCATACCGTCTGTGTCTTTAAAAAGTGGGTCCATAATGGGGTAGCCCGCTTCTTTGGCATCAAGTACTTTTTGGTTGTAACCTTTTAAATTACGCACACCCAACGCTGACATCAATTTATAACGACGTTCCATTTCACCTACACACCAACGCAGCGCGTTAGCCGCTTCTTTCATGTCGGTAACAACTTCACACAATAGGTGCGGAATACCCTCGTAAACCGAAAGTTCAAGCATTTTAGGGTCAATCATGATCATACGTACATCATCTGGGCCAGATTTATACAGTAAGCTTAATATCATTACATTAACGCCCACTGACTTACCCGAGCCCGTTGTACCAGCTACCAATAAATGTGGCATTTTACCTAAATCGGCACACACAGGTTGCCCTGCAATGTCTTTACCTAATACCATGGTAAGCGGTGATGGATTTTGCTCAAATTTAGGCGCATTTATTACTTCAGACAAGCGTACTATTTCACGGTGTTTGTTAGGCAGCTCTATGCCTATGTAAGTTTTACCCGGAATAACTTCAACAACACGTACACTAATCGCTGAAAGCGAGCGGGCTAAATCTTTTGATAAACCGGTAATTTTAGACACCTTTATTCCCGGTGCTAAATCAAGCTCAAATCGCGTTACAACAGGCCCAGGATATACACCAACTACCGTGGCTTGTACGTTAAAGTCGAGAAGTTTTGTCTCTACAAGGCGCGATACAACATCGAGCTCTTCTTGCGAAATTGGGTTTTTAGCTTTATCGGGTCTGTCGAGTAAATCAAGCGACGGTAGTGGGCCTGGTGGCGGCTCTTGGTCAAGCAGTTGTTCAAACTTTTCTTTTGCTGTTGGTGGTGGCTGATACGCAGGCTTTGCTTTAGGCATAGGCCTTGCTGGCGATACCACTGTTGTAACTGGTTTTTCAGGTTCTACAACTTGGCTTTGATCAAGCGCGTTTAATGCCGCTGCCGTATCCATTGGTTCATCATCTATTGCACTAAAACCAATTTCTTGATCGAGTATATCGTCAAGCTCATCAAATGGGCTGTAGTCGTCACTGATTTGTGGCTCTGTAAAAGGCGTTTGCGGTTTATTAATGGCTTTTTGAGGTGCGTCGTTTTTTGCCTCTACTGGCGCTTCAAGCTGCTCTGTGAGGTCGTCGTTAAACTGAGCATCTACATTGTCACTGTTTGTGTTTGCAGCAATTCGTTCTCTGTTTATCCAACCTTTTATGTACGAAGTAATAAAGCGATACAACCTAACCATTAAATCGCCTAGGTAATCTACAAAATCAACCCACGACACGCCCGTTAAAAGGGTTAATCCTGCAAAAAAGAAGCACAATAGCAAAATGGATGTGCCGGTAAAATTAAACGCCGGCATCATGGCTGTCGCAATGACATCTCCCACTACCCCGCCTGATGAAAAATTATAAATATCGTCAAAGTTAATACTGCTAATTGCCGTAGCAGAGGTCACAAAAAGGGCTAGGCCAATAATACGCAGGGCTAATGTTGTGTAATCAAGCTGTAAAATACGGTGCGGCTGTTTAAATAATAAATAGCCGAATAACTGAATTGCCGCCGGAACTAAATACGCAAGCCACCCAAAAGTAAGCAGCAGTATATCGGCAACCCACGCACCGGCTGTGCCTGTAATATTTTTTACGTTTCTAAATTCGCCGGTTTGCGACCACGAAGGATCTGCCGGATCAAAACTGATTAAGGCACATAAAATAAATATTGCAGCAAAGGTACTGATAATCAGCCCTGTTTCTAATAGTCTTTGCACACCGTTTAGGCGCATAACTTCCTATCCCTCTTATTATTCTATTTATTACACTTCAACAGCAGTCAAATACCTTAGCAGGAAATGCAATTTGATGCACTTTATCTTAATGTGTATGGCCTGATTATGAACACGTTTTTATAAATTTAAGCCTGTTTACCTTTAACAGTTAAACTTATGCAATGTAAGGGCGAATAATTACGCCATCTTCACCTTTAACTTCTTCCATAACTACATAGGTGCGACTTTCACTCACGTTTGGCAATTTTAAAAGAATGTCTCCTAATACACCACGGTATTCTGACATATCATTAACACGCGTTTTAAGTAAGAAATCAAAATTACCCGACACTAGGTGACATTCTATTATTTCTTCGTGCTTTTTCACGGCTGCACTAAACTCGTCAAATACGTCTGGCGAGGTTTTGGTAATCGTAACTTCTACATACACCGATAACCCCTGCCCTAACTTAGCCGGATCGACCACCGCTTTGTATCCGAGTATGTAACCTTCTCGCTCAAGCTTTTTTACGCGCTCTAGGCAGGGCGTGGCGCTCAGGCCAACTCGTCGGGCCAGTTCAACATTTGAAAGACGCCCATCATGTTGTAATTCCATCAAAATTTTACGGTCTATTCTGTCTAATAACTGATGCATAAGGCTCACTAGTTTTTTATTCTGTTTATTTATATTATTTAGATAATAACACTAGCTTGGCATTTAAAAAAGGTGAGACACACTGGCTTGTCATGAATATAATAGTGAAAAATTTCAATCCGTTCTTAATAAGGCAAATGTTATGATTATTGGTGTACCTAAAGAAATCAAAAACCATGAATACCGTGTAGGTATGGTTCCTGCTAGTGTTCGTGAATTAGTAAATCACGGCCACCAAGTGGTTGTAGAAACGAATGCAGGTATGGGCATTGGTTTTACAGATGAAGATTACACCCAAGCAGGTGCAGACATTTTAGCAACTGCGGCTGACGTTTTTGCAAACGCAGAAATGATTGTAAAAGTAAAAGAACCACAAGCAGTTGAACGTGCAATGCTTCGTGAAGACCAAATTCTTTTCACTTACCTTCACCTTGCACCGGATCTTCCACAAACTGAAGACCTTGTTAAGAGCAAAGCGATTTGTATTGCTTATGAAACAGTAACTGACTCTCGTGGTGGTTTACCACTTTTAGCGCCAATGAGTGAAGTAGCTGGCCGTATGTCTATCCAAGCCGGTGCACAAGCCCTTGAAAAATCTAACCACGGTCGTGGTATGTTACTAGGCGGCGTACCTGGTGTTGAGCCAGCTAAAGTTGTTGTTATCGGCGGCGGCATGGTTGGTCGTAGCGCAGCACAAATGGCTGTAGGCCTAGGTGCTGATGTTGTAGTACTTGATCGTAATATCGATGTACTACGTGCACTAGACGCACAGTTTGGTAATAAAGTTAAAGCTATTTACTCAACAGCTGATGCACTTGAAAAACACGTACTAGAAGCAGACCTAGTAATTGGTGGCGTACTAATCCCTGGCGCTGCTGCTCCTAAGCTTGTAACAGCAGAGCACATCAAAGCAATGAAGCCTGGCGCTGCTATTGTTGACGTTGCTATTGACCAAGGCGGTTGTATTGCAACATCTAAAGCAACAACGCATGCTGATCCTACTTTCATCGTTGATGAAGTTGTTCACTACTGTGTTGCTAACATGCCGGGTGCTGTTCCTCGTACGTCTACATTTGCACTTAACAATGCAACATTGCCGTTTATCATTAACCTTGCAAACAAAGGTTACAAAAAGGCATTGCTAGACGACGCTAACTTCCTAAAAGGCTTAAATGTAATTAAAGGCCAAGTAACGTACAAAGAAGTTGCTGAAGCATTTAACATGGATTACGTTGACCCACGTACAGCGGTTGAAAACGCTTAATTAAGCGTTTGTACCAATAAAAAAGCAGCTATAAAGCTGCTTTTTTTTATGTCTAATTTAAATTCAATCTAAATAAACCGTTTAATAATAAAGTCTACTTTTACCCGTTTTGCTTGGCCAAGTAACTTTTTAACTGGCTGAGGGTAATCTTCCATGGTTTCTAAATCGTCTGGCCCTGTTAGTCGGCGACAGTGCTTAAGAATTTCATGCTTTTCGTTATCAATTGCTTGCATAATAGTTTGCTCAGGATCTTCAATTAATATCCCGTTTTCTATGTCTAAGCCCCATGCTCGTGGGTTTAGGTTATGCCCACTCAATAAATGCTTTGATCTATCTGCACATATTCCTTTTAAATGGAAAGAGTTATTGTCGTGTTTCCAAAGGTATACATTTAAGTTACCGTTATCTATATGGCGTTTTTGTGTTTTAACAAATTTATGCAAAATAGTTTCGTATAAATAAGGCAACGCACCAATTTTACTAAACGGCTCACTAGGTGGCATATAAAAATCATTAGCGGTTTTATCACCCACAACAATTGTAATATGTTTGCCTTGTTTCAAAAGCCTGCGTAACGAACGCATAAGCGGCGCAGGAAAATTGAAGTACGGTGTATAAAGTACTAACTCACGCTCTGTTGTATCAAAAAGGGCTTTGATCATACGATTAAGTTCGTTATGACGACGCCCAAGCCCTAAAAACAAACGAATATTTAACGCATTATTGCTTGCTTGCTCAGCCGACTTATAACTTGCTGCTTTTAGATCACGCATTAATTGCTTTTGTTCAAGTTTAAAGTCAATTAATCGCTTGAGCGGACGCGTGTCGATACGAGGCACTGCCACTGAACTCAATAGCTTTGATTCAATAAAGTCTATTACAGAGTCACACAGGCCTTTTTGCGTAATTAAAAAGTAACGGTCAAGCCTGTAGCGGTCACTGTGCTGTAAATACACATTATTTAAGCTAGCACCGCTGTAAAGCAACGTGTCGTCTATTACAAAACCTTTTAGGTGTAATACACCAAACAGCTCTTTCGCTTTTACCGGTACACCAAATACTTGTACATTTGATTTAAATTTTTCTAGATAGTCACAGTATAAACTTGCGTTCCCGTCTGATTTCTCAGCACCAATAAGCCCACGCTGGGCACGATGAAAATCGACCAGTACTTTTACTTCAAGTGCAGGGTTGGCTAAAGACGCATTGTGTAATGCCTCTAAAACTTCGCGGCCTGCTTCATCATCTTGCAAATAAAGCGCAGTAATATAAATGCGCGTTTTTGCGTCAGCGATTAAATTAAGTAATTGTGTGCGGTAATCTTGCGCATTGGTTAAGACGTTAACGTCTTTTGAAGTCAACCCAAATGCGGGTTTTTCCTGCCAAAATAACATAGTTGCCTATTCATTTAGGTCACATAATCTATCAGTGACAAATCAAAATTAGGTAAAACATAACAAAAAAAATCAAAGTGGTCATGAATTAACGACGTTTTGTTGCTTGTTAGTCTATTTATTGAGCTAGTTTACCCTGAAAGGCATAAAAATATGTTTGTTTAGTACATAAAAATGAACAGGTTTTCGATTTACTAAAAAAAATAATCTCAGATTTTGTTTACTTCTGCCTTGTTTTTCTTAGAATCGAGCGCATTAATGACCGTATAGAATCGTTTAGGAAAATATCATGACTGAAGCAAAACATAGTAAGCTACTAATTTTAGGCTCTGGCCCAGCTGGTTACACGGCGGCAGTGTATGCAGCCCGTGCAAATTTAAACCCTGTTTTAATTACAGGTATGCAACAAGGTGGTCAATTAACTACTACCACTGAAGTTGAAAACTGGCCGGGTGATGCACACGGTTTAACAGGCCCTGCACTTATGGACCGCATGAAAGAGCATGCTGAACGATTTGAAACCGAAATTGTGTTTGACCACATAAACAAAGTTGATGTTTCTAAACGCCCTTTCACACTAACTGGCGATCAAGGTACATACACATGTGATGCACTTATTATTGCTACAGGCGCATCTGCAAAATACTTAGGCTTAGAGTCTGAAACAAACTTCCAAGGTCGTGGTGTATCGGCGTGTGCAACATGTGATGGCTTTTTCTATAAAGGCCAAAAAGTAGCAGTAGTTGGTGGTGGTAATACCGCAGTTGAAGAAGCACTATACTTATCTAACATTGCTGATGAAGTCCATGTAATTCACCGTCGTGACAGTTTCCGTAGTGAAAAAATTCTTGCTGATCGTCTTACTGAAAAAGCGGCAAACGGCAACGTGGTAATGCACTACAACCGTACACTAGACGAAGTTTTGGGCGACCAAATGGGTGTAACAGGCATTCGCATTAAAGATGTAGCATCTGATGCTACTGAAGATTTAGATTTGGCGGGTGTGTTTATTGCAATTGGCCACAAACCAAACACAGATATGTTTGAAGGCCAGCTAGAAATGAAAGACGGCTACCTAGTTGTTGAGTCAGGTCTTAACGGTAACGCAACGCAAACAAGCGTACCAGGTGTTTTTGCTGCAGGTGACGTGTCTGACCATATTTACCGCCAAGCGATTACATCTGCTGGAACAGGCTGTATGGCTGCCCTTGATGCAGAGCGCTATTTAGACAACCTATAACGTTTATTTTTCACAAAAGGGGCTGATCAATCAGCCCCTTTTTTTACGCCTAAAATATAGTTACACTTTTAAAACAAATTATAAAAAGTAAACACGTTATGACAAACCAGCTATACCAACTAAGTGATACAGATATAGCATTTCCCAATCCAGAATATGCATTAGTTTCTCCAGACGGCCTACTAGCTGTGGGTGGTGACTTGAGCCTAGCTCGCCTTTGCAATGCTTATAGTAATGGTATATTTCCTTGGTTTAGCGATAACGAACCTATTATGTGGTGGTCACCAAGTGAACGTGGCATTGTGGAGTTAAATGAGTTTCATGTTAGTAAAAGTTTACGTAAGCACCTAAAAAAATACCCCGTAACAGTGACAGTTAATAACGCCTTTGTTGAAGTTATTGAAGCATGCCGTGACCAACGCATTGATACCGACGGTACTTGGATCACTACTGATATGCTTAGTGCTTACATAAATGCTCATCATGCAGGCGTAGCGCATAGCTTAGAGGTGTGGCGCAACGGAGAGCTTGCAGCTGGGCTGTATGGAATTATGCAAAATGGTGTGTTTTGTGGCGAATCGATGTTTCATCATCAAACTAATTGTTCTAAATTAGCTATGTGGGCGCTTGTGAATTGGTTAAAAAACCATGACGCTCATTTTATTGATTGCCAACTCGAAAACCCATATTTGATGAGTTTGGGAGCAAAAGTTATTCCTCGAACTGATTTTTTAGCTAAACTTAACACTGCACTTACCTATAAAGTTAATCCTACTATGTGGGAACCACAGGAACTTATTGCAATCTATGAATGAAAACCTAACAGCCCGTGTTGGTTTAAGCCAAGAATTTGCGTGTAGTTATCTGCCCAACAGGCGCGAGCAACTATTAGTCATATTAGATCCCACTTATTATTGCTCAGAAAAGTTCGAATCTTTGTTAGCAGTCGGCTTTAGGCGCAGTGGTAACCAAATATACCGCCCTCACTGCCCCGTTTGCAGTGCATGTAACTCTGTTCGTGTTTTAGCGCAAGAATTTATGCCATCAAAATCACAAAAACGTAAACTAAACAAAGCAAAAACACAGTTTACGGTCACTTACTCTACTAGCGAACGAGCAGGGTATTATCCGCTGTACAGTAAATATATAACTATGCGCCATCAAGACGGCAGCATGTATCCACCACAGCCTGAACAATTTCAAAGCTTTTTATTTTGCAGTTGGCTTGAAATTACGTTTATCGAACTTTGGCATCAAGACACTTTAGTAGGTGTAGCTGTAACCGATTGTATGGACAACGCTATTTCTGCTATTTACACGTTTTTTGACCCTGACTTTGAGCACTATAGCCTAGGGTCAATTATGATATTAGAGCAGCTAAAATTTGCTAAAGCGCAAAATAAACAATTTGTGTATTTGGGCTATCAAATTGATGAGTGCACCAAAATGAAGTATAAAACTCAGTTTTTACCCGCACAAAAACAGCTTAATGATGAGTGGGTGGCTATTTAATTTGCAAATATAGCCCCTGCGCCTTTACTTATTGGTGTATTTTGGGCAAAATCTGCAGCGTTTAACTATTAAAGAGGTGTTACGCTAAACATGGCGAAAGAAGACGTAATCGAAATGCAAGGGACTGTCCTTGATACTTTACCAAATACAATGTTCCGAGTTGAGCTAGAAAATGGTCACGTAGTTGTGGCTCATATTTCAGGTAAAATGCGCAAAAACTATATCCGTATTTTAACCGGCGATAAAGTAACGGTAGAAATGACTCCTTACGATTTATCGAAAGGTCGTATCGTATTCCGTGCTCGCTAAGTAAGTGCGTAAACGAGATTTAGTTTTTGGCTAGTGTATAACTAGCTTTAAGCGTTTATTAAATGTAATTGATGGACTTTGACTAGCAATTACATTTAATAAACAAAAAACCCAGCTTTTGCTGGGTTTTTTGTTGCCTAAAATAAAAAATGGCCCGGTATTACAAGCGAGCCATTTAGAGTCTTATGCCGTTTATGCTGGTGTTAAACTACTTTCGTAATCAAAACGGATTTTCTTATCTTTTACCGACACCTTCACTGTGCCGCCATCAGCCAACTTACCAAACAGTATTTCGTTTGCGAGTGGCTTTTTGAGCTCTTCTTGAATAACACGCGCCATTGGGCGTGCACCCATCGCTTTATCGTAGCCTTTTTCAGCTAACCATTCACGTGCCTTAGAGGTCAATTCAAAATTAACCGACTTCTTATCAAGCTGTGCCTGCAGTTCAACAATAAATTTATCAACCACCAACAAAATAACTTCACGCTCAAGATGGTTAAACCAAATAATGTTATCTAAGCGGTTTCTAAACTCTGGTGAAAATGTTTTGTTAATTTCACCCATTGCATCGTGTGTATGATCCTGCTCACTAAAGCCAATTGACTTGCGAGTTGTTTCTTGCACGCCGGCATTAGTGGTCATTACCAGCACAACATTTCTAAAGTCAGCTTTACGGCCATTGTTGTCGGTTAATGTACCGTGATCCATTACCTGCAATAAAATGTTGTAAATGTCTGGATGCGCTTTTTCAATCTCATCGAGTAAAACCACCGCATGAGGGTTCTTAATAACAGCCTCGGTTAGCAAACCGCCCTGCTCAAAACCAACATAACCTGGCGGTGCACCAATTAAGCGGCTAATTGCATGACGCTCAACATATTCCGACATATCAAAACGAATAAACTCAACACCCATGCACTTTGCAAGCTGCTTAGTTACCTCTGTTTTACCAACACCGGTTGGACCAGCGAATAAGAAAGAACCCACTGGTTTTTCTTCACTTGTTAGCCCTGAACGTGACAAACGGATTGCCGATGTAAGTGCATCAATTGACTGATCTTGACCAAACACCAACATTTTAAGATTACGATCAATATTTTTAAGCGTTTCTTTGTCCGATGACGATACATTTTGTGGTGGAATGCGCGCCATTTTGGATATGATCATTTCAATGTCTGATACACCAATGGTTTTTTTACGTTTAGAGCTTGGCTGCAAACGCTGGTTTGCACCGGCTTCATCTATTACGTCAATGGCTTTATCAGGTAAGTGACGCTCGTTAATGTACTTAGCACTCAGCTCAGCCGCAGCTTTTAACGCTTTTTGTGTGTAACGAATACCATGGTGTTCTTCATAACGATCTTTCAGGCCATTCAGAATTTTAGTGGTATCGGCAACACTTGGCTCAAGTACATCAATTTTTTGAAAACGACGAACTAATGCACGGTCTTTTTCAAAAATATTTTTATACTCATTGTAAGTAGTTGACCCCATACAACGGAGCTTACCACTTGAAAGTAATGGCTTAAGTAAGTTAGAGGCATCCATAACGCCACCTGACGCAGCGCCTGCCCCAATGATGGTGTGAATTTCATCAATAAATAAAATAGAGCCTGGTTTTGCTTGTAGCTCTTTTAATAAACTTTTAAAACGTTTTTCAAAATCGCCACGGTATTTTGTACCAGCAAGTAATGCGCCCATGTCTAACGAGTAAACCACTGCATCTGCAATCACTTCAGGAACTTGCTCGTTAACAATACGATAAGCTAACCCTTCAGCAATTGCTGTTTTACCCACTCCCGCTTCACCTACAAGCAATGGGTTATTCTTTTTACGACGACACAACACTTGTACCGCACGTTCAACTTCACTGTCACGGCCAATCAATGGATCAATATTACCATCGCGTGCTTGCGCATTTAAGTTAGTAGTGAAGCTGTCTAGCTTGCTGACCTCTTCATTTTGAACTTCTTGCACTTCTTCGTTTATGTCGTCCGTATCGTCGCCTAAATCATCATCGGTTTTTGAAATCCCATGAGAAATAAAATTAACAATGTCTAAGCGCGAAACATCATTTTTCTTAAGCAGATAAACGGCTTGGCTTTCTTGCTCAGAAAAAATAGCAACCAACACATTTACGCCGGTAACTTCGTTTTTACCTGATGATTGAACATGAAACACCGCACGCTGTAGTACTCGTTGAAAACCAAGCGTAGGTTGTGTTTCACGCTCTTCCTCTAAATCGGGGATAACCGGTGTTGTTTCATCAATAAATTCAAGCAGTTCGTATTTTAAGCCTGAAATGTTAACACCACACGCATTTAGCGCTTCTGAAGCAGAAGGGTTATCTAATAGCGCAAGTAAAAGGTGCTCGACAGTCATAAACTCATGACGGCGAGTGCGCGCTTCACGAAACGCGGCATTTAATGTAAGTTCTAAGTCTTTGTTTAGCATTGGCAACCCCTTACTGAGATAATAATGTATACCACAACAAACAGGTGTGTGATCACCCTAGTTGGTATTTATTCCTGCTCACAACTACAAAGCAGCGGATGCTCGTTATCACGCGAGTAGCGGTTAACTTGTTCAACTTTGGTATAAGCTACATCAGCGCTGTAAACGCCACAAATGCCTTTACCTTTTTCGTGAACTTGAAGCATCACGTCGGTTGCTCTATCGCTATCCATATTAAAAAACGTCGTTAAAACTTCTATTACAAAGTCCATCGGCGTGTAATCGTCATTATTTAAAACAACTTTGTATTTTCGCGGCGGCTGTAGCTTTTGCTTTTCACTGTCGCGAACTGTATCGATAACACCTGAATCTTTCATACCACTCATAATTAAATATAGTCTTGTCTTAGGAACTCAAGCAAACTTGAATAAAAAATAAATAAAATGTTAAAAAATAGCTCAAAAAGCTTGACTGATTGATTAAATAAACTACAGTCAAACATAGATTGATTAATCCTTAATCAGTCTAGCAAATAATATGGTTTAGAATAACTAAATTAGTCAACTTATTGAAGGATGTAGAAGTATGGCTTGTGGTAAAGTTAAATGGTTTAACAATGCTAAAGGTTTTGGTTTCATCGTTGAAGACGGCTGCGAGAATGATATTTTCGCCCATTACTCTACAATTGTAATGGACGGTTATAAAACGCTTAAAGCTGGACAAGATGTAACATTCGAATTAGAACAAGGCCCCAAGGGCTTGCACGCTAAAAATATTGCCTTAGACGGCGACATTTTAGAGTGACGGTTGTTTTATTCGACTAAAGCGAGCGACCTATTAGGCTCCTCGCTTAATTCCTCACACTTCTATTTACCCACACCGATATAAATTGTTTCTTTTTCTTTATTTTCAACCCTCATCCTTGATTTTATTTCATATACCCCAATATTCTAAGAGTTGACCGTTTAACTGCTTGTGAGCAGGCTCAAACTCTAGCCCTTTGTATTCAAGCTTGTTACACTCTTGGTGCTAAAAATTAAGCAAAACATAGCAACTAGCTCAACTTGCTGAGCACATAAAATATACTAGTCTAAAGGCTAATTTATTTTTATTATATTTTTAGCTATAAATATGACCACAGTTCGTCAGGTGTGACTATTCTGCTTTAACTGTAAAGCTACACGAGTACCAACACCTAACAAACTATTCATTATCTGAACGTATATATTAAAACACTATGATATGTACTCTCTCAGCTTTAATGATTTCTTTGCATTGTTGAATAAGGCCAATTGGCCGACTATCTAGGAATGATGATGACATCAAAAATTATCTATACAAAAACGGACGAAGCTCCGGCACTAGCAACTTACTCGTTGCTACCGATCATCCAAGCATATACAAATGCAGCAGGTGTTGAAGTTGAAACTCGCGATATCTCATTAGCAGGTCGTGTAATTGCTAGCTTCCCTGATTATTTAACAGAAGAACAACGTATTGGTGATGCACTTGCTGAACTAGGTGAGCTTGCAAAAACACCTGAAGCTAATATCATCAAACTTCCAAACATTAGTGCTTCAGTTCCACAGTTACGCGCTGTAATAAAAGAGCTTCAAGCAAAAGGCTATGCCCTTCCAGATTACCCTGTTGAGCCTAAAAACGACGAAGAAAAAGCAATTCAAGCTGCATACGACAAAGTTAAAGGTAGTGCGGTAAACCCTGTATTACGTGAAGGTAACTCTGACCGCCGTGCACCTGGCTCTGTAAAAGAGTACGCACGCAATAACCCACATTCAATGGGCGCGTGGAGCAAAGACTCTGCCTCTTACGTTGCAAGCATGAGCGAAGGCGATTTCTTTGGTTCAGAGCAATCAACAACTATCGAAGAAGCAACTGACGTACGCATCGAGCATGTTGCTACAAACGGTGATACAACTGTTCTTAAACAAAGCACACCACTACTAGCTGGTGAAGTAATTGATGCTTCACGCATAAGTGCTGCTAAGCTACAGGCTTTTTTAGCTGCTGAAATTGATGCTGCTAAAGAAAAAGGCGTTTTATTCTCGCTTCACATGAAAGCGACAATGATGAAAGTGTCTGACCCAATCATATTTGGTCACGCTGTTAAAGTATTCTATAAAGACGTATTTGCAAAACACGGTGAGCTTTTTGAAGAGCTAGGTGTTGATGTTAATAACGGTTTAGGTGATGTTTACTCTAAAATTCAAACATTAGACGATGCTAAACGCGCTGAAATTGAAGCCGATATTCAAGCTGTATATGCTGACCGCCCTGCTATTGCTATGGTTGATTCTGACCGTGGTATCACAAACTTACACGTGCCAAGTGATGTGATCATCGATGCATCTATGCCTGCTGCAATTCGTTCAAGCGGTCAAATGTGGAACAATGACGGTAAATTACAAGACACAAGTTTTGTAATTCCTGATCGTTGTTACTCTGGCGTTTATCAAGCAACTATTGATTTTTGTAAAGAACACGGTGCGTTTGATCCAACGACAATGGGTAGCGTTCCAAACGTTGGCCTTATGGCTCAAAAAGCAGAAGAATACGGTTCACACGACAAGACGTTCGAAGCAAAAGCAGCGGGTACTATTCGTGTAGTTGATACAGCAGGTAATACGCTACTTGAGCACAGTGTTGAGCAAGGCGATATCTGGCGTATGTGTCAGGTTAAAGATGCACCAATCCAAGATTGGGTTAAACTTGCTGTTAACCGTGCACGTGCTACTGGCGTTCCTGCTATTTTTTGGTTAGACGAAAATCGTGCACACGATGCTCAGCTAATCAAAAAAGTAAATAAATACCTACCAGATCACGACACAGCTGGCCTAGATATTCAAATTTTAGCCCCACTTGAAGCCACTTTATTCTCTTTAGGTCGCATTAAAGAAGGTAAAGATACTATTTCTGTAACAGGTAACGTACTACGTGATTACCTAACAGATTTGTTCCCAATTTTAGAGCTGGGCACAAGTGCTAAAATGCTTTCAATTGTTCCACTTATGAACGGTGGTGGCTTATTTGAAACTGGCGCAGGTGGTTCTGCACCTAAGCACGTTCAGCAGTTTGAAAAAGAAAACCACTTACGTTGGGATTCTTTAGGTGAGTTTTTAGCACTTGCAGCATCACTAGAGCATTTAAGTGTAACTACGGGTAACAACAAGGCTCAAGTACTTGCAGATACGCTTGATAAAGCAACGGGTACTTTCCTTGCTGAAAACAAATCGCCTTCACGTAAAGTTAAAGAAATTGATAACCGTGGTTCTCATTTCTTCTTATCTTTATTTTGGGCTCAAGAACTTGCTAAGCAAAATGATGATAGCGAACTTAAAGCACAGTTCACTCAAATTGCGAGCGATTTAGAAGCAAATAAAGACGCGATCGTAAACGAATTAAACGATGCTCAAGGCCCTGCTGTTGAATTAGGTGGTTACTTCCAGCCTAATGACGCAGCCGCTTTTGAAGCAATGCGTCCAAGCACTACATTTAACGATATCCTTGCTAAATTAGTGTAATAAATAGTAAAAATAAAACCGCTTACTTTTAAAAGTAAGCGGTTTTTTTACACCTATGAAAAAGGCCGCTCAATGCGACCTTTTAAAGTTAATATCTACTCGCCCAATCAAATCCCTATTGTCGGGTTGATATAACGCTTACTATTTACTTAGTGTAAGCTCTTGGCATGTTTGAATCAGTAGTATAACGGTCACGTAATTTATCTTGGCGAGACTGTGTAGACACCTCAGTGCCATTAATAAACATACGACTTACGTTACTGCTTATTTCAAACGGATCATTAGTCCACATCACTACATCAGCGGCTTTACCCACCTCAATACTGCCCGCATTAATACCGAATACGTCAGCAACATTTGATGTAACAGCTTTCAGTGCACCTTGTTGGCTCATGCCATAAGATACAGCGTTACCTGCGTCATAGCGAAGCTGATAAATATTGTGACTTGCATCTCCACCAACCGTTAAAAGTACTTTAACACCGGCTTTTTCAAGTAAACCTGCATTATTTAAATTAGCGTGTAAAGAATCGAAGCTTCCTGGTAAGTTGTCCATAGCGCTAATAATTACTGGGATATTAGCTTTAGCAATATGCTCTTTAACAACAACGGCATCTTGTGCTCCACTTAGTACTAAGTTAACACCAAATTGCTCTTTCACTTTAATAAGCTCAATAATATCAGCAGCACGCGAAACGCTTATAACCAATGGCATGTCGCCAGAAAGTACTTTAGCCATTACTTTGTCTTCAGTACTTGGTTTATCGTCGTCTTTTTTATCTTTTTTGCTTAATTTAGTTTGATGAGCATCAAGCTTATTAATTAATGTTTGCAGTGTAAAAGCACGCGAGCCTTTTCTTCGCTCACCTAAATGCACAACTAACGCTGCTTGTTTTTGAACGTCACTGTCAAGGCTACCGCTTAAATCAACCACACTAGCCAAACCTGCAAAAATACTATCGCCGCCATAAGGGGTAATTACATCTCGTGTAACGCCGCCTTTACGTGCATAGGGTATTAAGCTTGAATGTGCGTTATATGCAAGGCTCACATCAAAATCTATACCCGCTTTGTCGTCACCCGCATCGCGAGAGCCTGCAACCGCACCCACTTCAACTAAACCAAGTTGGTTATTGCTTGCAATAAAACCAGGAGTAACAATTTTACCATTGGCATCAATAATTTCATCAGCACTTACTTCTGCCGGGTTAATAGCTGTAATTTTCCCGTTATCCATAACAATGCTTGCGCCTTTTAATACGCCTTGCTCTGTTGATGTATGGATAGTTGCATTAATAATAGCCAATGACTGTGCGTTTACAGCACCAGAGGCTAGTAATCCGGCAGCAACCAAAGATAGCGAAAACGAACGTGATAAATTTTTCATTCTGGGTGCTCCTTATTTTTGACCTAACATAAAATCACTGGTTGCCTGATAAGTGCTATCGTTTCTATCATAAACTTTTGCACCATCAACAAAAACTTGCTCAGCTTTTGCGTAAACGCTAAACGGGCTTTGGTTCCAAATAACCACATCGCCTTGTTTACCTGCCTCTAGCGAGCCTGTTTTATCGTCAATACCTAATGATTTTGCTGCGTTAGTGGTGATCCACTTAATTGCATGCTCTTCTGAAATATCAAAGCCATTTTCATTAGCACGGTACATTACTTTAGCCGCTTCTTGGTTTAAGCGTTGAATGGTTGTGTCTGAATCTGAGTGAACAACGGCGCACGAGTTTTTAACCGCATCAACAATGGCAACGTTTTCTTGAACCATGTCGTAGGCTTCCATTTTAAAGCCCCACCAGTCTGGCCACAATGCAGCACACGAGCCATTGTCGGCTAACAAATCTGCAATTTTGTATGCTTCAATACCGTGATGGAACGTACCCGCGTGATAATTAAATTCTTTAGAAAGATCAATCATCATCGCCATTTCTTCAGCTTTATAACAATGATTGTGGATCATTACTTCGCCTTCAAGAACGCCGCGTAATGTATCGTACTTTATATCGCGATTCGGGGCTTCAGGGTTTTTACCTTCTGCGTATTCTGCATCGTACTTATCCCATGCTCGCTTATATTCTTGCGCGCCAATCCACGCAGTGCGGTAACCAGCCATATTACCCATACGTGTTGAAGGCAATACGCCTTTACGACCATATACGCGTTTTGGGTTTTCACCACATGCCATTTTTAATCCATACGGTGCATCAGGAAATTTCATCCCTTGCATTGTATGCGCAGGCACGTTTTTAAGTGTTACACCACGTCCGCCAAATAAATTAGCAGAGCCTGGTAAAATTTGAAGAGACGTAATACCGCCTTCGCGCGCACGGTTAAATCCTGGATCTTGCGGCCAAACAGAGTGCTCTACCCACACTTCGGCCGTATTTGGGCTGGTCATTTCGTTACCATCTTGATGTGATTCTACCGATGGGTTTGGATAGGCACCCAAATGTGAATGAACATCAATAATACCTGGTGTTACCCATTTACCTTGTGCATCAATAGTTGTGTCTGCTTTTACAGCTAAGTCTTTACCTACTTGCTGTACTTTACCATCGACCAATAGTACATCAGCGTCATCTAGGCGTTCGCCAGTCCCTGTAAGAACAGTCGCGTTTGTGATGAGTGTGCTTGTTGTAGAGATTGGCGTGTAAGTACTTGGGTATGGGTTTTTGTTAATAGTAATTTTATCATCTTGCGGGCCATTTTCTTGGCAACCTACAAGTGCAGCGGCTAAGCCAACTGCTAATAAAGAGGGAGCAAATTTATTCATGTTGTTTGGTTCTCCTGTTTTTTTAATACTTTAGCGAAAGCTTGGGCATAAAGCTAAAAAAACAGGTGAAAACGCGGTAAATTAAGATGAATTTACGTGATTATTTTTTTATATAATTGTTATAAAGCTTTTCTAGTGCGCCCTCTGTGGTGAGTGACGGATCTTTGCTGATAAAATGTTTGACCGTGCGGGTTACAAAATCTGAATTTTGCTTATGTAACTTAGAAAAATCTTTAATAAGAGTATTACCATCTTTAGCCGCTGTTACCTTGTCGTGGCGATGACGGTACTGACTAAGGGCTTTGTTAAAATCGCCGTTGTAGTCTTCAACTAAAATTTTATAAAAGTCACTTTTTTGCACATTTAAAGAGGTAATGCAGAAATTCAGTGCGTCTTTAAAATCGGTAAACACGTTACCTTCTACATCAAACTCTTTGGTTTTTTCGCGCACTGTGACACGTGCCTCTTCAGTGGCGTAACTAAAACCTGTAAATGCCAATCGCTCTGCGGCTTCTTTTCCTAATTTCATACCGGCCTGAATACTGTGAGCAAACTCATCACTCATGTCACTTAATTCGTTTTCTTCCCACATATTGTAGACACGCAGTGCTTTAGCGTATTTATTAGACAGCTTTTTTTTAATTTTGGTAAAGCGCTCGTCAATCGTCATTAGTCGTTCGTTATGTAATAGCGCATAACATTCATAACAAGCAGGAATTGAAATAAAGTCGGCATCCTCGCCTAAATCAATAATACTTTGCAGCATATGAAGAGGCGGACAATGATCGCGTTCAGTTGCTTCGCAGCCACAATAAAAACATTGATTAAAATGTTGTTGTTCGCAGGCATAGGCTTGTTGGTAATAACTGGCTAACGCTTTACTCACTGTTTATCCTAAAAATCTACACATCAATTTAAGGGGCGATAATACCAGCCTAAAAAAATATGTCAGTATCAATAAATTATTTTTATGAAAGTGTGTCAAAAAACACACTTAAAAATATGCTTTTTCATGAGCCTATAAGTAAGTGTGTACATTAAACATACTTGCTTACAGCTTGTTGCGTTTGGTTAACAGCTTTTTTGATTAATTAGTTTAATAATTAGCTTGCAACCGCAAACAACGAGGAAAAGTAAAATGAATACATTTAAAACAGCATTATGTACAACACTTGTAATTGGTAGTGCAGCATTAGCAGCACCTGTATCAGCAACACAATTTGTAGCAGCCGACTCAACGCCAGGCACACAAATTTGTATGGCTGTTGCGTCTAATAAAGCATATGTACTACGCAAAACACAGCAGTCATTGAACGTTAAAAAAAGCATTATTAGCAATAAACTAACGTGTAATAACTTACCTATGGGTGATTTTGTAGCGCGTTATAATTTAGATAAAAGTGCTAATTACTTAAATATTGAAAGCAGTACTCGCACTTCAATTAAAGATTTAGCAAAGGTGTCGTCACCTGACATCGTTGTTATTTCGTCTCCGCAATAACATGCTTAAACGTTATAGCTAAGCAGGCATAACTATAACCTGCTTAGTTTTATTATTAACTTTATTGCTTAAAGAACACCCGCAATTAAACCAAATAAACCGCCAAATACTCCGCCCCAAACAACTAACCAACCTAAGTGCTCGCGTATCATTGTTTGAATAATTTCTTTCACCATTTTAGGGGTTAATTCATCAAGGCGTTCATCAACAAGTTTAAGAACTGTGCTGTGCAACCCTTGAGCACTATTTCCTTGTGAAAGCGTTTGCGTTACTAACGCTTTAAAGTCTTCTGTTTGAGAAATTTGTGCCAACGAAAGTTGCATTTTTTCAATAAATTTTTCACGCATTGGCTCTATTGCAGCAGTGCCTCCAAACATACCCAGCATGCTACCAAATTGCGATTGCTCTATAACCTCGAGTAAATTATCGAAAGCTGGATTTAAATCAACATTACTAATGATCGGTTCAAAGTCGATATTAGGCTGCGCCTTGTTAAGTAAATTATTAATTTTTTGTTCGGAGAAAAACTCAGTGAGTATTAGGTTTCGTATAGCAACTTTAAAGCTCTCAAACTTGAGCGCAATAACGCCAGACCCATATAAAAACGGCACCTTTTCAAATAGCATATGAATAGCCAATAAATTGGTCACTGCGCCAGAAAGTGCAAATAACCCCACCGACAAAACTACTGGCTGATCAAATATCAATCCTGCAGCTACACAAATACTTGCTAGTAAATTGGTTATAAAACTTTTGTTCATTTTTACTCCATTACAGTTAGCGTCACTTTGTGCGACACATTCGCTAATTTTACAACGTTTAGTTTGTTAAATTAATCCCTTTTTGCCATAGTTTAAGTGTCTGTATAAAATACGAGCAACTATTATGTGGAAAGCAATTAACGAGCACATTAGCCAAGCTACTAATACTGACTTTAAACACACACAAAAGCGACAACTGCAAAGCACAACAACCGATAAATATTTTCATATAAGCAATGGCACACAAAGCTACTTTGTTAAAATTGCGCTCAAAAGCGAACTTGAGCGATTAGAAAGTGAATCTAGGGGCTTACAGATGCTTGCTAATAATAGTTATTTTAATGTTCCAACCTGCATTACATCAGGTGCTAACATTGAATTTTCATTTATCGTACTTACGTGGTTAGATCTTGATGAGCAGCCCTATTGCCAATGGCAAAAAATGGGCACTCAACTAGCGCAAATGCACCAAAAGCATGACCAGGCAATGTTTGGCTTTGATATAGATAATCACTTAGCTACCACAGTTCAACCAAATCGTTGGCACAAAAAGTGGGATGTATTCTTTGCCGAAGAACGCATAGGGTGGCAATTACAACTATTAGCCGAAAAAGGCATTAAATTTGCCAATCCCGAGCACATAATTAATGAAGTTAAAGCACAACTACATAGTCATGTTGTGAGCCCATCTTTGTTACATGGTGATTTTTGGCGAGGCAACTTGGGCTTTTTAAAAGAAGTACCGACCGTATTCAATCCCGCTTGTTATTATGGTGATCGAGAAGTGGATATAGCAATGAGCGAGCTATTTGCGCCACTACCCGATGAATTTTATGTTGCCTATAATAAGCAATACCCTCTTCTACCAAGCTATCAAAAACGTAAACATATTTACCAACTATACCCTATTTTAAATCATGCAAATATTTTTGCTGGACACTATCTTACTGAAGCTAAACAACATATCGATAAGCTACTGCAATAAGTGTAAATAAACTGTCATAACACGCTAAACAGACTATATTTAAAGGGTTCTAAGGAGTTCAGTTTTACGTCATTAAGCCGTGGTTAGAATAAAAACATTCCAAGCTCTGCTTAAGTTATTTGTATTTGGAGTGATTATGAAAGACTTTTTATCACAACGTATTAGCTGCCCGTTTTGCGGACACCACATTCATTTGGATTTAGATGCCAGCATGGGCGATCAGGACTATATTGAAGACTGCACTGCCTGTTGCAACCCAATCCATTTAAATATGCACATAGACCATGCAAACAATAAATTAGAGCTACACGTAGACAGTGACGACGAACAAATTTTTTAATTTTGATGACGCAGGTAGTTTTCTACGGTGTTAACAATAGTGTAAGTTTGCTGATCAACCTCTATATTTAGCTCATCACCCACTTGCGCTTTACCTAAGTTTGTAATTGCTAATGTTTCTGGGATCAAATGCAACCAAAAGCCCTGCTCGTCAATCTCGCCTACTGTTAAACTAGCACCATTAATGGCGACAAAGCCTTTGTACAATACATATTTTTGCCACTTTACCGGTAAACTTACCTGAATTTTGCAGTTGCTTTGAGTATTAATTATTTGATTTATTTTAGCCGAACAGTGAATGTGTCCCGATACAATATGCCCACCCAGTTCTGTGCCAAAAGTAACAGAGCGCTCGTAATTTACTAAACTGCCCAGCTCAAGAAGCCCTAGATTAGTTAATTGAAGTGTTTCGTCAATCACGTCAAAGTGAACTTGCGCGACTACATCTTGGTTACTTAGCTCAACTTTTACTACTGTTAAACAACACCCATTAATCGCAATACTGGCTCCTAAATCTAGGTGTTTTACGTAGTCATCGCTCACCGACACCACTAAACGTAACACACCCTCATTATGGTTTTTAGACACCACAGTAGCTTGAGTTTGTACTATACCTGTAAACATAAAATCTCGTTAAGTTATGACAAAGTATTAGTTTAACGTATCGAATTATAAAATCATTCACTCCTTAGATTTTTATTTCAAAGACAATAGATTACAATTACAGCCTTACTTATTAAATAGCTGTTTTTATGACCTTTTGTAATTGGGAAGCTAAGCGTTTACTTTCTCTCGCGCTGCCTGTTTTTTTAGCACAAGTTACCCTTATATTAATGTCGGTGGTCGACACTATAATGGCAGGTCAGGTCAGCCCTACCGACCTAGCTGCGCTATCTATTGCTACTGGTATTTGGAACCCACTACTTTTAGCGTTGCAAGGTATTTTGTTAGCACTAACTGGAATAATTGCACAATTTGCCGGCGCGAATGACAAAAAAGGCATAAGCCACTATTTTCAACAAGCTTTATATTTAACCGTTTTACTGTGTATTACAGGCTTTAGTATTGCCTACTTGGCAAACATTATAATATTACAGCTAGATACAAGCCCGGCTATTGCGAGCCTCGCTTTCGACTATATCCAATTTGTTAAATGGGGGGTGTTTGGATTTTTATTTTTTACAACTTACCGAAACATGACCGAAGGCATGGGCATGACAAAACCAGCCTTTTATATTAGCTTACTCGGATTAGCTGTTAATATTCCTGCTAACTACATTTTCATAAATGGTTTATTTGGCCTTCCCGCCTATGGCGGAGCTGGCTGTGGTATAGCAACAGCTATTGTTTTAACAGTGATGGCATTAGCACAGGTCACTTATTGCCAAATGAGTAAAAAGATAGATGCCAAAGGGCTACTCACACCGTTTGAAAAACCAAATATAACGACTATCGCCACTATTACAAAATTAGGTATTCCTATCTCTTTGGCTACCTTTTTTGAAGTAACACTTTTTGCATGTATTCCACTCTTTATTGCCCATTTAGGAGCGGTTGCTGTATCAGGGCATCAAATTGCAGCAAGTGTTACCGCGTTACTGTTTATGATGCCGCTAAGCCTCTCTATTGCCATTAGCATTCGAATTGGTAACTTGTATGGTCAGAATAAGTTCGATCAGTTAAAAATAGCCGTATCGACAAGTTATCTACTGGCTATATTAATCGCACTGTTCTTAGCGTTTATAACATTTATAGGTCGTGATGTGATAAGCCAGCTATACACAGATAGCCCTGCGGTTATTGCCCTTGCGACCTCAATTATGATTTTAGCCTGTATCTATCAACTACCCGATGCCCTGCAAGTTGCAGCAAATGGCATTTTAAGAGGATTAAAACACACAGCCCCTATTTCTTACATCACGTTTATTTCGTATTGGTTAATCGGCTTTAGCTTAGGCTACGTATTGGCAAGAACAGATATAATTGTGCCGGCAATGGGGCCACACGGATTTTGGATTGGTATAATTGTCGGGCTCACCGTTGCAGCCATTTTGTTAATGATAACCGTTAGTAAGCGCTTTAAACATGAACCATTTATTAGCCAACAAGCTTAATTTAAATAACATAAAGCAGTTAGTATTAGTGTGCATTTTACTAATACTAACTGCTACTATGCTAAGTGCTTGCACAGAGGCCCCCAGTAATACAAACAACACCTATATAAAACGCCTTGAAAATATAACCGACAACAAATCAGAAGACCTTCCAGCGCTTAACTCACTCAAATTAAACCCTTTAACCGAACTCAACAACAGTAAAATAACACTGGGTATAGTTGAGCTTGCAGGAATAAGCAGTTGTAACTTAAATGTGGTGATAAGTGAGCACAATAACCAACTAGGTAAAACGGCAACCGCTGCAGGGCGTTTAAAATATCAAATAGACTTTATTCAACACGCCAACAGCTGCTTAGCCTCGCTCGATAAAACCTCAGTAACGTATAAAAAAATACATGAAGCAAAAAATCAAAAACAAGCTGATTTACTACATTACTTTAATGCAGCCCTTATCGAGGAACCAGAGCTCAACCGCACGTGGTCACTAACCGCTTCAGAATTAAGTAAAGAACCCGCAGGCTTTAGCGACACAATTGAGGCTATGCGTAAACTTACTGCTATTAAAGCGCAATTAGCTCAGGCTCAATTTGACAAAATAAACACAGATGCAATATACCAAGCACTCGAAACGCTTAATAAATATAGGTTTAATCAATCATTAATTAAATCTGTCAGGCAACAAATTAGGCTAAATAAAATTGCCTCGGGGTTGGTGCATAACATCAATTTAAGCACCCTATGCCCAGTGGGTAAAAACAAAGATAAAGCTAAAATAATGAATAATGTATTTCAAAAGTTCTATCTTTCACAAATTCAGCCTTACCAAGCACAACTCATTGGTTTTCTTGAAGTGCTTCAGCCATTATTAAATCAATTATGGTACCAAGAACGTGTAACGACCAATGAAATTAATAAGTTGATTAAAGCAAACTCAAATACTAATTTATTAAATCAATTGAAAAGCTCAGCTAAACAGCATGTCATTTGGTGGCAAGAGTTTTATAAAACGTGTGAAATCAGCCCAATATGAATAAAAAAACGGCAAATAAACCTAAAAACACGAAACGTGCTTGATTCACCAACCGCCACGCTATATATTAGCGGCCGTTGTTAAGCAATTAACACTTACTTAAATATAGTAATACGACTGTAGCTCAGTTGGTTAGAGCACTACCTTGACATGGTAGGGGTCGGTGGTTCGAATCCACTCAGTCGTACCAACATTAATGGAAAATACAATTGAAGGAAAGAGCACTACCTACTCTTGACCACCCGGTCCAAGGGTCAGTAACTCAAATCCACTCAGTCGTACCAATATTTATTCTGACTTATTGAATAAATTATATTTAAGAACCTCAAATTGTACGACTGTAGCTCAGTTGGTTAGAGCACTACCTTGACATGGTAGGGGTCGGTGGTTCGAATCCACTCAGTCGTACCAATTCAATAAATATAAACTCAAGAAAAAGCACTACCTATCCTTAATAACCCGGTCCAAGGGTCAGTAACTCAAATCAACTCAGTCGTACCAATTCAAAAAATATAAACTCAAGAAAAAGCACTACCTATCCTTAATAACCCGGTTCAAGGGTCTGTAAATCAAATCCAGGCAGTCGTGCCAATTCAAAAAATATAAACTCAAGAAAATCTTCTCCCTACTTTTATAGCGCTTTCCTTGGGTCAATAAATAGAATCAACTGAGTTGTGCAAATTAAAATTTATAAAGTTGCTAGTCAGAGAGCGCACCAAGTACATACACAAGTGGCGCATTCCAATTAATCGCAACCTCGTTAGTTGAAAAGCTACACCAATCGTCAACGTATGATTTTGCTGGCTCATTGAATAAGTAGTTACAATTATCTTGTTGTCCTGAATGAGGGCCACCTACAAGCATTCCTGGTACAGGCGCAACAACATTATCACTGTGTGAAATTCGATGATGTGGATACAAAGGTGTTTTAGTGCCAAACCCAGTAACAAAAGAGTACCCCGTAGGGTTTCGCCCTAATACATAATCGACAAGTCCATGAGCTGCATTTTTATAATCGTTATTTTTATTTATCTTAGCGGCTTGTAGCAAAACCATCGCTTTATTTAACGCGGCTGAGTTACTCCCCCATACAAAGTCTGATTTTTGCATAGCAACATTGTATGGACTGCTTTTATGTTGGTTTAAATATATATCAGCTAAGTCATTTTGCTTTATTTTAAGGGCTTCATATTCTTGTTTAGATAATAAGTCCTTTGCTTTGAACAGCAAACTACTCAAAGAAAGGTACGATACATTTCGCCACGCTGGAGCCACGTAATCAATATTTATCTCTTTATAAATAGTGTAAAAGTTTTTATTTTTAGTGGTTATAAATAACTCTGCAGCGGCCCAAGCAAATTCATCCTTTAAATAATGATCTCCATATTCACCGCTTTTAATATCACTTGGTTGCTCATAATATTGTGTTTGGTTTAAAAGCGCCCAACGCCATGCTTTTATGGCTGCATTTGAATATTGCTTACTCTTATTGGGGTAGTAAGGTTCAATCACCCGGCTAGCCATCGAAAGCGTAGCTGCAAAATTAAGGCTTGCTGCTGTTGATTTCCCTATTATTAAGCGTAGGCGTTGATCTTCATGTGGCATTTCATTCCCTGGCCATTCACGAGTTGTTAGCTTATGATATACACCCCCATCATCGCTTTGCATAGTGATCAGCCATTCAAGATTCCATAGGGCTTCGTTTATAATATCAGGAACGTTATCTTCAGATTCAGGTATGTTTAGGGTTTGTTTTTTATAAACATCAGGGTAATGTTCAAACGCTGCAAGCAGTGTATAAGTGCTAATACCTGAGTTAACAACATACTTGCCATAGTCGCCTGCATCATACCATCCTTTTTGTGAGTCTATTCGTTTGCCTTTGTACCTTGGCTCAGCAGAAGGATGATAACCAATAATGTCATCTTTATGACCCATTGGTCTTGCATAAATTCCCGCGAACTTCTCTTCAATAGGAGTACTAGAGCGGTTCAAATAATAATATCTTAAAGCGGCTTTACTAAGTGAATCATAAACATCATCACTAATTCGAAATAATGAAGAATCTGCAACACCCTTGACACGCAAAAAATAGTGACCCGAAGTGACAACTTCAGAAAAATCGGCAAGCTTGTGACCATCATTGCCAGAAAGAGTCCATATTTTAGCTGCGCTCAACTGAGCGGTATAAACCACCTTGTTCGTTTTCGCATTAATTACATCAAATTGCGAAGCTGTTACGTTCGGTATTGCAGCAATTTTTTCACTTTTATTTAGGTAGCCTAATTGATTAATTGCAATTTGCTGATTTGAGGATAACTTACTTAATTTACTAGGATTTTTTTTTACTAATACCGAGCAAGAGGTCAGAGCAAGCACATTCAGTAGCAGTAATGATAAAATAATATGTTTCATATGACCCTTTCGTATAAATAATGTCGAAGCAAAAAAATAGAGCACTTACTATTGAGATATAATAAGTGCTCTTGTTTATTATTCACTGCACTTTAAAGTGGCCATTTTTTGTGCATTGGGTTCAAATTGAATATTAGCAACTCGTATTTTAGCTGCGCCTTCGCTTGTTAACACAAAGGGGGCACTCGAACGTTCAAACTCTACTCCACTTTTAGCAAAGCATAATAAATCTATAGAAACGGTATTCCAGGTGTTCAATTTAAACTCTTTTAGCATGGGCGAAATATTCAGCTCTGCACATTTACCTTTTGCGCATCCCATTTGAACATAAAGTTCATTTCTAGGAGGGGTTTCGACTCTCACATCAAAGGTTAGCGCGCTTTTATTGATCAAATATTGAGATAGATCTTCTCGGTACCATGATGAGGTAATTAGTACAGAAGCATTATTAGCACCACTCCACGTAAATTCTTTTGCATCACCTTGAATATTTTTATCGGCTTCAATCATCGTTAAGCCTTTAATATTTCCTGATGGCGTGTGGATGTCTTTTGTTTGTCCACCCGACTGCAATTGATAATTCCAGTCCCCTTTCGCTCTTCCTTGCATTATTTGATAAGGGGTGTTGACAGGTGTTTCAAAAATAAAGTCATTCTTTGTACTTAATTTATTAAGCATCACATTATCTTTATAGGTTAACCCAAATCCATACGCAAAAAGTGGATCATAGTTTTCATCGTAACGATTTAATACAACTTGTGATGCATATTTAGGCCATGAAAAGGAAAGCTTACCTTTAAAATCAAATTGAATATTGCCCTCATTATCTTTAAACAAAACATCAGCTACACCAACACCTTCACTACCAGGTAGCCAAGCTGCTACAAACGAATCTGATGCATTGATTTCTCTGTTTACCCATAAAGGTCTGCCCGATAAAAACACCGATACAACTTTTATACCTTGTGATTTTAATGACTCGATTAATTTGGCGTCACGGTGAGAATGAGCCTGATAAGCAATTGATTTTAGATCGCCAATCCACTCTGCATACGGATTTTCACCAAACACAACAATGGCAACATCTGGTTTTACATCAAAACTACCATCAGGGCTTAGCACCGCATTGCCGCCCGCTTTGTTTACCGCTTGCTTTATACCATCAAAAATTGACGTTCCCCCTGGAAAATCAGATTTAATATTACCTTCGCCTGTCCAGTTAATTGTCCAACCACCCGTTTGCTTACTCATATTTTCAGCACCATCACCCGCAATTAATACCTCACTATTTGGGTTAAGTGGTAAAAGGTTATTATTATTTTTCAACAACACTAACGATTCTCTAACTGCTTGCCTAGCAATTGCTTTGTGCTCAGGAGCACCTAATAATTGTTTTTGGTTAGCATATTTACGTGTTGATGGAAGCCCTTTATCGAATAGCCCCGAACGTATTTTAACGCGTAAAATACGCCTAACTGCATCGTCTATACGTTCAACAGGGATAATTCCATCTTTAACCTGGTCTACTGTATTACCTATAAAAGCCTTCCAATCTTCTACAACCATAAACATGTCTAGTCCGGCATTAACAGCCTGCGGACAGCTATCATTGCTACATCCGGGTATTTTACTGTGCGAATTCCAATCACCCACTATAAAACCATCAAAACCAAGTCGCGTTTTCAAAACATCGGTAAGGAGATATTTGCTGCCGTGTAAGCGCAAGCCATTCCACATATTATGAGAGGCCATTATACTTTGCACACCGGCTTTAAGAGCTGGCAAATATGCCGCCGCATGATTTTTAATTAAATCACTTTCACTTTCTTGGTTGTCACCTTGGTCAATGCCCTGATAAGTGCCTCCGTCACCAACCCAATGCTTTGCGGTAGAGTAAATATGATCGTCATCTAAAAAGTTAGCTGTGTTTACTTTCCCCTGAAGGCCTTCAATCATCTCTTTAGCATAGCTGGCAACTATTTCAGGGTCTTCAGAATAACTTTCGTAGGTTCTCCCCCATCGATCATCCCTTGCAACGGCAAGTGTTGGGGCAAATGTCCAGTCTATACCTGCAAGTAAAACTTCTTTCGCTGTGGCTTCTCCAATTTTATAAATTAAATCTGGGTTACGTGTTGCACCTAATCCAATGTTATGTGGATATAAAGTAGCACCAATAAATTTGTTATTGCCGTGTACTGCATCAATGCCATATGTAACGGGAATAGCTAAACCGCCTTGTGATGTATCCATTGAGGCTAAATAAAGCTCGTCCATAAAAGACACCCAATCAGATACACTCGCATTACGGTTATTGTGTAAAAATGTTCCACCACCATTCAAAACCGATCCTAAATGATATTTTTTTACATCTTGAGGCGTTACCCAGGTTATTTCTGCTTGTACCATTTGACCCACTTTTTGTTCTAGTGACATTTGGCTTATTAAATGGGTAATACGTGTTTCCAACTCTGCATTTTTTTTTATTGCTGGTTCAAGAGTTGGCCAAAGTGTTATATCGTTTTTAGCAACTGTGTTAACAGACGCAAAGCTCATAAAAGAGCCAAGTAAAAATGAAGAATAAGTTAATTTCATTAATCTAATAACCTGATACTTTGTTAGTGTGGCAAACAGTTTTATAACAAACGCGGCATAATGTCGTTCAAATAGAGGTTTTAAGCGTATAAATGCACGCAATTTACTCTATTTGAACGCCCGGCTATTTTAAATATTAGAGATTATTAGATAACATACAACGACAATGAGAACACACGTGTACCTAACAAAAATTTTAATAAAGGTGTATTAAATTGTGAAAGAAGTACTTTTTAACACTCACGATCTCGCTTTAATTTTTACCATTTTTATATGCTTATCATTTAGTGTATTTTTAGTAACATTAAAAAAGGGTAATAAACTTAGTAACTATTTACTTGCTTGCTTTTTATTAACTCAAGCTGCAATTCCTACGGATAACCTTATTAACTTTGGTGAGGCATTCCGAGCGTTTGCGTTGAGTTTATCCCCAAATCTATTTTACACATTTGGATTAGCTTTTTGGTTGGAAGTCCCTTTGCTTCTGCTTTATATCAAATCGTTAGTTAACAAAAACTATCAGCTAAAAAAACGCGATTCGCTATTATTCATACCGTTCATTTTTTATGCCGCTTATTTCACTGTTGATTGGCTTATGATAGAAAATAGCATCAAATTAGATGTACTTAAAAATGACACAATTGAAACCACAGCATTTATTGACCGTACTATTTATTTTTTTCGGGAGTGCTTTCGATTTTCAATTAGCGTTTTATGTTTTTTAGAGTTACAAAAATACCAAAAAAACATTAAAAATGAGTTTGCAGAGCTTGAGAGTGTCGACCTAACTTGGCTTAAATTCCTTGTGATTGGTTTTTTAGTAGTACACCTAAATTCAATATTTGTCTCTTTGGGTATTATTATGTCTTACGAGATAGGTATTCTAGTTGACCATGAATTACTTGGGCTTACAGCTAATTATGCAATTCTTTTATTAATCACAAGTTTAATCTACTTTAGTGCTGGTAATTCAAGAATATTTCAGGGTATTGACGATGAACTAACAGCTGAACAACATAAAGCTCCAGATTCGTTTGAACCCGAAAAAATACAAAAAATCGAAAGCTATTTGCTACAAAATAAGCCTTATTTAAACCATTTACTCACACTTGATAACCTAGCAAGTCAGTTAAGTATGGGGTCAAGAAACTTGTCATCTATAATTAATAGGCACTTTGGTAAAAACTTTTTTGAGTTTATAAATTATTACAGAGTTGAAGAAAGTAAACGGCTGTTACTTTTAGAAGAAAATAAAACAGTGACCATGTTAGACATTATGGATAAAGCAGGATTTAACAGCAAAGCAACTTTCAATACATTTTTTAAAAAACTTGTGGGCGTAACACCCACTCAATTTAGAAAAGAATATTGGGAAAGCCAAAACAAAAATTCGAGTTAAATCCCTAAAGCTAGCGCGTGTAGTTTTTTAAAATATACGCCTCATGATCAGGCATAACATCAGCAGAGCGGCTAATAACCGACTCTATATTTTTAAGCCTACGCTTTATTTCATCTCGGGATAGCCTATCAACCAATGGATGATAGCTTTTAGGTTTAATCCCTTGACCGTGCATAACTGCAAGCCAAGATGTTTCGTTAAATAGCTCGTTATCATGTCTAAAAATACGACCATTTTCACTAAACATCTCTATTTTTTGCTTCAACGAATCAGGCATTTCTATGTTTTTGCAATAACGCCAAAACTCACTGTCATCTCTATTTGTTAGTTTATAATGTAAAATAATAAAATCACGTATACGATGATATTCCGTCTCAGTTTGCTGATTAAATAAATCAATATCACACTGTGTAAAATCTTTACTAGGGAATAATGTCATTAATTTCGCTATCGCCGATTGAATCAAATGCAGACCGGTTGATTCTAACGGTTCTACAAAACCTGCTGATAAACCAATAGCGATACAGTTTTTATTCCAACTCTTTTTGCGCATACCCGTTACCCATTGCAGCTGGTTAATATCTGCTAAAGCTTCAGATTCGATTGTATTTAAAAGTAAAGCCTGTGCTTTATCATCGCTCATAAATTCACTTGAATATACATACCCATTACCTACTCGGTTTTGCAGTGGTATTCGCCACGTCCAACCTGCACTTTGTGCTGTAGACTGAGTATAAGGGTTAAGTGCCTTTTTTGATAAACACGGCGTTGCAATCGCTTTATTACACGGTAATAAATGAGTCCAATCCTCGTATCCAGTTTTCAGAGCCTGCTCAATTAATAAGCCCTTGAAACCAGAGCAATCGATAAATAAATCACCATCTAATACCGTATTATCATTAAGAACTAACGATTCAATTTCCCCTGAAACTGGGTTTAGGTTTACCTCGTCAACCTTACCCTCAATACGACACACTCCTCTGCTTGTGGCATAATTTCTTAAAAATTTAGCATAAAGTGTTGCGTCAAAATGATAAGCATAATTAATACCTGCTAACGCGCTGTTTTGCTGAGTTGACGGATGCATAAATTTATTTGCATACGCACCAACCGATGCAAGAGAGTAGCTAGATAAGTCGGAAAATTCAGGATCATTTTGCATTTTCAACCAAAAGTGATGAAAAGGCAGTGCCTCCATATTAGTGCCATAATTTCCAAATGGGTGAAAATAACGGTGTCCTTTTTCTTTCCAATCTATAAATTCTATACCCAATTTAAACGTCGCATTAGTAAAACGTATAAACTCAGCTTCATCTATATCAAGTATGGTATTAAATAATTGAATTTGTGGGATCGTAGCTTCACCCACAGATACAGTTCCTATGTCTGCAGACTCCACTAAAGTGATTTGACAATTATCGCAGCCAATTACCTTAGCTAATGCAGAGGCGGTCATCCAACCTGCTGAACCACCACCTACAATAACAATCGATTTTATATTATTTGAATCATTCATAATGTTTACCTAAAAAAAATAAAGCACGCGAAATAAAAAATAACGCGTGCTTTTATTAAGAGGGTTAAAAATTACCTTTCAAAATAATGCTAAACCTTCGCTCATTGGCAAACCAAGAGCGAGACACTCGATTATTATCATTGTCTATTTGCATTGAAGTTCGAGCAACCTCGTTAGTTAGGTTAGTGGCTTGAAGACCTAATTGAAACGATTCAGTGATATTATAAAAGACAGACCCATCAAGTTGGCCTCCTGCCTCATTATAAATGGGAAGCTGCGTTATAACGTCTTTACTTGTTAATAAATATTCAGAACGCCAATTGTATGCCAAACGCGCATTAACACCGTACTTTTCATACATAGCGACTAAATTGATATTATCCTTAGAAAGCCCTTCAAGAGGTAATCCTTCAAATGCCACATTATCGCCTTCTGTTGAGTCAGGTTTATCTGGCGATAGCCCTGCATTTGGCGATCCTTCTTCCTCGATATAGGTATAGTTAAATTGCATACCAATGCCACTAAAGGCACCAGGTAAAAAGTCGTAAAACTGCTGGTAAGCCAGTTCAAACCCTTGCACAGAACCTTCATCACCATTGGTAGCACCGTTTACTTGTACCACCTGTGTTGCGCCATTATTAGTAAATTCTCTATCCACTGAACCATTAATAAAGTAGTTACTCATGTCTTTATAGAAAAAAGATGTTGTAAGTGACCCCACTCCCTCAGAAAAATACCATTCAAGCGCTAAGTCGTAGTTATACGACTCCATTGGTTTTAAGAATGGATTGCCTGAATTTGCCGTATAACGAGAATAACGAGCGTCTGTAATTTGTCTATCACTTGAGCTTTCATCATAAGTAATCACCAAATCTTCCGGTGTTATGCTTACAAAGTTTCTTAAGTTTCCTAAATCAGGTAATGCAATGGCTTCTGAAAAACCAAATCGCAAAATTAAATCGTCTTTTAAATTAAGTTTAACGTTTAAGCTTGGCAAAATATTAGTATATTCACTGCTTGCTGTTTGCTCAGTAAATCCAGCATTACCAAAGGCGGCTTGTTCAGATGGTAAAAAGTTATCGGGATCCGAAGGGTCATTAACGTCACCCACTGTATCTGGAAATGTTAAAAAACCATCAGTTTCATTTTTAATTTTTACATAACGAAGTCCTACATTACCGCTGTAAAACATGCTGCCTAATTCACCCTCAAAATTACCCTTGATGTAAAAAGCATTATTAACTTCAGAGGTTTCATTAATCTCGTTATTTAAAAAGTTACCTATTGTGTCACCGCGGCTTGATAAACGCTGCCAATTTGGCGACAAAGATGCAAACGCTGATTCAGCATTAGCGTAATCTTTAGCTAAAGATTCACTAGGAAACAAAAAGGCACCTTCAGATGCTACGTTTAGCACACCACCTCTAGCAAAATTATCGAATGTAATTTGCTCATAGCTATTGTTTAAGCTTGCACCAAGTTCATCACCTTCGGCATCAAACCATGCATTACCATTACCTGCCCATGCTTCTGATAACCAGCCCCAGTTATAAGTAGACTGGCGTGTTGTTTGGTCGCGTTTAGCATAACGAGCGCCTACTTTAACACTGGTAAAAAAGCCACTATCAAATGTATATTGTGTGTCAGCTGCAAAAGCAACTTCGTCACCTTCATTATCAGAGATATGATCCATAGCACTGCGCCAAAAATAATTATTTGGGTCAGTAAAAAAACCAGCGTCGTCATTATTAGCCGGATCTAGCAATGTGATATCTGGTAAATTATTACCATTTTGTTCTATGCCTACTACAGCTCTTGTTGCTCCCATGATTGAAAAGTCAAAAATTTCAGAAGTGGATTCAACATATTGGGCATCAAAATTAAACGACCATGTATCGTTTGGTCGATATTTGAGATTAAAGCCATAATCGTCAACTAAATTATCTTGATCTCTAAAGCGGGTAACCATGGCATGCTGAGCACCAAACTCGCCAGATGGTTGACGCTCTGCATCATTTCCGCGCCAACCTGCGTTAGATGTGATAAAACCTGACTCAAACAAACCTTGTTCTGTTACTTCAAATTCGGTTCCTTCAAGAGCAACTAAATCGTTGATTACAGCATCATCTGCCATTTCAATCGCATGCTCAGTCCATGCTAATGACGAATCAGAACGTATAAATTGAGCTGTTGCTAGTAACGTTCTGCTTTCGTTTTCAAACTGGAGCGCACCCGCAAAACCTTCCCTTTTTCTATCATCTTCTTTTCTGGTTAAACGTGTTGTTCGCGGAACAAACACTGCCTGCCCATTGACCAGTTCATTTTGTGGCTCGTACCGGCCTATTTGTGCACCGTCTGATTGAGCTTTTAACTCTGAGTTCGAATAATTGACAAGTACGCCGAGCCTGCCAGAGTCTAAATCAAATATATCGCTGTATAAGCCAGAAAATGACGGCGTTGTTTCGTCTGCAAATTCGCTGTAACTAGCATCTAGTGTAAAAGCAACTACACGCCCTTCTGCATCAAAAGGTTTTCGCGTCACTAGATTCACCGTGCCTGCAATGCCGCCCTCTATCATATCTGCCGACTGATTTTTAAACAGCTCAACAGAACCCATTAATTCAGGTGGAACATCCTGGAAACTTAACCCTCGCCCTGAATCGGCAGTAAACGTATCACGACCGTTAAACTCGCTTCGTGTGTGCGTTAATCCCCTAACAACAACACCGCTTCCCTCAACGCCGTAGTGATCAGGATCGTTTGCAGCAGCAAATCGTTCAATAGAAACACCCGGTAAACGGGTTATTGCCTCAAGGACGCTTCTATCCGGTAGAGACCCAATATCTTTTGCAGATATAGCATCAAGAACGGTTTCAGCTTCACGTTTCATATTCTGTGCATTGATTAAATTTGAACGTGTTCCTTGAACTATTACTACTTCAATATCTTCGTCTTGTTGTTTTTTTTTGTCATCTTCTTGAGCTGCATATAGGTTGCCGGATAAAGACGTTGCAATAATCGCAGATGCAATTACGGACAGCTTAAATGTACTGTTCTGTTTTTTTATCATTCTAATTTCCCTCATTGAAGTTCAAAAAGTACTGATCGTATTTTTTAAATTTCAACCCTTTTAGTGTGTGTGGTTATCATGCAAAGCTAGAATCAGATAAATAGCGGGTAAAATCGCCTAACTAACCACAAATACATCTATTTGAACGCCAAAATTAGTTTTTATTTGAACATGACGCTGAGTTTAAATACTGTCATCTTGATATATTAACCATGAAAATCAATAGCTTACAAAGTAAAGCTTAAAATAAACAATATATTAACAAAATTAACTGTTTTTATCTTTAAGAGATGTATAAATTTACGTTAATACGTGTATCTATACGTTCAAATTCATATTTAACTTACACTTAGACGACGTTAATAATTTCCTTTGTTAATTTATTTTTATCACACACAAATAAAGAGTTGATAACAATGGTTAATAAAAATATAAAAAGTCTTTTTGTACTTACAGCATTTGCTGTATTAGTAGGTTGCGATAACGATGAACAATCGATGCAGCCCCCTCCACTGTATTTAAACGAATCAGCCTCTATTGATGAGCGCGTAAACGATTTAGTAACAAGGCTTACATTAGAGGAGAAAGTTGCTCAACTATTTGATAAATCCCCAGCAATTGAGCGCTTAAACATACCAGAATACAATTGGTGGAACGAGGCGCTGCATGGTGTTGCAAGAGCGGGGAAAGCAACAGTTTTCCCGCAAGCAATTGGTCTTGCTGCTACATTTGATGAAGACTTGATGTTAAGAGTTGGTACCGCAATTTCTGATGAAGGCAGAGCGAAACATCATGCTTTTTTAGCCGAAAATAACCGTTCTATGTACACAGGCCTTACCTATTGGTCGCCAAATATTAATATATTTAGAGATCCACGATGGGGACGCGGGCAAGAAACTTACGGTGAAGACCCATACTTAACAACGCGTATTGCAGTTAATTTTATAAATGGTTTGCAAGGCGACAATACTGAATATTTAAAATCAGTTGCAACACTTAAGCACTATGCTGTACATAGCGGCCCAGAAGTTTCAAGGCATAGCGACGACTATACAGCATCCAAGAAAGACTTAGCTGAAACCTACCTCCCTGCATTCAAAGATGTCATTGCACAAACAAAAGTTGCATCTGTAATGTGTGCTTACAATAGCGTAAATGGCACGCCGGCTTGTGGAAACGACGAGCTTATTCAAAATAAACTAAGGGATGAATTTAATTTTGATGGCTATATTGTATCGGACTGTGGTGCTATTGCAGATTTTTACGATGTAAAGTCACATAACATCGTAAATACTGAGGCTAAAGCAGCTGCAATGGCACTTAAAACCGGTACTGACTTAAATTGCGGCGACCATCATGGCAATACATACAGTTACTTATCGCAAGCAGTAAAAGAAGGTTTAGTAGAGGAAAAAGATGTTGATAAAGCCTTAAAAAGGTTGATGTATGCCCGTTTTAAACTTGGCATGTTTGACAATCCCGAAAATGTGCCTTATTCAGACACTTCTATAGATATTGTAGGCTCTAATAAGCATTTAGCTTTAACACAAGAAGCAGCTAAAAAATCTTTAGTACTTTTAAAAAATGAGCAAGTATTACCATTAAAGGGAAATGAAAAAGTAGCCCTTATAGGTCCAAATGCTGATAACGAAGCTATCTTATTAGGCAACTACAATGGTATGCCAATAGTTCCAATAACACCAAAACTAGCACTTGAACAACGTTTGGGTAAAAATAACCTTACATATACTGCAGGCTCAAGTATTACCGGTGAAGTTTATACACATTACCAACCTATTAAAGCAAAGCATTTTTTTCATCTAGATCATAATAATCAAATGCAACCGGGATTAATTGCACAATACTATCCTTCAAGTAATTTTGACCGCCAACCTGTAAAGCGTGAAATAGAAAAAAATCTAGATTTTAGCTGGGAGCGCTCCCCTATTGATAACTCTATAGAACAAGAATTTGCTGTAAAATGGACCGGAATCATTAAACCCCAAGAAACTGCTGAGTACCATTTTAAATCAAACAACGTTGATTTCACACTTAATGGGCAGAGCGTTAATGGCGCTATAACACTTGAAAAAAATCAAAGTTACCAGCTAAACGCTGAATCTAAATTTAACCACTTTTGGCATAGTAATGTTATTAATCCAACGGCGAGTCTTACATGGTTGAAAAACCCTCAAAGCCTTACACAACAAGCACTAAATAATGCCAATGAAGCGGATGTAATTGTATTTGTAGGTGGCATTAGTGCCAATCTTGAAGGTGAAGAAATGCCACTGCAAATAGACGGGTTTTCTCATGGAGATCGCACCAATATTAATTTACCTAAAAGCCAACTTAATTTGCTTAAAAAACTAAAGCAAACAGGAAAACCTATTGTACTTGTAAATATGAGCGGTAGTGCAATGGCATTAAATTGGGAAAATGAAAATATTGACGCAATTATCCAAGGGTTCTACCCAGGTGAAGCAGCCGGAAGTGCGCTAGTAAGCCTACTTTACGGCGAGTATAGCCCATCAGGTAAATTGCCCATTACATTTTACAAGTCTGTATCTGATCTACCTGATTTCAAAGATTATTCAATGAAAAACCGTACCTATAAGTACTATGAAGGTGAGGTACTTTACCCGTTTGGTTTTGGCTTAAGTTATGCTGACTTTAAATACAAAAACACACGTCATTCAATAGATGCAGGCTCAGGAGATTTAAACCTAACAACAACAATTACTAACCAAAGTAGTTTTTCAGCTGACGATGTTGTTCAAGTTTATGTCTCTATGCCTGATGCGCCGATAAAAACACCAAATAAGCAATTAGTGGGCTTTAAACACATTACCCTAAAAAACGAATCGAAAAACGATATTAAATTTACTATTCCTAAAAATAAACTCTCTTATATTAATGAGCAAGGCATTGCCGTTGCCTACAAAGGACGTTTAATTATAACAGTAGGCTCTGGACAGGGTATTAAAATACCAAAAGATAAATTTACAGTGACTAACATTGTTTTATAAAAATAATAAAAATTTAGGAAATATAAAATGGAAAATACAGCAACAGATCCCACACTCAGTGGTGCATCTATTAAATTAGCAAATAATGAAAATGAGAATTTGCTACGTATATTTTTTATTGCGTGCGTAGCTGCGATTGGTGGTTTTTTATTTGGCTTTGATAGCGGTGTAATTAATGGCACAGTTGATGGGCTTATAGGTGCTTTTAACTCAGACAATGTAGTAACAGGATTTAATGTAGCAAGTATGCTTTTAGGCTGTGCTATTGGTGCATTAATAGCAGGTAAGAGTGCCGACCATTTTGGTCGTAAAAAGGTATTACTTGCGACCGCTGTTCTTTTTATTATCAGTGCATGGGGTTCAGGCATTGCAGGGGCGTCGGGAGAGTTTATAATTTATCGCTTAATTGGTGGGTTAGCAGTAGGTGCAGCCTCTATAATAACACCTGCTTATATAAGCGAAATTGCCCCAGCACGTTTACGTGGCACGCTTACTTCTATTCAGCAAATTGCTATTATTCTAGGACTATTTTTCTCTTTTTTAAGTAACTATTCATTAGTACAAATATCTGGTAACTCCACCGACGTACTTTGGTTTGGCTTTGATACGTGGCGATGGATGTTTTGGATAGAGCTAGTTCCTGCAACTATGTTCTTAGTCACTTTACTTTTTATTCCAGAAAGCCCGCGTTTTTTAGCAATGAAAAACAAACAACAAGCAGGCTTAAAAACTTTATCACAGTTATTTGGTGCTAAAAACGCCAAGTCAATGTGGGAAGAAATTAGGCAGTCATTAGGTAACAGCGAAAAAACAAAAATAACTAACTTATTTCAGGCAGGTACTTTTAGCCTAAAACCTGTAGTTTATATTTCAATTGGGCTTGCCATACTACAGCAACTAGTCGGTATTAATGTGGTGTTTTATTACGGAGCAGTACTCTGGCAAGCAGTTGGCTTTTCAGAATCAGATGCGCTTTTTATCAATATTATTAGTGGCGTAATCAGCTTGGTAGCCTGTTTCATTACCTTATCGCTTATAGATAAAATAGGCAGAAAGCCATTTTTACTAATTGGATCACTAGGCATGACCTTCTCACTTGTCGGTTTAGTTGTTGCATTTTCTAACGGCACTATAGACCCTCAAGGACAATTACAACTTGGCGACTGGGGCTTTACCGCACTTGTACAGGCCAACTTATATGTATTCTTTTTTAATCTTTCATGGGGTCCAGTAATGTGGGTAATGCTCGGCGAGATATTTCCAAATAACATAAGGGGATTAGGCTTAGGGGTTGCAGGACTTGCTCAATGGCTCGCTAACTTTTTAGTCACCATGACCTTTCCGATACTGCTAGCTGGCGGAGGGCTTGCACTTGCGTATTCGCTATATGCTTTTTTTGCTTTTATATCAGTACTTTTTGTTATTTATTTAGTAACAGAAACCAAAGGAACGAAACTAGAAAACGTATAATTTTACCGTCATGAATTATTTAACTTAGAACTACAACCCTTTGCGTCTATTCTGTTAATTGATTAGACGCATTGCCTTCTTTCTGGTTGAGCCTCATAAAAAAAGTATTAATACTAACTTTAAGCAACTTTTCTAAATCGCCAACATAACGCTGAATAGTCGCTTGTTTAGTTGTTTTTATTGGCTGAGCTTGATTCTCTTTCTATTAATTCAAAATCTAAAATATGCCTTAAGTCTACGCTTTTTACATTGCTTAAATCGTTATACTGACCCGATGCAAGTAAAGTAATGGCAAGCTCAGCCATTTCATTAATGGGCTGTTTTACCGTAGAAATATTTGGCCACACTATGGTTGCAAGTTGCGTGTCATCAAAACCAACAACCGACAGTTCGCTTGGAATATTAATACCTTGTTTTTGAGCTATTGAGATCACGGCCGCTGCCATATCATCGTTTGCAGCAAAAATAGCTGTAGGTTTATCATCAAGCGAAAGTAAATTCATTGCCGCTTCCATACCCGATTGATAAGTAAAGCTGCCCTGCTCTATATACTCAGGAGGCGTTATTATTTTATTAGAGCGCAGTGCATCTAAATAACCTTGGTAACGCAAACGGCTTACACCTTGTTTAGTGTCGCCAATAATATGTGCAATTTTGCTATGCCCTTGATTTATTATATGCTCTGTAACATCAAACGCTGCTTGGTAATCGTCCATGCATATATAAGGGGAGCGATTTAATTTTGTATCTGGCGTTATTCTTACAAATGGTACTTGTGCTTTAGTAAGCACATCTAAAACCTGTTCGTTGTCGCACATAGGAGGCAGTAAAATCATGCCATCAACCTGTGTAACATCAATAAGTTGCTTTACCGATTCAATTGTTTTGTCAATATCGCTATGCGCTTCGTCAACAACAAGGTGGTAGCCCAATGCGCGGCATTTTTTAAGCGCAGCCAATAAAAACTGGCTTATGTAAGAGTCACTTGGGTTATCGTACAACAGTCCTAAAAAGAATGACTTAGTGCTAGCAAGGCGCCTAGCTGACACATTAGGTCTATAGTTCAATTGCTCAACAACCGCCATTACTTTTTCGCGGGTTTTGTCGCTTACTTTTTTGTCTTGGTTGAGCACGCGCGAAACCGTCATCATTGATACGCCCGCCTTTTCAGCTACATCTTGTATTCTTGCTCTTTTAAGGTCGGCCATTTCTTATTACCTACTCACAATCAATCGGTTATTATAATTAACTTTAATTTTTTATTATACATAATGGCGAAGTCTAATATTGTTTGCATTGTGTTTTAAATAATTACTATTAATACAGAATCAAAATAAAAACAGATGTTAGCGCCAACAAAGTCAGTAAAAATACAACAAATACCTTTTCATTAACACACTTAAAAATAAACCCGAACAGAATATTACATTTAATTTTGAATAAATTAATAGCCTTTTGCTCTAGCCCCTTGAAAATATAATGAGTTTAGATCGTCTTTAGCCAATAATTTAAATTTATTCCCTTAATTTATTTTTTGAATTCTGAAATTCATCACTACTAACTATGTAACAAATTTAAATGTTGATTATAAAGCATACTTTAAAAACTAGCTTGACTTAACAATATAAAATCAACTATGTTAGCGCTAACACTAAAACAACATTTAAGTACATCAATTATGTTACTTGGTATCGATTTAGGCACTTCAGGTGTAAAAGTAATTATTTTAGACGAGCAAGATCAATTGCTTGCTCAAGCAAGTCGATCTTTGAGCGTTTCACGCCCTGCACCACTTTTTTCTGAGCAAAACCCTACAGATTGGTGGCTTGCAACATGTAGTGCAATGGAGGAGCTTAAAAATACTCACCCTGCATTACTAAAATTGGTAAAGGCTGTGGGTCTATCTGGGCAAATGCATGGCGCTACGCTGCTTGATAAAAACAATAATATTATTCGCCCCGCCATTTTATGGAACGACGGGCGCAGTGCCGCGCAATGTGTAGAGCTTGAAAAACGCGAACCTAATTCTCGTAATATTACCGGCAACATAGCAATGCCGGGTTTTACTGCCCCTAAATTGGTGTGGCTAAAAGAGCTTGAACCAGAAAACTTTGCAAAAGTTGCCAAAGTATTATTACCAAAAGACTACCTACGCTTTTTAATGACCGGTGATTTTGCATCAGACATGTCTGACTCAGCAGGCACAATGTGGCTAGACGTAGAAAAAAGAACATGGTCTCAAAAAATGCTCAGTGCTTGCGACTTAACAGAGCAACACATGCCTACCCTATATGAGGGCACACAAATTACAGGCAAATTAACAGCCCAAGTTGCTACTAAATGGGGAATGGAGCAAGTACCCGTTGTTGCAGGGGGTGGCGATAATGCCGCAGGCGCTGCCGGTGTTGGCGTAGTAAAACCTAAACAAGCGTTTTTATCGTTAGGAACGTCTGGCGTTTACTTTGTTGCCAACGAAAAATACCTACCCAACCCTGAAGGTGCTGTACATACTTTTTGTCATTGTATTGAAAACACCTGGCACCAAATGTCAGTGGTATTAAGCGCAGCAAGCTGTTTAACCTGGGCTACTCAATTAACTGGTTTTGAAAACGAAGGTGCCTTGCTCGAACAAGTAAGCAAATGCGATTTTAGCAAACCAAGCTCAGTAATATTTTTGCCTTATATAACTGGCGAACGTACACCGCACAATAACCCCGATGCCAAAGGCGTTTTTTTTGGTTTAGACAGCGACACCGATGCAGCTGCCCTTGGCCGTGCAGTACTGGAGGGCGTTGCTTTTGCCTTTGCCGATGGCCAACAAGTACTGCTTGATGCTGGTGCGCAAATTGACGATGTAACCGTCATTGGTGGTGGCGCTAAAAGCCCGCTATGGGGGAAAATCATCGCAAGTGTACTTAATCGTCCCCTTATTTACCGAGAAGGCTCAGAAGTTGGTCCCGCATTTGGCGCTGCAAGACTTGCCCGAATAGCAGTAACACAACTCCCAGCACAACAAGTGTGTGTTAACGGCAAAGTAACGCAAATAATTGATCCAGATCCAATCATGCAAGACTTTTACGCACAGCAATACACGACATACAAAGCACTTTACCACAGCCTAAAAACATACTTTTAATACACGATTATAAGATTAATGGAGCACATCATGAGTGAGCAATTTTTTAAAAACGTAGAAAAAATTAAATTTGAGGGTGAAAACTCTAAAAACCCATTTGCATTTCGTTACTACGACGAAAATAAAGTCGTTCTTGGTAAAACAATGAAAGAGCACCTTCGTTTTGCAGCGTGTTATTGGCATAATTTTTGTTCTACAGGGTTTGATATTTTTGGTGAAGGTACGTTTGACCGTCCTTGGATCCAACCTGTCGGCAACCAATTAGAACTTGCGGAACAAAAAGTAAAAGTAGCCTTTGAATTTTTCGAAAAGCTAGGCGTTCCCTACTTTTGTTTTCATGATGTTGATATTGCCCCTGAGGGTAAAACACTTCAAGAAAGTCACGATAACGTAACGCACATAGCAAACATTATCGAAAAAGAAATGCAGCGTACAGGTGTAAAATTACTGTGGGGTACTGCTAACTTATTCTCAAACAAACGTTTTTGTGCAGGTGGTGCAACAAACCCTAATCCTAATACGTATGCATATGCAGCAGCGCAAGTTAAACATGCAATGGAAATTACACATCGTTTAGGCGGTGAAAACTACGTACTTTGGGGCGGCCGTGAAGGTTACGATACACTACTAAATACAGACCTTGCACAAGAAAGCGAACAGTACGCACGCTTTTTAAAAATGGTGGTAGATCATAAGAAAAAAATTGGCTTTAAAGGCACATTATTAATTGAGCCAAAACCACAAGAGCCAACTAAACATCAGTACGATTACGATACAGCAACAGTGGCAGGCTTTTTACATAAGCATGGCTTACAAAACGAAATTAAAGTAAACATTGAAGCGAACCACGCAACACTTGCAGGTCATAGCTTTCATCACGAAATTGCCGTTGCTTGCGCAGAAGGCATTATGGGTAGTATTGATGCTAACCGTGGCGATATGCAAAACGGATGGGATACAGACCAATTCCCTAACGATGTAGCCGAGTGCACACTCATCATGTATGAAATTTTAAAAAATGGCGGTTTTACAACAGGTGGCTTTAACTTTGATACTAAGCTTCGTCGTCAATCATGTGAACGCGATGACTTATTCATCGGTCACATTGGCGGTATGGATACAATGGCTAAAGCATTACTCAATGCAGCAGCAATGATTGAAGGTGGCGAGCTGTCTGACTTTGTTGAAAAACGTTACGCTGGCTGGAAAGAAGAGCTAGGTCAAAGCATTCTTAATGGTGAGCAATCACTTGAGAGCCTTTCAGCCTTAGTACATGGACAAAATATCAACCCAGAGCAGGTATCAGGACGCCAAGAACTGCTTGAGAATATTGTTAACCGCTACGTATAAGGACATAGCCTCGGTTTTATAACCGAGGCAAACTTTATTAAGAACTAATCACACAGATCAGAAATATTCACAATAGTTATTGAGACGGGCGTTTTTCAGCTGCCAAAAACCCTAACCTGTTGATAATAATTAAATTTTGGTTGTTCATATAATCTAAAAAAATTACGTTATTATGAATGCACAATTGCAAAATCACCAAAATACACACAGTAACGTTGAGGTTTTTTGCTATAGATTACTTTAGATTTGAACAAGGAGCTTTGGTTATAAAATACTGAAAATAGCCCATGAACAGATATGTACGTTATCAGGCGGCAGCAAAGCATTGAGTGAGAGCATAAATCATCGTTTAATGTTTATAAGCTAATAAATAAAAACCGCATACATATTTAACTTCGCCAAACTAAAGCAATAATCAAACTGCTGTAAGGATAAACAGCCAAAGAAGCTCATCAAACTTTCAAACGTGAGATAATTACTTCTTATTTAAGCCTTTCCCCGTTGCAGCCCAGTATATGCCACCAAAAATATGTTCGGTCAAAAACTCACTGTTCTAAACCGCGCTTGTATGCCCAAGAGCCGTATAAAATGAGCGGCCACCGTCATAGTTTTGGTACCACGAAATTGGATGAAACGCCCCCATACCTTTACCTATTTTATTATTGCCCCAGTCAACATGTGGATTATAACTTTGCTCATCTACCGTTAGTAAATAGTTTAATTTACTCAGCTCTGGACCAAATTCGTACCATTCGTCAGTCCATAACATTTGCTGTGGCATATGATTTAAACCAATAAAGCTAGTATTGGCCACTTTACTTAAAACTGCAGTTTGAATAACTGGGTGAAAACTAAAAGAGCGCCCTACTAATCTTTGATACCACGGCCAATCGTACTCAGTATCAGACGCACTATGAACTCCAACAAACCCCTTTCCAGATTTTATAAATCGCTCAAATGCTTTTTGCTCTTGAGTGTTTAAAATATCTCCCGTGGTTAATAAAAAGATCACGACATCAACATTAGCTAAATATTTGTCATTAAAATAATGACTTTCTTCGTGCCAAACTAAATTAAAATGATGTTTGTTAGCTAAACCTTCAATTGCTTTAACGGCGTTAGTTTTAGACTTATGATGCCACCCTTCGTTTTTTGTGAATAAAAGGACATTAAATTGTTTCTTAGGCAACGTTTCAAATCCCACCCCATAGCTTTTGGTTGCAGTTAAGATGAGTATAACTGGTATAACAAGGGCTGAAATAAAAACTCTGAAAAAGGCAAAAAACATAATATTCCTTATAAATTTATTAGCAAACAGCAAGTTAATAATTAAATAGTGGGTTGGGCTAAAGCTAAAAATACAAATCATCGTAAACTATAAAATTTAACTTATCCTAAGTTCTATTTTTTATAGTGTCTACACATCAATTACGTTATTTCAACGTGGAAATACCCCTTTTAAAGCAGCTTCGAGTTCTTGAAATTTAATTGGTTTAGTAAGCACCTTATTCATTCCCACCTTAAAACAGGATGCTTTATTATCTTTTTCTGCATTAGCGGTTAATGCGTAAATTGGTACATCGCTGACTAATTCATCTCTTATATATTCTGCTGCTGTTAAACCATCCATTTCAGGCATCATGATATCCATTAATACTAAATCAAACTTTTTACGCGAAAATAAGTCAATCGCTTCACGCCCATGATTAGCAAGCGTAACTTTATGATTTAGCTTTTCTAAATACGCCTTAATAAGGACTTGATTTGTTTTGTTATCCTCAGCGACTAAAATAGCCAGTGCCGATTGTGTATAAATTACATTATCAACAATATCGCTTGTGTGGGCCTCTTCAAATGGAATAGAAATAGTAAACGTACTACCTAAGCCAAGCTGGGTATCTACTGTTATGTCTCCTCCCATTATGCCCAATAAATTTTTTGAAATACTTAACCCTAAACCAACCCCTTCACTTTTGCGGTTTATGCTGTCATTCACTTGGCTAAATGGCTTAAAAATTAAATCTAAATGCTTTTTAGCTATACCAATACCCGAGTCTTTCACTTCAATAACGAGCTGCTCATTTTGTAAAACTACATTTAAATTTATTTGACCATGTGTTGTGTACTTAAACGCGTTACTCATTATGTTAAATAATACTTGTCCTAATCGGTACTGATCTCCAACAACGTATTGTGGGATGCTTTCATCGATGTGCGTTGTAAAAAGAATATCATCTGACTTTTCAATAATATTAAACTGCCCTACTATATTTTCAGTTAGTAGCTTTATATCAAATGGTTTTTTTAGACATGAAACCGTGCCTGATTCGATTTTTGAAAAATCGAGCACATCAGTTATTAGACCATATAAGATCTCAGTGCTAGAGTTAGCATAATTAACAAGTTGCTGTTGCTCGGGGCTAAGCTCTGTATCAAGTAGTAACTCAATCATACCCATAACGGCATGAATAGGTGTTCTAATTTCATGAGACATCACACTCAAAAATTTAGATTTTGTTTGGCTTGCTTCTTCTGCCTTTAAGGTTTGTGCCTGAAGTTCAAACTCGCGCTGTTTAGAAGTAGTAATATTTTTTGCAAGCCCCATGTAACCCAAAAAGTGTCCTAACTTATTATAAAGAGGTTTACCGCTTAATATGACCCAAAAATTTTTATCGGCTTCAATCTCAAATTCAAAATTATGAAAATCGTCACGGTCATCAATTAGCTGGTTAAATTGCTGCCATTTTTCTGTATTTTGCTTTTCATTATCTGTAATGATGTGTTCAATTTTATGACCAATAAAAAGCTGATCGTACACATTCCCTATAGTTTCAATATTATTAATACTTTCAAATACCATTAGCGGGTTTAATCGCCAAAACCACTCTGACCCATACTCTTTAAATAGGCTAGAGAGTGTCGTAAATTTATGTATAAGCGATAAAGCTTTGTCCGTTTGTTTAGCTAACTTAATTTGACTTATTAACGTAAAAAACGCCTGCTGCAACAATATTTTTATTGTGTCTGAATTAACAAGTTGTTCGCACTGCTGTGCATCTACATTTGTAAAAATAAATATGCCTTTATCAAATTGTGTGTTCACACTAAACAATAAAGAATTTTTTAGTTTTAATGTTTGAATTGAATATAAAATCGAAAACTCGAGCTCTTCAATTTGTTGAGGGTATTGGCATATAACATAACCGTGCTCAGCTGTTTGTGTAAACAAAGAACACTCAGACCACATTTTGTCACTAAACTGGTCATTCGTGGTCGCTATTGTCTCGTAATACCTATATTTGTAACTATTGATGATTATACAGTCAGTATATTTAAGCCTTGACTCAAATACCGATCTCAACAGATTCAACAAATCAGCGCCGTACTCACAATTAGCTAAATCTATTAAATGTTTTTGTAATTCAGATACACACAGATGTTCTGTTTTATTCACACTCATTTTCCTCATCAATATGCATCGCGTTTTGCAAAAGAGAAATTTTAAACGGGCCTTGCTCAATTAAATATAGATTAAAAAACAATATAAATCATCATGTTAATTGTTATAAAACTTTTGGAATAATAAATGCAGCTTACATGTGAAATAAATAAAAATACAAAGGCTCAAAAATGAAAATAGTGTGTATTGGTGGCGGACACGGATTAGCTCAGGTTTTAAGCGCAATTAAGCCAATGAGTAGTAATATAACCGCTATTGTCGCAACCACTGACAATGGTGGTAGCACAGGTAAAATTAGAGCTTCACAAGAAACCATTGCGCTTGGAGATATACGCCGTTGCTGCTTGCAGCTTGCAGGTAAAAAATCTACGTTCAACGCAATTTACGAACATAGATTTACACAAGGGCAACTTGCTGATCATTGTTTAGGTAATTTAACACTACTTGGTTTAATGGAGCTGACCGGATCTGCAACCAAAGCCATTGCGCATTTTAATATTATGCTTGGCAATACAGAAACCGTTTTACCCATGACAGAAGTACCCACTGACCTTGTTGCTGAATTGAATAACAATGAAAAAGTAATGGGCGAATGTGAAATTGATTCACTGACTTCTTTACCTAAAAGTGTATCACTATCAAAAAATGTTCCTGCAGGTCCGGGCTGTGTAAACGCCATTTTAGAAGCCGACTTAATTATTATTGGCCCAGGCAGCATTATCACAAGTATTTTACCCGCATTTTTAGTTAATGATATAGCGGCAGCTATTCAAAAAACATCGGCGTGTCGTATTTTTATTGAAAACTCAAAAGAAGAAAAAAGCGTAATGAAAAACACCCAAACCGCTGGTGTGGATTGGCTTGCAGAGCAACTAGGATTTAAGTTGTACGACTTGAGCATTCCGCCTTCTGCAATTGAAGAAATATTACAGGGCAGCAAAAACATCATTAAGAACAGGGCTCATTTGCATGACATAGATGAGCTAAACAATGTGTTTTCTGGATTACTAAAAATGCCCATTCAATTGAGTAATCATTTTTAAATATTTTGGATAATGGATTCTAGCTGTTTAAACGTCTCTGCGCTTTGCTCATCAGCTATTTTTAACAAACTGTTGAGCTCCTCAGCGCTATGCTCAATTTTTACAATGGACTCGATTGAATTACACGTGTCTCCAAGACCCGAAGCGCCAAAACTGTACGCGCTGCTTTTAAGACTATGCGCACTAATTTCAATTTCACTGAGGTTTTGTGTATTGATCAAAATATCAATTGTTTTTTTAGATTCGTTTATAAACGTTTTTAGCAGCTCTACTGCTAACTCGTTGCCTACATCACTTTTGAGCTGTTCAATTGTTGAGTAATTAATCATATATATCTTTTGGGGTCAGTTATGGATTACAACGTTGTTTTATTTGTCGACTCTTCGATGCTCGGTGGTATAGAAACACACCTCGTTGAACTTTCAAAGCTTCTTACTCAAAACCGCATTAGCAATAACATTATGTTTTATGAGGATCATAAAAATCAAGCATTTTATGCTCTGCTTAATAAAGAAAATATAAGGTATGAATTTTTAAAAGGAAACTTAAGCAGCTTACTTAAAAAGTTAAAAACGTTTGACTCAAAAACGGTTGTTCACACCCACGGCTACAAAGCAGGAATATTTGGCCGTTTAGCATGTAAAGTAACAAAGCATCGCTGTATTAGTACCTATCATGCTGGCGAAGCGGGTACCGGTAAGTTAAAAATTTACAATAAGCTAGATAAATTACTTTCTCCATTATCGACCAATTTTGCCGTATCAGAGCAAATAAAAGCATCATTAAGAAACGCCACTTTGCTCGAAAACTTCATCGCAATAAACTCTTCTAACAGTCACTTTAATCGGTGTGATAATAAAACCTTAAATATTGGTTTTGTGGGGCGACTATCTTTTGAAAAAGGACCGGATATATTTTGTAGATTAGCTGAAAACATGCAGCAAGATTTAGACATTAAGTTTCATATTTTTGGAGATGGACCATTAAAAGGTGAGGTACCGAACTTACGCAATCTTCAGTATCATGGCCTTGTTGAACGTAATGATATATGGAGCAAAATTGATGTGTTGCTCATTTGCTCTAGGGAAGAAGGACTTCCCATGGCATTGCTTGAGGCTATTTCTGAGCAAAAGTTTATAATTAGCAGTGCTGTTGGTGCCATTCCTAGCATTATCAAACACGATGAAACAGGTTTTTTAATGTTAGAAGCTAATGCACAGCACTGCCAATATCAGGTCGAAAAGCTGCTTTTACTTCCTGAAGAACAGACTAAAAGAATTATCAATAACGCGTATAACATCCTTGAGGAGCGATTTTCGGGAAAACAACAATTTTTGCTCTTGCAAAAAGCTTACACAGGTACATAAAGTTACTCGAGCTCTTCCCAGCTTTTAATTTTTCTGTAAAGTGTAGAAGGGCTGACATCGAGCAGTGATGCAGCCTTAGGCACATTCGACACGCATATTTTTATAACGTGCTCAATGTATTCTTTTTCTGCAAGCCATAGGGGTTTAACTTCGCTTTGTGATGTTGCCATATCAAAGGCGGGTGTTTCAGTACTTACTGGCTGCTCAGTAATAATTGGCGTGTGTTGCGCCTGCGTTTTTGTACTGACCGGTAATGCGGGGATCATATCGGTATCAATATATTGTTCAGGATGAAGTACCAATACATTACGGATCACATTTTCGAGCTGCCTTACATTGCCTGGCCAACTGTACTGCATAAGCAACTGTTTTACGCCTTCTGAAATACTTTTATAAGGATGATTTTCTTCTAACGCTAATTTTACAAATAAGGCTTCGGCAATTTCAATAATATCTGTTCCGCGCGCTCTTAGAGGTGGCAGCTCGATAGGAATAACATGGAGTCGGTAATATAAATCTTCTCTAAAACGGCCGTTTTCAACTTCAATAAGCGGGTCTTTATTAGTTGCACAAACAAATCTAACATCAACTTTTACTTCTTTTTCACTACCCACTTGCTGGTAGCTCCCTGTTTGAATAAATCGCAGAAGTTTACTTTGCAAATTAATGTCCATCTCACACAATTCATCTAAAAACAGCGTCCCGCCGTTAGCCTGCCCTGCAGCACCTACTCTATTAGCAATGGCGCCAGTAAACGCCCCTTTTAAATGCCCAAAAATTTCACTTTCAATTAAATCCTTTGGTATTGCTGCACAATTTAAGGCTACAAAAGGCTTATTCGCTCTATTAGACGCTTGATGAACAGCTCGTGCGCACAACTCTTTACCCGTGCCACTTTCACCTGTTATAAAAACAGTGGCCTTACTGGCAGACGCCGAACTTATAATTTGATAAACAGACTGCATTTGCTTTGAGCTGCCAATCAAATCAAAGTACTTTCCGTTTTCGTATTTGTTTTTGTATTGAGTAACGGTTTGCTTTAAGTTTTTAATTTTAAGCGCGTTGTTAACCGTTATTCTAAAGCGGTCTGCTTCTATTGGCTTTTCTAAAAAGTCGCTCGCGCCTAGTTTTATTGCCTGAATAGCCATTTCTTTTGTTGCATGACCAGTTAATACAACCACTTGAGGCGAGTTATCGGGTTCTAATGTCGCTAAAATATCAAGTCCATTCATATCTGGCAGCATAACATCAAGTACAATTAAATCGGGGGGAACCTTATTAATTATATCCATGGCCGTTTGGCCATCACTTGCCACAAGTGTATTAACACCCGTTGGTAATAAGTAGGATTGGTACATCATTGCTAAAGACTGCGTATCTTCAACGATTAGAACTGTAGGTGGCATAAAGTCGTCTCAGTTGGCAAGTTGCCATAAATTCAAACAGATAGAATATATGCCTTTAATATAGCTATAAAGTGTCAAGTAATGCAAACTCAGTTAATTATAATTAATGATGCGTCGTCAATTTCTTTAGAAAGGGTAACTTGTGAGTTTTTCCACAAGCAATGTGCAAACTCTTCAGACGTTTTGCAATCTTGAGGAATAATTTTAGTTAGTTCACCTATCTCATCTTTATCGGTGAAACGATTTTCAGTCCAGCCATCGGTGTACAACAAAATATGTTCAACATCGTCAAGCCCTGCTTCGTATAGTGTGTAGTTATGCTCTTTTGACAGGCCCAACAGTGGTCCTGTGCCTGTTAATTGGTGTACTTTGCCATTATTGAGTATTACAACTGGCGGCGGGTGCCCGGCATTTAACCAAAATAGTTTATTGTTCTCAATAAAACAAATAACAAGCGTGACTAAACTAGACTTACAAAGTTGCTGCTTATACAAAGCGTTATTAAGCGCCGCTAACATATTTTGATAAGGCAAACCGGTGGCCAAAAAACCACTTATAAACCCTTTAATCGCAAAACTTTCTTTAAGCGCTTGCAAGCCATGCCCCATCATATCGCCAAGCACAAATGCACTGCACTCATCATTAATGGGCATAAAAAAGTCACCACCGTTTCCCAAGCTAATAGACCCAAAAAGATGCGCGCTTTTATCATTTTGTAAATGAATTTTAGACGGTGTAGATTCAAAAGTTGTTTGATACGATAAGTAAGCAAAACGGTGTGTTACTCGTTCAATGCTCTGCAGCAGTTTATTTTTTTTAACTGGCTTAATTAAATAGTCATCTACACCTAACCGATTAATTTTACTTATTACTTCTTCGCTATCGTCACCTGTTAGCATAACAACCGATAACTGTGACTTTAAATTCGACTGATTGAGCTTTTCTAAAAGTGGCTCACACGTTCCGTTTTTTAGCTTGTGGTCCAGCAGCAATATTCGTGCATCGGCAGTTAAAATTGCTTGCCAGCCGGCTTCAATACTTTCGCAAGGAACAACTTGAAAGTGATCTTTTAAATAGGCGCTCATAAGTGCGAGCTGGGTAACATCATCGTCAACGTATATAACTGTGGGTCGTTTATCTATGTGCTCTAGTGGGAAAGTAAAATAGTTTTTACCTTTATCTGATACGTACTCGGCCTCTTTGAAGTAGTGGCGAATCAGTTCAACTCCCATACCACCTTCAACCAAATTACCTGAGCCTAGTTTCCACTGAGAGTTATTTTTTTCAAATAAATTGTAAGGCGTAAGCTCATCAATAAATGTGAGTGTATAACCATCGTTATGCGCTTGGCTTATGCGCAAAAAAATATGCTGTTCTGATCCCTCGTTGTGCCTTATCAAATTAGTTAAATATTCAGTTGCAACTAAACCCGCAGCATCTACTTCATCTTTTTTTACGTTAAGTGCTCTTAAAACATGCTTAAGAACCAATCTGATCTCGCTAAGCGTTGGCCAAAGCAATTCAAAACGTCTTTCAAATAAAATATCCATATTGCCCTCAATGGTGTTCGAACAACCACCTTTGTTTATTAATTTTCGACTTAAGGTTGTTACATAATTTAGGCCATTTGTTTTTATGCTTATTTAAAACACTAATAATACGCTCCCCCAGTGGAGCAAAGTTATGTTGGCTTATTAGTAATTTAATATTGCTATGACCGGCTTGCTTTAGCTCTTTTATACCTTTACATAATGACTCCTCGTCATTTACACCAAGTGCCACGGCTACAAAGGTTAATTCACTACACAAACTTAGTGAATGAAGCGGTACATTGTTTCTGTTTAGTTTTAATGCCGGCGACATATCTATTAAAATATAGTCATACTCTTGTTTTAAGCGAGCTATCGCGTCATTTAACACATGCTTGTTTTTAGCAGGCTCAATAGCTGCTAAATGCTTAATAGTGAGCAAATTTACTTCTTGGTAATTGGTAACACCTAACTGGCACGAAATATCATCAAAGCGCCACGGGCTGCACGTGTCGGGTAACTTATCATCTGGGTTAAATGTATTAATTGGGTTTAAATCAATGATAAGCACCGACTTATTTTGGCTTTGTAAGCGTTTTGCAACGCTCACACATGCGGTAGATGCCCCCTCAGCCCCACATAAAGATATAAATGTAACGCATCGCGCATCGTTATCAATCATGGTATTACATATCACTTCTAACTCATGATATTGACTTGGTATTAATTTCATAAGCCCACCACTAACGCAAGTATGGTAATTACATCGAGGAAATTTTCTTTAAACTGGCTTAGTAAATCTTGCCCTTTGTCAGGAACATATAATGTATCCCCTGCTCTAAGTACTGGAATATTTGCTGAGTTTGGCGATTTAATAAAGGCTTCTAAATCAAACACTCTTGATTGCTCTTTACAACAAGAATGATTAACCACAACTATTTTATCAATGAGTGCAGAGTTTGAAGGGCCGCCGGCCTCAGCTAATACATCTAAAATGCTCATTGTGTCGTCAAAGTTATATCTACCAGGCTTTTGCACCGCCCCCATAATGCGTACTACGCGTTCTTTAGGTGTGCGTAGCCAGTCTTTATTTTTTTCTGGAACAAAAATAGTGTCTCCTGGTAATACATTAGGAAATAATGTTTCGTCACCGGTTTCAAAGTACATCGCTAAATCTAACTTACTCACTTTAGCTCTATTACCGTTTCTGTGAGTTACTCTAATATTACGAATATCTGCAGTCCCTGTTGGGCCATCAGCAGCCGCTAAAATATCGATAAAATGCATGTTTTCGTTGAACGAATAACGCCCAGGTGAACCAACCTGCCCCATAATATAAATAGACTTGCTTGACTCTTGACGTATCCACTGCGATTTATTATCAGCAGGGTCAACGGGGAGTTCCTCTACAATGACAGTGTCTCCGGCCACTAGGTTTGGCAATGGTGTTTCACCGTCTGTTATGGTGTATTTTTCAAGGTCGAAACGCTGGGTTACATCACCGTTTCTAAGTATTTTTATATCGTTGATATTAGCGCCTTTGGTAGGTCCGCCCGCGTGTGCTAATAAATCGGTAAAGTCCATTTCATCACTCCACTCATACCTGCCCGGAGAAGTAATAGCACCAATTATTTTAATGGCGCGTTTGGTCGGAATTTTAAGCCAGCTTTTTTCATTGACGTCTGTTTTTTCTGGAACAAAAATAACATCGCCTGGGTTTAAGTCGGGCACTTTTGTGGTTACCATGCCTTCACTGTAGCCTTGTAAATCAAATAAAATGCTTTCCCCTTCTGGCGTTAGTATTTTTATATGGCGGGTTTCAGCAAATCGAGTTGGGCCACCAGCATTCGCTAAAATATCCAAAAAGTTGGTACTGTCTGCTGCTTCATAAGCACCTGGTTTTTGAACCTCACCCATAATATAAACGGTACGAGAAGTCGTGTTTACATCATCAACCATAATAGGCACATATACTGTCGAACCCGGCTGCAATAACTGCATAGTGCTACCTGATGGTTTATCTAAATACGCTTTTAAATCAAAAATAACCGGCGATTTATCTACAATCACCCTAATTTTAGTAACATCGGCATAACGCGTAACCCCTTCAGCGCGCATAAGTGCATCTAAAATAGTCATTTCTTCTTTGTATGAAAAACTTCCCGGGTTATGTACTTCGCCTAAAATAGTCACTGCATTACCGTCGTTGGCATCTCCAGTTGCACTGAGTGTTTGGGCATCAAAGTCTATTTGCACATTACCCAGTAACGGTGAAACGGGCACAAATACGGTATCTTGGCTTTTAAGCGCAGGTAATAAGCTAATATTGCCCGAATCTAGGTACGCTTTGTAATCAAACTCAATAATTTCTTCGCCACGTCTTATTTGCAATCTATCTAGCTGAGCCCCGGGTCTTAAACCGTCTGCTTTCGAAATCACCATTTGGATATTACCTTCTGCAGGAATGCTCACTTGCGATGGCGTATTAACGTAGCCCATAACATTAATAAAAATATCTCTGCTACGTATCTCTACATAAAAGTCATCCATTGCTACAAATAAGCCACCTAACACTGGAGTAAGCTCTAGCTCAACTTGTGAAATAGTTTTGTTAGCTACAACAAATTGCCCAACCTCGGGCAAATTAATTTGCCCTTTGTTGTCAACTTCAAAGGTTTTATCAAAATCGACTTCTCCAGGAATATACAAAAATAATTTATTGCCTACCTGCACCGTATCGTCATCAGCGTTAGTCGCTGCGAAAGCATGAAAAGAAAAAAGTAATAATGCGATTGTTAGTAAATATCTCATAACCTACTCCTGCTTACTTTTAATAATTTTGGTCCAACTCACTAACGATTTAGCTTTATTGTCCTGTAAATTATTGGTGTTGGCGTCAAGTACTATGGCCTCTACACGGCGGTCTGAATGACGCACTGAGTCGGTTTGTGGCTCATCGCTGTAAGGTTTTAAGCTGCCCTGAGTAAGCGTTGTAATACTTTGCACTGGCACACCATAAACCACTAACCAATGCTTAACCGTTTCAGCGCGTTTTAACGCAAGTTCATAGTTGATGGCCATTTCTCCCATCGAGTCGGTATGACCGACTAGCAATATAGAAATGCTTTCAAGCTCTTTAACTAAATCAGCTGCTTGAGCAAGCCTGACTGCGTATTTAGGTGTGATCTCAAACGCCTTGAACGCAAATTGATTATCACTATTGAGTAAATCGGTAATTTGCTTTTTAACGCTAAATAAAGCAGGTTTATTCTCTTTAACCACCGCACATTGAGTTAACTTTTGTACAGTATCAAAATGCTGCGTTAACTGGTTAAGCCCATGATAATGAATAAGTAAGTCGTGCTCTGCATCTTCCCACATTTGAGCTGCAATAAGTCTGCGTATACGGTTTTCGTATATTTGTGCTTTTAACAATTGTGCTGGCATACAGGCTTTAATGTCTTGAGACTTTAACAGCTCAAGCTTTAGCACTAAGTGTTCAAATTCACTGCGAACCACCTCTTCGGGCTGTGTGTAATTTAAATCTTTTTGCTCATCATCTAACGGGTAGTTTTGGTACTTTTCTGCCCAACCTCCTTGTCCTTCATCAGGCCAAGAAGCACACCCACTTAAAAATAAAGTAATGATAATAAAAATGTGTGCTTTCATATCCCTCTCCTTAAACTGTTAGATTGAATCAATAAATGGAATTGTTTTATCTACTCTTAACAAGTTCATTAACTTGAAAGGCTGACCCGTCACATTAAGTAAAGAAAGTTGGTGGTTTTTCTTTTCAATTCGTTTGTATAAAAACACAATTGCGCCAATACCAGACGAATCTATAAACTCTGTTTTTGAAAAGTCTAAAATAATAAAATTAGTGTCTGTTCCCACTAACCCTTCAAATTCATCTTTAAATCCGTCTACGGTAAAGCCTGAAAAATCAGCAGGAAGCGAAATTACGGTTTGTTCTTGTGAATTGGCTAAATTAGTCATGGTAGTTACCTATTAGTGAGTAAAGTTCTCTATTACTAATACAAGAAACGAACCAACTTTAAATCACTGATAATTAATAGGTTTTAATGGAGGGTATATAGTTGAAAGGGAAGTTAGAGCATAATGCAATTAAGACTGAAACATCCTATTGCATTATGCAATGCTTGATTACTGGCCTTTACCAGTAAAAATAACAACAAGGGTTTTAAATAGTATGGTCAATTCCATGTAACACCAGCTACGAGGTGATGACGTACTTAGCATATAGGCATAATCCCAGCCTATTTTGTTTCTTGCATCATCAATGCTTTCATCGTAACCATTCATTACTTGTGCAAGCCCTGAAATACCCGGTTTTATGCCATAAGTGCGTTGTGAAAAATAAGGAATATCTTTTTCTAGTTTTGAATAAAATATGGGGCGTTCTGGGCGCGGCCCAATCAATGACATATCCCCTACTAACACATTCCACAGCTGCGGTAATTCATCTAGCCGTGTTTTACGAATAAACCTACCCACTGGCGTTATTCTAGGATCGTCCTTAGATGCCCATACTGCACCGCTTTTTACTTCAGCATCTACAACCATAGAACGAAATTTAAGCACATTAAACAATGCAACAAAGCTGTCACTGCTCTCACCCACTCTTAGCTGATTAAATAACACAGGCCCGCGTGAAGTTAGCTTTATTGTTAGTGCAACCAATAACATAACAGGCGACAACACAATTAAACCTAAAGCGGAGCCAAATATATCAATACCGCGTTTAACACACTTAATGGCACCGTTTTGTTCGCTATTGCCTGTATGCACACGCTGCCAGTGGCTTTTGTAATCGCCTTTTTCATATTTAATAATGCCCCATAACGCTAAAAAATAGGCATTAAGAATATAGTTAACCTTATCTACAACAGGTATTTTAGTCGTGATACTAAAAACCCTTTTAGTCAGTTCAATACCATGAAGTAACGCAATAGCCCCACAACCTAACTTTGCCAGCATAACATTTGAAAACAGCGCCATTGAAAAAAGCAAAACATAAATTAAAGCCAGCAACAACGGCATAATACCCCGTAGTACTTTGTGCGAAATAAAGTTAAAACTCACCCAGCCCAACCTAGGGTTAAAAAGCGTTAACAGCACTTTTATTTGCTGCCAATTACCTGCGCCTAACCTTACGCGTCTTGCATAGTCGTGACTTTGTTCATCACACTCTCTTTCAACAATATTAATGTTTTTATCTACAATTGCTTTACCGCCATTTTTTAATGCGTTCATTGATAAAATAAAGTCGTCGTTAATGGCACTTTCATCCAGTAAATCTGTGTACTGTGAACGAATGGCAAACATCGCACCTGGCACACCAATCACCGCCCCTAAAGATGACTCCATACTTTTAACGTTGTTTTGATATTGCCAGTAATGCTTTTGCTCTTGTGTGGCTTGTTCATCTAAAACATACACCCCGGTAATAACATTAATTTTTTTATCTTTAAAATCAGCATCAATATTATTCAGTACATCAATACTTAATAACGCGCTTACATCAGTAAACAATAAAACATCGTAATTCGTTTTGGTTAGCTTAATTAATTCGTTAATACCATGTGCCTTTCCACGATTATGCTTATTAAAGTGCAAATGGCACTCAACGTGTTGTGTTGCTAAATGAGCCTGGGCAAGCATCGCTTCTTCGTATGTTTTGTCTGTACAACCATCAAGGTATACATGAATCGCATACATATCTGTGTTGTAAAGCATGGCGCCCAAATTATGTAACTTTTCTTTAATGTGATCTTGCTCATTGTAGGCACAAATCAAAATACCAAAATGGGTGGTTGCTTTGGTATTTTTTGCACTAATTAATCGCTTACGCTTACCATGACTAAATAACTTTAAAAGTGCTACATAGCCCACGTGGTGGTATATAACTAACGCAATTAACACCGCTAATATTATTAATAAATAAGTCATTATATTTTCCTCACGATGTAATACCGTTGTAAAAGTGGTCGTACTCTGCACTCATTTTTGTAGCACTTGCGATTGAAAATACGTGCTGACGAATGCACTCTCCATGTTTTATATAAATGGCTTCAATCAGCGCTTTTTTGAGCCCAACCTCATCACCAGGCTTTACGAGCACGCCTTGCTCGCTGGTTAGTACCTCTTTAATTCCGCCTACATCGGTAGCAACAATGCTTTTTCCGCACGCCATTGATTCCAAAATAGATAGCGGTAACCCTTCACGCTGCGAATACAGACACATCACATTAATTGCTGAATAAAATAGCGGCATATTTTGTACATTACCTAAAAAATGAACGCGATCTTTAATGCCAAGCTTTGTGGCATACTCCACCAATTCAGCATGTAAACTACCGCTACCAGCAAATACAAGTTCTGTATAAATGGGCAATGAATTAAGAATTCTTAATAATGCAAAATGCCCTTTCCCTGGCTCTAACCGCGCTGAACAGCCAATTAAGTTAATATCTTGCGGTAAATGCAGTTCCTTACGGGCGTTTGGTTCATCCCCGCAAACAAATTGTTTAAAATCGATACCATTGAGTATTGTTTTATCGGTTTGAATAGCTGTTTCATTATAAAAATCGTTAGCGACTACCTGCGCATCAGCAACCCAACTAATTTTTGTCAATTTGTTAAGCACTTTAGTAATTAAACGCTGCTTAAAACTTTTTAAATACCAAGCGTCATGAATAGTCGATACATGCTTAACTCGTCTATTGCGTATACATGCCATACTTGCATAAAACATTGGCCCTATGTGATGGCTGTGTATTACATCAATATTGAACTTTTTAATAACCTCGGTAAGTTTGCTTACCGTATTCATATCAAACTTTGCAGGCTTATTTAGACAAATTAACCGCCCTTCAAACGATGCTAATTGTGGCCAACCTTCAACAGCCTCGCCCAACGTTCCTTCAAGTGATACAACCACACTTGAGTCTGCAAATTGGCTTTTTTGCATTAGCGTGACGGCCATTTTTTCAAGGCCACCTATTTTAAAGTGCTGAACTAGATGTAAAACGTTCATATTATTTCCCCTGTTCAATAGAGTTAATCGCTGAGCTAAACACCAAATCTACAGGTGTATTTTTAACAATAGGTAAAATGGTAACTACCTCTAAAGAAGATAGTTTTTCTATGGTTTGAATATCTTTTAAGTGGCTGTCAAATAAGGTCGCTACAAACACAATTGTGCTACTTGTAAACACACCTAAAATAATACCCACAATAATGGATGCGACTATCGACGTATTAATTGGCTGCGTTGGACTGTAGGCGCGTTCAATGGTTTTTACTTTATCTGGCCCTTCGTACTTAACCAATTTGCCTGTCACTTTTGCCATTTCATAACGGCTTAACATATCTTTATAAAGCGATTGTTTAACATCGTAATCTCGCTCTAGTTTTCTTAACTGCTTTTCTACATCACTGGTTACTAATAGCCTTTCACCAACGAGTTTTACTTGTTGCTCTAGCATGTCGTACTCTTGTTGGTGTTGAGCTACTTCATTTTTGGCCTCTTCTAATTTTAGAATTTGCGAAACCAGAACACTGCTTTCATTGTCTTTACCACTAGGCAGTGTGTTTGCCATTTGCCATAGCTGTTCAATATTGGTGGGGTCTAAGTCTTCTGCGCTCTCTAATAGTGATTGCTGGCGATTACGTATACTTTGTAGCTCTCGTTTTTTTGAAGTAACCTTACTGTGTTTTTCGGTATAACGTGTTTTTAAAAAGCTTAACTCTGACTCCGCAACAATAATTTTTTCTTCAATACGCCCTAAAATTGGGTTTGCTTGGCCCATTTTAGTAGCCAGTGCTTTTAATTTTGCTTGCGCACCCGACAGTACAATTGTTTTTTGTTGTTGATCGCTCAATAATTTATCAAACGTTTGACGGTTACTGTGCAGCACAGCCGGCAAGGTATTGCTGTTTGTTGATTTAAAGGCAGCAAGTGCCTCTTCAGATAATTCAAGCTCATCACGAATGCTGTTCAGCTGCTGATAAAAAAACTGCTCAGAGCTATCAAGCGATGCTCGGGTGGGCGCAAGTAAACGTTCTATAAACTTCTCGACTACTTTTTCAAGCACCAGTTTCATTTTACTTTGCTCATGCCATATAAAATTAACCCGTACCAGCTCATCCCCTACCAACGACAAAGACAATGCCTGAGATAACTCTTGGTGAATTTTTTCTATTTGCGCAGGCGTCGCATTTTCTGGCACTAATTGCGTTTCTTTTGCTACTGCAATAAGTACCTTCCTGCTTATAACGAGTGTACGAAGTGCTGCCATCCGATTAGATAAATCAAATGAAAAAGATAAATCATCAAGATACGGGTTAAGTAATGCTGACTCCTCTATTAAAATAGTGGCATGATTGATATATTTTTTTTGTGCAGTCACTGTGAGCAATATAATGACAAAAGGCACCACTAAAAGTGGGATCACAAATAACTTTGCACGTGTGTATACAGCGTACAAGGTTAAGTAAAGTAATCGTTTTATTTGCTCTCTAACTAACATAATCCCTACCTATCTATTTGCATATTGCTATGCGAAATGTGGCGTTTGTTTGCAAATTAATAATTTAAACTGCAAATATCGCGCTATACATAAGGTGTTGCACAGGGTGCGCCAACTGTTGTGAATTTAATAAAAATAAGCAGTTTATTAGCGGGGATCAGGCTTTTGAGACTCAGCTCTCAAAGGCCTAATTAAATGACATGTTAGAGGGTTTTGGTTTAAAAAATCACGCTACACAGCGTGATTTAAAATAAATAAGTCTTGTTGCACTTTTAGCGCTTTTGACTCCCAACTGTGGTTCTTTGCTAATTGTTGTTGCGATAATTTTAGGGTGCTGCGCTCAATGGTGTTTAAACTAACGGCTTCATCAATTTTATTAATAAATTGATCATGCGTTTTGCCAATAAAAATTTCTGTTTTATATTGTTTTACTGCGGGAAAATCGGTAGCAACAATAGGCTTTCCTGCCGCTAAATATTCTTTAAGCTTTAATGGGTCACACGCTCTAATTTGCTCGTTATTAACAAACGGTAAAACAGACACGTTCCAATGTGTGGAAAAACTCGCTAACCGAGCATGCTCAATTGCAGGAATGTGCGTTACATTTTTAAATTGCAACAACTGCGCAGTAGGCCCCACAATATCGCCAACAAGCACTAACTGATAACTGGGTCGCTGCGCGACTAAAGCAGTGAGTAATGCAATATCTAACCACGCATTGATGCTGCCATAGAAACCAATAATGGGGCCATCTAAGTGGCTTATCTCTGGTGCAATTTCACTTTTAGAGGTGAACAAATCGTAACTAACACCATGGCTTAACATTTTTGTTTTGTGCTTAGGCATTTTGTTCATTAAAAACGCACTGATGACATAAATTAAATCAGCGTTTCGTATCAAGCTATTTTCACAAGGGGCAACAAGTGACGCATCAACGCCGGCCAATGCACTAAAATCGTCACCGCAGTAATAAATTAACCTATCGCGTTTTTGTTTTGTAATTAAATATTCGGCTGTGGGCACGCTTAACCAGTAAATAATAGGCTCATCATCAATATTTTTAAAGTATTGAGAATACACCCACTTATTGAAACGTTTTACTAATGCGTTGTCATGCCAAGGCAATACGGGGAGCTTGTAAACGTGCAGTGCTTCTGGCGTTTCAATGGTTGCGCTATTTAATTCGCTAAATAATTGTTTTAACTTATTAAATACACGTTTTAAATCGTTTAATTTAAGGCTTGGCTTTCGCATACCAATTGAATTGACCCAATGTACTTCATGATTTTTAGCCAGTTCAGCAAATAGGTGCTGAGTGCTACTGGGGTGGCTTGCCCAATCCTCTGCAAAAACAACAAATCTCATATTATGATTCCTTTATGTATTTAACTACTTTCGCTGGATTGCCCGCAGCAATACTAAAGGCGGGTATGTTTTTAGTCACAACACTACCTGCGCCAATAATCGCCCCTTCACCTATGGTAACGCCCCCAAGCACTGTTACTCCGGTGCCAAGCCATGCCCCGCGCTTTATAATAATATCGCCAATTTGGTTTTCATCATCACTTTGCCCCTGGGCTCTTCGTTCACAATCAACTGGGTGCCCTGGAAAACCCGCTAAAAATACACGCCCTGCTAACCTAACGTCGTCTTCAAGGGTTATGGTACGTCCTACCGAAAACGCATTTTGCCAACCAATATCCACATTGTTACCAATGGTTAGTGTGGGTGTTGTTTGCCCTCCTACCCGCCCGCAAAAGGTAGAAATACCCGACATTCTCACGTTGTTTTTACACACAACATTAAGCTCACCCAGCACTTGCGGCATACCTGAATATAAATAAAGCTGCTTTTTACTGCCTTTAATTTGGCTTTTGAAAAGGGGCGTAAAATAAGTGATACGTAAAAATTCATGTATAAATTGTTTTAAAAATTGATGAACAAAATAAAGCGATGAATGAAAAAACGGGATAACAATCATTTGTGGATTGCGAATCGTTTTTGCAAATTGAAAAAGTGATTTTGCAAAAGGATGAGGGCTACATTTAAGCCAATGTTTAATGTGTATGATCATAGTTTTATTCCTTATTGCTCTCAACAGTGATTTTTTCGAGTGCGATTGTTAGCGCTAAAATAATGTAAAGCGGCCAAGTAAAAGCTTGTGTTAGGAAAGTACCTGCAACCATAAAGCCTATTAAACCTGCTTTTAATGCATTTGCATTCACTGCAACTTGGTCGTTATGGTTAAGCGCATTGATGCAATACACGCGTGATAAGCTGCGATATATACTGGCAATTAATAATACAAATATACCTATACCTACAAAGCCTGTTTCGCCTAACACCTGAAACCATGTACTGTGTACTGCATGATTCTTGCCATCCCAATGCGGACTGTAAAAATAATAATTTACGTAAAAGTTATCGACTCCCACACCTGTTAGCGGGTTAGAAAGCGCCATATTAATTGCCGCTTGCCATGCATATATTCGACCCATTGCAGACGCATCAACCCCGTCTTCTGCTGCGCCTCCACTTTGCCTATCACCAATGCCTGCAAACACCATCATTGCTAGCATGGCAACAGCTGCACACATTCCTACTACAATTGGGTTTTTTACTTTTTGATACAAAAAGAAACTTAAAATAGCAGCAATACCCAGTAGGCCACCTCGGCTCTGTGTGGCTATTACGCCAGAAATAGCTAACAACAATCCTACGGCTGCAAATAGACGACGATATTTATTCGCACTTTTATCAAATAACTCTGCAGCCAAAAAAGACACCGGAAACATCAACACTAACGATAGATCGTTAGGGTCTCCTAATTGCGAGCGGTACTCACGAGAAATAGTGACACGCGTGCCCTCAACCAAGCCAATACCATTCATTTTGTTACTTAGTGCAACCAACGCCACCGAAATACCCGAAATCATTATGCCCATTCGTACTAAACTAAAATGCGAAAATCGGGTTAACCACCAGCTAATGGCAAATACCATAATGAAAACCTTCACTAGCACACCAGTCCAATACTCTATTGCCATACCTTTATTGGATGCACTAAATACGCAAACAGTGAGCCAAACAAACCAAATTACAAACACCAAGTGTGTTGAACTCCAATGAGGCTTTAACGATTTTGAAATGAATAAATGCCATGCAATAGCCAGTAATGAAGCTAAGGCCAACATTTTAGGAATTTTAAGGGGCATTAATACAACAAAGACTTCATGTAGCCTAAAGTAGCTAAACAGTATAAAAAGAATAATAAATACCGTGCTTATTTTAACGGCTAAAAACCCTGCAAAAGGTAACAATAATAAAGCAAAGGCTGCAATGGGACCAAAGCGCATGTAAAGCATTAATGTTAATGTCATTACAAATAAGCCGTTGATCATCAGACAATATTTTTTATACCAACTAATCATACACTTTACCCCGCATTGTTTGCTGGGTAAGTGCTAAAATTGCGTGTTTGTATTTATAAAACAAAGCAATTAAAAAGCAGATAAAAACAATGCATTGAATAAGCTCAAAATAGGCAGTTTGTGTAATGCTTAAAAAGTATATTAAAGAAAAACACACCCAGCTGGGCAGCAAACGCGTAATACTAAACGTTAAACTTTCTAATTGTTGGCTAATAACAATAAGTAAACTGGTTTTAATTAACTGCGCAATGCAAAGTGCAACCACTACGCCATATACGTTATATCGAGGAACTAAAACGGCTAACAAAGCCAGCACAGCAAATGCGCTAATTGCATTTACCACAGTAACAAATGCACCATTGTAATGGATGTAACACCCTATATTGAGTAAATCACTATGGTGCTTAATAACCACAATAAAAATAAGGCTTGGTAGCAACCAAGTATGCAACTGATAATTTTGTGGTAACACTAAACTAAAAATAGACGGGGTGATGATAAGCATTAACGCGCACAGTAAAATGGCCGAATCTAAACACAGCGTACACAGCTCGACATAACGTTCTCGGTTTTTAGCCAATTCATCAAAACGACGTGAGAACCACCACATTCTAATAGGTTCAAAAGCGAACGAGGTCATAACGGCAAACTGTAAAGCGACATAATATTGAGCCAGTTTTTCTTTGCCCTCACTGGCAACTATAAACCAATTTTCGGCCCCATTATTTGCATACACAAATAAAGACGAGGTAACAATACTGATTAAAAAAAGTCCGTTTTTATAACTTATTTTCCATGAAACACGTTTAAAACTGATACCCAGCGGCTTCAATACCAAAACTAGAGCAATGCATAACACTAAAGCGCTCGACACCACACCCGATGCCATTACCCCAGTAACACCATGGCCTAAGTATAGTAAAACAATGGTTAGAAGTGTTTGCCCCATACCTTGAAGCACAGCCAAAATACAAAATTGTTTTGCCATTTCGTAATATCTAAAATAACAAAATAAAATAGAAAGTAGAGATGAAAGCGCTAAGTTAATAGCTAACAGTTTAATATCTAGTGCATTTAGCGTTACAGGTAATAACGCGCTTAAATAATCAATACAGTAAAAAACCAAGCACACAAATACACTACTAACAATGGCACACACTAGTAATGCATCTCTGAATAATACACGTTTATGTTGTGGGTTGTTCATTTGTTGCTTAAACAATAAATCGGGTAAACCTAAACACAATAACAACGACATAACTGCCGAAATAGACACCAAAAAATTTAGCTCACCAAATTCTGCCTGACTTAAAATACGCGTAGTTATAGGTAATAAAGCAAACCCTAATACTTTAAGAAATAAAGTGGAAATACCAAAGTATGCAATTTGCTTAATCCCATTCATAGCAACACCTATATCCCTTGAACCCAGTGAGATAACTTTTTGGCTTGCGAATTTGCATTAAAGCGTTTTGTCGCTAACCTTTTTGCATTTAGCCCTTTTTCGTAGCGCTGGTAAGGCGTTAGTGCACAAAAGTCATTAAGCATTTGCTCAATACCAGTAATACTTGAGGGCGCACATTTAGCGCCAACATCGTCATTTACAATTTCTTTTGCACCCATTAGCTCAGTAGTTAAAACAGGTATACCGCTGGCCATGGCTTCTTTAAGTACAACCGGCCCCGTGTCGCGATCGCCATTTTTAGACACGCAAAACGGCGCAATTAAAGCCGAATAATTGCTGGTGTTTATTGCTAACCACTGTGGACTTTTTGAACCTAAAAAGTTGACCTCATTCGTAATGCCTAGCTGTTCGCAAAAATATTTTAGGTCATTTAGTAAAGGGCCATCGCCTACTATATCTAGTGTGATTGAATGTTTTTTGCTAATTTTTTTGATTGCCGGAAGTAAAAATTGCAACCCCTTTTTTTCAATTAACCGACCAACAAAAATAAGGTTAACCGATTCTGTTAATCGATTTGGTTTATTATTAAACAAGCTCAAATCAATACCACAATGCAGTAGCTGTATTTTTCCTGCGCTGTATTTACTGAGTTTTACAGCCATGTCTTTACATACCGCAACTGAAAAGTCGCACAACGATAATTTAAGCTTTAAATCATCATCATTCACATAAACATCGTGACCGTGGCCAATAGATGACACACTCACGCCGGCTATTTTGCTAGCGATAATGGAGTAAGCCAGTGGTGCATGCATAAAATGACAATGGATATGAGAGATTTTTTTTGCACGAATGATTTCAGCAATATTTAACCCGTAGCCCATTAAAGACATGACCGAAATAGACTTAAAGCGACTTGCAATAACACCGCCTTTTACTGCCATTAGTGGGCTTTTGAGTAGTGTGTTA